>CAZQDD010000279.1:0-1008 GCA_964591805.1 uncultured Acidobacteriaceae bacterium | reverse complement strand
TTGTAGAGAAGAATGGAACGGATCTGCATGGTCATGGACGGACACCCCACATTGCAAAAATCGTGGCATTATCGCCGGCCAAAGCCAACCAGCGCCCCACAAAATGCGCTCGTTTCCGGCACGCCGCCGATTCCGAGTCACCGGGCCAAGGAAGCTGCTTAAGCCGCAAACGGGGAGCCTGCATTGAGCCATCCTGTGAGAGCGTGACCATCTGAGCATTCATGGCAAAGAGAATGGCCTCGCGAGTATGCGGCAAGATAGCCGCGCAGCGTTCACAGAAACTAATCCGGGCTTCCTGGTGCTCCTGTAGCCAAGGATGCATCTTGGTCGTAATCGAGCCGGGAAGCGATTCTCTGGTGGCTTTGTGCAGCACGATCGGGAGGAGAAGAAACACGAGCGGGTGCGGCATTCCAGAAGGACTTACTTCGGCAAATCCACGAACGGCTTCGCGCAGGAGCAGCGCACAGAAGGCGGGATTAAAGAGATGCGCGACCTCGGGCGGCCGCTCGCTCCAAGGCTTCATGAGGTTACCGCCGGTTCTGTGAGGATCTCAGACAACTGTTGAAGGAACTTCGGGTGCCACCACACGCTTGGTGCGGGTTTATTTGCGAGAATGTGGAAGCTCCCGCGCATGACATAGGGCTCCGTCACGTTGGGACGAATTCTGAAATCCGCGGTCTGCTCCATCCAGTTGAAAATCTGGCGGCCAACCTTCTTTAACTCAATCTCGCTTATGGTTGGCGGCAGTTCATCGGTCATCGCTGCTGCAAACCGCTCCCACTCGTCGATCAATCGGCGCTCGTAAGATTCAACTTCATTGCCGACCAGCAGTTCCTCACGCGCCCATCGGGAACGCTGCTCAAAGGCCCGGTAGTAATCAAGGATCGCCTTTTCGATTCGGGAAACGCCAATGTCAATCACCCGGAGCTGCCGGACAAACAGCCGGTTGTCCCCCTGGGGATCGATGCTGTCCGGCTTTGCGTCGAGATAATCGATCGGCAGTGCGTT
>CAZQDD010000278.1:0-1022 GCA_964591805.1 uncultured Acidobacteriaceae bacterium | reverse complement strand
TTCTTTCCGCAGCAAGATAATCGCTCGGGGCGCTCGTAGATCGGTCTGCCATCTCATTCACTATGCCGGTCCGCTGTCAGGTTCGCGGGCGGGCCAGCGGGCCGCAATCATGAACGCGGGCTGCCATAGACTGCGCAAACGAGAACCCCTCACCGCGTCCAGTCCTCCTGTCTTGAGAAGTATATCCAATCGGGAATTGTGAAACATCCGTGTCGGCGTACAAACTTCCGCTGTCGATAGCAGGACTGACACACTGAGTGCTTCGCTGTATCGTCTCGAAAACCCGGTGGCCCCGAGAGGCAACTCGGGGAGCAGGTCTTCACTACATGCTTCCTGGCTCCATGCACGGAACGAGGCTCCGATGCTGTCGAACGTGGCGCTGCCGTGGTCGTACCAGAGAGTCGGCTCCCGGAAATACCTAAAGATGAGGCTTCACGTCCGCCCCGGAAGGTGCCTCCGCATCGGGACTACGTGCGCTTATCCACAGCCCCCGTGGATATCTGAGTTTTCCACGGACTTTACGTGCCGAACCCGAAGCGTCAATGCACAAGGAAACGTTGTCGTGATACGGCGCGCACTGAACAGGCTGGAAGCGGCCAAGGGCGACCATTTGGCGGCCGAGAGCCACTTTAGGGGTTCTCTTTCGGCAGACGCATCGCTGCGGGCCGCACACTACAGTCTCATCCTCCTGCACCGAGACGCTGGCAACTGGGGCGAGGCCCGAAGGGAAGCGAAGCCGTTGATCGAGGATGAGATACGCAGCGCCGCAGGCTTGGCGTTTCTACGCGAAAACACGCTTGGGACGATGTTTCCTGCGTAGCAAAGCGAATGACCACCATCCCGGCGTGGGAATGCCAGACCCGGCAGAGCGTTATCGTGCATGTCGGTAGGTCACCCGGGAGCGCTCACCGCGTGCACCAGTCCGATAGAGCACAGGCGGCTGCATAAGGTCCGAAAGCAATATCCCGCCGCTCAATTAGTTGGAAGTTTCTGCAGCACGATGGAGATGCGCAGCCCGGGGG
>CAZQDD010000277.1:0-1023 GCA_964591805.1 uncultured Acidobacteriaceae bacterium | reverse complement strand
AGGAGGTCTTTTGGGAGGTGCTTTGGCACACCTCCCGGAATTTCCTATGCCTTCGCGGCTTCCTTCACCGCCACCGTGGCGACCGGAGCCGCAGCAGCCTTCTTCGCGGCGGCCTTCACCGCTCTCTTCTTCTTCGCCCAACGCTTCTGCTGCGCTTCCGCCATTCTCTTCCGGCTTTCAGGGCTCACAACCCGCTTCTCGGCACTCTTCGCGGCGGTCTTCTTCGAAGCAACCTGCTTCGCACCCGCCACAGGTTTTGCTGCCTTTTTCTTCGTCGCCCAACGCTTCTGCTGAGCCGCCACCATCCGCTTGCGCCCTTCGGGGCTTATCACACGCTTCTTGGCGGCGGGAGGAGCGACCGCAGCAGTCTTCCCGCTTTTCACCGCAGCAGCTTTGGTAGCGGCTTTGGCTGTTGGTCGGGAGACGGCAGTTTCTTCCAGTGTTTCCAGTGCGGTGATTGCTTGGCTGATGCGTTCGCGCTGAGCGCGGAGGTCGGCGAGAATCTGTGCAGTATCCATGTATAGGCTTGCTCCTTCAATCGTGGATGGTAACAGTATCAGACACCCTGCACAATAATCGGTGCGTGCAAGGTTCCATCCTGAGCAATAAGGACTGGCCGACGCTTGGTCGGCCAGTCCTTGCCTGAGGATGTCAGGAGTTACTTCTTTGGTGGTGCGATGGCGTCCTTCACTGCTTTCGCGACATAGAACTTTGCCGTGGTCTTGGCCTTAATCTTGATGGCCTCGCCCGTCTGCGGGTTGCGACCCGTCCGCGCCTTGCGCTGCACTTTCTTCAGGCGACCCAGACCGGGTACCACGAAAACGTCGTTCTTCTTGGCTTCTTTCACCGCAAGTTCAGCCAGAGCTTCCAGAAACAATGCCGCCTGCTTGTTTGTGATTTCAACTTTCTCCGCCATAAGGCGAACCAGTTGTGTCTTCGTCATTGTTGTAGCAGCCATTAAAACAGTCTCCCTTGTGAGCTTCACGCCCATTGTTGGAATCGCAGATGAAGTTTACAGTACGT
>CAZQDD010000276.1:0-1023 GCA_964591805.1 uncultured Acidobacteriaceae bacterium | reverse complement strand
TGGCCCCCATCGACCTGATCTCCATCCTGGTGTCCGACGAACTGTCCTGCCGCAGCGAGCGGCTGCTGGAACGGCGGCACAAGCAGGCGCGTTTCCGCGATGTAAACAAGACTCTGGACACCTTCGACTTCCAGTTCAATCCTAAGATGAACCGCGCCCTCGTCTTCGATCTGGCGACCGCAGCCTTTATCGGCCGGCGCGAGGACGGACTTTTTATCGGTCCACCTGGAAGCGGAAAAAGCCATCTTGCCCAAGCCATCGGACACGCCGTCATCCTGCAAGGCTACCGCGTGCTCTATCGGGAAGCGCACGTTCTGTTGGAAGATCTCGCCGATGCCACCTTGGACGGCAAACGCAAAGAGCACATGGAGATGCTGTCCACCGTGCCGCTGTTGATCATCGATGACCTCGGTATGCGAAAACTGCCGCTGACCGCTGCCGAAGAACTGCTGGAGATCATCATGCGCCGCTACGAGCGCACAAGCACACTCTTGACTTCGAATCGGCCGGTAGAGGACTGGGGGAAGCTGCTCGGCGACAGCGCCGCCGTTACGGCCATGCTCGACCGCCTGCTACATCACGGACACATTCTCAAGTGCGGCCCGCGCAGCTGGCGAACTAAATCCGGGAACCGCGGAGAAGCCCAATGACAAGACCAATAAGGAGGCCGGGCAAAAGCAGCCCGGCAACGTCGCGTTTCGTAATCCAAGGGCCTCCACAACGGAGCTTCACCAAAAGAATGACGATAGAACAGAAAACCCTTCGCAGAGTCAGCCATCACAGCTCACCTGCAAAGGGTCTCAATCGCCGATTCCTTCGGAGCCAGCTCCGCGTCTTCGGCCCTGGATGCTTCCGCTAGGCGCGACCCCGGCGGGAACAGCATTAACTTAACACGTCACCGCGAAATCAGATCCGCCTTGCCAAACCCACTTCGGCAGGGTAAAACAAAACCTGTCTTAGGCCACTCTCCATGGCCGGTTTTGAGACGTCCACGCATGGCCGGTTTTGAAGTGACCACCGAGG
>CAZQDD010000275.1:0-1028 GCA_964591805.1 uncultured Acidobacteriaceae bacterium | reverse complement strand
GTCATCGATCTCGGCCTCAAGGCCAACGTCCTCCGGGCGGATCTGACAGACATGCTTCCCGGCGGCCGCAAGGTCACCGAATTCTACGAGAATACAGTCCCGGGACCACAGTACGGTCCGCTGGCGCTTCCCGCGGCCGGTGCTTTTGCCGGCGGCCTGCTGCACTACTCGCGCGTCGTGCGCGGCCAGTTCGCCACCGAGGATCTCCGAAAAGCAGGCTCACGTCTTCTGCCGGATGTGAAGGCCCTGCGGACATGGGCCGGCACCAGCGGTAAGAAGCTGGCATCCATCGAAGGCTTGGCTCAGATCTGGAAAGGTCTGGGCACACCCGGCAGAGGAGCGGCAATTGGTCTGGTGGCAGCCTTGCCCTTCCTGCCTGGAATGCTTGGTTCTCGCAAGACTGGCAACGAGTTGCGCGATGTCTATTCCGGATTGGACGAGGTTCCAATCCGAAGTGGACGCTGGTGGGAGCTGGGATCAACCCCCTTTGAAGGCGCGCGCATCAAGGCATGGCGGCCTCATTGGAGCGTCCTGCACAAGAGCCGCGCGGAAGACATATCGCTGTTCGGATCGGAAGAGGAGAAGTGGAAGCACAACCCGATCCTGCACCCCATCCGCTGGCTGAAGGACCCATATTACCTCGAAAAGCTGCACTACGAGGACCGCCCGTACCCAGTGGCGTCGCCGGCGTTTACCAATGTGCCGCTCATCGGCCCGTTGCTTGGCGCCACGATCGGCAAGCTGGTCAAGCCGACGATCAGAATGCACGAAGAGGATTGGGATGGCAAGGAGTACACCCTCTACTCGACACGCATCGAACCCAAAGGTCCAGAGGCTCTTCCTCCGCCACTGCCGAAGGATGAATTCTCGATCGGCAACGCCCTCAAGAAGGAAGCGACGATCTTTGCCGAGTACACCGGACTCTACGGCTTCATCGCCAAGAGTGGCTATCAGGGACTGTTTCCCAACTCCAACAGTCTGGGCAAAGAGGTCGACTATCAAGGATCTCGTCAGATCGACAACTTCTC
>CAZQDD010000274.1:0-1041 GCA_964591805.1 uncultured Acidobacteriaceae bacterium | reverse complement strand
CGAAAATGCGCCCGACCGTTTCGCCGAAAAGGGCGATCTTTTCGGCGGCGTGCTGGAAAAGCCGCAGAAGCTGGAAGGAGCGCTGGAGCGGTTGGAGGGGTTGATGAAGTGAAGCGGGCCGTGGGCAGCTTACCCTATGCGACAATGCTTCCCAGAGGAGAAAGCGATAACCAAGGCGCCAGTGATCGGAACATGCCCCCTCTGCCTGGCGAAGAACCAGCGGCTATGCGACAGCCATCTTCTGCCGCAAGCTGCGTATAAGCCGCTTCGGTCTGAGTCTCGGACCAACCCACACCCGCAGTTGCTGGGCCCGACAGGGGCATACACAAGCTCCAAGCAATTTCATAAACACCTGCTCTGTGCCGGATGCGAAGAGCGATTTCATCAGGGTGGCGAGGGCTGGGTGCTCGAACATTCGTGCCGGTCCGACGGAACTTTCAAGTTCAGAGATATCCTATTCCGGTGCCCGCCGGCCTGCGAAAAGGGCGAGAGTCGGGTCTACTCGGGAGCCCAGAATCCGGGCCTCGATATGGATAAGGTCATCTATTTCGCGGCCAGCATCGTTTGGCGGGGCGGGACTGGCCCCTGGGAGAGGGACGACAGGGTCATAGATATTGATCTCGGGAAATACAAGGAGCCCCTGCGCAGGTTTTTGCTGAGCCGGGAGGGCTTCCCTACCGGAACGCTGCTCCATACTTGGGTCTCCAGCGCGGACGGCCCAGCGCTGGCCGTCTGTCACCAACCAGAGGAGCATCGGTTCGATGGGATGCGCGCAATTACGTTCGCCGTTCCTGGAATCAACTTCCGGTGGACTGTTGCGAGTCACATTCCTGACCGCTACATGAAATGCGGCACTGCTCCCGCGACGGGGCGGTTCATCGGTGTAGTGCCAGACCGGGACAGAGAAGACCACGCACGGATGTTGGGCCGCTTGTGGAACCGCCCCGTGTAGTCGCGGCCGAGTCGGGATCGAACGTCAGCCTTACCCCAGCAGCCCTTCCAGGCGCGAACCGGCGCGCACGATGGTTTGCGTGCGTTCGG
>CAZQDD010000273.1:0-1041 GCA_964591805.1 uncultured Acidobacteriaceae bacterium | reverse complement strand
CGGGTGTATCAGGCGGGGCCACGGGGCTGGATGTGGGCCTTCCTGGCTGTTGCGCTCCTGCTCAATCCGATCTTGCCAGTTCGGATGCACCGGCAGGACTGGCAACCAATCGACCTCGTTCTCGGCCTGCTCTTGCTCGGCTGGTCAGGGTATTGGCTCTATCGCACACGGCGGCGGGCCTGACCTGCGCTATGTCGTCTGGGTGGCAAACGTGCCCTCTGTAGTTACCTGGCGAGTGTGTGCAAGACGAGGGCTTCGAGGGGGGTGGTCTAGAACTGAGCCCCGCGTTTCCATGAACCTCAAATGTGCCGCGGATTATCGTTGCATCACCACACTCTCTTTCTCACCATACATAAGGGTATTTCTCCATAGAGTGGGAAATCGGATCGTTGCACAACCCGCGCTTTCTTGCCCACCTCTTCCGGCTCGGCTGCATGTACCCGTGAGATCGTCGGTTTGGATGTTGGCGGCTAACTCCGCGCGGCAGACGAATCCAGTGGACCTCATCTCCCGACTGGAGCACACTGACTCCATGATCGTCACTTTGGAGGGCGGCTAATGGGTCTGGTTGCGAAGATGGCGCTGTACTGGAAATGCGATGCCTGCGGGTGGGAATGGTTTGCCGACTCGGAGACCGGACCGCGCCAGTGCAAGAAATGCGGAAGCCGAGGCTGGAATGACGGAATGGTGCGGGAGGCTGATCTTTATCAACGTGCCCTCGTCATCCGGCACTTGAACCCGTACAGAAAGGCTCTTACGCTGCGTCAGAAGGCCGCCCTCACGCGCATTGCAGCCTCCAGACGGGCCTCTTCTACAGCGCAAACCGCGCAGACGCTCCAGTGACCCAGCACAGACCGTTGCCGCCAGTTCGTCGCCGCCACGACTTTTCCCGCCTTCCGAACTGCTACTGCGGCCGGCGGACATGTGCGCCAGGGGGTAGGGGGGCGGATCGCTCACGCGACCTGAGTACGCCAGCAAATTTATTTTTCTTTGATTTTTTCGACGCTGGCAGGAATTTTCACTCCAAATTTTGGACTGGAG
>CAZQDD010000272.1:0-1046 GCA_964591805.1 uncultured Acidobacteriaceae bacterium | reverse complement strand
AACCAATGCAACAATTTTCAAGTCACGGTGCAGTCGCACGGTTTTGTGCTACCGCCTTGATAGGGTGGAAGCCTTACCCCTTAACTTCGTAAGGTTTTTACGGCTCGCTAAAAACTCGCCGATGGCCGCGTGGAGTCCCGCGAGATGGCCACACGATGGCCACGAAACATCCGCCAAGACGACCGGCAAAATTTCTCGCCTCGCGTCCGCGCAATTTCCCGGCAATGGCTGGGCAGTGGCAACGGCAATGCCGACGAATGTCCATCAGGACGACTCGCAAGACGACTTGCCTTGCGCCGGACTTGGCCGTGCTATGTCCGCGCTGGAAACTTGCGAGACAACTCGCAACACGGCAATGCAACAGCCGCGCAACGGTCAAGGCAACATCTCGCAAGACGACTCGCTCAAATCTCAACCATGCAACCATGACATTCAAAAATTATGAATATCCCAACCGCATCAACGCCCGATCTCGAAGGACTGCGCAAAGCCGTTCAGGAGTTCCGGCCTAATCCGCATCGTGTCCCGTTCAACGATTTGAAACCAGTTCATGAATTTATCGCGGATTTGCGGAAGCGAAATATATCGTATGCGTCCATTACTGAATTGTTGCAACAACATGGTGTCAAAACCAGCCGGGCGCGTGTGGCCGAATATGGCCGCATCATCCTGGACGGCGGAAAATCGCGCAAACGACGGAAGCGGGCGAAACCCATGCCGGTTGTAGATGTCCCTGCCGCGCCTCAACATGCGCCCACCGCGGACGCAAAGCCCGCACCGACAACAACGCCGGCAGCAGTTACGAGCAATGCCCCACCACCGGCGAAAGAGAATTCATCCTACACGTCACGCGGGCCACGCATTGCAAAAGTGGCCATGATGAGTCCCGAAGAAGCCGCAGAACTTGATGCCTTCCTAAAATCAGAAAGCGCCCCAAAGCCGTGAACGCCGCTCACGCAGCTCGGGGGCGCGTTTATCCAGTCCGGCAAATTGCCGGTTTGATTCATTGGTGTTTCAACCAATGACCGTGACACTTCCCGCGTGAA
>CAZQDD010000271.1:0-1058 GCA_964591805.1 uncultured Acidobacteriaceae bacterium | reverse complement strand
GACCCCAACCAGGAAATAGGACCTGTCCGGTTGCAGCTACCTCCGAAGGGTTGTTTCTATGGCAGGTTTGTTTATCTTGGTCTTGAATAGCGGTTCTTCTTCCATCAAGTTCTCTGTGTATAGAACCGGCGACGGCGAACCGCAGAAACTCCACGAGGGCGCGGTCGACGGCATCGGCACCGATCAGGGCGAGTTCTGGATCAAGGACGACAAGGGGATAAAGCTGGTCGATGAGACCCCGGCCCTGCCTACCAGGGCCGTTGCCTTCAAACTGGTGGCGGATGCGCTGCACTCGAAGGACTTCCCCTCACCGTCGGCCATCGGCCACCGAATGGTTTCGGGCGGCCCTACAGTTCAGACAAACCAGCGCATCACCGCCGCATTGATCGAAGAGATGGAGCGCTACAAGGCCTTCGCACCACTGCACACACCCATCGCCATCTACATCATGCGCGAAGCTGTACGGCAGTTTCCCGGCATTCCCAACTTCGTTTGCCTGGACACGTACTTTCATCGCCACATGTCCGAAGTGGTCACTCGCATGCCCATCCCCGAAGAGTATGCCGCAATGGGCGTACGCCGCTACGGCGCCCATGGCCTTTCTTACGAATCGATCGTTTATCAACTGAAACCCACCGTGCCGCAAAAGCTCATAGTCGCCCATCTTGGCAATGGCGCTTCAATCGCGGCGATCCGAGACGGGCGGGGCCTGGACACCTCGATGGGCCTCACGCCGCTTGGCGGCATCATAAGCAGCACACGCACCGGCGATATCGATCCTGGAGTGCTCCTGTTTATCCTGCGCAAGATCGCGGAGACGGCCAAAGATGCCACCGAAGCCGCCGACCTATTGGAGGCCGTAGTCAGCAAGAAAGCTGGCCTCTTGGGTGTGAGCGAACTCTCCGGCGACATGCGCGACCTGCGCGACGCCATAGGGCACGGCAATGCGAAGGCGCTGCTTGCCGTAGAGAAGTTTACCTGGACGATTGCCAAATGGATCGGCGGCTATGTGGCCGAGTTAGGCGGACTGGACATGCTGGTATTCACGGGAGGTATCG
>CAZQDD010000270.1:0-1062 GCA_964591805.1 uncultured Acidobacteriaceae bacterium | reverse complement strand
GCGCTTTGCCGCCGGTCCCCCCTGCCCAGCAAATGTCAGCAACGGGCGTTTTTCGGCCAAGTGAACTGTGTCTAGCCAACCGAACGGGTACTATTCCACAAACGCCGCTTAATTCCCGCTTACCGGAAACAACAGTCACTTCAGGCGTCCCGGTCGAGTTAAGGATCTGAGCGCCTGGCTGGCCTCATGGCGCAGGAGTGCATCCGACTCGTTACGTGCTAGTCGCCTCAAAGCTGGAAGTACAATCTCGATACCTGGTTGCGACGACAGACAGCCCACGGCGAAGACTGCCATTCCTCTCACCCGCGGTGCCGGGTCTTCTAGCGCCTGGAGAATGGTTTTGAATGTGCGCCTGTTCGGGTAAGTAATGAGTCCGTGTACCGCGGAAATACGCACTGCAGGCACAGCATCCCCCAGCGCCGCTTGGGCGAGAGCGGCAGATGCCCCCCTACCTTCCACTCTGTGCAGAATCCACGCGGCTCCCTCGCGGGATCGCCAAGACGGTGCCTTCGACAGAATTTCAAGGAGTTTGGGGACTGTGTTGCATTGGGACACTTCACAGAGCGCGCCAGCAGCCTGAAAACTGATTGTATCGTCTGCGTGTTGCAGCAGCTTCAGAAGCGTCGCGACAGCAGTCTTGGATTGGAGAGTGCCAAGGGCCTCGATAGCGATTGCGCAAACGCGCTTGTCGACACCAGGATCGAGGGCCGCCTTTATCAAACCTCTTGAATTTGTTGCGACCAACGACAACCGTTCAAAATCTGCCAACCACCGACGCCGACGAATGTCGCGTGGGTCTTCTACCCACTCGGTCCTGGATACTCGGTCGCGCAGTTCGTTCATCCCTGATCGAAATGATTTTGCCATCGAACTCCCGCCTGATGACCTTGGCTCTTTCGTTCACACCCCAACTCTTTCGTCAACAGGTTAGCTTATCTCTGGGCCGGGTGCATTCGAGGACAACATCCAGGAAAACGCCGACAGCGGTAAGTTACAATCCACCCGGGCGTGTAGTCGCCGACGCGCGGATTGGGAATTGTTGGCTGATCGGTTCGCAACCGG
>CAZQDD010000269.1:0-1069 GCA_964591805.1 uncultured Acidobacteriaceae bacterium | reverse complement strand
TTTCCGGCAATGTGATTGTTTCTGGCACTGCAATTATTTTACGACGCCGGGAGCGGGAGGCGGCAGCAACATGTCTTCCGCCGTGATCCCCTGATAACTGACGAACGCCAACCGGCGGCTATCTGGCGACCAGGACGGAACTGGCATAGTTCCCACTTTGCCGGTCAAATTGGCGAGCACTCGGATTTGCCCTTCGGCAAGCGACATGATGCGAAGTGAGAGCTCTGCGGCCCTCGCGGGAAAAGGTGAATCCCGCCGCTGTGGCGTGAGAAACGCTAACAGCCGGCCATCCGGCGATATGTGCGGAAACCAATTGCCTGCGCCGTCCTTGGTCACTTGTTCGGGTTGCGAACCGTCGGGCCTCATGCGCCAGATCTCCATCGCGCCCGAGCGATTGGAATTGAAGTAAATGTACTTTCCATCCGGCGAGTACTCCGCCGAACCGCCGATTGCAGCGGTCGCCAACGGGTTTCCGCCGGCAACTGAGTCGTCCCCAATCGCCGCTAGCCGCGTCTCCTTGCCCCCGGCCGCGGGAATGGTGTAAATCCCAAATTCACCCCGGCGAAAGGTGGTGAAGACCATGGTTGTTCCGTCTGGCGACCAGCCGTGCCAGAAAGACGGAGCTTCCAACGTGACACGCCTGGGCATCCCTCCTCCGATGGGCATGACGTAAATTGCAAGTTCGCCGTCGGGACGCACACCACTGACCGCCAGCATCGTGCCATCTGGCGATACACCGTGGAACTCCGTCGAGTTCAAGGTGGGATGTCCCGTGTCGATGAACTTCGGATTGCCTCCCCCCGCCGGTACGATCCCAATTCGGCCGTCGAGGTCGAACAGCAGCGAGGCACCGTCCGGCGTCCAATTCGGCGCCGCAAAACTGGATCCGAAGATCGGGCTCGGGGGCTCTATGTAGGCCACGCGTCGGTCCGTGGAGTTGGTGTCGATGGTCTCTAGAGTGGCGTATGCCTGCGCAAACAAGCCAGGAAGCTTGGTATCCAGTGCGAGGTGCGAGAACTCCGCCCTCTCCACCGCATCCTTGTTGTGCGCGCAAACTCCCAGCCCCACA
>CAZQDD010000268.1:0-1074 GCA_964591805.1 uncultured Acidobacteriaceae bacterium | reverse complement strand
ATCGAGTTCGCGATCAAGCTCGATCGTGAGCTTCATAGCCACAGCTTAGCACGAGCACCGATTCGCTGGGTCCCGCAGCAGGCTGGTTGTTCCTTTCATGACGCGGGAACGGCTCAATTCTACGGGCGCTTACCAGCTAATGGATATACGCGGTGTTCTCTTCGGTCTGATGGCCTGGTGCACATCTCAATGAAGTGAAACCCAAAAGCCGTCACGTAAAACAGTTCTTCGGTATCGTGTTTGACTCTCTGGCCTGCGTAATCCGTGCCGTCGTTTATGTCCTGGATGGTCGGCATCGGAATACTAATCTCCTTGCGGGATTCAACGAGTCGAAGACGCATCAGGTTGTCTAGGGCGATATCGCACTGCTCTTTGGATTCTCGTCTCTGCTGACCCAATTCAGTTTCGGCCTCGGCGCAGCTCAGGGGCTCACTTCCAGAGGGTGAGTACCCGATGATGTCCCATACCCGGAAAATTTTCCGATCAGGAAGACCGTTGCTCCGTATCAGATCGCACCGCGAAGCGTGTTCTAGCTGAATTGGAAGAACTTCCGTCGTCAGGATATGGGTGCAAATTCCGTCCAGAAGCTGGGCATCGCATGGCGACAACTGTCGAAGAATTTCGGCAAAAGCGGATGGGACCCTAGCTACGGCTGGATCGGCGGCGTTGGCTAGGAGTGACGCCCAAGCCGTATGGAGGTCTTCGTCCTCCTCAACAGACGCATAGTCCAATGCGGGAAGCAAGAGTTTTAGGGCAATCCGCTTTGGCTCGAACCCGGCTTCGATCACGGAGTCGCGCATCTTTTCGAAAAGCCGGTATTGCCGCTTGGCCCGGTACACCCTTACTGAGTCCTGAAGGGTGAGGCCGATTTCATCGGCCGCCGGTCCAGCGACCTTTTTGATGATGTCCACGAGGGGATCGGCCAGCTTCTCAACTGCCTTGCCAACTCCGAAAACGTCAGTCATCCTTGCTTGCCTGCACTTCCACACCCTCAATCCCCACGGCCCCACTGGCCTGGATCAGATCATCTCGCTAAGCAACTCCGGCCTCGGGCGCGGGATGACGACTTTGTTC
>CAZQDD010000267.1:0-1080 GCA_964591805.1 uncultured Acidobacteriaceae bacterium | reverse complement strand
CCAGCGTTCTTCCCAGTGATCCAGATACGCTTGCGCCTCTTCCAGGCTCTCGAAACGCTTACCTTTTAGCGGTGTCTTTTTGGCATGGCCTACGCCTGATTCGACCTTACCCTTGCGATCCGGATCTCTGATGCGGCAAGGCAGGGCGACCACGCCATAGTGTGCCAGAACATCGCGATACAGCGGATTCAGACTCGGATCGTAGATGTCGGGGACCAGAACACCTTCTTTCAGGTTGTCCAGAACCGCGACTCGCGTCGATCCACCCAGACGGCGAAAGGCCTTCTCATGCAACTCGGACCAGGTGCGTGCGCTCGAACGGAAGCACAGCAGCCGAACCGACTTGCGGCTACAGCCCAGCGTCAGAACGAACATCCGGGTACGCCGGTACTTGCCGCTCTGCGGGTCGCGCACCATCGGGCCGCTGCCGTAATCGACCTGGGCCTCTTCGCCCGGCGAGGTTTCGATAACTACCCGCGCTTCCGGCGATCGCATCCCTCGCAGTTTGCGCACGAAACGCTTCACGCTTTGGTAGCCGTCCGCAAACCCGTAACTGTCGACAAGGTCCTGCCAGATCCCCATCGCGTTGCGGCCTTGCGACAGCCCAAGCTCGATCGTTTCCCGATACAACTCGCAGGCACTGGCCGATGCCTGGCGGCTTTCGGCCACGGGCACTGCGAACGGCCCGAGGTCGGTGGTCACCTCCATGGCCGGTTTTGAAATCTCGTCTTCTGTTTGTAAGTTAAGGGAGGGGATTTCCGTGCTGGAGTCGGTGGTCACTTGCATGGCCGGTTTTGGCCCGGGCTTTCTTTTCCAGCCGCCCGGCCGCCCTACCGCAATCCCGGCTGCCTTCAGATAGCCGCCCGCCGTCTCGCGACGAACCCCAGTCTCTTGCTCAATCCGCCGCAGCGACCAACCCAGCCGCCCCAGCGCAATCACTTGCTGCCGCTTCGCTTCGCTCAAGACATTGCCCATGCCAACCGAGGCTATCTGCACCCCGGTCGGAGCTTCTGTTTTGGGCCTCTAACATGGCCGGTTTTGAAGTGACCCTACATGGCCGCTTTTGGGTGACCCCCGAGG
>CAZQDD010000266.1:0-1088 GCA_964591805.1 uncultured Acidobacteriaceae bacterium | reverse complement strand
TACCTCGACACGCGGAAATCTGGCTGGCGCCATATCTGAAGGATCGCCTGCGCAAAGCCGCGCGCGGGGCCAAGCCGAAGCGTGCCTGGGTTGCAATTACTGATCATTACGAGCCACTGGGAATGGGCGCATCCGTTGAAACCGCGCTTGGGCGCGCGGCGAAGTGGCGAGACATGTGGCCGCGCATTGCTGATGATGCTCCACGGGACGCCGTGGGACAATGCCCCCAGTACACGTTCTTTTATCCGCAAGATGAGTACCGGCGAGACCTGCTCGATGGCATATCCGAAATGGTGCATCTCGGCGTCGCCGACGTCGAGGTGCATCTCCACCACGACAATGAGCGGCGCGAATCTTTTATTCGAAAAGTCACTGAATATTGTCATCGTTTGAGAAACGATCACGGATTGCTCCGAGGACACAAGGGCAGCACTGCCTTCGGCTTTATTCATGGCAACTGGGCGCTCGACAACTCACTTCCGCATGGCAAATGGTGCGGCCTCAAAGGTGAAATCGGCCTGCTCAGCGATCTCGGCTGTTACGCCGATTTCACCATGCCCTCGCTGCCCTCGGTGTCACAAAGCCGTGTCGTCAACAAAATCTATTGGTGCACGAACCATCGCGATGGCCGGCCAAAGTCCTTCGACCGCGGCATCGAAGCGACGGTTGGGGGCGGTCGGCAGGGCGATTTGCTCATGATTACCGGACCGCTCGGAATGCGTTTTGGCGAACGAGCATTGCCGCGGGTCGAGACGGGAGAGATCGCCGGCTACGATATGCCCACGCAATCGCGGGTGCGCCGGTGGTTCGATCTGGCGCCCATGATCGGCGACGATCTCTTTCTCAAGCTCTACACTCACGGAGCGGCGGAGAGAAATCTCGACCCGCTGCTTGGAGGAGCTCTTAGCGAACTCTTCCGCTGGGTTGCGGAAGAGGCGAATCGGAGGGGGATTCAAGTTCACTGGGCCACGGCATGGCAGATGTACCAGGCTGTAGAGGCGTTGATTGAACCAGCAGGCGCGGCTAAGGCCGAGGAGGTAGCGTGATGTTGCTGCAGTATTTCGGTTTTCAGCAGGATCCGTTCGGGG
>CAZQDD010000265.1:0-1101 GCA_964591805.1 uncultured Acidobacteriaceae bacterium | reverse complement strand
ACGCCACTAACCTGAATAACATCTTCACCCTCAACCCCACCACTATCCTCAGCGTACGCTTCGGCTTCAACCGCTTCCCCAACGTCATTTTGCCGCTAAGCACCGGCTTCAATCCCACCACTCTCGGACTGCCCACGTACAACTACCAGCTGAACTTCTTTCCGCCGGTGGACATTACCAACTTCACATCTCTGAGCGACTCGACGGCCACCAGAGCCTTCTGGTACTCCAGGAACCTGTTTACCCAGATCGCCAAAGAGGCCGGCAAACACAGCCTCAAGGCCGGCATCGACTACCGCTCCATCGACCTTGCGTTCACCGACTTCCAACACGCTCCCGGATACTTCAACTTCACCGGAAACTTCACCGAACAGACTCCCAACTCGCCTGATGGAGGCGCTTCGGGCAGCGCCATCGCCGATCTGCTCCTTGGCCTTCCCACCAGCGGCAACATCGAGGAGTCCCGGCACTTTAACCAGTACATCAACTACTGGGGCGGCTATGTCGCGGATGAATTCCGCATCACACACAGGCTGACCCTCGACCTTGGCTTGCGGTACGAGTACGAAACCGGCCTGAAAGACTCCAACAACAATCTCGTCGTCGGATTCAACCCAACTGTTGCCAGCCCGCTGGCAACCGCTGTGCCGGGCACCGTTGGCGGCCTGGAGTTTGCCGGCACGGGCGGACGCAATGAGACGGGGGAGCTTTCCAAGACCAAGTTTGCGCCCCGCTTGGGATACGCCTACGCCTTCGGAGACAAGACTTCTGTGCGCGGAGGCTTTGGCGTCTTCTATTCGCCTTTGCGCTATGACGCCACGGCGGCCCTTCAGACCGGATTCACCCTCAATACGCCGCTCACTTCAAGCAATGATGGCGATCTAACTCCAGCGCCGGGCTTTTCGCTCAGCAACCCGTTCCCTGGAGGGCCGCAAGCTCCCACAGGAAGCGTCAATGGCCTGCTGACCGGCATAGGCGACCCCATCGCAGCCTATAGCCAGAACATAAAGTCTCCGGTCATCTACCAGTTCTCCTCCGGCATTCAGCGCCAGTTGGCCCACAACACGATTCTTGAAGTGGACTACGTGGGATCGCGCGGCC
>CAZQDD010000264.1:0-1117 GCA_964591805.1 uncultured Acidobacteriaceae bacterium | reverse complement strand
AGGACACGTCGTCGCAGTCATGGGTATGGAAAGCGGATAGCTTTCCTTGCTTTAGCGTAGTTACGACTCTTTTCACAACACGCAAGGCAAAGAACCCAAGAGAGGGTAAAGTATGGCACTGGAATCATGGCGTGTTACCTTCCTCTTTGTTGGAATCCCGTCCGTAACCACAACATTGTTTTGACGATACAACCGGAAAAACCGCTCAAGGGCGGGTCTGTCTTTTTTCCTGACACTCAAGGCTCCCGCAGCTTGCCCTTTGTCGTCTCATCCCATGCGGCTAGGCAGAAACCGCTCAAATCCCTCTTCCAAGACATGACTACGGTTGGAATACTGCGCTACGGGGTCAGTGTCCATCGCCAGCATGATGAGGCGCCGCAGGTTGGCAGATTGCTCAGCCTGGCTGAGGAGCGCCATCGAGTCGGATGCGATGCCGGGTGTCGTGTCCCATTGCAAGCTCAGGTTGTTCTTGCGTGCAAGCTCGACGGCAAATTCCTGGAGTGCGACTTCGTTTCCCGCCAAAAACGGCTGTATCGTTCCGAGGTCGTAGAGGTATGCCGAGGCGCTACCTGCCCACTCTTCGGCGCTCAAGCCTTTCAGGTGGTTCTCGCGGCTCAAGCGATCCAAGACGCTGTTGAGGGATTTCTCTACCTGAGACGCGGGCACATTGTGGGCGTCGATCGATCGCAGCTCTCCGGCCCAATCGTAAAGGTCTTGATAGAGATGGTGGTGAATGGCCTGTAGGTGCGCGGAGTCAAAGCCGCCTCGAATGGGCGAAGCATGAAGCTCGGCAAGACGAAGGACAGTGGAATCTGTCGTGGCTTTCAAAAGAGCGGCGGAATCGGTGATGCCGAGCTTATTTCTGAGTACGCCGGTGCCGGGAATTGTGAAGTCGGTTGCGTCGATCATCTTCTGCCCTCTCCTCTCGTCATGGATGTTTTCGCGGGGCCTTGCTTGAGTGCCGCCATGATCCGCGCCAGGTAGCCGTTATCAATGCCGCGCTGGGTGTCGCCGGTGTTGTAGCGAGAGATGGCGTGCTGGAGCGCCTCCTGGCCGGGTCCATAGGTTTTAGTCTCAAGCTGGTAGGCGCTGTCGAGAATCTGCCAACCGGCGCGAA
>CAZQDD010000263.1:0-1129 GCA_964591805.1 uncultured Acidobacteriaceae bacterium | reverse complement strand
GCCGGCTCAGTTTGTGGATGCGGTACAAGCTGTCGTGGCTGGTACAAATTGTCCGTCCTGCTCTCATCCGCACTTTCTTGTCGAACCGGCGCGGCGACAGCGGCCGGCGGACGAAGTTGAAGGCCAGGCGGCGAAGGGCGCCGAGCCAATCGCAGTTGCTATCAGCTGAGGCCATGACGAGCCTGCATCGATCGAGCAAGGAGCCGACCATGAAACGTGCGAAAGACGCAACATTGGTGCTTTGCCTCTTTGTTGTCTATTGCGTCCTGCTCTCACAAGGGCTGAAGGCCAGCGCCGTCAGCGCCTTTTTCGGGGCGCTCGCGGCTGTGCCGCTCACCGTGCACCTGTATCGCCGGTTGTGGCCATCAACGCCGGAGAAGAAGGCAGGGGAACGTGCGCTGCGGCAGTTCCTCCGACACAATTCCGCTGGAGCAGAACCCGAGTGCATTGCGGACGGTGCTGATGCACGCGTCAGGGAGACGGACTAAACCCGGCCGCCTAGCATTCGGGGCCCCCAGATCTGCGGCCTTCCGGCGATTGATCAGAATACCTACACATAAATCGAGAACGCCACCCTCAGGGTGACGGCACGACATTTCTGCGCCAGCGACCGGCTCATCCTGGAGGAGCATTGGCGGGGCCAGAACGCCGCTCGTATCGACAATCACCCCTGGCCGCGCCCAGTTCGGCACAACCCTTCAAATCACCAGTGCGCCCAAGCGCGCACAGCCGCAGCTCGTAACAAATTCGATAGGAGAAACCATGTCAGAAAACAGCACGTTAATTTCCTATAACGGAAAAATCACGCGGGAGGAACTGGCACAAGTGCCAACGCCACCCGCAACCGAAACACATCAACCGATTGCACACCATCGGGTGGTCGAGGCGCTTGTCGAGAGCATGAGCTTTCGACACATTGGCGTCGTCGCCGAGGAATACGCGGTATCCAAGGATGGAATGCGGATGTTCGGGGTGCTCGATCTCGAAGCCGGCTTCGAAGGATGCCGCTTCGCCATCGGCTTGCGCAACAGCCATGACAAGTCATTCCGGCTGAGTTGCACTGTCGGCGTACGCTTATGGGGAGCTCACCATAAGCGCAGTTATGCTGAGCTGAGAATTATGCGGAGTA
>CAZQDD010000262.1:0-1138 GCA_964591805.1 uncultured Acidobacteriaceae bacterium | reverse complement strand
CCAAGGATGAAGGATACGATCTAGCCAGCGACAAGGTCACGGTCGAAGTCTGAGCTGATGCGCGATACCCAGGTCCTCAAGACCGTCGCCCGCTTCCCCCACGCCGAGGAAAGCGGCGCCAGGCGCCTCCAGGGCGCCGGTCCGCCGCCACACCGCCTCCGCACCCAGGATCACCGCGTCACTTTCCGCGACCCCCGGCGATTCCACCGAAGTCGCGCGCATCCGCAATCGCTGCGATGCCTGCCGCTGCGGCGCCTGGCTGAGTTTCATGTGAGCGACGACGTTGAATTCGGAATAGCCACGCGGGTCAGGCTGGGCTGCTGTTTTCCTCGGAGTTTCGTAGCCGATTCCCCGATTCCCCCCCCCCCGGAGGTTCGAGCTTCTTCTCCACCACCGAATAGAGATCCTGCACCAGGAACGGCTTGCCGATGAACGCCGCGCCTTCGGGGAGCGTCCCGGAAGCGATGTCGGCCGACATCAAGACCACGGCGGTGCGGGGGCACATCCAGGCGATCTTCCGGACCAGCTCCTGCCCGCACATCCCTGGCATGATAACATCCGATACCACCACATCGAAACACGGCTCCGACCTTACAAGATGCAACGCCTGCGCAGGACTGGGTACTGCGCAAACCTCATAACCCCGGGCCGAAAGCGCCATTGACACCAGGCGAAGGACAGCGGGCTCGTCATCGACGACCAGGACTCGTTTAGTTGCCGCCAAAGTCCCTCCAGGAGCCTGTATTGGTTCATTTGAGTATTGATACGCACCTCTCGATTCGAACTTTCTAGCCGACTGGTTGCCGATTTGTACTTTCCAATACGCGCTTGACCGATGGTGAGCTCCGCGCGGTCCAGCGTGGTGACTTGATGGCACACGGCAAAGCTAGTTCTTGGCAGCCCGGCAGTGCCGCCGGGGATTTCGACAACGGTCAGCCCGCGCTCGCCCTGCGACGCGGAGGTCGATATCGGGATCACAATGATCGACTTCCACGCGGGGGCCTGGTTGAAGCCATCGTGAGATACCACGATCACTGGACGGCGTCCCGTCTGTTCGGAACCCGATCACGGAACGAGATCGGACCAGTAAACCTCGCCACGCGTCACCGCGGTTCCCTACCAGCTTTCACCAGATGCT
>CAZQDD010000261.1:0-1139 GCA_964591805.1 uncultured Acidobacteriaceae bacterium | reverse complement strand
GGCTCCTCAGGTAGGACTCGAACCTACAACCCTTCGGTTAACAGCTAGTTGGCAGCCGTTTGCAGGGTTGCTCGGGATTGCGCGTAGCTGCTCAGTATCAACCGCTTACAGACAGACTGCGAATCCGGGTCGAGCGCACGAATGCTCGCCATTTGCCGCCATTTTGAAGCATGGTACCCACAAAAGTCCCCACAGTGTCGCCGACACGGTGCGAACGCGTCGCAATCAGAGTTTTCCGTAGCAAACGCGCTACGTTTCCATTGTGCGCCTTTGCGACGCAACCCGCCCGGGCCACGGATTCCCGAGATCCGCGCCCTGTCGCATGGATTGACTTAGGCAACCGTCGAGGAGTGGGAGGGCAACGATTCTCGGATTAAAGGAGTCTGAACGCTCGTCGTTCTCGCGCGAAACCGAGGTCGACCTGGGCAGCCCTCGCCACCGTGTCGACGGGCGCCGAGTCCAGCAGTTCCCAGCCGATTCGCTGCGCGATGAGTTTCGCGATTTGCGCCCCACCGCTTCCATACTCCCGTGATATGGTCAGTACCCGATAATTCACTCGAAGGCTCCTTCCTTATTCAGATGGCGCCCATGATGCGGCGCACTTCCGCTGTTGCACTACAGTGGCCGAACTCGGCCTGGAGAAGATCGGCCTGCGATGAGGCAAGCGCTGCCTCCGCCTCGATCAGGGCTGATCGATTGGCAGTTCCCGCCTCCACCTGGTCGCTCGCGACACGCAGGCTCTCCTGGCGGGCAGCCACCGAGTCGCGCGCCGCTGCCACGGCGGTTTCGGCCCGACGGACTTTGCGCGCACTCTTTTCGACATCGATTTGCACGCGGCTCCGCAGCCGCTCCAGGTTCTCCTCCGCTTCGGCCAACTGAGTCTGGCTCACTCTGAGCGCGGCGTGGCGTTTGCCGAAGTCGAGTGCGGTCCACTTCAGTTGGAGTCCGACCACGGCGTTGTTTTGCGACAGGAGGGGAACGCCGTTCTGATAGATGTACTGGGCGAATACCCCGACGTCCGGAATATATTCGGCGCGTGCGCCGCGCGCGCCCGCACGCGCTTTCTCCACCGTTTGCACAGCCGCATTGATCTCCGGGTTGTCGCGGAGTGCCGTCGCGGCGGCTTCATCCAAACCCAC
>CAZQDD010000260.1:0-1143 GCA_964591805.1 uncultured Acidobacteriaceae bacterium | reverse complement strand
ACCGCCTCTGCATCGAGCGCAAACCGGTCCGCAGCCTCGCGCAACGTGAACGGCCCGTGCGTACGAGCGTAGCGGCGCACCAGCTCGAGCACAGGATGCGCCACCGGCTCCAGCAGCGCAGTCGCCAGCCCCGGCGGCAAGGGAATGCCCAACCCATCGCGGTAACGCGCGGCGTCCTCGGCGGCAATCAACCGCTTTTCGCCGGCAATGCGCAACTCCAACAAGCGCCGCGAGCGAATCAACCGGTCGACCTGCGTGAGCAACTCCGGCGAAACCACACGCCGCGCCAACTCTTCGCGCGAAAGGTCGCCCAACTTCAGGCACAGATCGTGCATGCCGTCAGCCGACCGCGCGCGATAATTCTCCGCGAGGCATTGCGCGGCCTCTTCCACTTCTGCAATCGCTGCGGGGTCGAGCAGTTCGCGCAAGTCGGCCTCGCCCAGCAATTCGCGCAGCTGATCCTGATCGATGGAGAGCGCCTGGGCGCGGCGCTCGGCCAGCGGTGCATCGCCGTCGTAAAGAAAATTGGCAACGTAGCTGAAAAGCAGCGAAGAGGCAAACGGTGAAGGCTTGCGCGTCTCCACCACGTGCACGCGGAGCTTCCGTTGCTCGATCTCCTGGAGAATCTCGACCAGGGCCGGCATGTCGAAAACATCGCGCAGGCACTCGCGATATGCCTCGAGCAGCAGAGGGAACGACGGATACCGCGAAGCCACGCTGAGCAGATCGTAGGAGCGCTTGCGCAACTGCCACAGCGGCGAGCGTTGATCGGCGCGGCGGCGCGGTAGCAGCAACGCGCGGCCCGCAGCCTCGCGAAAGCGCCCGGCAAACAGGGCCGTCGATCCCAACTGGCGCAACACCAGTTGCATGGCCTCGGCTGCTTCCACCAGAATCCAATCCGCATCGGGCGGCTCGTCGGTGTCAGGAAAGCGCAGCACAAAACCGTCGTCGCCCCACAGGGTTTCTACTTCAGGCCCGCCCGCAGCGCGGATGCGCGCGCTCACCGCCATCGCCCAGGGAATGTGGATGCGGCTGCCGAATGGCGTCAACACGCACACGCGCCAGTCGCCCAGCTCGTCGCGGCACCGTTCAACCACAATGGTCCGGTCGTCGGGGACCTGCCCGGTCGATTCGGCCTGGTCG
>CAZQDD010000259.1:0-1151 GCA_964591805.1 uncultured Acidobacteriaceae bacterium | reverse complement strand
GGAAAAGGTGCCGATCGGGCCTTCATTGCCATACGCTCCCGCGTGCAGCACCGGCTGCGCCGCGGCGTCCTCCGGCAATTCCGCGCTGGGACGGCCGACGTAGCGCGGCGCATAGAGTTGGCTGATAAACGAAATCGGCCGCCCCGATACCAGCGATAGCCGCACCTTGGTCCAATCCTCGGTGGTGGTGTTGTCGACTATGGCCCACCCTTCGAGCACCGGTTTGCCGCTCTCCGGCAGGATCAACCGGTAGCTGGATTTCCAGACCGGCGCCGGGATCATGTAGCTGGCGGTCACCTGCCGCTCTTTGGCGTCGGTGGAATCGATATATACGCTGCGCCGCTCCTTCGACCGCGCCGCCGCCAGCGCTGCCAGGTAATCGCGGAACTGCTGTTGCAGTTGCGCATCGGCGAAGCGAATGCCGGAGGCCGCGCCCAGGTCCAGGTTGCGCAGCTCGCCCGAATCGAGCAGCAGCGTCAACTGTTCGCGCGCCGGCTGATTCTCGGTCGCCGCGATTTCGCGCGCGTTGACGATCACGCCGCTCACCGTGTCGTTGCCGAACTTGAGATCGAGGCGCGCGCCTTTCAACTGATCCAACATGCCGCTCAACGGCTGCGCGCCGCCGATTTGAAAGGGGAACTGCGCCAGTGTGTGGCTAAGCGGGTCCAACGAATCGTAGCGCAGGCCGGAAATCTTGCCGCCGCCGCGCTCTTCAATGGTCAGCGACTTCAAAACGTCGTTCATCTCCGCCGCGTCGAAATCCAGACGCGCCGATTCGCCGGGCCCCAACGTGCCCGCGCGCTCGAAGAATCCCAGCCCGTGCTTGTAAAGCACCACCTGGGTGACCGGCAATTCCGCGGGCATGGCCAAAGCCGCGCCCACCATAAGACCGAACAGTATGCGTATCATGATTCCTTTCGAAGTCGCGGCACCTCGGAGGCGCGACCATATGCAACCGCTCCCTCACGGTCGCGGCTCCGAAGGCGCGACCATATGGACCGCTCCCTCACGGTCGCGGCTCCGAAGGCACGATTCTCGTCTCACCACTATGTTTAGACTCCAGCGCGCGGCTTTTTGGGCGATTCTTTTTCAGTCGCCCATCACTTTAAGAATCAGGCGCTTGGCGCGCCGGCCATCGAATTCGGCGTAAT
>CAZQDD010000258.1:0-1161 GCA_964591805.1 uncultured Acidobacteriaceae bacterium | reverse complement strand
GGAGCTGGCCTGAGCAGAGGAATAATCGCGCAGTTCAGGCTGACCCGTTTTGTTACTTCTGGTTGAATGGGCCAGGGCGAACGGATATTTAGTCTTGGCGGTCGCGTCCGCAGGCAGGGACATTTGCGAAAAGTATTGCGTGCCCTTTATGGAGAACGCCTCCAACGCGCAGTTTGAGGAGTATGGCGTCCCTATCTTCTGGGTTTATGGAGGATATTGGTCGCAGGGTTTCTGACACTGGCCTATTGGCTATCGGCGCCTGAACGAGCATATCAGCGTAGTGGACGAGTTACCGAGGGCTGCCACCGCTGCGGTTTGCGCCCTGCGGCTCATGAAACCACCACCCGAGCCCGCCCGCTAGAGACAGGGACCAGTCTATCGTTATTGCGGGTGCGGGTGGATAATGGTAAACGACGAAGGACCCTGTCGTTGAGGACATGAGGTCGGTCAATGGGAAAATATCAGCAACTGGCAGCCCGCATCCGTGGTTTACCCGAGCCTGCTAAGGCTGTTCTTGCGGTGGTCTCCACCCAGCGGCTCATGAACCACCACTTGAGCCTGCCGGCAGCGGAGAGAGATCCGTTCATCATGGCTTTAGCCCCGGACCTGGACAAACTTTGGCAGGCGCTTTACACTCCAAGCGTGGAAGCCGATGCAGCATTGCAGAAACTTCTGAAGAAGCGTAGATCAGAGCCTTACGCTTCCCAAATCGGGAAAAACAACTGGCAACGCGGCGACGATCACCCTTTTGCTGCGGCGAGGTCTGCTCTTGACACGTACTGCAACGGAGGGTACAGGACAGGCGCTGTCATGCGATTGATCGATGCCGCACGCGATATGGCATTAGCAATCTCGGAGAGTCTTGGCGAAGATCTAACGTCAGACAAGGCAGAGGCCAGGGGGGAGGCGCTCGCTCGGCCTGAATTCAACCGGGTGACTTCAGCTGTTAGCATCCTGGAGCGGGAGGGTGTCACCACCAAATCCCTTGATAAGCTGCGTAAGATCTTCGCAGGTGCCGGGCTTGGCCAGTCTCGAGCTTGGGAAAAACGACAAGCCAGAGGTTAGGGTCGAAGGGGTCAGCCGTGTGGAGTGAACCCCCATTTTGGGGAAACCAGGGGACAGACGGGACGTAACCATGCTCATTAGTCCTGCCCGAAGGAG
>CAZQDD010000257.1:0-1163 GCA_964591805.1 uncultured Acidobacteriaceae bacterium | reverse complement strand
GCTTGGCCAGATGCTGGTGCTCAATCGAAACACTGGACTGGCAGTAGATGCCGCGCTTCTCCAAAGCTTTCAATATCTGTCGCGGAATAGCCAGACCATACCGCGCGAACCGAGTGGCTTCTGAATCACCGTTCGCCGCGGGAGAGACCTTTACCTGAGAAGATGATTTCATCGGGTTCTCCTCCTCTACACTGCTTGCTGTCTACGGATCGGTTGTCCCAATGCCGCACGAATCTCTTCCTTCGTGCAGCCGGCCCAGCACCTGTAGAAGCGCGGGTTCTTGATCTGGATTGCGAGATTGTCGCCGGTGCGATCCCGTCCAATCTGTGCGCAGGATGGGCACCGCGCCCACAGATTGCGGCTATCCTTGCGCGTGGTGCGAACGTATTCAAGAATTCGGAACTCATGTTGCCCAGCCGAAGAAGCTATCGGAATGTACGGCGCGGTTACGACAGGCTTGTACGCTTCGGGCAGACTCATTCCCTGGATGAAGGTCTTGAGTCCATCTTCGGTGAGTTTCTTCAGGCCGTTGAGGTAGGCGAGTTGCGCCTCCGGGGTCACGTCGGCGTCATAGAACCAGTACCGCAGATTCGTCTTTCGATGCACCCCAAGTGGCGCACGAATGGCGTTGCCGTACTCGCCGTCATCGATGCGATCCTGTCGCGGAAAAACTTCAATACCTTCCTTGAGACCGCCGCCTTTGACTGGAACCCCGAGTCGGAGCGCCAGATTGTAGATGTAGATTCGGCACTCGGCGGCCAACAGTGGCGTGTCGGCAAAGATCCAGAGATGACCACCACGCCGCGATTGCTCCAGCGCGGCTTCGACGCCATCCTGCTTCAGTTCCCACTGCAACTGAAAGAGCGATTGCACGGCGCCATCGAAGTCGGCGTCAATTGCGACCCACTTCGAGCGTTGGGTCTCCGGGTTGATCGCATACAAGTTGATGGTGATGTCGCCGTTCAAGTGCATACGCACCACATCCACGTCGAGCGGCTTCGGCTGTTTCGTCTGCCAATCCCGCGCCAGGTAGTATGGAACGGAACCATTCGGCAAGGGCTGGTTTGCCTGCATCCCATACGCGCGCCGGTTCACAAATAGGTGGATGAAGTTGTTTGCCGTCTCCCGGCTCACACAGAATTTCGTGAACATTGCTGGGCCTC
>CAZQDD010000256.1:0-1169 GCA_964591805.1 uncultured Acidobacteriaceae bacterium | reverse complement strand
CCCCTGGTTTCCTGCAGGTGATGTTGAACTGGACCGATGCGAAGGACCTCGTACCAGCTTTTCTTAAAGCAACGGCCTGGATCGGGGTGACCTGTCCTGCACAAGGGGGTTGCGGGCCATCGGGGGGGCAAACCAAGCAATTCTTCGGTCGAAACGGCAAGCGAATCGACGTCGATATATTCACGTGCAAAACGTTTGGGCCCATTTAGCCTCGGAACCTGTAAGGGGACACGTCCGGTACCATTCAGAAAGTGCAAAGTCAGGCTGGAATCGCTTATGGAGATTGATTGGGATGCAACGCGCGCCGTCCTACGTTCTGAAATGCCCGAACGTGATGCCGCTGGTGATGACGCGGCGCGGCGCGCCTTAGAACTACTTCTCGGTGAGCAGACGCTGAGGCAAAGTGTCGACTATTACGCCGAACTACGCCCCGCGCGAGAACTCGTACGTTCCGTTCTGTGGGTCTTGAGGCCGTGGAGCGCAATGGTCCGTTGTTACGAACTCGCCCAGTCGCCGAACGACATCGAGACCCGGCGGAGCGCTGTCGAGCTTCTACGCGCAGTCGCTGACCGACGAGCCTTACCTTGGATTTCCGAGTTCCTGGACGACCCTGATTCCCAAATTCAGCTCTGGGGGATCGGTATTGTCGATCAGCTGCTGTTCTCGGATCTGGTCGAACCTGGGGAAGCTGAGGAGCTTCTCAAAAGGGCGGAGCATCACGAGAACTCGGCTGTCCGCGAGCAGGCCGAATCCACTCGAGGCTATCTGCGGCGTCGAGAGCAGGAGGCGGCGGGGGAAAAGCAAGACGAAGAAGATGGGTCTGACGGGACGTCTTCTGACGAGGCCTGACCCAATGAGACAGCGTCCCTATCTGTCGCTCGCCGCGCTGCTGATTGTTGAGATGACTGATCAGGAAACAGGGGCCAGCCTGAACTGAGATCGCCGACCGTCGGCGTAGGCCCGCGGAGCGGCGGCAGGGCCGCCGCTAGCCGCTCGGGAGTCGCCGTGGCGGGCGGAATCGGCCGGTTACCGGGCGGTAACGGAGGCGCGGGAAAGAGACGGCGCTTCGCGCCGGCTGAAGGGGTGACACGCCACCCCAGAATGGGAGCTGTATGAAGAAACGGGTCAGCCTGAACTGAGCGATTTTTCTCCAAGGAGGAAAGCGCCGC
>CAZQDD010000255.1:0-1180 GCA_964591805.1 uncultured Acidobacteriaceae bacterium | reverse complement strand
CTAGTTTACCTATCCGGGTTTGGCCCGTTCAAGACACAAGCTGAGGCCCTTGCGGATGCCCAAGAGAATGCTGATCCCGAAGACGAAGAACTCGACGGCGATGTTAGCGAAGAGGACGAAGACCTTTAATCTCACCCTGCCTCCTCAGTGTGAGCGTCCAGTTGGCAACTGGGAGGCAGGAACGTAGACCGGCCGGAGAATTCAAGCCATGAGAAATAACGGTTGTGGTTACGATTCTTGCCCTTGCCGTGGAATTCACTTCATTTCCCGCTATATGGGCACATCCGACTATTGCATTGACGGCAAACGAGTAGATGATGCCGACCGCGAACGAGAAGCAGCTAGACAGGCTCAGGAAGCGCTTGACCTGGCCGCAACCATGCGAACCGTCAAAGCCGACGTATCTAAGGCTGTCGGCATCATGGAACGGGAATCTCCGCTTTTCTACGGTTCCGGCTCTAATCCAGTGCTGTTCTAGCCCCACAATTGACCGTGGAGCGATTGCTGGAGGCTCCAACGTACCCCCCAGCATGGCAGAAACTAAACAGAGGCTCTAATAATCGGTGTGATATTGCACGAAAGGAAAACCGCCATGAACATACTCGAAATGGCCGATGGTATCGAAGCAATGACCGAAGGGCGAATCGAAGGGGAGAAAGCCTTCTGGATGGCCTTAGCCTTTCAGCAGCTCGACGCGGGAACCTACGACGCCGAAGATTGGGTATTTGTCACTCGTCTAGGTTATCGAATCCCGAAGTCTGAACTGAATCGCCTGAGCGGGGGAAAGCACCCCGACTACAAACGCCAACCCCGCCGCAAGGAAAGAGATTTAACCATCCACTCCATGCGCCAACTCAAGGCAGCACGATAACCGGAAAGGAACCGCGATGAACGTACCTCAGAACGTTCTCCATACCGTCTACGGCTCAAAGCCGGAAGACTGGAAGCAACACAGCCACGGCGGGGGATGGATCTACAAAACCGCCACAGTCGAAACGTCGGCCTATCTCCATCCGAACTCAATCGTGTACGGCGATGCTCGGGTGTACGGCAATGCTCAGGTGGCCGGCAATGCTCAGGTGGCCGGCGATGCTTGGGTGTACGGCAATGCTCGGGTGTACGGCTATGCTCGGGTGTACGGCAATGCTCAGGTGGCCGGCAATGCTCAGGTGGCCGGCGA
>CAZQDD010000254.1:0-1192 GCA_964591805.1 uncultured Acidobacteriaceae bacterium | reverse complement strand
AGAGCAATGGCGAAAGAGAAATTTGACCGCAGCAAGCCGCATGTGAACGTGGGCACGATTGGGCATATTGATCACGGCAAGACGACGTTGACGGCGGCGATCACGAAGGTGCTGCAAAAGCACAATCCGAACATCAAGTTCCGCTCGTTTGACTCGATTGACAATGCGCCGGAAGAGCGCGAGCGCGGCATTACGATTGCTACGGCGCACGTGGAGTATGAGACCAAGAACCGTCACTATGCGCACGTGGACTGTCCTGGTCACGCCGACTACATCAAGAACATGATTACCGGCGCGGCGCAGATGGACGGGGCGATTCTGGTGGTGGCGGCGACCGACGGGCCGATGCCGCAGACCAAGGAACACGTGTTGCTGGCGCGCCAGGTTGGGGTGCCGTCGATTGTGGTGTTTCTGAACAAGTGCGACGCGGTGGAAGATCCGGAGCTGATTGACCTGGTGGAGATGGAAGTTCGGGAACTGCTGTCGAAGTACAAGTTTCCGGGCGACGATCTGCCGGTGATCCGGGGCTCGGCCCTGGGCGCGCTGAATGGCGAGCCGGAGTGGGAAAAGGGCGTGGACGAGCTGATGGAGGCGGTGGATTCGTATATACCGCTGCCGAAGCGTGCGATTGATCAGCCGTTCCTGATGCCGATTGAAGACATTTTTTCGATTTCGGGCCGGGGCACGGTGGTGACGGGCCGGATTGAGCGCGGCAAGGTAAAGGTTGGCGAGGAAGTGGAAATTGTCGGCTTCCGGGAGACGCGCAAGACGGTTGTGACCGGCGTGGAAATGTTCAAGAAGCAGTTGGACGAAGGCATGGCGGGAGACAACGCGGGGCTGTTGCTGCGCGGCATTGGCAAGGACGACGTGGAGCGCGGGATGGTGTTGGCGAAGCCTGGGTCGATTACGCCGCACACCAAGATCAAGGGCGAGGTTTACATTCTGTCGAAGGAAGAAGGCGGGCGTCATACGCCGTTCTTCAACGGCTACCGGCCGCAGTTTTATTTCCGGACGACGGACGTGACGGGAGTGGCGAAGCTGGCCGAAGGCGTGGAGATGGTGATGCCGGGCGACAACGTCACCTTGGAGATTGAGCTGATTACGCCGGTGGCGATGGAAAAAGGGCTGCGCTTTGCGATCCGCGAGGGCGGGCGCACGGTGGGCGCCGGTACGATCACGGAGATTCTGTAAG
>CAZQDD010000253.1:0-1193 GCA_964591805.1 uncultured Acidobacteriaceae bacterium | reverse complement strand
AAGGTAAGGAACAGCCCGAGTAGCTGCGCAATCAGAATGATTCCTGCCTCGCTGTTCTCATCCATGTCCGTCCGGGATTCAACTTCGCCGAGGCCGCGCAATCCTCCGTTCGCCGTGATCTGCACTGCGCTGAGCCGGGGAGATTCCGACTTGGCCAGAGCCAAAGCACGAGAAGCGAGCGTCTGAAAACCGTCAGCTCCCACCGGTGCACCGAATTGTCGGCGCAACCTCTCATAGACGCGAACAGTTGCAGCTTCGGTTTGCAAGGATTTCGTACTCGCATCTGCCTCGGAAGCAACGAGGCTGCGGGCCAAATCACGCGTCTTTTGTGGAGGAAGCATGGGTTCCGTTCTTTCTTTACACGCTACGCGCTGCTTTGAACATGAGGCGTTTATCGCAATGATACTTTCTTGCTGCTGTTTTGGTGGCAGATTCCCCGCACTGTTCATTGAACTCCCTGCTGGCGCTAAAGCTTAACGTACGCAGAATATTCCCTCAAAGGTGGCCAAAATTGACCAGTTTGTCCCTGCCGTAGGTGCAATTCTGTGCTAAAGTCCTGTGGAAGGTGTGCGGTTGAGCAGGGCGCAGCGGTTGCTTGATCCCAAGAAGGACATCCGACGTTCCGCCGCTTGCAGCAGATGATTCCTCGCTCATTGCGTATCCTGTTTTCTAGACCGGATGGCAATGTGCCGTCCACCCCTTCAGCGGTTATCATGCGGGGGCAGAACCGGAAGGAGGCCCTTGAATGGTTGAACTTGAAAAGCCCGGATTCGATGCCACTTCCTTCCTTGCGAGCGCAGGCCTGGGGCGAAGAATCATCCATTTGGGGCCGAAGGACGCATTTTTTTCGCAAGGAGATCCAGCAGATTCCGTTTTCTATCTTCAACAGGGCCGTGCAAAAATCACTATTGTTTCGCAGACCGGCAAGGAAGCCACCATTACGCTTCTCTCTGCAGGAGACTTTGTGGGAGAAGAAGCGCTTGCAGGAATGGTACAGATACGTTTGGCAACGGCCACTGCCATTAGCGCTTGCTCCGCGCTCAAAATAGGGCGGAAAGAGATGATCCGCGTGATGCACGAGGAGCATGAGTTCTCTGACCTGTTCCTGAAATTTCTTCTGGGGCGCAGCATGCGTGTCCAGGCCGATCTTGTCGATCAGCTCTTCAACTCCAGCGAGAAGCGTCTGGCTAGAA
>CAZQDD010000252.1:0-1198 GCA_964591805.1 uncultured Acidobacteriaceae bacterium | reverse complement strand
CGAGCCAGCATCCTCGCATCCTCGATGCTGTCCACTATGTCGGGGGGTAAACATTATGGTAACCTGTCCCTAGTTTCCGCGTCTCAGCCGAGGGGTTCACTCCATGCCTGGAGCAGCGAACCCAGCGCGACCATGGCCGACTCGGAGCTGCTGCTTGCGCTTCCCGCTTACTATGTGCTGACGCGAGGACAAGGGCTGCCGCCCATTTCCCAACGGCCCTTTCTCAGCTAGTGGGCGCTCCTCCTTTGCTCGATCCTGGTAGTGAAAATACCTGGAATCTTTCGGACCAACCGTGGTAGTTTATGTAACGGAGTTGAGAATGTCGCAAGGTCTGGACAACCTGAGGCACATAGTGGTTCTGATGATGGAGAACCGCTCGTTCGATCACATGCTGGGCAGCCTGAAGACGGTGGACCCGCGCATCAACGGCCTCAACGGCCACGAATCGAACCCCGACACCACCAACGAGCCCGCCCCGGTTCAACCCCTGGCTGAATATCAGAGCCAGCTCGATCCGGATCCGGACCATCACTTCCCGGCCGTAAACAAGCAGTTGTTTTTCGGTACCGCTCCCGGCGATGCGCCGGCCATGAACGGCTTCGTGCAGAGTTATTTCGACCAGCAAAACGACGTCGCGCACTCGCGGAAGATCATGTACTACTTCAAGCCGGAACAGCGCCGCGATGCCAGCATACGGCACGACGGCCTCGGTTTTCGTCGGCCAGTCTTTCGATTAGCGACGAAGCTGGAGTGCTTTGACAGACTGCATATCCTTACCTTGCTCCGTTTGCACCAGTCGATAAAAGTCGCACTCCATGCAGTTCATGAGCTTTTCCGCGAATGTTCCCTGAACCTTTCCGCCACACAGCGTACCCGTCAAGGCCCAGCAGATCCGCCCCCCATTAAGGCCTCCATTGAGCCCATTACCCCGGGCGTCAACCGAAGCTGGGCAGACGCCCAGATCCGCTGTGCGGCTACCTGCCGGCTGCCGGCCGCATTTCTTGACATCCCAACAGTTCAAGCTCATCAAACATCCTCGATTCATATATCGGTTAAAAGCGGAGCTCCTTCTAGCAGATTTGGTGGCGGTGGACGCAACGAAGCAACACCACAGGGCAGTGCTGCACGCTTCGGCTCAACTCCAGCGATATTCGCTATTATCGGCCACTGTTTTCCGGCAGCGAAGCCCTAGCGGTGC
>CAZQDD010000251.1:0-1202 GCA_964591805.1 uncultured Acidobacteriaceae bacterium | reverse complement strand
AACTTGCCGGTGACAGCAAAGTGCGAGACATCGCCTTGCAGGTATCCGACAAGCAAGTCGCCCAACAAAAGCTCAACAAGCTGATTCAGGAATTGGAACACGAATCGGCGGGCTTGATTCCGGCGAAAGGGGAACGGGAGGCAGCGCAAAGTCCGTTGCTTGATCTGGTTTCGGAATACGTCAACGAGTTGACCGTCCTGGGGCGGTCGGCAGACCACCTGCGCCATGTGGACAAGCGGCTGCGGCGGCTGGTGCGGGAATGCGGTTGGACGAGATTGGCCGACGTAACGCCCGCCTCGTTTCAAACGTGGCGCAAGGAGCAAGCCTACAAAGCACCCAAAACCCTGAATGAATATCTGGCCACGCTCTCGGCCTTTTGGACGTGGCTCCGCAAGCAAAGCCGCGTCAGCGTGAATCCTTTTGAACTGGTGGAACGGACAGACACGCGCGGCAAGGAACGGGTTCAGCGGCGGGCGCTGTCTGACAAGGAAGTGGTTGAATTGCTCAAAATGGCTGGCAAGAATCAACTGGCCTATATGCTGCCCCTGTATGCGGGTTTGCGGCGCAATGAAGTCAAAACGCTGCGCTGGTCGAATCTGGTGCTTGGCGAGTCCGGTGGATTGCTGCGGATTCATGCCGCCGTGAACAAAAATCGGAAGGAACAGGCATTGCCATTGCATCGTGAACTGGCAGAAGTATTGCAGCAGCAGAAACCGGCAGACGGCAAAACGGACGATCTGGTGGTGGTCAACGGCGTTCCGAAGATGAAAGAATTTCGGCAGGACTTGGCAAAGGCGGGCATCCCGTTTCTGGACGAGCGCGGACACCGCATGGATTACCACGCCTTGCGGACGACGTTTATCACCCGGCTTTCGACCATGAAAGTGCATCCGCGCTTGGCGATGGAGTTGGCGCGGCATAGCGATATGCGGCTGACGATGAAGACCTACACGGATGCCGGGCAACTGCCGTTGCGCGAAGTGATGGACACGTTGCCGGGTTTTGGTGAACGGTCTGACTCCCGAATAGACTCCCGAAATTTAGGCAAGTCGGGTCAAACGGTGTCACCGTCTGTCACGAAAATCAGGGAGATACAAACTGAAAACAGCCTTGAAAACACTGGCGAAAGTCATGGTGACTCATCGCTTGTCACAACGAGTCCCGAAAAGTCAGAATGGCGGAGAGAGGGGGATTCGAACCCC
>CAZQDD010000250.1:0-1206 GCA_964591805.1 uncultured Acidobacteriaceae bacterium | reverse complement strand
TCCTGATGCAGGATCGTCGCCTTCTCCCAGAAAGTTCGTTCCGCATCGATCGCAACGACAGTGCAATCCGGTTCGGCAAACGCTTTCGGAAACGAGTCGGCCGCGTAGGGACGAATCGTTCTGACGCTGGAAGGAACCCACGAGGCAAGCGGTCCAATCTCCAGCCGGACCTCGGGACGGATGTAGGATGCACGGAACGCCGCCGGAAATCGCACATTCACCGTATGCGGATCGGATTCGTCAATGCTGGCGGCCACGCCACCAACCGGCGCGAAAATCCGGTTCAGTTGATCCAGCAACGTGCCGCGAATGTACTCCGCGGCCCTGGCGTTCATCTCCTGGTTGTAGCGGCTCTGCTTTGTCTTTGACGGAATTGGCTGGTTGGGATCGTTGCCCTCTGCCGTGCCGTATCCAAGCAACCGCCAATCGAGAATCAGGTCGATGTCCTCGGAAAATCTTTCAATCAATCCGAAGACCTTTGACAGGCTGGTTCCGCCTTTGAATACCATCTGCTCCTTGGGCGCGGGCTCGGCGAAAAGATGCTTGAGAATCCAGCAGACCCAGAAATCCTTTTCGACAATGGCGGGATTCATCCCGAGCTGGCTGGCCGACTCACCGAACAAATCCCGCCTGTCTGTCGCTGATCCGGCCGCGATTCTATCCATGTCGATCTTCTCCGGCAATCTGTTGAATGGCGGAATAGACCCAGCCGGTCACCGTTTTCGTGTCGGCCAGGACCTTGGCGCGCATCGGCTTGGGCAGCCACTCCCGGGTCTTGGCGATGATCTCCGGGGTAATCCGCTCGGGGCCGAGAGATTTGAGCGCCTGCACGATCAGCCCGCTCTCCTTCAGTTTGGTCCCCGATTCCTTGAGCGCCGTGTGCTCGAAGACCAGTGGCGTGTTGCCAATCTGGTAGACGCGGTCGGGACCGTCTGAGAGATAGACGGCGCGCGCCGGAACCTGGGTTGAAAGCCCGAGAAAATTCAGCGCCGTGGCGCCGCTGGGCTGGATGCGCCAGCGGAACTTCCGCGCCAAGGCTGTGGCAACTTGGTCGAGATCGGGGCTGAGCTGCTGGCCCAGCAGTTTGCTGAAGCGCGGGTAGTCGTAGATCCCCCGGATGACCCGGCGGATGCTGCCTTTCCGCTCCAGCCGGTGCAAGGCGGAATCGACGGTCGGGCGGTGGCCGAGGTCAAGAAAATCGCGTGG
>CAZQDD010000249.1:0-1210 GCA_964591805.1 uncultured Acidobacteriaceae bacterium | reverse complement strand
CCACGGCCAGTGGCGAGTCCAGGTGTCGCGAGACTGTGGCCAGATAGGCGACTTGCTTGTTGGTCTCCTCGCCCACCAGACCGCAGCGTTCGAAGTCGGTCGCAACGCGCTCCAGCAGATTCGGATCGCGCAACAGCTCCAGCGCGGCCGGTCTGTCTTCTTCGCTCATGGCAATCTCGCGCGGCTTCGGCGTGAGCGCGGCGCGGATCTGTTCGTCCTGCATCGCTTCGAGCTTGCCCAGCACGTGCCGCAGGTCGCCTTTGATAACCTCCGCGCTCACGCCCAGTTCGAGCGCCGCCTGTTTCACGAATGCGGCGCACTGATGCGCTGTGTACAGGTTGAACGTATCCACGTGGAAGCCGTCACCGCGCGATACCAGCAGATTGATTTTCAGCAGATGGTAGCTGGTGTTCTCGGCAAACCCGCGCACGCGGTAACGCCGGTCGTCGCGCGTGATGACGATCTCATGCGCCCGCACTTCCGCCTGTGCCGGCGTGTCTTCGCGCGGAAGCCGGTCGGCAGCTAAAGAAGAAACAGGCTCCTCCGGTGTTTTTTCTTTAGCCGCCGGTTTTGGGTCGGCAAGCGGTTCCACTGCCACAGGCTCTACGATGACTTTCTCCGCGTCCTGGCGCGGCGGTTGACCTTTTCCCAGCCAGTGCGCCTGATTCAGCAGCATCCTCAGACTTTTCGCCGCCGGTTGCACTTTCAACGCGTACTCGTTGGCGTCCATGCCTTTCGAAAACAGCACGCGGAAACACTCGATGCCCATCTTGAGCAACTCATCGGCGAGCGTTGACGCCGCTTTTTCTCCCGCTTCGTCGCGGTCGTAAGCGATCAACACGCGCGCGGTGCCGTGCTTCTTCAGCGCGGCACGGTGATCGTCGGTGAAGCCATTCACGCCGTAGCTGGCCGTCACGTTGCGGAACCCCGCGCACCAGAACGTCAGCGCGTCGATGAGCGATTCGCAGAGAATGATTTCTTTCGACGCAACCAGCGCCTCTTCGTTCCACACGCCACGGTGCGGCCCCGGCAGGTACAGGTGCAGCGGCGTGCCGGGCCGCAGGCCTTCGCCGATCTTGCGCCCGTACATGCCCAGCACGTCGCCCGCGAGCGAGAAGATCGGAAATACCACCGAGCCGTTCATGTGCTCGTGCCCCGAGGTCTCGCGCAGAATGCCCAGCCGTTCCAGCCGCCCGCGCAGCTCCGCGCC
>CAZQDD010000248.1:0-1213 GCA_964591805.1 uncultured Acidobacteriaceae bacterium | reverse complement strand
GTAAGGGTTGAGAAGGACATTCTGTTCAACGGTCCTTACTCACCGATGAGAGCAGAGAGTGAGTCTCAACAGAGACTCGGAAACAACTTTGGAAGGGCATCCAGTGGCAGTCAAGAAGGCAGCGAAGAAGGCGGCGCGGAAAGTGAACCGCGAGGGGCAGCGGTGGACGGACGACCGTCCGGGAATGACGCTGCGCCTCCCCATTGATCTGCGCGAAGCAGTCACAGAAGAGTCTCGCGTAAAGGGCGATCTGGCCAGGATCGTCCTTTTTGCTTTGAGCCACGTTGAACGCGAAAAGGTAGACATCATGCAGACCCGCAAGGCCGGCATGGAACTCACCAACCCTCAGCTCCTCCATGTCGGCGCAGAAGCCCGCAACAAACTCAGGGAATGGGCTGAAGCGGAAGGCGTCAGCGTCAACGCTATCGTCGTCAGCGTTCTCGATGAGTTCTTCAAGCACCTCAAGAAAAGCAAGGCGCTCCGGGAAGAACTGCGGCTGGAGATTCGTGCGCATCGCGGATTTATGCCGAGCTAATTAGCATTCTTTGGAGATCTTTACATGCAAGAATTCTGGGATTGGCTCCGCTACAACTCTGCACAGTTACAGACTTTTGGAGGGTTGGCGCAGGCGATTGGAAGCATAGCAGCGGTGGTGATTGCAGCCTTACTTGCGTGGGTAGCAAAGAGGCAAGCAAATGCTGCAGATCAGCAAGCAACTGCGGCAGTGACTCAGGCAAGAGCTGCAAGGGTTCAGATTTCCACAAGCCTCTTCATAGCGGACAAACAGGTGTCACCCAATTTTTCCATAACGGCCGCGACAAGTCGTGACAACGTGATTGTAAAAGGCAAAATCTCCATTTTGAATAATGGCTCTGGAGCTGCTCAAGATGTCGGGCTTACCTATCGAGATTCAAGCCTGAATAGCGATATTGCGCTCTCAAGCTCAACACTAGTTGTTCGAGATAGCATTGGTGTTTTGATTGATGAAGCCAGAGCTAGATCATCAGGACTGATACTCCAATATTCAACTATCTACGGAACGAAATACGCTCTTGATTTTGAATGGGACTCTTCTGCATCTCGATCAATCAACGAAAGGCTCCGGCTTGTGCATTCACGATTCAACATCCCCGTAGACCAAGCGGATGAATTGTGAAGAACTACCTGAGATGTTCAGGTTCGTCGGCCGGGCCATACCATGTTTGGCGCGAAG
>CAZQDD010000247.1:0-1217 GCA_964591805.1 uncultured Acidobacteriaceae bacterium | reverse complement strand
GCAATGCCGGCGTCACCAACAGCGGAGTCATCGAGATCTCGAACGGCAGCACGCTCCAGGTTCTTTCGGCTTCCGGCGGCACGGTGCTGACCACCGGTTCGGGTGAGATCTTTCTGGCTGCTACGGCAACCGGAACCAGCACACTGAGCTTCAACGACCAGGGGCATTCCCAGACTTTCACGCTCGCCGGCAATCCCGGAGGTGCTGACTCAGTCGTCATGTCGATCGGCGGCAACCGACTTATCGGCGTCAATGGCGACGAAACTTTGATCAACGGGATGAACAGCACGATAGTGGGGCAAGGCGTTATCTCCAACTTCGCTCAGTTCGTTAACAATGGAACTCTCCAGACAGGCGGTGGCATTCTCGAGGTGCAGGCGCCACTCGGAAACTGGAACGGCTCTACCGGCACGTTGACTGGTGGAACGAACATCGCCGACGGCGGCGTCCTCAAGCTGGACAGTCTCGGTTCGCAGACCATTACCAACCTGGCCGGCGCCAATGTCACCCTGCAAGGCGCCGGCGTGCTTACGGGAAACGGAACCGTCAATGCCCTGGGCAGCTTTTTGAACGTGATCAATTCGAGTGTCGTCCTCGACGCGGCCAGCACACTGACAATCACACCCGGCGGCGGGACGCTCACCCTAACAGATTCCAGTCTGACTCCGCATGGCGGCAGTCTTGCCATCAACGGAAACCTCTCGGTAGATGCGACGTCGATTCTGGAGACACTGAGTGGAGGGAGCCTCTCCGTCAATGGGACTCTCTCCCAGGATGCAACGTCGAACATCGTGGTCGGCAACTCCACCAGCCTGGCCGCCGGCGACTTCTCTAACAGTGGCTCGATTGTTCTCAACGCCGCCAGCACGGCATCGTTCAAAGGCGTGGTCTCAAACTCAGGCCTGGTAGAAGTGCTGGCAGGCGCCGACCTCAGCGTTCTTCGGAGCCCGTTTCTCGCCTTCGGAACGAACGTATACACTCAGATCGCCGGCACCACCAAAGTATTCACGGGCGGCACTCTTAACGCGGCAACCGTCGATCTGGAAGGCGGGAGCCTGGGTGGCGGCGGCACCATCAACGCTAACGTGGTTCTGGACGGCGGCACTCTTGCTCCGGGCGATCCGACCACGACTGACATCACCGGCGATTTGACCGTGAATGCTGGCGGCGACATCCTGCTGGATATCGATGGAACCGGCGCCGGTCTGTCCGACTCG
>CAZQDD010000246.1:0-1224 GCA_964591805.1 uncultured Acidobacteriaceae bacterium | reverse complement strand
GAACTGAGCCGGGCACTACAGGGTTCTCTGGATCGAGAGAGTGAAGGAGGAGCAGCTGCATGAACTCAATGCCTGCAATTCAAGCTGTGGGAGCAGGAGATCCCCTTCTAACAGCGGAGGAAGTCGCGGCGAAACTCAAGGTTAGCACGGACTGGGTGTGGGATCATTCGTCGCGGAGATTGCCTTATCTGCCGGTGATCCGCATGAGTGACGGTGCCTTGCGCTACCGCGCAAGCGGCATCGAAGAATTCCTACGAGAGCGGGAAAGAACCTCTACTTTGAGGCGCAAACGCCGGTAAAATAGAGGTGGCCCGCTTATTCCCCCACACAGAATCCGAGGAATAAATGGGAGTCTCACATCAGAAGGGCTGGGTCCGTCTACGCGGAAAGAAGTGGTATGGCTACTTCCGCAGAACGGAGTTGGACCCTGCGACCAACAACTCGAAACTCAATGTCGCGCAGGTCATCCTTGGTCTGAAATCGGAGATGTCGAAGTACGAGGCCAGGGAGAAACTTGAGCGCGAGATTTCCAGGCTTGGCGGCCAGTCCACGGGAGATCGGTCCGTTGTCAATGGCTCGGTCACTTTCGAATGGTTCGTCAATAACCGCTACCTGCCACTGAAAGAGGCGGACTGGCGAGAGGAGACGGGCAAGGTGAAGAAGCATCTCATCCAAACCGATCTCGTCGATACTTTTGGCGAAGTGCGCCTTGAGAACATCGACAAATTCTCTCTTCAGGCACATCTCAATCGGCTGGCGCAAACCCGTTCGCGTGACCGCGTTTTGCAGGTCCGGGCGTACTTGCAGGCCATCTTTGCCGAGGCTGTCGATCAGGACTTCATCGGAAAAGATCCTGCACGCACGATCAAAGTTCCGGCACATCTGCGCGAGACCGACAAGACCGTACTGAGTTGGGATCAGTTGCGTGCTGTTTTGTCGCGGCTCGAACGACGTGACCGGATTTTGCTTGAACTCGAAATGACCAATGCACTTCGACCCAGTGAGTTGTTTGGACTGAAGTGGAAATGCTTTGATGCCGCAGCTTCTTCGATCAGGATCGAGGAGACCACCTACAAGGGGAAGATTCGTTCCTGGGGCAAGACCAAGGGAAGCCTGACGACGATCCCGATAGCCTCCGACTTGGCAGAAGACCTTCAGGTATGGCGTAAGTGGTTTACGTAAACAGCGCGGACGCTGGCTCGGCACGTGGTGGGAGGGCGGTAA
>CAZQDD010000245.1:0-1225 GCA_964591805.1 uncultured Acidobacteriaceae bacterium | reverse complement strand
CATGTTGCGAGATCTTCATGTCTATCTCCGTTTCTCTTTTGTCTGGGTAGCTTCAAAGGACATGCAAGGCCACGAGCATTCGCTCGATCGCGGCAAGTCCCATGGATGAGTTATGCGGGAGTCAACAACAACAATTGCTACACGAGGGCTGGCGCATTCCGGCCCTCCTTCACTGCAACGCTGGCGCGCTGCCGTCCACCGGACCGCGCCCACTCCATCACGCGCGCCGGCGCTCCATTCTTCTTGAGCTCTTCTGCCATGAAGCGCATGTACGGATCGATGTGATGGAAGAAATGCTTGTATCCAGCGCAGAGGTAATTGAGCCCATACTCGCCCGACGCCGTCTGCGTAAAACGGTGCTTGGGGCACTCGCCGTTGCAGGCGAAACGCACATCGCACGCCCGGCAATCGGAGGGCAGCCCGATTTCTTTTGCATTGCCAAAGCGCGTTTGTTGCGGTGAATCCACCAAGCTTGCCAATGCCTTCTGCATGATGTTCCCGAGCTTGTTATCCGGATAAACGAAGTGATCGCAGGAATACACATCGCCGTTGTGCTCGACAGCAAGCGCGCTGCCGCAAGTTGGCTTGAAGACGCAGAGCGATTGCGGCACGCCGTGCCAGGACTCCAGCGCAACATCGAAGATCTGTACGAAGACGCGGCCCACATCCTGAATAACCCAGTCGTCAAAAACCTGCTGCAGGAATTTGCCAAATTGCAGCGGCTCAACAGACCAATCGGAGACTGCGGACTGCTGCCGCGAATACGGCTTCAGCAGTACCAGGCCATTGGGGTCGGGCTTTGTGGCGACCTGCTCGACGATGGGAATGAATTGCAAATACTTACTGCCGATCTCCTTGAGGAAGCGATAGACCTCGTGCGCACGATAGGAATTCTTTCGGTTGATCACGGTCAGCGTGTTGAACTCGACACCGTGCTTCTTGAGAAATCCAAGGCCGCGCATCACACGGGCAAACGTTGGCTGCCCGCCTTTATCCACGCGGTAGGTGTCGTGAATCTCTTCCGGACCATCAACAGAGAGACCGATCAAAAATTTGTTGCGCGCCAGAAACTCACCCCACTCATCGTTGAGCAGAGTGCCGTTGGTCTGAAATGCATTGTCGATGGTCTTGCCCGCCGCATGCTTCTTCTGCAACTCGACGACACGCTCGAAGAATGGAATCCCGAGCAGCGTCGGTTCTCCGCCCTGCCACGCAAAACTCACTT
>CAZQDD010000244.1:0-1232 GCA_964591805.1 uncultured Acidobacteriaceae bacterium | reverse complement strand
AAGGCGGCCCACAACCGGGCGTCCCAGGGGAACCCATAGAGTTTCCACCAGGCGAGGGCGAGGAACCAGGGATGAAGAATTGCACAATGTGCTCCGTATAACACTGATCGCGTTCCAACGTTCATTGTGTGCCTCCTGCCGGCTGAACCCTACGCGTCCGTTCGCTCAACCCACGAAGCGCGCTCACGACTCTCTGGGATGGCAGCCTGTCGCTAGGCCTCCGGACTCCGGGCACGGTTTGTCGATTTCGCTGGTCCCCGTTTCGCATCGCGTCGTGGGGCGCAGGCATTGCCGCATGTACATGCTTCGATCTGAATCAACAGGCGGCGACAGCAATTTGATTACAGTGCCGACGCACTATCCACAAGAGGTCCCTCAACATCTTCAGCAGGCTACGTCAGTAAGCCCTCCGCGACGATGTCGTGTGGAGCCGGGGGGTTTTCCTCTGCGCCGGGCGGCGGTGGTGGTGGCGCCACTAACCGGGAGTAGTGTGGATGTGAGCAGTTCAAGCACGTCGTTCCAACGGTCACGCCCTTTACGGCCTCGGCAAATCCGGCGGGCAGTTCGATCTCCTCGCCGGAGCGCGTGAAGAACTGCGGTCGCACACAACCGCTCAAATCCTTGTCCTTGCCCCAGAGTTCCAGCGCCAGATACCCCTGCGCTCCACGAAATAGCTCTTCGGCGCGGAGCTTTGGGCGGTGGCCAGCCTCGACCGCGATCGGGCGGTGCCGCGTAATGCACAACTCGTATGTAGTGGCAATCCGCAACATCTCTATCCGCGTGAGGACTGGCGCTATCACCACGGCATGCGGCCCATTGACCGTCAGGGAATCGAGCTTCTGCAACCAGGACATCGCCTCGCCGTTCTCCCCGGCGAAGCTGACGTAGTATCCAAGTTCAGCGGTCGCTCCGCCCGATTCCACGCCGCGCACGACATATCGTTTCGCGCGCCCCTGATGTTCCAGGCTCAACTGGGGCTGTCCGTAGATTCCAACTTTGCGCAAGCGGTTAATCACCGCCTGCGTGAACGTCAATCCCCACCGGTTCAGTCTTCGATCGGACTCCATGGCCATCCGTCCTTTCCTTGTCGTTCACACCCGTATCGAGGGATTCGCGCCGGGCGAGCGCAACGAGCGCGAGCGTAAGCTCATCTGCAGCGTGCATCGTTCGGAGGAGCGCCTCGTGGTCCTCCGCTCGCCACAGTTGTCCGACCCGCTCTGCCGACACATCCC
>CAZQDD010000243.1:0-1242 GCA_964591805.1 uncultured Acidobacteriaceae bacterium | reverse complement strand
ATCTCGCGCAGCTTCTGCAACTGCGAGACCTGCTCGCCGGCGAGTTGACTGTCGAGATTAATCGCATCGTTCCTGTTCAGGAGGTTCGATGCGCTGAGCGCCCGCAGTACACCGAGCACGCCCTGTTCGGTCGCCAGCAGTTTCCCCTGGACCCCCGAGCCCCGCATGATGCCTTCGGTGGTGGCGAGACTCGTTTGAGCCCAGATGGCGTATTGGCTCGCATAGGAGCCAGCCGCGGGCGGTAGGCCCCCAGGGCCCATCGGTTGATAGCCGGGGTAAGTCTGGCTGAAGAGCACGTCCTGGTTTCCCAGAGAGTATGCCAGTGCCCGACCGCCCTGGACCACATTGGCGAGCATTCCAAGATCCGCTGCGACGTTGGTCAACGTCGCGGGGCCTCCGTGCGCCGTGTTCTTGATCGCATCGGCGAGCTGTTGGGCCTGTATGGCGTACTGCAGGAGCTGCTTCGCGTACTCCAGATCGTGCATGATCTTGATCGTCAATTGGGTAGGCTCGGTTGCACAGTTCGTACAGATGAACACACCGCCAGTAAGCTGCGCGTGGGCAGGGGCCACGCCGATGGCCGCTGCCACGGCGGCGCACAGTACTCCACGAAACCAGTTCATACGCATGACTTATCCTCTTTCTCTTGTTCGGAAACCCCTTCCATGCGGTCGAGGTACTCGGCCCACTTGGCCAACCCTCTAAGCCGCAACCATTCCGAGCGCCACATATCCGGGTACTGCTCGATGACGCTCTCCACTAACTGCCGCTCCTCCCGGCCGTTGACGCCGACCCAGGCGAGAGCCACCCTGCCGACGCCCAGATCCACCAGACGCCGGCCCAGCTTGCTGACCACGTAGTAATGCTGCTTGGGCACGCTGACTTGCAGCAGGTCCAGCTCGCGGTCATTGAGGCCCACCCGTTCGTAAAAGGCGCGCGAGCCCGGATTCTTCGATTCCGCATTCGGCAACAAGATTTTCGTCGGACAGTTCTCGAGAACCACGTCGGCAATGTCGGAGTTCGCGATATCGCTGATCTGTTGCGTAGCCATGACTACCGCTGCGTTCTTGCGGCGCATCGTTTTGAGCCAGTCTCGGAGGCGGTTTCTGAAGAGCGCGTGCTGCAAGTACGACCAGGCTTCGTCGAGCAACACCAGCGTGGGCGATCCATCGAGGCGCAGTTCGATCCGCCGGAACAGATACAACAGAACGGGGATGACGGCCTTGTCGTCGAGCTGCATCA
>CAZQDD010000242.1:0-1243 GCA_964591805.1 uncultured Acidobacteriaceae bacterium | reverse complement strand
AAGCATGAAGTCCTCAATTCACACGGCGGCAAAGCGCGCTGGCGTGCGGCTCCGGATCGTGATCCGCGAACCACGCATTTACGCCTGGATACCTGGCAAACGCCCGGTGACCATCCGCCGTGCGAAACGTGCTCCGGTCCTCTGCGAAGTGTGTGGTGAGGAAATTGATCGGCCGGAGGTCGGGGCGAGTAAACAGTTTGTCTGCGCTGGAAAAGGGAACAAGAAGAGCCGGTGCCAGAAGACCCGGCGGTACGCGCTCGCGCACCACCTCTCGATCGCCGAAGCTCGCGAGCGTCTCCGGCGGATTGGCGAGACGCAAAAGGGGCAGCGATCGAAATAGGCGCGCTATGGACCCACGAAAATACTCACCGCTTCCCGTCGGCCACCCAAGCATCGGGGAACCATGTGGCGTCTGCAAGCGCCCGCTTGAGGCGGGCGATGAGACGACCCTGGTGCCGATAGAGCTTCCGCCCCGCGACGGTCGCGCACACACAGTGGAGGCGGCGCTCTGCCATTGGGCCTGCGTTGCGGAGGCCTTGCGGCTGGCGCGCGGCACGGAGGTCACATGACCGGCAAGAACTGGGTGCCACCGGCCACCGCAGTGGCGCCGGTGAATCACTTCCACACCATCTACATGCGCCTGGCGGCGATGAGCGACGCGCTGATCCACGAGGCATCCACCCGCGAAGACATTCTCAAGAACCCGGTCTTCGGCGAACTGATCGGCAGCATCGCGGAACTCTCGAACCTCTCGGCGCGCATGACCGTCAAGCTCGAAGGCATCCGCCGCGATTTCCCCGACCTGTGGGAGATCTGGCAGCGCGCCAGCCAGCACGAACCCACCAAGGAGGGCGGATTGTGAACTGGTTTGGCGAATCATGGCTCGCGCCCGCGTGCGACCCGGCGGATAGGGTCGAGACACCCGTCGGCCTCGAGTGCGCCCACTGCGACGAGAGGATCGTGGCCGGCGACCGAGGCGTGTTCCTCAACGGCGACCCGAGACCGTTCCACTTCGAGTGCTTCATTCGCGGGGTCATCGGGTCGGTGGGCCACCAGAAGGGAGCGTGCCCGTGCTACGGCGGCGTTGAGGACGACCCGCCTGGCGCGACGCGGCGGGAGGCGGCGCGCGCGGCCATGGAGTACTTCGAGGAGCATCCGCCTGAACCGTTCATGGAGATCCGTATTCCCGAGCAGCAGTTGAAGGACATCGCCCGCGTGGTGCGGCGGGTGCTGCTCGGCTTGC
>CAZQDD010000241.1:0-1262 GCA_964591805.1 uncultured Acidobacteriaceae bacterium | reverse complement strand
GGCGTTCGGCATGTATGTCACATGCCGCTGCCAATTCAAAGGCAACGGCAAAGGCAACAGCCCAAGGAGGAAGCACCCATGAACACCACAGCAACCGCCGCAGTCGTCACCCCGTTCATCGACACCGTTAGCGATTTGCTAGCTCACAACAGAATTCCAACTCTCGATGCTGGACAAATGTCGGATTTCTCGCGGTATTTGTTCACAGCCTCCAATAAGACAGAACGCATTCAGGTCGCCGAAGCCGTGTACCGCCATGATCATGACCATCCGAGCGCATTGGATGTATTTCTTGCTTGTACGCTCCCCTTGGCTGAAAAGTCCGCGCGCCGTCGAGCGCACAAGATATTCATTTACCCCACTGATTGGCAAGTTGAATTGATGTACGATGGCGCGGTTACCGCCGCGATTGCAGTATTTCAGTGCAACTCTGTCATCGAGTCGGGGAGCGATGCGTTTCGACGCTATCTCTATCGCGCACTGGCACTCGGAACAGTTCGATCCTATTTTCGGCGCGAGGAGTACGACGGCGTTTTCACAGTCGCCGATTTCGCTACGGTCCCCACTCGCAAGGGGCCATTCCGCAATCAGTCTGAGCAGGAGATCATCACCCGAGACCTGCTCAACCAAGTGACCGGCTTCCCGAACTTACGACCCCATGTGTGCGCAACTCTCCAATGCATTCGAGCGCTCGGCCCGGATGAGGCGCTCAAGGAGCACGCCCACACGGAATCTGGCGATCCGGACAAATGGAAGCGAGAAAGGGGGAGAAGGCCGATTCTCAACCCGAATGCCATTGCCAAAGCGATGGGGACCGACCGGTATACGGTGCATACCAATCTGCGCGAGGCAAGAATCATCCTTCGCAGCGTATTCAATGCCGACGGCAAACTGTTTCTGAGCCACTAAAGCATGAAGAAAGAAAGTGATCCTGCGCCGGCGATCCGTTCGGATTGCCGGCGCTTTATTTTGTCGCAGACCAACCCTTGAAGGAGGGACAAAAGAAATCGTCAATTTGAGCAGCATAGAGTCGCCTCGAATGAGGGCAGCCATGTCTCTCGGAGCGACTCCGGCCGCAATTTCGACGAGGGGAACTGCCGACCGATGACGCAAAGAATGGCGCAACGCATCGCGACGGAGCCCGCGACCTCGCAGCCGCCGTTTTCGCCCGTCTTCCCACCCTTTGATGTGCTGTCGCTTCGCGCCAGACTTGATTTGGCCCACCCGACGGGCTTGAACGCCTTGCACAGGGGAAAACTGTG
>CAZQDD010000240.1:0-1266 GCA_964591805.1 uncultured Acidobacteriaceae bacterium | reverse complement strand
GGCCGCCGAAGTCGGGATGGTCGTTTTCGCGGATGCGGTAGGCGAGGTCGATGCGACTGCCCTGCTCGAGGCGAAGCTCCATGGCGCGCTCGGCGAGATTCCAGCCGACGGCGCGGATGGAGCTGATGGGCGCGGGGCTGTTGGACGGATGAGCCGAGGACGCGGCGGGCGATGAATTGGAGGAGCCGTTCGGCGGGGTTGCTGACGGCGTGCCAGGATCCTGCGCGAGGTCGAGAGCGAGATGGCGGACCTTCATGATGCGCGGCGCTTTGAGCAGGCGCGCATTGCGGGCGAGGAAGAGCGGCTCGGGATTGCCGTGACCGAGCGGCTCGAGTTTCTTAAGCCATCCGGCGAGCACCGGCGTGATGCGGTCGAGCGGCAACTCGGCGTGAATTTGCAGAACGCGCTCGGGCTCGCGCGCGGCCAGGTGCTGCTCGGCATAGGTGCGCAGGCGGCGCTTCAGTTCGGGAAGTTTTTCCGCGGGGAGCGCGAAGCCCACGGCGAAGGCGTGGCCGCCGAAGCGGGTGAAGAGGTCGGCGCAGGTTTCGATGGCGGCGAGGAGGACGAATCCGTCGACGGAGCGGCCGGAGCCGTGAGCCAGACCTTCTTCGATGCTGATGACGATGGCCGGCTTGGCAGTGCGCTCGACGACGCGCGAGGCGAGAATGCCGATGACGCCGCGATGCCAGGCGTCGCCGTCGATGACGAGGAGGCGATCGGCGGCAATTTCTGAATCGGATGCGAGGCGGGCTTCGATGGTGGCAAGTGCGGCGGCTTCCACATCGCGCCGCTCGCGATTCAGGCGTTCCAATTTGTTCGCCAACTCCGTCGCGCGGTGCGAGTCGCGCGTGGAAAACAGCTCGACGACTTCGGAGGCGATGTCCATGCGGCCAGCGGCGTTGATGCGCGGCGCGAGGCGGAAGGCGATATCGAAACCGGTGAGCTGCTTGGCGGCGGGATCGAGCGCGGCGGCGGCAAAGAGTGCGCGGAGACCAGCGCCCATGGGCCGGCGCAGTTCGCGCAGGCCAATAGCCGCGATGGTGCGATTTTCGCCGCGCAGCGGGACCGCGTCGGCGATGGTGGCGATGGCTGCCATTTTTAAGAAGCTGGGCAGGGTTTTTTCGCGCGCCCGCTCTGGCTCGCGGTGCTCGAGCAACGCTTGTGCCAGCTTGAGGGCGATGGCCGCGCCGCATAACGATTTTTCTGGGTAGGGGCATCCCGGCTGGTTCGGATTCAGGATGGCCAGGGCGGAGGGAAGCGCATCGC
>CAZQDD010000239.1:0-1273 GCA_964591805.1 uncultured Acidobacteriaceae bacterium | reverse complement strand
GACCGACAACACCGGCACAGTGACCGACACCTACGATTACGACGCCTGGGGCAACGCGATTAACACCACTGGCTCAACGCCGAACGTGTACCTCTACCGTGGTGAGCAGTACGATTCGGATCTGCGGCTGTACTACCTTCGGGCGCGGTACTTAAACCCGCTGAGCGGCAGGTTCTTGACGAAAGATCCAGAGGCGGGCCACGTAAGACTGCCGGCCACTCTCCACAGATACGTCTACGCTGGCGGCAACCCACTGAACTTCGGGGATCCAACTGGCCGCGACTTTGTGGAGAGGAAGCTTCTCATGATGACCGACGTAGCTTCTGGTGTAGTACTAGGTGTCTGGAGAGCATCACAGTTTGCGTGCGCTATTTGGGGCGGCTTGTTGGCTGTAGATGAAATGGGAATTCATCTTCTCCAACAAGGGCCCATGCCCCCACACATTCCGCTGGATGCGTACTGCGCCGCCGTTGGAATACTCTCGCTCATTCCATGAGCACTGGAGGCAATATGCGTGTCGGAAGGTGGGCGACGATGACTAGGATAATGGCGGCTCGCGTCACGTGGAATACGATAATGTATTTCACTGTTTGCGTCTGTACGCTTGCCCTAACGCGAAGCTTCACAATGGAGTTCGACCGTTGCTGGAGCTCCGGCCGGAACGACGCCGGAGCATTGGCCCTTTCCGCCCTTGAACTGTCTATCACGGCTATCGGTGTGATTGTCGCGGTTCGCGCGCGTCTTCGCCAACTTGGATGGCCCTGGTGGTTGGTGGCGCCCGTTGTTGTTTTTAGCTTCGGCAGTACTATATACCTAACCGTATCTTCCGGCGCGGGAGGCGGGCGAATTGCCGCGGTTCCGTACCTATTACCCCACGTTCCACTACTTTTCGGGAAGAAACGGGTCGGAAGAAACGGGTCAGCCTGAACTGAGCGATTTTTCTCCAAGGAGGAAAGCGCCGCCACGCCAGACGCGACTCACGCAGGCCAACTGCCGCCGTTTGCGGAGCTGGCCTGAGCAGAGGAATAATCGCGCAGTTCAGGCTGACCCGTTTTGTTGAATCGCGTCTCCCAGACGACCTTCCCAACCTCGCCGGCGACGTACACCACCTACACCTACGATTTCCGTAACAACGTGATCGATTCGACCGACCAGGCCGGTCACGTCGCCCACAACGTCTACGACCTTGCCGGGCGGCTGACTTCGACCACCACGGCCAATGGCACGCCGCAAGCCGCTACCACCAGCTACACCTATTACAACGACGGCCGCA
>CAZQDD010000238.1:0-1279 GCA_964591805.1 uncultured Acidobacteriaceae bacterium | reverse complement strand
ATACCGACCCCTACGGCCGCGTCTACACCATCTCCAGTACGGGCGGTCTCCAGTCCGTCCAGGATGTGGCCGGCAACGCGATCAACATCACGCCAACCGGCATCACCTCCACCAACGGCCTCAACGTGCCCTTCGTGCGCGACGCCCAGGGCCGCATCACCCAGATCACCGACCCGCTGAATCACGTCTACCAATACGGCTACGATTCATCGGGCAACCTGGCCAGCGTCACCTACCCCGGCGTCGCGACGCCCGCGCAGTACACGTACGACCTCAGCCACCTGTACCTCAGCGGCACCGACCCGCGCGGCAATCCGCTGCCCACCACCACCTACGATTCCAGCGGCCGGTTGCAAACCGTGACCACCCACCCCGCTCCGGGCACCAGCTATCAGACTTCGTACAGCTACGACACCACCGACGCGGTCACTGTCACCTATCCGGACGGCACCACGGCTACCGGATACACCACTACCATCACGAATCCTGCCGATGCCAACGGCAACGTCGGCACTCAAAGTCTGGTCTACGATTCTTACGGCGACCTGCTCAGCTCCACCGATCCGCTCAACCACACCACGCTGAATGAGTACGATGCCTACCACAACCTGATCTCGGTGACGGACGCCTTGGGCCACACCAACACCTACACCTACGATTCGAACGGCAATAAAACGTCCGCGACGTATCCGCCGACGCCCGGCGTTAGCGTCAACACCACCAGCTACACGGCCTACAACGCCTACAGCGAGCCTTCGCAAACCACCGACGAGCTCGGCAACATCCGCAACTTCACCTACGATTCCAACTTCTGGCCGCAACTGGCCAGCGACTCGATCGGCCCCGTCGTGAGCTTCACTTTCAACGCCAACGGCACCATGGCATCCAAGGCCGTCGGCTACGATCTGACGGCGACTTCGGGAACCGCAACCACCTACACCTATGACCCCTACGGCAACCTGACCAGCCAGACCGACCCGCTCGGCCGCCAGACCCGATACACCTATGACACGCTGGGCCGGCAGATCACCATTACGCCGCCGGTGCCTTCCAGCGCGACCGCTGCCAGCATGACGACCACCAACACCTACGACGCCCTCGGCAACCTGACCAACGTCGCTGCACCACTCGGCCGCACCACCAGCTCCACTTTCGATTCCAACAGCAACAAAATCACCTCCACCGACGCCGACAACCACACCACGAATTACGCCTACGACGCACTGAATCGCGTCTCCCAGACGACCTTCCCAACCTCGCCGGCGACGTACACCACCTA
>CAZQDD010000237.1:0-1312 GCA_964591805.1 uncultured Acidobacteriaceae bacterium | reverse complement strand
AGTCTGGGCGTGATGCTGAATAAGGCGGAGTGGCTGGGCAAGGGCCAGCGGCCAGCGCCGCGCGCGCTGGAGCCGGTCATCGTGGCCGAGTTGGAGGACGAGCCGGAGCCAGGCGCGGAGCCGGAGCCAAGCATCGAGCCACTGCCAGCAGAGACAAAAGCAGCAACTAAAGAAAAAATCATCGAAGCAACTCCAGAGCCAGCCCCCGCCGCATCCATCCCCGCCGAGATCGAAGAACAGGTTTTTTCCTTAGCCGCCGAACCGGAGCCGGTTGCACCGGCAGAGCCGGAATCAGCCCCAGCAGCGCCCGCGCCGACGATAGATGTTCCCGTCGAGATGCGCGGCGAGGACATCTTTTTGCAGCAGGGCGAGCGGCGTTACCGCATCCGTGGCCTTCACAAGAATCTGAGTTACGAACTGATGAAGGTCAATGTGCTTCTCTCCGGCAAGACGACGCGCGGCGAGTCGGCCTTCCATGTGGACACGCTGGACCTTTACTCGGCGCGGCAGCGCAGCGGCTTTACGAAACAGGCGGCGGAGGAGCTGGGCATCAAGGAAGAAGTGTTGCGCCGCGACCTGGGCCGAGTGCTGATGAAGCTGGAGGAGATGCAGGACGCGCAGATCAAGCAGGCGCTCGCGCCGAAGGACGAGACGGTTGCAATGACCGACCACGACCAGGCCGAGGCGCTCAAGCTGTTGCGCGACCCGCGCCTGTTGGAGCGGATCGTCGAGGACTTCGCCCGGTGCGGCGTCGTGGGCGAGGAGACCAACAAGCTAGTCGGCTATCTGGGCGTGGTCTCGCGGCACTTGGAAGCGCCGCTCGCGGTGATCGTGCAATCGTCATCGGCGGCGGGCAAGAGTTCGCTGATGGAAGCCGTACTCGCGTTCTTGCCCGAAGAGCAGCGCGTTCAATACTCCGCCATGACGGGGCAGTCACTCTTCTACATGGGCGAGCAGGACTTGAAGCACAAGGTTCTGGCCATCGTGGAGGAAGAGGGCGCGCACACAGCGGCCTATGCGTTGAAGCTGTTGCAGTCGGAAGGCGTGTTGACCATCGCCAGCACCGGCAAAGACCCGGCGACGGGCCGTCTGCTGACCCATCAATATAGAGTCGAAGGCCCGGTGATGATCTTCTTGACGACCACGGCCATCGATCTTGACGAGGAGATGCTGAATCGCTGCCTTGTTCTCTCCGTCAATGAAGACCGGGAGCAGACCCAGGCTATCCATCGAGTGCAGCGCGAGGCGCAGACGGTCGAAGGGCTGTTGCGGCGGCGGGACCGCGACGCGGTGCTTGCCGTGCATCGCAACG
>CAZQDD010000236.1:0-1319 GCA_964591805.1 uncultured Acidobacteriaceae bacterium | reverse complement strand
ATGCGAATCGGATTGGCCAGAGCGGCGTAATAGATCCGACAGGAAACGCTGCTCATAGCCATTGATGGAGGCTCAAACAGGAGGTCCGCCATGGACACAGCAGAACTTTCCAGGCCCGACCTGTCCGCCCACCGGGAGGCGCTGCGGCTACCCGCCTCGAAGGTCGTCGAGAAACTGGTTGAGATTGTGGGGCGGAAGTTGACCGCGTATATCGGCGGTGTCAAGGACGCGCGGGCTGTCGATCGCTGGATCGCCGGCGGCGCGATCTACGGCGGCGCGGAGAGCCGGTTGCGGTTCGCTTTTCAAGTAGCGCGCGCCTTGAGCGAGCATGATTCGCCCGCTGTCGTACAGGCCTGGCTGACGGGCGTCAATCCTGAACTGGAAGACAGAGTGCCGCTGCGCCTGATGCGCGAGAACGAGATTGATGCAGTGGCGCCAGCCATCCTGAGCGCTGCCCGCGCGTTTCTCGCTGGATGATAGGCCATGCAAAGAACGATCCGCGGCAAGGCTACCGCCTCACTGGTTTGGGCCAGAATGCCATCAAAGGCGGTTAGTGTGCTAACCAGGTAGTAATCTCTCCATAGCCGGTTCTGCCGGTGATCTGACCGGAGATGCGATTCGCACTCCCGAAGTTCCGCTAATGACTTCTGGAACACCGGCGGCGCACGCGTAGACTGCTCTTGTAATGAAACGCGCACTTATCACCGCATTCTTCGCGCTTATGCTCGTTTCGTATGGCGTGCTCGCGCTCCCCGCTCAGGAGTCGGACGCCAGCGGCCCTCGATTGCGCGCCCGCCCGCAAGCCCCTGATGAGCAACTTCTTCCGCCAAGCAGCGTAGCTCCTTTTGTGGTTCCAAACCCCAAGAAGTACCCCCAGAAGTACGCGGCCGTGTATATGCCTATCTCACTCGCAGCCGGAAGGGTCCGAACGCCGGAGTTTCCTGTAGGGAAGCACTCGCAGTGGTACGACATTATGCTTCAGTTCGAAAAGCCTCTGCCGTTTGGCCGAATGGTGTGCATGGTGGGAGTTACCTCGGGTCCCCTCGACAAGAAGGATTGCGAAAAAGACGATCCGATAGTTCGGGCGGACTGGACGGTATGGGAGGATAGACGGATCGTGGAGTTCGGCTCCATTCCCGATAATTGTGGTTGCATATTCACGAACAAGAACATTTTCAAGCAGGTTGGCAGTTTCCCATTAGAAGCCGGCGAGAAGTATGTCGTGCAGGTGCACTTTACGAAGGATGGTTCGCCGCTCAATGTCGCAAACCCGCACCTGATCGTAATCCCGCACCAGGACATGTGGTAAAGGCCCACTG
>CAZQDD010000235.1:0-1325 GCA_964591805.1 uncultured Acidobacteriaceae bacterium | reverse complement strand
GCGGCCAGCCGGAAGTGGTGGTTCTGGTCGAGCAGGATGGTTCCGACGCCGCCCTCGGACCGCACAATGCCTTCCACCATGGTCAGCATCATCCAACCGATCGCCGCATTCTGGCGGAGCACGTCGAAAACCTTGTCCACCTGGCCCAGCACGATCACTTCCCAAACCACGCGCCACTCGCCCATGCGCAGCGTGCGCGCCAGGTCGAACTTCTCTTTCGGGATGCTATTGATGACGTCGGCCATTCCGGTAACGAAGAACACCGAAACCGAAAACACCAGCAGCGACAGTTTCAGTTGATGGCCGCTCTTGGCCATCAGGGTAAAAAAGAAAGTCAATCCCACCAGCGACAGAAAACGAAGCTTGCTGAGCAAGGCCACGATGGGGCGGAAGAAGGGCATCACCGTCGCATAAGCCAGCAGCAGCGAAACCACGGTGGCCAGAGCGATCGCTTCCAGGTTGAGATAGAAACTGGTGATCAGTTCCCCGCCGAGACCCTGATCCCACATGTCCCCCAGCGCGCGCAACACTTCGCCCGGTTTGGGGAACAACACCAGCGGACTGACGATCCACAACAGGAGCACCACCGCAACCTGCACGGCGACCAGGATCCGGACAGTGTTCTTGCTCAGAACCGCATTGGGAGAAAATACCGCTAAAGCGTGATTCATGGTTTAGGAGCTTGCTGAAAAAAGCCAAGACCGATGGGCCACAGATAAACCGCGGTACTACTGGCCGATCTGACTAATCTCCACGCGCCGGTTCAGCGCCTTGCCTCCGGCGGTCGCGTTCGAGGCCAGCGGGTTCTGCGATCCGTGGCCCGACACGGCCGTGAAGCGCGAATCCGGGAAGCTCAGCGGAGCCACCTGCTGGAAGTAGCGTTTCACGGCCTGAGCGCGTTTTTCGCTCAACGGGACGTTGACCGCGTCGCTGCCGGCGTCGTCGGTGTAGCCGTCAATCTGGAGCGCCAATTGCGAGTTGATGGCCAAGGCATCCTTGAGTTCGTTCAGGGTAGGCAGACTGTTCGGCAAGGGCTGGTCGGAACCAGTCGCAAAGTTGATGTATACAGCCTTATGGCCGACCACAGTGCCGCCGGCGGCTTCCTTGGCGTAATCCACCGTCTCGGCGCTCGCTCCCTGCACGCCGCTCGTGTTCAGCAGAGCCTGTGCGCCAAAGATGAACGAAGTGTCCACCGCTTCCTTGTACGGCGGAATGGGATTCTCTTTGAACAATTGCGGGTAATTCTGCGTGGCAATCTTGCCGAACGTCTCGTAGCTGGCGCGCATGTTGTTGTTGTGCTTGCCGTCCAGTCCGAAATAGTTGAC
>CAZQDD010000234.1:0-1338 GCA_964591805.1 uncultured Acidobacteriaceae bacterium | reverse complement strand
CCACTCCACAAGAATCTGGTGTCGCTCGCGTGGGGTGAGCAGGGGAAGTGTGGAAATCGACTCATCCGGGCTGGCCACAGCTCCTTCCAGCAAAACCCGGAGATGCTCTGCCATTTGCTCGATCGTCGCTGCAGCGAACAGATCGGTGTTGTATTCGAGGCTCCCCAGAAGTTGATCGCCCGCCGCGATGATGGAAAGCGTTAGATCGAACTTCGACGTGCCGTTACCACGAGCTTGAAGTTGCCTCAGCTCTTCATCCACCGCCATGTCCGCGGGCGCAGTCTGGAAATTCAGTACTACTTGAACGAGAGGAGAGAAACTCGAATCCCGCTGAATTCCCAAACGAGCGACGATTTCATCGAACGGAAGATCCTGGTGCGCGTATGCTTCCACTGCGACCTGTCGTGCTCTTGCAAGCAGGACCCGAAAACTAGCTGCGCCGTCGGCGTGCAGGCGTAGTACGAGCGTGTTGACGAAAAACCCGATCAGGCCTTCCAATTCCGCTCGCGTCCGCCCCGCAACAGGAGTGCCGATCAGAATGTCGTCTTGTCCACAATAACGGTGAAGCAATGCCCCAAAACCTGCAAGCATTGCCATGAAGAGCGTCGCTCCTTGCTGCTGCGCAAGCTCTCGCAATGCTGCCCCGGTCTGGGGTGGAACAATGAAATTGTGGACTGCTCCGCGGTAGCTCTGTAAAGGAGGGCGCTGGTGATCCGTCGGGATTTCAAGCAGCAACGGAGCGCTCGCCAACTGCTTGGTCCAGTACTGGAGTTGCTGGTCCAGCACCGGTCCGGAAAACCATTCACGCTGCCAAACAGCGTAATCCGCATATTGAATCGGCAACTCAGGAAGAGGGGACGATGCGCCGGCCAAAACCGCGACGTACAGTGCCCGTAGCTCACGCGCGAATACTTCAATCGACCAGCCATCGGCGACGATATGGTGAATTGTCAACAACAGGTGACTCTCATCGCCACCAAGCCGCAGCAGAGTAGTTCGAAACAAGGGACTGCAACTCAGGTCGAAAGGCTGTCCCGCATCCAAATCTGCCAGCCGCGCAGCTTCCAGGCTCCGATCCGGTTCGGCCAGCCCCTGCAGATCAATCACCTGCAAAGGCACAGAAATCTGCTCGGAAATCACCTGCAACGGATAGCCGTCTACCGCTACAAAGCTCGTCCTTAACACTTCGTGCCGCGCCGTCAGCTGATTGATGGCTTGCTCCAAGGCAGCTGCATCCACAGAGCCTTCGAGCACGAGCCGTTCGCGAATGTTGTACAGCGCGCTCTCAGGTACCAACTGATCCAGAAACCACAGCCTCTGCTGGCACAGCGATACCGG
>CAZQDD010000233.1:0-1348 GCA_964591805.1 uncultured Acidobacteriaceae bacterium | reverse complement strand
TCACCAGAAGAAAGTGATTTGGGACGACGCGGCTGGCACTTACAGCCTTTCCTGAGGGGGGCGATGCGAAATACTCCCGGTAAGTCCGTGGCCTGGGACCAGCTCAGGGGTGCCTACGGCAGCGCCGAGGAAGTCGGCGAGTTGCTGGGCTTGATCGAATCGGGCGAGGATGTCTGGGGCGATCTGTTCAGCCATGTCCTGCACCAAGGGAGCATATTTGAGGCGACGGTCCCGGTGATCGCCTGGGTGATTGAGGCCCTGAAGCAGGACAGGCTAGGTGTTGGGGCTGGCACTAAGAAACGCCCAAGCCAACGCGTGTGGGGTTTCGCGTTTCTATCCGGAGCCGCTGGCTCAGCTACCGGTCTGGCGCGGCGCGATTCGGTCGCCTCCGCGGTCCTCGACGCTCTTCGAAAAGGGATTGCGCTGTATCAAAAGGGGCTGGCGGATACTGAGCCGGAAATCCGGGTTGCCAGCGCCGCGATATGGAAGGCAGTGGCCACTGATCGTGCGCTTGCGTTCGCGAGCATCGACCGGCAGTACAAACTCGAGGCCGACAGCGAGGTGCGCGTCGCCCTGCTCTCGGCAATGAAGGCACTGGCAGCGGCCGGCCGAAAATGGTCCGATCGACTGCTGCTGATTCTCGACACGGACGCTTCGGATCGCGAGAGGTTCTATGCGGCAGCTTACCTGGCTCGCCGCCTGGGCGCCGCGACTCCGGAGAGTGTCGCCGTGCAGATGGCTGAGTTGTTCGCTAGGCTCCCGGAGCCAGGCTATGTGGTGGAACTAACCAACGTCGAAGAACCGGACGACCTGTTTTGGGAGTCGGTCCGCGCAATGGAGCGATCCGCGGCGGTCGCGTGTCTGGCAAAGGCTCTGGAATTGCGCCCCGACGGGAACGGGCTCAGTGCGGCGCGCGAGACGGTCCGACTCATGGAATGGTTGCTACGTTTGGTCTCCAACGACGAGCGCGGCGGTTGGGGAAGCACGACGTCTTCGCGCGGCCCGAAAATCGAGTACTTTGGGGTCAAACCCGTCAGCAACGCCGGTGACTGGTTGCATTCGACGGAAGCAAGAGTGGCGATAGAGGCAATCGTGAACAAGAAAGAAGTGTGGCGCATTCAAACCAACCTCTTGAGCCTTTTCGGTCTCCCGAGCGGGCGGCAAGAACTGCGTGGCCTGATCGGAGGGCTCTAGCCTACCAGTGATGCTAAAGTAGCTTCGGCGTCGAAGAGACTCGTCGAGGGCTGATTAGATCTATCGCGAGCCTAGGGAATGAGTGCGATGTAGCCTTGCGTTGGCCGGTCGGGGACCGGCCCCACTGAGTGCTATAGCAAGCGGAAGTTGACTT
>CAZQDD010000232.1:0-1356 GCA_964591805.1 uncultured Acidobacteriaceae bacterium | reverse complement strand
GGGATTTTGAAGTATTCATTTTTGCCGGTTTGTCCAGTCGAGCGGGCCGCGATCTTGCAAATTGAGTTGGGGTTGGAGGTGTGATTCTCTGCCGTCGGAGAGGCGATGGGAGCGATTCGCGATGCGGCCGAAGGAGCGTCGGGACAGCGGGCAGAGCGATTTTTTCCGGGCGCGGCTCGACCAGATCATCGACCTGGGCCACCCGCTGGCGAAGCTGGCGGCGACGATCGACTGGCGGTTCCTGGAGGAGCGGTTTGGGGCGGTCTATTCGGACAAGCCGGGTCAACCGCCGCTGCCGACAAGGCTGATGGCGGGTCTTTCGATCCTCAAGCACACGCACGATCTGTCCGACGAGGACCTGTGCGCGCGCTGGATCGAGAACCCGTACTTCCAGCTCTTCTGCGGCGAGGAATTCTTCCGTCACAGGCTGCCGTTCGACCGGTCGTCGCTGACGCGCTGGCGCCAGCGGATGGGCGAGGAGAAGCTCGTCGCGCTGATCCAGGAGAGCCTGAACGCGGCGACGCGGGCGGGCGCCGCCAAGCCCTCGGACTTCTCCAAGGTCATCGTCGACACGACGGTGCAGCCGAAGGCGGTGGCGTTTCCGACCGACGCCAAGCTCATGCATCGGGCGCGCGAGCTTCTGGCGCGGCTCGCCAAGAAGCACGGCGTACCCTTGCGCCAATCCTACGCGCGGGTGGGCAAGCGGGCGCTGATGGCCTACCAACGCTACGCCCACGCCAAGCAGTTCAAGCGGGCGAACCGGGCGCTACGCAGCGTGCGGACCTATCTCGGCCGGGTCCTACGCGACGTCATGCGCAAGACCAGGGACGACGCCAACCTGAGCCCAATCTTCGCCGAACCTCTGTCGCTGGCCTTCCGGGTGCGCCATCAAAATCGGAACCAGCGCGGCCGAAAAGTCTATTCGCTGCATGCGCCCGAGGTCGAATGCATCGGCAAGGGCAAGGCGCATCGTCCGTACGAGTTCGGCGTCAAGGTGTCGGTCGCCACCACGCTCGCCCGCTCGAAGGGCGGCCAGTTCATCGCCCACGTCAAGACGCTGCCGGGCAACCCCTACGACGGCCACACGCTCGAGACCGTGATCCCGGAGATCGAGACGCAGATCGGCGCCAGCCTCGCCCGCATTGTCGCCGACCGCGGCTATCGCGGCCACAACGCGCCGCCCGACCGCAAGATGAAAGTCTATATCTCCGGCCAGAAGCGCGGCGTCACCGACGCCATCAAGCGCGACCTGCGCCGGCGCTCGGCGGTCGAGCCGGTCATCGGTCACGCCAAGAACGAGCACCGCATGGGCCGCAACTTCCTCAAAGGGACCCACGGCGACGCCGCCAACGCCGT
>CAZQDD010000231.1:0-1372 GCA_964591805.1 uncultured Acidobacteriaceae bacterium | reverse complement strand
TCTACTTGCAACAAAATAATGTCACCGCTAACTGCAACGTAAAAATGTCACTCTCCGAGGATGGTGACCTTGAGCCAGAATCAGGTACAGAGATTGCGTGTGATCGAAAAGGCAGTAGATGGGCGGCTGAGCGTTAGCGAAGCCGCCCATCTACTGCAGCGCAGCCGCCGCCAGGTACAACGCCTGATGCGCCGGTATCAACCCGACTCCGTGGCTTGGCTGTTGCACGGCAACGCTGGACGCCCCAAGCCCTGGGCACTGACCGACCCGATACGCCAGCAGGTGCTCGAACTGGCGCGCACCCGCTATGCTGGATTCAACGACACCCACCTCCATCAGAAACTGGTCGAAGACGAGGGCTTCGCCTTCTGCCGCGAGACCCTGCGCCGCCTCTTGCGTCAAGCCCACATCGCCTCGCCGCAGAAGCGCCGGCCCCGCGTCTATCGCGCACGCCGGCAACGCCGCGCCGCCTTCGGCCTCATGCTCCTCACCGACGCCAGTTGTCACGACTGGCTCCAAGGACGCGGCCCGCGCCTCACCCTGCTCGGCTTGCAGGACGACGCCACCAGCCGCGTCGTTGCCGCCCACTTTCAACTCGAAGCCGAGAACGTGGCCGGATACCTTCGCCTGCTCCAGCAACTCGTCCACCGCCGCGGCGTGCCGCTCAGCCTTTATCGCGACCGTCACAGCATCTTCCAGCGCAACGATCCGCACTGGTCCGTCGCCGAGGAACTGGCTGGCGCGCAGTTCCCAACCCAGGTCGGACGCGCTCTCGACGAACTCGGAATCCAGCAGATCCCGGCTCATTCGCCGCAAGCCAAGGGACGCATCGAACGCCTCTGGCGAACCTTCCAGGATCGTCTCGTCAGTGAACTGCGTCTCGCGCAAGCCTCCACCTGCAAGCAGGCCAACGTCGTGCTCGCAGGCTTCCTCGCCGACTTTAACCAGCGCTTCACCGTCGCCCCGGCGCAATCGGAAAACCTCTTCCGCAGGCCGCCCCGTGGCTTCGATCTCGCACGCTGCCTCAGCTTCCGCTACCAGAGAACCGTCGCCCCCGATCACACCGTCGCGTTCGGCAGCGAACGAATCCAGCTTCCGCCCGCGCCACTCGGCTACGCCGGAGCCGCCGTCGAACTCTCCCACCAACTCGATGGAACCCTCAAAATCTATCGCGCGGGAAAGCTCCTGCTGGCCTTGCCCAGGCCGCTTGCCGAACTCACGCAACCTAAACCCAGCAGCCGAACCTCGGCTGCCAGACGCAAACCACAACCCAACATCTACAGCTACAGCGGTCATCCCGCTCTCGCTGCAACCCCTTAACCGCGACATTTTATCGTTGCAGTTAATACGACATTTTTTGGTTGCAACTACA
>CAZQDD010000230.1:0-1373 GCA_964591805.1 uncultured Acidobacteriaceae bacterium | reverse complement strand
CGGGAGATCATGATCCTCTGAGCCTGAGGTGAACCGGCTCCGTGCATCGATTCCGTCCGGTAGCCAACAGCCGCCGTTCCCAGCGTGATGTTCTCGATGAGCCTCAGGATTCTCATCCTGTGTTCGGTCGGAACCGAAGCTACGCCACGGAAATACTTCTCGACCACCTTGCCGATGACCGGATGTCTCAAGTCTTTCTCGGAGGCCATGGTCACCATGAGCCCGCCTGCGATATCTTCGGCCAGGCGCGCGATTTCATAGGGAAAACGGGTAACGTTCTGCTTGCAGACGTTTGCCAGCAACATGTTTATCTGGTAATTGCCCGAAGCCGTCTTGTTGCCTTCCGCCGAACAGGCAATGCCGCAGGCATAAAGGGTCTCATTGAGGTGCATCATCTCGATGAGCTTGTCTTTTATATGGGAAGCCTTCATTGCGCCGTTATAGTCGGCGGCCAGCGCCGCTGCGCCGATCAGCACGTCACCCACGCCGACCTTGCAGCCGCCATAGCTCTGGCGATGGTATCCGGCGAAACGCTCTACAAGGGCGCCGCTGAACTCATACTCCCCGGCCATAAAAACATTTTCCCACGGGATGAACACATCTTCGAAGACCATCAGGGCCTCATGTCCCCCGTACTGGGGGTTGCCGACATCAATCTTGCTGCCCTCCAGCTTGCGGGTATCGCAGGACTGGCGGCCGTAAATGTAGTAGATGCCCTTGGCATCGGCTGGAGCAACGAAGGAGACGGCGTAATCCGCATCCTCCTTGGTCATGCTAATGGTAGGCATGACCAGAATCCAGTGTGAGTTGACCGCGCCGGTCTGGTGCGCTTTTGCACCGCGCACGACAATGCCGTCCGCCCTCCTCTCCGAAATGCGCACGTAAAGATCGGGATCGGGTTGTTTGTGGGGAGGCAGTCCGCGGTCGCCTTTCGGGTCGGTCATGGCGCCGTCCACCGTCAGGTCTTGTTCCTGCATCATGAGGAGGAACTTTTCGAAGCGCTCGTGGTATTTCGTGCCTAGCTTCTGGTCCATCTCGAAGGTGACACTGTCCACGGCGTTGATAGCGTCCATTCCGACACACCTCTGGAAGCATGCCCCGGATTTTTGCCCGAGAAGGCGCTGCATTTTCACCTTGCTTACAAGATCGTCGGTGCTCCTGTGCAGATGGCAGAACCGGTTGACCTTTTTCCCTGTGAGGTGGGATTTTGCTGTCATGAGGTCCTCATAGAGAGGGTCCTGGGCAAGATCATAGGTAAGTTTTACAGAATTCATGGAGGGCCGGATGATCGGATGGTCGACCACGTTCTCGACCAACTCTCCCAGCAGGTAGACCTTCAGCTTCAATTTACGTAGACTCTCTTCGTACTGTTC
>CAZQDD010000229.1:0-1378 GCA_964591805.1 uncultured Acidobacteriaceae bacterium | reverse complement strand
CTTGTAACATAAGCCCTTGAGTTGATGGTGAGCAAAAAGGCAGGAATCGGAGCGTACAATTTCCTTAGAGATAGAGCAACCCACTGCTAATCGGTACGAGGCTACTTCAATGAATGCGATTGAGCTTGGCGCACTGCGCCGTGTCGAATTGCGCGATGTTTGGAAGCATGAGGCCATGGATTTCACTCCTTGGCTTGTTGAGAACATGGACCTAATTGGGAAGGTTCTCGGACTCGACCTTGAGACCGTTGGAAGTGAACAGGCCGTAGGTGATTTTGCCGTGGATATTTTAGCCCGAGACTTGGGCCGAAACAGACGGGTGATTATCGAAAACCAACTTGATGAGACCGACCACAAGCACCTTGGACAGCTCATTACTTACGCTGCGGGCCTCGATGCCGGTACGGTCGTTTGGGTTTCCCGCGAATTCCGAGAGGAGCACCGGCAGGCGCTGGACTGGCTCAATCGCGGTGGTGGCGGGTCTACCGAGTTTTTCGGTGTGGTAGTAGAACTACTGCAAGTTGACGACTCAAAGCCCGCAGTAAACCTTCGCCTGATAGCATCCCCGAACAACTGGTCACGGCGGGCAACCCCGAATACAACCGCCGAAGATCCGAGCGGAAAATACGCACGTTACCAGCAATTCTTCCAGCGGCTCATAGATGAGCTTCGAGAGAAACACAGGTTTACCAACGCTCGCATTGGACAGCCCCAAAATTGGTACAGCTTTAGCACAGGCATGAGGGGGTTCCAGTACGGGCTCAGTTTCGCTGCGGGAGGGCGGCTTCGTGCAGAACTGTACATTGATACGGGAGAGAGCGCCCAGAATGTCGGTGCTCTTGACGCATTGGGCAGGGAAAAGGCGAGCATTGAAGCCGACTTTGGCGAATCTCTCGAATGGGAAACTTTGGAAGGCAAGCGTGCGTGCAGAATTGCTGTTTACAGACCGGGATCCATTGAAGATGCCGCCGCTTCCCTGGAAGAGTATCAACGATGGGGGATAGATCGCTTGCTGAAGTTTAAGAAAGTATTGGGTCCGCGGCTCTCGGCGGCGGCACGTCTCTCCGAGATTCCGAAGCAAGACATTTTGACAACGGAGCCCCAGATAATCGATCAGCGAAGCTAGACCTACAAAACACCGCGCTGGTCACCGTCTTCCATATCGGGACAGAAATCGGGTCCCGATGAGGGATGCGGACGCCATCACACTTGGCGGCTTATGAGGATTGATCGACCTAGGATATGCTTCATACGGTAATCCGCCTCACAGTGGGAGGAACGCCTTGCCCCAACTGCCCGCCCTTGATCTGAGTACTGGAATTAATCACTCACCCCACATTGTCATCCTTGGTGCCGGTGCCAGCCGAGCATCGTTTCC
>CAZQDD010000228.1:0-1388 GCA_964591805.1 uncultured Acidobacteriaceae bacterium | reverse complement strand
ATGCTTAACTACCGGATTCTGGGTTTCGCCTGGAGTGAGATCGGTCGAGCGCTTCGCATCTCGGAAAAGCAAGCCAAGAAGCGATTCTATTACGCACTAAACAAAGTGCGCGCGACGTTGCTTGACAGCGGAGCAAAGGGTGCCGGTCACTCCGAGGAGCCAGATTGATGGGCGAAACACCTCCACGCGGTATTCCGACCCGGAGGGTCGAAAAACGGCTAATCAAGATGCTTGGTGAGGCCGTGAGGGCCAACTGCCCGAACCCCGAGCGCATCGGCTGTCCGGGTCCCGATGCAGTCGAAGCGGTCGTTGGGCGGCGTCTTGAGTTCCCACGTTTTGACGACGCCGTCGATCATATTGCAACGTGCGCTCCCTGTTTCGCGGAGTACAATCGCAAACGGCAGCGCTCTCGGATTCTTAAAGCGGGCGCCGTCATATTAGGCTGTGCGGGCCTGGTGCTCATAGGTCTCGCATGGGAACATCGTCCGGCGAACCACCCTTACCCCAAGGAGCCCGTTGCCAAAGAGGCGTCCGCGCCCGCGGTCACCGCGACGCTCGACTACAGGAATTGGACGACTGAGCGCTCGGAGCAGTCGCGACCGCGGACCACTGAGCCCCCACACTTGACCCGGGGGCAGCTTGATCTGACCCTAAAGCTGCCAATCGGAACGGAAGACGGAGTCTTTTCTGTGGAGTTCCGGACGAGCACCAATGAATCCGTCGCCGAGGCAACTGGCACCGCTACCTGGGACGGGACAGCCGAGGCCCTGAAGATTAGGGCCGACCTACGCGATGTTCCGGCTGGCCGCTACACCGTCGCCATTCAGTCACGCAACTCATCAATGCGCCTTTACCCGCTGGTTTTGGAGTGAACCTAACGATGCGATTGACTCTATTCTCCGTTTTGTTTCTGACGATGGTTGGGTCCTTGCCGCTGCGCCCACAGGACCGCCCCTCTGCGCAGGAACTCCTGGATCATGCCCTCCACTTCGCTGATCTCTACAACTGGGACGACGCCGGCGAGGATTTTGCCGAGGCGGAGAAACTGTTCCTCGCCGAGGGCGACGAACGGAACGCCTTGTATGCCAAGCTTGGCAAGATCCGTTCGACCATCGATCAACGAGTCCTGCCCGCAACCGCAGCAGAGATCGCTTCAGAATTGGAGAAGAATCCTCTGCTGAAAACGGACAAACAACTCCGCCTTTTCTGCCTCATCGTGAAAGGCGACATCGATGGCGAGATCGATGCCCGTGCGATGCGTGAGGATTGGGAGGAGGTGCAGAAGCTCGCAGCGGAAATGGGCAACAACAAATGGCAGTATCGCGCGCTCGCGCAGCTTGGTGTGGCCGCCTTCTACAACGGCGATCTGAATACTGCCGGAAAGAACG
>CAZQDD010000227.1:0-1399 GCA_964591805.1 uncultured Acidobacteriaceae bacterium | reverse complement strand
ATGTCCGCGCCAGCGGAGCGGCCCGGAAGGGGGCAAGGTGAAGCCTTGTCCGTACCGGGTAGTGACGAAGCCCTCCGCCCGCGTCATGAAGCGGACGACACAGGGCCGGGATTGCTTCTCGCAGTTCTGGCCAGAGAGAACATGCAGCAGGCACTGAAGCGTGTCCGCTCCAACAAGGGCGCAGCCGGAATCGACGGTCTTGGGATCGACGAGACGGTGGAGCGTCTGGTGTGGGAGTGGCCAGCGATACGGGAACAACTGCTGCGTGGGACGTACCGGCCTCAGCCGGTGCGCCTGGTAATGATTCCGAAGCCGGATGGAGGTCAGCGCGAGCTGGGCATCCCGACGGTGACGGATCGGTTGATACAGCAAGCCCTGTTACAGGTGCTGCAACCACTGCTTGATCCAACATTTAGCCAACACAGCTACGGGTTTCGTCCGGGCCGCAGTGCGCATCAAGCCGTTCAGACGGCTCAAGCGTATGTGCAATCCGGGCGTCGCGTGGTGGTGGACGTTGATCTGGAGAAGTTCTTCGACCGGGTCAACCACGACATCCTGATCGACCGATTGCGGAAGCGTGTGCCCGATGGCGGAGTGATCCGGTTGGTGCGCGCGTATCTGACGAGCGGGATCATGGCTGGCGGGGTGTTCTGGGAGCGGACGGAGGGCACGCCGCAAGGTGGGCCGTTCACTCCCCTTACACAAAAGGTAATTTCGAATTCGAGATGGTATTGACGGGTTGGCGGGGTATTCCTTCAGTACTTGACTTGCGCCTTAAAAGGTAATACGTTTATGACGCATGGCCCGATCGACCAAAACGGACAAGGCTCGACAGTTGAACGCTGCTTACGTCATGCTCCGGCGCAATACGCCGTTGCCCGAGGCCATGCAGCGCTTGTCGGGAGAATTCGGTCTGTCGGAACGTCAAGCCTACCGATACTTGAACGAAGCGAGAGATCTGGACCGACCTGTCGAGGTCGTCGAGACTACGGTTCCGATCACCCTCAAGATTCCGGCGGGAACAGCACGTCTTCTTCGGGCGTATTCAAAGAGCACTGGACTGACCATCGGAGCCATCGTGGCACGCGCATTGGCCATGTTTCTAAACACGCAGAGAAGACATGGCTAAGCCGCGCTCATCGCCCGGCCCGCTTCAAGTTCACGTTGAATATTTGTTTGACCGTCTGCACGATTCCAAGCTTAACCAAGCCTACAGTCTTCTGGTGCCCATTCGGGAGTGTCCCGTTGGCGGCAGTGTAAAGGAGTTCGATCATGAGGATGGCGGCGATCTACGCACGAGTCTCTTCAGAGCAACAGCGGGAAGCGAACACGATAGCGAGCCAAACGGCGTCGCTGATCGAGTTTGCCCAGGGGCACGATCTGGAGGTACCCGAAGAGT
>CAZQDD010000226.1:0-1408 GCA_964591805.1 uncultured Acidobacteriaceae bacterium | reverse complement strand
CCGCACCGCCGCATTAAAGCGTCGTGGATCTGCGCGTAGTGAGAACTCCCCCTAGCAGGCTGCTGAAAATCGGGGGTTGACTTACCGGCGCGCCCTCCCGTTTGTTTATGGTCGCGATCACGGGAGCTTCCAGGTGTGGCTGCCGCCGGCTTCGTGCTGAAAAACGCCATTTTTCGGCGCCTCCAGACACACGTCGGCCTATGAGGCCGATTGCAGAGCACGCAGATTCCGCATGCGCACCAGATTGTAGGCCGCGGCCGCGAAGGTGAACATCCAAGCTACTTTCTCCAATCCGCGGTGCCGTACCTTTCGCATTCCGGCCACGGTTTTCATCCAGCCGAAGACCTCTTCGATCCGCTTCCGCTTCTTCTGGCTGAGGCCATACCCTTCGTGTCGCGTCGTGCGTCCGTCAATCGCGCTGCGCCGGCCGTTGGTGTTTTGTGCGACGTGCGGGGTGATGTTCATCTCGCGCATCTCCTTTACAAAATCCCGCGTGTCGTATCCTTTGTCCCCTGCCACCGTGACGCGTCCGCTGCCAGGGATGCTCTCGGCCATCGTCATGGCCGCATCCCGCTCGGCAGTTCCGTTTGCCAGGAACAACTCCGTGCAGATGACCAGGCCGTTGCGGTTTTCGATCAGGGCGTTCCCACTATACGCCAGCTTCGCTTCGTGCCCGCCGCTCTTCCGCGCCAGACGGGCATCCGGATCGGTAGTGGATTCATGGGTGTCATTGGACCGCTTCTCACCGTGAAAATCCACCGTCGGGTTGCCGCTATCCGGGTCGCTCGGCCCCGCCGTGTCACCCTTCTTGCGAAAGCTCTTCTGGCTCGCCCAGGCTTCCACCAGCGTGCCGTCCACGCTGAAATGCTCGTCACTCAACAGGCCGTCTTCTCTCGCCTGTGCCAGGATCTTCTGGAAAAACGCTTCGGCGATGTCACCCTCCAACAGCCGGTCCCGATTCTTCGTGAACACCGTCGGCACCCAGACTGCATCGTCCATGTTGAGGCCAACGAACCACCGGAAAAGTAGGTTGTAATCCAGTTGTTCCATCAGCATGCGCTCGCTGCGAACTGAGTACAACACCTGCAACAGAAGAGCGCGCAGAAGCTTCTCCGGAGCAATCGAAGGACGCCCCGTCTTCGCGTACAGGGCGTCGAACTGCGGCGACAACTCCTTTAGCGCCCGGTCGGCCATCTCCCGGATGGCGCGTAGTGGGTGCAGTCGCGGCACCCGCTCCTCGGGCGAAAGGTAGCTGAACATCCCGGCCTGCTGGCGATCGTCTCCTCGCATAAAAACATTCGATCACCATTTTGTTCGGAACGCCAGACTCAGGACTGGTTTTTCAGCAGCCTGCTAGAACATATAACTGGCTTATTGCTGTCCACGCGCCAGGGCGGGCCCGGCGGTC
>CAZQDD010000225.1:0-1408 GCA_964591805.1 uncultured Acidobacteriaceae bacterium | reverse complement strand
GAGGTGAGGAAGTATGAAAAACGAATACGATCCCAAGTTGTTCCCTACAAGCGAAGGTATTAACGGCGAAGATTACATTGTGGCGACGTATTTTGTCGGCGCAAGCGCGCAAGCAGATCTGATCGCGAAATCATCCGCCATCGCGATCGAGCAATCCACTGGTTCCTGGTACCGGGTGCCGGGCGAAACCGAAGAAGTACGCCAGAAGTACGCTGCCAAGGTCATTGGCGTCTACTCTGTGCCCAACTACGAACTGATCGCCAATCTGCCCAAGGATCAGCCGCGCTACGCCATCGTCCGGATTGCCTATCCGTGGGTGGACTTCTACGACAACATCCCGCTGATGCTTTCCTCGGTGATCGGCAACATTTCGTCGATGCCGAATCTGAAGCTGGTGGATTTGGAATTCCCGAAGTCCTACGTGGCCCAGTTCAAGGGTCCGAAGTTTGGCATTGCGGGTCTGCGCAAGCTGTTGGGAGTTTCCAAGCGGCCGTTGCTGAACAACATGATCAAGCCTTGCACGGGAATTACTCCGACCGAAGGCGCGAAGTTGTTCTACGAAGCGGCGGTGGGTGGAACCGACTGGATCAAGGACGACGAGTTGATTGCCGGCAGCCCGGCGTTTTCGCCGCTGGAAGAGCGGGTCAAGGCCTACATGGGCGCTGCTCACAAGGCCGACCAGGAAAAGGGTGAAACGACCCTTTACACGGTCAACATCACGGACGAGAACGTCCGCCTGCTGGACAACGCCCACAAGGCGATTGCGGCGGGAGCCAACGGCATCATGATTGACGTGTTTGGGACCGGGTTCTCGGGACTGCGGATGCTGGCCGAAGATCCGGAAATCAACGTTCCGATTTGCGCCCACACCTGCTACGGCGGGGCGCAGACGGTTTCGCCGTTCCAGGGCATCAGCACGGAAGTTGCGCAGAAACTGATTCGTCTGTGCGGCGCCGACATTTCGCTCAACGTAGCTCCTTCGGCGAAGTTCAACGCGCTGCATGAGAAGTTCATCCGGGTGTTCCAGGTTACGCACTCGCCCATGTTCAACATCAAACCGATGTTCAACATGATTGGCGGAGGCGTTACGCCGGGTATGGTTCCGTACCTGTTCGACAACCTTGGCTACGACTTCATCGCCGGCGCCGGGGCTGCGATTCATGGCCACGTGATGGGTCCGCGGGCGGGAGCGACAGCGTTCCGCCAGTCGATTGACGCGATCATGGAAGGTGCGGATGTGAGAGACGCCGCCAAGAAGCATCGCGAACTGGATGTTTCGCTGAAGACCTGGGGCGTGTACGGAGTGGACGACTACAGCAAGCTGTACGAGATCGAAGCGTAGTTAGTTTTGCAAGGTTCCATGTAGGCCGGCGCGAAACCGGATTCTCGGCGGCGCGCCGGCTCCCCT
>CAZQDD010000224.1:0-1411 GCA_964591805.1 uncultured Acidobacteriaceae bacterium | reverse complement strand
CGGCAATCGACCAACAAGCGCGCCGCGCGGTCGAAGTTCTTGATGCTGCCTGATGACATCCAAGGGCGGGCGGAGCTACCGTCCCATTGGAGGTTATGGTGACCAGAAACCTGGCCATCGTCCCTTTACACTTGGCGCACACGATAAGCCGGACTTCTGGTGACTTCTTGAAGTGCGGTCTCGAAGTCCACTTCCCCAATCGGCGGCCCTCGCTGTCTGTCCGCACTGAGTCCAATTCAGGAGCCTAACGCCCCAGCCGGTTCGGTTCTGCAAGCCGATGCTTGGCTTCACGTTCCTTTTTGAGAATTGGTTGCATCAGTATACCTCGAATCCTGGCAGCTGGAATCACCACCGCAATGCCAGCTTGGGTATGAACCTCCAGGCGCGTTTCCTGACCATCCACAGTGTTTAAGGACTGTGAAAACTTGTGATGCCCATGCAGAAGCCCTAAGAGAGGCGGATTCACCTGAGAGGCGCGCACATCGCCCCGCCGTACTTGGGTGAATTCACTCCGATTAAACTCATCTGGTTCATTATAGTGGTGCTCAAACACAAAGACCGGAGAGCCGCTGTGACCTCCCCAGGAGTGAGTTTCGATCAGATGAGCATCTACTTTATAGGTTGGCTCGTGTTTTCCCTCATCGAGGTGGATTCCGACCTTGATGCGCGGCAAAGACAGGTTGCCAAAGCGGACTATCGGTTCAATCGTTTTCTCGCCCGGGAACGGATAAAACAGGCCGATCATGAAGACTCCATAGCCGGGCAGGAGCTGCCCCAATGCGTGATCACTAATAAATGACTCTAGCGGTATCGCTACAACCTGGAGGTCATGATCGAGCCTAAGAACAGCGACATCAGTCGAGTCATCCATAATCCACTCGCGCGGCATTATTGGGAAATCTTCGTAGTTTCCCAATTGCGGCATGTTGATTCGCAAGTAGAGAGTTTCATCGCCATCACGAACGCGGACGGAAATAACGTGGCGCGCAGTGACAGCATAGACTGTCGAAGAACCCGGCGGAAACTCATCGTCGGGGGCATTGTTGACTTTAACGAAGAATACGGTTCCAATTTCCAATCGCTGTTTTGCTCCATCCTTCTCTTGGAGCTCGGATACGATGTAGCCGACCGCATCCCTGTAGAGTTGGTCAATCAGCATGTCAAGCGGCTGGACGCTCCTCCTTTCAGTACTCGATTGTCGCATATCCTTGCCCTGCGTGGTCGTGACTCTGCCAGATCCTGCAGGTCGTACGGGCAGCCGGAACAGGCCGTGCCAGGACGGGTCGCGTATTTAAAGCCATCGCACAAAACGATCCGCAACATGCGGCTCAACTCCAGGACCTGCTGACCAACTTGGACGCTCCTTGGTTTCCAACGTCAGATAGCGACGAAGGAACGAACGTGTTGTCGA
>CAZQDD010000223.1:0-1411 GCA_964591805.1 uncultured Acidobacteriaceae bacterium | reverse complement strand
GTGGGACCAGCAGGGATTCGGCGACAGAGGGCGTTGAAGCAATCGACAGGCTTTCTGGCATAGTGATCCTTTCCGAAGGGCTGGCCTTCAGCGGGTGGGATGAATTGTGGGTGGGCTACTGGGAACCACGGCGAGATGAATCGGCGCTTGGGTTGTGACTACGGACCTACGGACCGGTCTCCCATGGCTTTCGGTGCAGTTCAGACGCGGCTTTCAGCGTTGCCGAAAAAGAAGGAAGGAATCCTGGCCATTGATTTGCTCAGATGCGCTTTGGTTGACCTTCTTCATCCTCCTTCCAACAACTCATTTCAACCACCATCCAAAAACCACAAACACAAGGGGGTAGTCAGTTATATCTTGCAGATGGCTGGATGATTAGGCGGGGTGGAGTGAAGTCAACTCATAGGCAAAGAAGGTCAATGGAGTGGCAATCGGCAGCCGTAACGATTTCAATGTAATGTCAAAACACGCCAGCAGAATGGCACGATTCCGCTGCAAGGAACTCTCGCAAGGAAACAGTATCGTTTTTCGCGTTGTTTATTACCATGAGCGTGTTGAGGGGCGATTGGCGGAAGGAACCGCTGATGGCAAATCCGATGTGTTTATGCACGGCTCTCAGTTCGTATGCCAGCGTGCAAAGGAGTTGTTCGTTGACCGCAAGGTACAGAATCGTTCTCGCGGTTTGATCCTGGTTGAGAATCTCCCGGATTTCGCGATAGCGAGCGATCTTTTTCAAACTTCGCTCGTACTCGATGGCGATCGAATGGGCCACGCCATCGACCTCAATTTCAGCGATTGCGTCGTAATCCTTCGCCGGAGGGCCATCGAGAACCAGGTTGCGGGATGCGATTTCCAGGTCGCACTTCCAAGCGACAAGGATGCCGGCGCGCAGCATGGCAAGCCGGATATTGACGAGTTCGAGTGCATGAGGGATCTGCAGTGAGTGGATGATCTTCCTTTCCGTTGTGCTGGGCAGAGAGAACAATATGTGACCGCGGGATTCGAGAAAAGACAATCCTGCCGACGTAATTCCGTAGACGGGTTTGCCAAGATATCGAACGTCCTGGAACCGCTGAATAACGCCGTTCTTCTCCAATCGGGCGACGCGCCAGCGCAGAGAATTGACGGCAACGCCACTGCCATCGAAGAGAATCAGGTCCTGGAGTTGATCGAACTGGATGGCGCGAGCGTTACGAATGTGCAGGAGAACCGGCACGTCGTTTGCATCTGAAAGTGCAATGTAGCCCCGCGTATATCTCATTCCCGTCCTCCATTCGCGCCTTCAGAGAGCACAAGACGCCGCCCATCGCTGCCGATTGTCCAGCGTCCCAGGCCGCTCTGGACCCAGTCTGTGGTGCCAAAGAGCAGCATTGCTTCGTACCTTGCGCCGCGCAAACTGATCGAGATCGGC
>CAZQDD010000222.1:0-1429 GCA_964591805.1 uncultured Acidobacteriaceae bacterium | reverse complement strand
TTGATCACCGCGAATACGTATGGCGGCAGCTTCTGAATTCGATAGAAGTCTTGTGTAGTTTCCGGCAATGTGATTGTTTCTGGCACTTTCAACTATTTTACGACGGCGGGAGCGGGGACCTCGGGCTGCAACTTGACACCTTGGTAACTGACGAACGCCAACCGGCGGCTATCCGGCGACCAGGAGGGAGCCGGCATCGATCCCAGCCCCCCGGCGAACTTGGCGAGCACGCGGATTTTCCCATCAGCCAGTGTCATCACTCGCAGCGTAACTGGGACGACATCCCAGGATTCAAACGGCCGCCCACCCTGAAGCGTAAGAAACGCCAGCAGACGCCCATCCGGCGAGAGATGCGGGAACTGGTTGCCCGCACCATCCTTGGTCACCTGCTCCGGCTGCGAGCCGTCGGGACGCATGCGCCAGATCTCCGCCGTCCCCGAGCGACTAGAACCGAAGTAAATGTATTTTCCATCAGGCGAGTATCCCGCAGCGTCAGCGGTCGTCGCCGCCAAGCGCGTTTCTTCGCCTCCCACCGCCGGGATCGTATAAATGCCATACTCACTGCTGCGCTCGCCCGTAAAGACGATGGTCTTCCCGTCCGGCGACCAGCCCTGAAAGTAGGACGGCGGTTGCGCCGTGAGGCGACGCGCTGCGCCACCGCCGATCGGCACCACGTAAATCGCCTGAAGGCCGTCCGATACGCCAGTGATGGCCATCAGCGCGCCGTCTGGCGATATGCCATGGAGGCATTGCGAATAAAGCTCGGGTCGCGTGCTGATCACCTTCGGCTCGCCTCCCGCCACCGGCACGCTCTCGATTCGGCCCTCGCGGTCGAATAGCAGTGACGCACCATTGGGCATCCAGTTTGGAGCCTCGATAACTCCAGACCAGGGCCAGAGCCCAGTCCGGGGCTGAGTATATGTTACACGCCGGTCCGTGGACGCGATGTCGATGGTCTCGAGCGTGCCATACACTTGCGTGGACACGACGGACGAACCAGCACCCAGCGCCACGTCCCCGAACTCCGCCGTCTCCACCGCGTCCTTGTTATGCGCGCAAACTCCCAGCCCCACATAAAACGCCCCCGTCATCGGCACCCGCATCGAGCCGCCCGCAAACTGGAACTTGCCATCCTCGCCCGCCAGCCACATCGTGAACTCATCACCGTATTTTTGCAGCCGCAGCTTCTTCGGCGCGGAAATGTTGGATTGGATTTCGTGCGTGTCCGCGCCCTTGGCATCGCGCGATTGCAGCGACGTCAATCCGACGCCATGCAGCGCCACATCCGCGTATGCCGAATCCGCATCCAGGCTCCGCCGCGCCATCAGCATCGCCTTCTTGTGCGGATCTCCGCCTTGCCCGAGCACCGCGATATCGGCCGTCAGCGTGAAATCTCCCTCCATCTTTTTCCAGACGAACTGGAACGCGT
>CAZQDD010000221.1:0-1430 GCA_964591805.1 uncultured Acidobacteriaceae bacterium | reverse complement strand
CGGTTGCTCGACTGTTCTGAGGGGACCGTGCCTCCGGTGTCGCCATCCTGCTCCAACTCGGAATTACTGTGGAGATACCAGAGCGAAAGGGTGCTTTGCAGATGTGGGACGGCCAGAGTGCGCACGCCGGCTTCCGCGCCTTTGGTTTGAATCAGAAGGGGGATTTTTGCGCAGAGCGTATTGGGGTAAGGATAATCCGGCGAAACCGGTTCGTAGTTTTGCGTTGCGCCACGCACGTCGTTGCTGTGGAAACTGGTTCCGCCCTGTACGTAAAGCTCAGTTTGGGACCACGGACCGAAAATCAAACTTAATTTTGGGCTGGGCAGGAACTTGGTGGCCGAGCCGGAATTGCGGGGGTCAGAAAAGCTGGTCACGATACCTTTGTTTTCGTCGCCGCGCAGGGCCGCGACCGAGCGGAATTTGTTCGCCCACTGGATTTTATTTTCCACATAAGCACTGCCTATCATGTCCGTAAAGTTATCCCGCTCCGTGGTTGGGGGCAAAGCCGGGCAGGCGCTGGGAAAAGTGGTAGGGGCGCCACCATCCACGCTGATACTGACGGTGGATGTGTAGGTGTTGCAGATGGCGTCGTTGAAAGAGATGCCGGTGGCGGAATAATCAGTTTTGATCGTACGCCTGCGATTTTCCGTCCGGTAAAGGCCGTTGTCGATCCAATCGTTGCGGAGTTGCAGGCCGAAGGTATTGGACATCTTGCGGCCAAACCATGTGCTGAAGACCGTGTGGTGTGCGTCCAGGTAACCTACCCAGCGCCTGTCCTGCTGTTCAAACTGGTCGCCTTTGTTGTGGTCCACCAGGTAGTAAGTGAAATCGGAAAATAAATCCATATCGTAATAAAATACGGCGGCCATGATCTTCGACTCGGAATTATCGCCTTGGTGATGCCACTCAGTCTGCAAGCTATAACGCTGGCTGTGGCCGCCGTCAGAGGGGTCCAGCGTGCCGAAGAAACCGACTCCGTATGGAGTAGATGGTGTGGGATTGACTTGGGCGGTAACGGGGATCTGATCGCTCGAGTTCCATCTTCCGTGGTAGGCGTGAGCTGTAATGCTGAAACCATCGTCGTCACCGCCCTGGCTGTAGGTCAGCAATCCGTTGATTTTGTTATAAGCATCCGGATGCGTCCATGGGCCGTCGTAGTAATACTCTTCTCCGCCGTACAGTAAATTGCCCAGACCGAGCTTTTGCGATACGCCAAAGACGGCGCGGCCATAGGTATGCGTGCCGCCTTCCACCTTGAGAAAATTCTCGGGCAGCGTCTTGAAGAATTCCATACGGGCCGATGCAGCCGAGCCAAAGTTGCCGACATCGGCGTAATAAGGGCCTTTCTCGAAGTCCACCCGCTTCACAAACTCCGGGATGACGGTGTTCATGTCCGAGTAGCCCTCGCCGTGCGCGTGCGACGGCAGGTT
>CAZQDD010000220.1:0-1436 GCA_964591805.1 uncultured Acidobacteriaceae bacterium | reverse complement strand
TCGCTATCGAGCAGTTCGGCGGCAATGACAACCCCGACCGTGGCGATGCGTACAAAGGCGCTTGCACCGATGCGCTCTCGAAATGCGCCAGCTATCTCGGGATCGGCATGGACGTGTACAAGGGATTGTATGACGAGCGGCCGCGAGATTGCGGCGGTGGCCGGCAGAATGGCGCAAGGCCCGCAGCACCGGCGCCGGCGCCAAAGCCGGCATCCACACAGAGCGGTCCGTGCAGTAACGGCGCGTCTCTAACAGGATTGACGAGCCGGAACATGGCGGCGCGTTTCAGCAGCATGCGCACGGTATTGGGCGCGCGCGAATACGGCGAAATTCTCGGCCGACATGGTTGTACCGAGGTGACGGGCATTCCCAGCCTGGAGAAGGCTCGCGAGGTCTATGGGGTGCTGCTGGATGCGTTTCGAGCCCGGTTTGGCGAAGCCAAAAGGGCGTTGAGCAGCGGCGAGTACACGCAAATCTTGCGGGAGCTGCGCTTGAACCCGAAGGCGAAGCTGAATCCCGACCTGGCGGTGCGGGTCTTCAATCGGATGGAGGAAACCCTCAATGTCAGACAGTAACGATGGGACCGGAGCGGCTGTGGCCGAGGTTACGGATGCAACCGACCTCGCGAAGACGCTCAGCCTGTTTCAAATCGAGGAGAGCCTGGTGCTGTTGGCAGAGTCAGCCGAGGACGGGCTGACCCCGGAGATCGAAGGGGCCTTGGCGGCTTATCTAAAAGGAGCGGTCGAGAAACGCGACCGTGTGGCGGAGTTCATCCGCTTCTGCGAAGGGATGGCGGAACTGGCGAAGGCGGAAGTGAAGTGTCTCCAGGCCCGGCAAAAGCACTTTGAGGCGGCTGCCGAGTGCGTGAGCAGTATGGTGTTGCGTGTTCTCGACTGGCTTGGCGCGGAGAAGTTGGAAGGTCGAACGAACACGTTGAAAAAGCGGAAGCGCCCGCCCTCGGTGAACGTCATCGATGAGCAGAAGATCCCGGCCGAATACAAGCGCGTGACCGTTACGCTCCCTCTTGCTCAATGGCAGCAGCTTCTCGCGGGAACTCCCGAGGACGCGCGGAACGCCGTTCTGTCGGGCGTTCGGAAGCAGGAAATCTCGCTGGACCTGGAGGCGATCAAGCAGGCGCTGAACCTTGAGAAGGCAGTCGAGGGTGCGGACCTCGCGCTTAACCGGTTCAAGTTGCAGGTGAATTAAGGCGAGGATGAGCGCTCATCAGCACACGCCAACGGGTGTATCGGAGAAAAGCTTGAAGATCTGGCAAGGCGCGGTTCCCTCGGCGCCGGGCATCTCCGTGTATTGAACGCCTGACACGGCGACAATCCCACCGGAACGCGTGTAGGGCAGGATCACCTGAATCGTCAGAAGGGGCGAATCGAGCATCAGGAAGATGGCGGTTTTCTCGGGCACAACTTCCCGCTCGTCGT
>CAZQDD010000219.1:0-1452 GCA_964591805.1 uncultured Acidobacteriaceae bacterium | reverse complement strand
GCGTTGTGCGTGTTTGTGGCGGTGCCGTTGTTCGGCATCGAGGAACAGGGATTTTGGGGTTATCTCGCCTCCTACACGAAGCCGACGATCATCATGCTGCCGTTTAACATCATCAGCGAACTTTCGCGCACGCTGGCCCTGGCCGTGCGTCTGTTCGGCAACATGATGAGCGGCGCGATGATCATTGCGATTCTGCTCACCATCACGCCTTTCATTTTTCCGATCGTCATGACGTTGCTCGGCCTGCTGACCGGCATGGTGCAAGCCTACATTTTCAGCATTCTGGCAGCGGTTTACATCGCCGCCGCGACGCGGACACGCAAGCCCAAGCCTGCGCTGGCAATCAAAACTTAAAACATTCACAAATCAACCAAAGGACAAAATTATGGATAGCATCACAATCATCGCGGTAGTCTCGATCATCACCGCCGGCCTGACCATCGCGCTGGGGAGCATCGGCCCCGCTCTCGGCGAAGGGCGCGCCGTCTCCACCGCCTTGAGTTCGCTGGCGCAACAGCCCGACGCCTCGGCGACGATCACCCGCACTTTGTTCGTGGGCCTGGCCATGATCGAATCCATCGCGATCTACTGCTTCGTGGTCTCGATGATTCTGATTTTCGCCAATCCGTTCTGGAATCACGTCATCGCCGGGGCAGCCAAAGTGGCGGGAAAATAATTTTATGTTGCTCGACTGGTTCACCATCGGTGCGCAGGCGCTGAATTTCCTCATCCTCGTGTGGCTGATGAAGCGCTTTCTTTACAAACCCATCCTCAACGCCATTGACGCGCGGGAGAAGCTGATTGCAAAAGAACTCGCGGACGCCGATGCAAAAAAGACCGAAGCTCAAAAGGAACGCGACGAGTTTCAAAAGAAGAACGAGGAATTCGATCAGCAGCGCGCCGCGCTTTTGACCAAGGCGACGGACGAGGCGAAAGCCGAACGTCTGCGACTCCTCGAAGAAGCGCGCAAGGCCGCCGATGCCTTGAGCGCCAAGCGGCAGGAATCGCTGGTCAACGACGCCCGCAATTTGAATCAAGCCATCAGTCGTTTGACGCAGAAGGAAGTGTTTGCCATCACGCGCAAGGCGCTGACCGATCTGGCCACGACGAGTCTGGAAGAGCGGATGGGTGAGGTGTTTGACCGACGCTTGCGAGAGTTGAATAGCCAAGCGAAGAATGTGCTTGGCGAAGCGCTGAAGAAAAATTCCGAGCCGGCGCTAATTCGCAGCACTTTTGACCTGCCTGAAGCGCAACGCGCAGCGATTCAAAATGCACTTAACGAAACGTTTTCGGCGGAAATTCACATTCGGTTCGAGACTTCGCCGGATTTGGTCAGTGGAATCGAACTAAGCGCGAATGGGCAGAAAGTCGGCTGGACTATCGCGGATTATTTATCATCGCTGGAAAAAGGTGTCGGCGAACTTCTGAAAGAGAAGGACAAGCCGGCGCCCA
>CAZQDD010000218.1:0-1457 GCA_964591805.1 uncultured Acidobacteriaceae bacterium | reverse complement strand
AAGCACGCGGTCGCCGGAAACGGCATGTCCGGCGTGATGGTGGCGACGATGATCAAATCAACCTGGCTGGCGGTGACACCAGCCATCTTCATCGCGCGCTGGGCGGCCTTCGCCGCCATGTCGGAGGTAAATTCATCCTTCGCCGCCATGCGCCGTTCCTTGATGCCGGTGCGCGTGGTGATCCATTCGTCCGACGTGTCCACCAGTTTTTCCAGCTCGGCGTTGGTCAAAACTCGCTCCGGCACATACGCGCCGACGCCGGTGATGGAACAGGTGCGGCCTTGAAAATTGAACTTGGCGCGCGGGTTTTTGAATTTTGGGCTCATACTGAAATGGAAACTTCCGCCGCGGCGATCTTTTCATTCGCGCGGGCGATTTCGACGGCGATGATTTCGTTGACGTGGTGCTGCACCGCCTCGGCGGTGATGCGCAGCGCGCTGGCGACGGCGCGTTCGCGGGCGGAGGCGTGCGCCTTAAACACCATGCCGTTGAAGCCGAGCAGCGGCGCGCCGCCGTGGACTTCCGGGTCCATCCGGCGGCGGATGGTCTGAAAGGCGCCCCTGGCCAGAAACGCGCCGATCTGCCGTTTGGTGTTGTGCATCAACTCGCGTTTCAGCATCGAAAACATCGCGACGGCGAGGCTCTCGGCGGTTTTCAAAACGACGTTGCCGACGAAACCGTCGCACACGACGACGTCCACGTGGTCCTTGAACAAATCATGTCCCTCGACGTTGCCGATGAAATTCAAGTCCAGTTTTTTGCAGAGCTTGAAGGCCGCCAGCGTCAGTTCGTTGCCCTTGGAATCCTCGGTGCCGATGCTCAAAATGCCGACGCGCGGTTGTTTACGGCCCAGCACTTCGCGGGAATAGACGCTGCCCATCACCGCGAATTGGGCGAGGTGCAGCGGCTTGCACTCGATGTTCGCGCCCGCGTCGAGCAGCACAAATTCGCTTCCCAACCGCGGAATGACCGTGGCGATGCAGCCGCGGTCCACGCCGGGGATGCGCCCGACCTTGAACGTGGCCGCCGCGAACAGGCCGCCGGTGTTGCCGAGCGAAACCAGGGCGTCGGCCTTGCCTTCGCGGACCAATTCGGCGGCGCGGGCGATGGAGCTGTCGCGTTTTTTGCGGAGCGCGCTGGCGGGTTTGTCGTCCATCTCCACGACTTCGCTGGCGTGGACGACGCGCACCCGATGGTCGCGAAAGCCGCGTTCGGGCAGCGCGGCGTGAATTTCGGCCTGATGACCGACCAAGAAAACGGCGGTGATGTTCTTGTTGTCCTCGAGGGCTTTTTTGACGCCGGCAATGACAACACCACAACCATGATCGCCGCCCATGACATCCACTGCAATTCGCATAGGTGAATGACGCGGAACTGTTCCGCGGACTGACAGAAAAATCAGGCGCCCGCCGTGACGCTCAAGACCTGGCGGCCCTTGTAAAAGCCGCACGCCGGGC
>CAZQDD010000217.1:0-1466 GCA_964591805.1 uncultured Acidobacteriaceae bacterium | reverse complement strand
CCGCGCTCCCTGACGTGCCGATAATCTTCCCCGGAGCGCAACATCCAATACAACCGCACCGCCAGCTTGTGGGCGATAGCCACCTTGGCCACGCCGTGGTGCTTCTCGATCGACAGGCGCACATACTGCCGATGCCAGCTCGGATCGTGCCTCTGCGCCGTGCTCGCCGCCTCCACCAGCAACCAGCGCAACAGCGTGTTGCCCTGCTTGCTGATGTGTCCCAGACGGCGCTTGTCGGAGCTGGAATCCTCAGACGGAATCAGCCCCAGATAACTGCCCACCTGCTTGCCGCGCGGAAAGCGCTGCCAGTTGCCGATCGTCAGCACATAGGCCAGCGAGACCACCGGACCCACGCCCGGATGCGTCATCAGCAGGCAAGCCTCCGCGTTGTTGGCCGCAGCCTGACTGACCGCCTTGTTCAATGGCGCAATCCGTTCCTCAAGCCGGTCCAGCAGGGCCAGCAGATCCTTGCGTCGCTCGCCATACCAGCCCGGCAGCGGTAATGCTTCAATGGTCTTGCGACGCTTCCCGCTCCACCCGCCAGCAGCGATCAACCCTTCGTTCTTGGCTATCCCGTCCAACTGGTTGGTCACCCGCGTGCGCAACCTGACCAGGCGGCTGCGATGCAGCAGCAGCTGCCGCAGTTGTTCGTTCTCTGCCGGCGGCTGCCAGATGGCGGGGAAACGATCCTCCATCAGCAAACGCAGAATATGCTCCGCATCCCGCTTATCGGTCTTCTGCCTGCGCGGGTTCGAGGCGCGAATCTGGGTTGCATCGCCCACCAGAAGTTCATGGCCCAGTTCGCTCAGCAGGCGTCGAAACCAGCCATAGCTCCCCGTGGCCTCGATGCCAACTCGCACCCTCGCTCCGCTGAGCAAGCGATAGTATTGTTCCGCCTCTGCCGTGTGCATCAAGCGCCGCTGCCCGCACTCGCCAGTCTCCTCCCACAAAAAGGAGATCTGTTGAAACCGCGGATGAAAATCACAGCCTATAATCATCATGCTCGGCTCCTTTCCTCCCGAGCTTCGTGGTCGTTTAGCCGCAACCAGTCTACTCAGGTCGAGGGAGCCGACGCTGTCATGCAATCATCCATGACCGCAGTCTCATCGCGGACATGGGTGGGGAAGCACGAACCCAACCCAACCGGCTTATTGCAGCAAGCAAGAATTCTTTTGAAGAAGCAAGAAGTGTCAGGGCACGAGTTCACTCGTGCCGAACCGAACCCTAAAATGATCGAGCTTCAGCCCCTGAGGCAAGCAAACTCCATCTATCTGCGCAGCCCACTTACATCAGCCCGCGCAGCGGGCAAAAGGCGGTAGCCCCATGGCGCAAGCCTGGGGACAGCATGCAAACCTTCCCCCAGCCCCGAAGGGGCGTAAGAACACGGGTGCAATCTTCCGTCCCCATCTCTCGCACCCCATCCTCCAGCCGAAACAACGCCAACCAGGCGCCAAGTCCGGAGGGAG
>CAZQDD010000216.1:0-1476 GCA_964591805.1 uncultured Acidobacteriaceae bacterium | reverse complement strand
GCCTGCCTTACAAGCAGGAAGTCGGGGGTTCGAGTCCCTCACTGCCCACCATGAACCTGTTTTATGCCGTCCTAGACCGTCCGGTATCCTCTCGGAATACCCAATAAAATCAATATTACTAGGTCCAATACCGTCTTACGCGGTAGTATGGAAGCCAAGGATTTTTGGTGCTATTTCTGGGGTACTCGCTACTTTTGTTTGGTGGTATTTACGGAAAAAGCCCCTCATCCCCAATATCCATGCCGGTTTTCACTCTTTTGCGCTCTGGTGGTATTCCACCGTGGGTTCGATTGACGGCCCGGACTCGAACTCCCGTTGGCCTCTTTTTTCGGCGATGGATTCGCAGACGACCAAACAGCGGAGGGGAGACTTCTCCCCGCATGGTGGTATTCGAGGAGGTGGTATTTTGCTGACTGACACGGAAATTCGCAAATCCAAGCCCACTGACAAGGCGTACAGGCTGCCCGATGGCAAAGGGTTATTTCTCTTCATCACTCCGACAGGTGGCAAGCTGTGGCGTTTCAAGTACCGGCATGACTCGAAGCAAAAGCTCATGGCGCTTGGACAATATCCTGATGTGCCTCTGGTCCTGGCACGGGAGCGCCATGCTGCGGCACGCGCACTGTTGGCGACGGGTGTTGACCCGATGCAGGTGCGGAAGACTGAGAAAGTCGCGCGCAAGGCTACTTCCGAGAACTCCTTCCGAACCATCGCCGGCCTATGGCTCGAACACTGGCGCGTTGGCAAGAGCGGTCAGCACGTTGACTCCACACGAAGGCGCATAGAGGCAAATGTCTTTCCACTGTTAGGTGCGCGCCCCATCACGGAGATTGAGGCGCCGGAATTGGTAACGATGGTCAAGTCGATAGAGGGAAGGGGAGTAGGCGATCTGGCAAAGAGGGCGCTGGAAACGACCGGGCAGATATTCAGGTTCGGCATTGCCCACGGCTATACGAAGCGCAATCCCGCTGCCGAGATCAAGCCCAGCGACATTCTGAGGCCAACCAAAAAGACCAATCTGGCTCGCGTCGATGTGAAGGAACTACCTACCTTGCTTCGGTCTATTGAGGTTTATCAGGGCACGCATGTTACCCGGCTGGCCATGAAGCTGCTCGCTTTGACGTTTGTTCGTACCACCGAATTGATAGGGGCCAGGTGGGAGGAATTCGACTTGGAAGCGCGCCGGTGGAATATCCCTGCATCGCGGATGAAGATGCGAACCCCGCATATTGCCCCGCTGTCCTCACAGGCAATCGAGGTGCTGGAATTGCTGCGGTCACTGGCAAGGAGCGAAGAATTACTGTTCCCTGGTGACCGCGATCCCAATAAGCCGATGAGCAACAACACAATTCTGCTGGCGTTGAAGCGCATGGGTTACCAAGGCCGGATGACTGGTCACGGCTTCCGCGGTCTGGCGTCCACCATCCTGCATGAGCAAGGTTATGCGCACGAGCACATCGAATTGCAGCTTGCCCA
>CAZQDD010000215.1:0-1487 GCA_964591805.1 uncultured Acidobacteriaceae bacterium | reverse complement strand
GGATCTATACACGCGGCAAGCCGACGGCCGCTGGCTGCTGACCTCGGCCAACCGCCTGGAAGATACGCTCGAACTTGAATCCGTGAACTGCCGGCTGTCTCTGGCGGAGCTGTATGAGAAGGTCGATTGGGAAGGCGCGCAAGTCGTAAGCGCGTGAGGGCGGCCATTTGGGCGTTTCGTGGCCTGCGCCTCAACTGTCTTGAGGGGTGTCGGACAGTGCATCAAGCCCGAGCTCGCACAATCGTTCGAATGACAGGGGCGTAAAGTGAAGGCGCTGCGGCTCTCGCCAGAGCCTCTGATAGCGGTCCTTTTCGCTCCTACGCTGTTCGCAAGTTTTTCCCTCGTGTTCATTGACGATATAGATGTCGGGCGGAGCACCGCTCCGATTTAGTTCTGCGCGCTTTAGAAGGTACTTAATATGCAGGTCGGCGTCCGGCATCGAATAGCCGCAAAATACTATCCGTCGAGCCGATAGCAGGGCACGTTCTGCCTGCCGCCAGATCTGTTGCAAGTGGAAATTCGATGTCAGCTTGAAGAACGTTGGGGGAACGATGATCGGAACGACCGATGAGCCGCAAGGACAGTCGGCCTCGACCGGCGCGACGAAGGGGAAGCGCCTCGGCACGATAATCAGTGCCGTACACCTGGGACAGTAAAGCCAATTCAGGGATCCGTGTAGTTTATAGAGGGCGACGGATCGCCCGGGCCGCGGTTTCTGCCACCGCGCCGTCAGCTCTTCGCGTCGCGATCCCTCAGCCCGTAGCGTGGTAAGCTCGACGCCATAGTCAAGGTCGACATCGGGGAGATCTGCGAGTGCGGTGTCAACGAAGGTGTCATAGTTCAGACTGATAAAACCGGTCCTGAGCAGCGCTCCTTGTTCGTGGAGGGATTTGGCCAGCTTCCGATGATGGGGGGCCCCCGCCCGCCCGACCCAAAGTATGTTCGCGATCATGTCAACAAGATGTCCTCGCATCCGCTGCAAGCGGGGATTCTGCGGGGTGACGTCGAAGTCAGGAAAACTCTCCCCACGGCTGAGGGCAATTTCTATGATGCCGAGCGCCTCCTCAAATGTCGGGTAGGCTTTGTTGGGATGGGATCTGGCGAGGTCCACACCGAAGAACACTCGAAAGAACGTGACGATCTCCCCGTCCATCCTGGCGGTTACCAATTCAGGCTCGTTCAGCGAGCAGTGGTACGCGCTGAATAGGTCCCCTTGGAGAGGGGCCCCTTCAGCGTGAGAAGCGCCGGCTCCGAGAATGAAGACCGTTTCTATTGCCATCGGGTACAGTGTAGACCTTCGGAAGGCCCGGCGGGCGGAAAGTCTGCAGCGCGGTGGGCGACCTCTCTTGACGGATCGCGCTCGCCGACCGGACCCTCCGAAACCAAGGCGGTCCTACGCCCCTGCCTTCCCCACCAATCTCCCCAGCAGCCCCTCATACGCATCCGTGACCGCGTCCCAGGAGTAGCGCTGCCTGACGCGGTCCATC
>CAZQDD010000214.1:0-1488 GCA_964591805.1 uncultured Acidobacteriaceae bacterium | reverse complement strand
GCCGCCCCATCGGCCCGAACCGCGCTACGGCTCAGTCACTATTCCGAAACTGCTGACCACCACCTCCATGGCCCCATTGCCGACTGCGGCCGGCTCAACCGGATTGACCAAAGGGAAACCCGGTCCGGCTTGCCCCATGATATAGACGTTCCCGTTCCCATCCAACTGGATCGGTCCGGTAAAGAACAACGCGTCGCTTCCATCGGGCTTGGTGTCTCCCACAAAGGTGGACCACACGATGGCGCTCCCGGAAGGATTCAACTTGGTCACGTGGGCTGCCGCGCAGTTCTGCCCGTTCGGACCGCAGACTGTCGAATGAGTGCCGCTCGTCACGGGAAAATCCGGAGAATTGGTATATCCGACTACATAGGCATTGCTTGAGCGATCGATTGTGCCTCTCGGCAATCGAATCGGGCTGATACAGTGGAAGTTGCGCACTGCCCGCCAATTCTCTCCTACAACCGTGTTATCGGCCTTGCTTGCCTCTGCGCTGTCGCTGTTTCGATCCCGGGCCGCATTGCAGCTTGAGATTCTCGCCCTTCGCCATCAACTGGGTGTGCTGCAGCGTTCGGTGAAGAAGCCCAGGTTGAACCGGTGCGACCGGCTGCTGTGGGCTTGGCTTTGTGCTGCACAGACCGAATGGCGCTCGTCCCTCTGCGTCGTGAAACCGGCTACCGTGATTGCCTGGCATCGCAAGGGATTCCGCCTGTTCTGGACCTGGAAGGTCCGCCGCGGACGACCTGGGCGCCCCGCGGTGCCGCGGGAGATCCGCAAACTGATTCGACAGATGAGCCGCGCCAACCCGATCTGGGGTGCCCCGCGCATCCACGGCGAACTCCTCAAGCTGGGCATCGACATCGGCGAGACCAGCGTGAGCAAATACATGGTCCGCCGCCGAAATCCCCCCTCCCCGACGTGGCGGACCTTCCTGGAGAACCACGTTCACTCGATGGTCTCGGTAGATTTCTTCACGGTGCCCTCCATTCGCTTCCAGGTGCTGTACGTCTTCCTCGTCTTGGCGCACCACCGAAGACGGATCGTGCATTTCAATGTCACCGCTCATCCGACGGCGCAGTGGACCGCACAGCAACTGCGCGAGGCGTTTCCCTTTGGACAAGTTCCGCAGTACCTGCTGCGCGACCGCGATGGAATCTTCGGGGCGAACTTCACCCGGCAGGTGGAGGACGCGAGCATACAGGAGGTACTTTCGACGCCGCGCTCGCCCTGGCAACGAGCATACGTGGAGCGCGTGATTGGTACGATTCGCCGCGAGTGTCTGGATCACGTGATCGTGTTCAACGAAGCTTCGCTGTACCGGCATGTGAAGTCGTTCCTGGCGTATTATCACCAAACCCGGACGCACCTCTCGTTGGCGAAGGACGCGCCGGAACCGCGGCCCGTGCACTCGCCGGAACTGGGAACCATCGTTGCAATACCGCAAGTGGGCGGCCTTCACCACCGGTACGAGCGGCGCGCAGCCTGAACTAA
>CAZQDD010000213.1:0-1515 GCA_964591805.1 uncultured Acidobacteriaceae bacterium | reverse complement strand
CGCCCAATCGAAGCCCGTGAACGCGGGCGGGTTGGTGAAGAACCGCTGGAGGAGGGGATTCGAAACGCGTCGGAAAAACGAAGGTAGGTCGAAAAATGCGGGCACTGTTAGCCTCCAAGCATCACGGGGGGCTCCGTGCCACGATTTTGCACCCGACGCCACCCGGCTCGGGAGGGGCTGAGAGCCTATTCTGCGCTGACAATCGCAGGAACTCTCTCAGAATATCACGGCGAAGAAAATACGAATACTTCCACAACACAAAGCACTGATTTTGTTCGGCAAAATTAGGTTGACAGCCATTCTGGGGTGAAAAACCTGTGGAAATCGAACGCCTCGGCCGATCAGTCTAAGTGACAGTCCTGCTTCAACTTACGCCATAGCTCCCGCTGCTCTACCCAATCCAGACTCGCCGCGATTCGCCGTGCCGCCAGCTCGCTGATGGGAAACCGCGTAGCCGCTCTGGGCGGAAACTCCACGATCTCCTGCTGGATTTCCGGCGCGAGCCATACGAGTTCCATCATCTGGCTCATCCGTTCCCGCGTGAGGCACCCGAGGCGGGCGAGATCCGCGTAGTCGCGGGCGTCGCCGCGCTGGATCATATCCTGCAACTGGATGGCTAGCGCCATCACCTGTGTGATGCGCGGCAGACGCCCCACCATCGATCGCGGGGCGTCGGACGGTGCCCCGCTGTCCGCCGCACGCCCGGTGGGGTGCAGCCGAAATTGAATCTCAACCGCGCTGTTGTGCATGCTCGTATTTCTCCCTGACGGCCGGCGCCCAAGTGCACAAGTCCTTGATCCCGTGCGACCGGAATCCGAGAGTCACCGTGCCCGTCTTGCCGTCGTAGCGGACTTGCTCGACCAGGGTCCGGATGAACCGCTCCTGCTCCCAGGTCGATAATTGCTCCCAAAGTGGGTCGAACTCATGAAGCGCGGCTGCGACATCCCTGGGATCGGTGTGTTCTGCATCGATCGCCACCAACTGCCGTCGAAGCTCCATCAACCGGTCGTTGAGGTGCGTGACGCGATCCTGCAGGTCGGCCAACCGGTTGGTAGTGAACTCGGCTTTGCCGGCCACCGATACGACGCCGCCCATCTCCTGGGCGATCTTCTTCAACTCGCCCTCAATGGCGGTCTTCTCCTTAGTGGCCGCCGCCGCGTCCTGCTGCCGGTGACCTTCGATCTGGTCTAAAACCTTGCCCAGAACCGTAGGGTTACCGGTGATGCCGCGGATCTGCTCCAACACAGCGCTTTCCAACGCCGGAGCCGACACGCAGCGCGTCTCGCACTGGGCCCACCCTCGCTGATGCGCTTTCACGCACACGTAGTAGCGGTATGCCCGATTCTTCTTCTGGACGTAGGTGTGAATCATGCCGACATCGCAGGTGGCGCATCGCACGAGACCTTTGAGAAGCGCGCCGTGTTTGTTGCCGATATTCCGGCCGCCGCACCGGCCATTCCGCCCGAGCGTGGTCTGTACCTTGTTCCAAACCTCGTCGTCGACGATGCGCTCGTG
>CAZQDD010000212.1:0-1521 GCA_964591805.1 uncultured Acidobacteriaceae bacterium | reverse complement strand
ACGTGTTGAGTGGGCGCGGCCCGATCGCACTTCGGGCGAATTCCGGGAGCCGGCCCCTGGTTTGGCGGCGGATACGTCCCGTCGTCCCCTGGTTATTTCTGCCTCCGTGTACCTCGTCCCACAGAACAGTAAGCTACCCGCGTGCCGTGTAGATCACCGCATCCACGGGTCCGGCCGGTCCGGCCTTACCTTCTCACCTCGGGCGCTGTCACGCACGAGGAAATGGCCCGGAGCAGACCGGCGAGATCCCGGTCGTCAACGAGGTACAGACTGAAAAAATCTCGGATATCTTGCGAGCTGAAGAACCTTATGCGGCGTGTCCCGCAATCATTCCCAGCGCTGTCCTTGAACAGCGTTTCGATCTCCGGGTTCGGCGGGTAGAGGTAGTCGCCAGCAGGTACGAGGCCGGGGTCGGTCCCATCAGGCCTGTCCCTTGGTTGCGACCAATTGCCTGGAATCCTGAACTGGTAACCCATCGCAACACCCCGTGTAGGCGGGGCGGCCCACAACTCGGCTCGCAGCTCCTCCCATGTCTTGCCGACTAGCAGCGACTTCAGGGATGCCGTCGCGTTCGGCCCCAGGCTCTTCTCCAGTCGCCGGATGTCATCGGTTTCCCAGGCGAGGATCAAACCGTCCAATGCGTCGCTGGGCCGGAGCCCCACACAGTACTGCCGCCGCCTAACCTCCTGGCCGAATACAACAATTGTCCCGCCCATGTCGGACACATATGAGGTTAAGCCTAAGGCCACGGCCATAGCGGAGTCGAGGTCCCCCTCGGACGAAGCCAGCTTGCTGTTATACAGCATTCTTAGGAGCCGGGGGTACGCTGCCGGACCCCTGATATGGGCGTACACACTGAATAGCCAATCGTCGTGGAACGAAAAGCGGGACCCCTCCCCTAGCGCCTCGATCGAATCGAAGTCTGCCTCTAGCGCGGGCAGTGCCGACGCACCCAGGCTGATCAGGGCCCTCCCTGCCTCGCGATCCTCTCGCTGCTGTTCGGCCGGGCCGCAGCCCTTCGGCTCGTCAAGCTGCGCCCGGCCGGCGGACTGGTGGGTTAGGAACTTTATCAGGTCCTCGGCCGACTGCTTGGCCTGGCACCATGCCGGGGCCGCAAATACTATGCCCAGCAACAGAGCACGCGAGAACCCGCGCCCGGACGCGCTTTGCCTAATGTGCATCTTAGCAGCGTGTTTGGGAACGCCCCCGAGCGCGTGTGGGGCACATGGTCCAGAAAACAACACTGCCCGGAGTCTCCCTCCCATTGGTGCCACGTAGGACCTCTTCGCGATGGAGGCATCGGATACAGTCAGCATCATATCGAGGGCATTCCGGATGGAGTCGTTATCTGAATTACAAATGCACCCTGCGAGACGACTGTTCCCAAGAAAGTGTCTATCCAGGCCGCCCACGTGATGGTGCCGCACGGGACCGTCTGCCCACCGGAACTAACGGATACGGACAGTGTCATGCTCCAGGTCATATATGTCATGAAATCACTCTTGGTGTTGGGCAGCCCGG
>CAZQDD010000211.1:0-1526 GCA_964591805.1 uncultured Acidobacteriaceae bacterium | reverse complement strand
GGGGCGGTCATGCTGGGTAGTGAACATCCGCATGGACGACGCAGAAAAGTTGAGTATGGAGGCGATTGGCCGGTTTGTTACGGCCAGCGAGGCGATCCGGTTTGAGGCCTCGGACCGCCAGCAGCTTTATGGCTGGGTGGAACAGGTGTTGGCCGGGCAGCAGTATGGCCAACTGGGCAAGGCGGCGCGAGGCCTGCTGCGGCGCTACATCGAGAAGATGACCGGGCTGAGCCGGGCTCAGGTGACGCGGCTGATCGCGCTCTACACGGCCAGCGGTAAGGTCCAGGCAACGGTCTACCGGCGGCGACGTTTCCCCCAACGCTACACGCGCGCCGACATCGAGTTGCTGGCTTCGGTTGACGAAGCGCACGAGACGCTGAGCGGCCCGGCAACGCGGCGCATTCTGGAACGCGAGCACCTGCTCTACAATCGGCCCGAGTATGCGCGCCTGGCTGGGATCTCCGTGGCTCATCTCTATAACTTGCGCAAGCATGCGCGCTATCGCGAGCGGCTTCTGAACTACAGCAAAACACGGCCCACAACGGTCTCGATCGGCGAGCGGCGCAAGCCTCAGCCTCAAGGCCAGCCCGGTTTTCTGCGCCTGGATACAGTGCATCAGGGCGATCAGCCGAACGGTGGGCAGAAGGGTGTCTATCACATCAACGCAGTCGATGAGGTCACCCAGTGGCAGATTGCCGGCTCAACGCCGCGCATCTCGGAGGCCTATCTGGAGCCGGTTTTGGAGAACATGCTGCGTCAGTTTCCTTTTCGCATCCTGGGCTTCCACTCCGACAACGGCAGCGAGTTTATCAACAAAACCGTGGCTCAACTGCTGGAAAAACTGCGTGTCGAACAGACCAAGAGCCGGCCTCGACAGAGCGGTGACAACGGCCTGGTAGAGACCAAAAACGGCGCTGTGATTCGCAAACACATCGGCTATGGATACATCGATGCCAGACATGCAGATCGCATCAACGACTTCTATCAGGAGCACTTGAATCCGTATCTGAATTATCATCGTCCCTGCGCTCAGGCAGAGGTGAAGATCGACGAGAAAGGGCGCAAGCGTGTAACTTACAAGCGCTATCAGACCCCGCTGGAGACCCTGTCGTTGTTGGACAAACCGGCACAGTACCTGCGCGATGGACTGAGTATGAACGCGCTGAAAAGGGTGGCCGCGGCCATCAGCGACACTGATGCGGCGCGGCGGATGCAGCAAGCAAAAACCAAACTCTTTGAGCGCTTGCGGCTGACCGCGTAGCATCGATGGCTAAACAAGAGGGCTGAGGAAATGACGGTCTGTGGAAAGCCCGGAAAACGGTACTGCTGTTTTCCGCCCTTCCCACAAACCTTGGAAATCGCTCGAAGAGTGTATCGAAACATGAAGATCATGCGGAGCGATTCCCACATTACCTCCGCCCAGGAACCGACTGCTAAGCTGAGTTGAATTCAAAACCCGAAAGGACAAAACCCGGCTTCGCTACCCCTTCGCTTCCTTCAGGCTCATCCTTCGATTGGAAAAGACT
>CAZQDD010000210.1:0-1533 GCA_964591805.1 uncultured Acidobacteriaceae bacterium | reverse complement strand
CCGGAAGAAACAACCAGCAGAAGCTGAGGAACAAGTCACCGCTGAAGGTGGTAAAGAAGCCGACGCTCCGTAAGAGGCGTCCGCCTCCACCGTTGCAATCACCTTCCTGCTGTCAGCACCTGCCAGCGCCTGGGCGGGCTCGTTAACGGGAAGTCGGCATGTGGCAAGTCTTTCCAGCGATTCCACGCCATTCCGGCCGAGCTACGGGCTGTACGGAAGTTAGGGAGAAAGCCGCCGAATCGCGGCAAAGAAGATGGGGGCTCGCTCAAGCCCCCTATTTCTGAACAGCGCGCAGAGTCAATCCCCGCACGCTGCTCAATGAACGGAATTGCGACGCACAGGTTTCACCTGTGACTCATCGACCAGCACCGTGCTGCTCGTATCCATTGAAGCGCCGGCGGGAACGAGCCAGAGAATCACCTGCTGGGTCTCCTCGGCTGCCGTCCGCAGTTCGATGCGCCGCGGATCGATTCCCTTCTCATCCACCAAATAGGCCTTGGTGTTTACGGCGCACTGGGCGGCACGGTCAACGAGCCTGGCCTTCGGATACCTTTTGGGAGCGTGCTCGGCCGCGTCGTCGTAGCCGACGATAACTGCCGTGGCAGAAGGACCGGCCACCAAGGCATCAGCGAAGCGGTCGAGGATCGCTTTTCCTACATTGTCGAGGCGGGTCGCGTGCCTTTTGTCGACCCGGAAGCATATCGGCTCGCCGTACCTGCGGGCGGCCGGCGGCGGTGGCGGCGGTGAGGTGATGGTCACCTCTGTGGACGCAAACCCGGAGAGCGCACGGTCGTCCTGCACGGTGCAATCGATCTTGACGGTGCCGCTATCGAGCCCGAAGGTATTCAGAACAAAGTGCGAACCGCTGCCGGCAAGCGCGCCACGATTCGATATGCAATGGAACGTCAGCGACCGGTTGTCCCGGCTGAAGCCTTCTGCTGTCACCGTGACGGGATCCCCCGAGTTCACCGCTTCTGGCTCGACTCGAACGTGCATTGCGGGAGGGTGCTTAACCGGCTCCTTGATCGTGATAGACGCCTGGCAGCTCGCAACCAGTCTGTGCTTCGGCTCACGGTCATCGGAGACCAGCGAGGAGACGTTGTGGTTGCCGGGCCGCAGGCCCGTTGTATTGATGATGCCCGTGGAGGAGCCATCAGCTGTTACTTCGCCATCGGTGCTGCTGTAGGTGTAGGTCAGACGGCGAAGCGGAGGAAACCCGACCGGGGTGACGTGGACGGCGATAGTCGCTCCAGCATAGGCCGCGGGCGGCTCCGCCGTGCAAACGGCAGAGACCGGCGGGCTCGACAAAGCCATGCACCCGAGGCTTAGGCCAACGACCAAGAAGAGGACGAAGAGATCATGGCGCACGCTCATCGAGGCCGCCTCAGGTTGTAAAGCACTCCGCTGCCGACGCTCCAATAGGTGGATCGCGCCGAGCCGAAGGGAAGATAGAGGTCTTCGAGCGTGAATGCGCGTAGACCCCAACGGTCGTTCAGCTTCACGTCGAGGCCGGCCCCGAACAGCATCAGGAAG
>CAZQDD010000209.1:0-1545 GCA_964591805.1 uncultured Acidobacteriaceae bacterium | reverse complement strand
GAGGGTGTAAAAAGGATTGTGTAAATGGCCATCGAAGGGATCACACTCAGGAGACCCGATGGCTATCGACATCAAACTCATCGACAAGTTGCTGGCGGACTACAAGAAGCCAGAAGACATCATTGGCGAAAACGGCCTGCTGAAGCAGCTGACCAAGGCCCTGCTGGAGCGGGCGATGCAGGCCGAGATGACCGATCATCTGGGCTATGAGAAGCACGATCCGGCGGGCAACAACAGCGGCAACTCACGCAATGGCGTGACGACCAAGACGCTGAAAGGCGATTTTGGAGAAGTCCCGCTGGAGACGCCGCGGGATCGCAACGGCAGCTACGAGCCGAAAATCATCGGCAAGGGCCAGACGCGGTTCACGGGCTTCGACGACAAGATTCTCTCGATGTACGCGCGTGGCATGAGCACGCGCGAGATCCAGGGTCACCTGGAGGAGATCTACAAAGTCGAGGTGAGCCCGACGCTGATTTCCAACGTGACCGAGGAGGTGATGGAGGAGGTCAAGAACTGGCAGAGCCGGCCGCTGGAGGCGGTCTATCCGATCCTCTACCTGGATGCGTTGGTGGTGAAGATTCGCGAGTCCGGGCACGTGCGCAACAGAGCGATCTACGTGGCGATCGGCGTCAACATGCAGGGCAACAAGGAAGTCCTGGGTTTGTGGGTGGGCCAGGCGGAAGGGGCGAAATTCTGGCTGCAAGTGCTGACCGAGTTGAACAATCGCGGCGTGGCGGATGTCTTCATCGCCTGTGTTGATGGGCTCAAGGGCTTCCCCGAAGCGATTGAAACAGTGTTCCCGGAGGCCCAGGTGCAGCTCTGCATCGTGCATCAAATCCGGGCCTCGCTGAATTACGTTTCCTGGAAACAGCGTAAAGCCGTGGCGGCGGATCTGCAGCCGATTTATAGGGCCAGCACGGTGGAAGAGGCGGACCAGCGGCTCTATGACTTCGCCGCGAAATGGGATGGAGCCTACCCAACCATCAGTCAGATGTGGCGCCGGAACTGGGAGCACCTGACGCCGTTTTTCGCCTATCCGGCCGACATCCGCAAGGTGATCTATACGACCAACGCCGTGGAGTCGCTGAACATGTCGTTGCGCAAAGTGATCAAGACGCGAGGCTCGTTTCCGACCCAGGAGGCCGCTCTGAAGCTGCTCTACCTGGCGCTGGAGCACATTGCCAAGAAGTGGACCATGCCGGTACAAAACTGGAAGGCGGCCTTGCAACGCTTCGCCATTCTGCTGGGTGATCGCGTTCCGAAAGTGGAGCTGGCGTAGCAGCCGGCGCAGCATGAACAAATCGGAAGAGGAGCAGATTTGGGATGGAGGCTCCGCCTCCAAACCTCCGAGATTTAGCGCTTTTGCGCCAGGATTCCTGGCCCGGAGGGCGAGCCCGGCTCGCCCCCGGAATCCCGGCCCCTGAGTCGGCGCTCGGGTTGCGTCTCCGCAGAGCCCTACCCTCCGCTCAGGTCCGTTCAGTCTACCAGGGATAAAAAGTCACAAAACGGAAAGGCCGTTTACACAAACTGCTTGACGCGCCC
>CAZQDD010000208.1:0-1550 GCA_964591805.1 uncultured Acidobacteriaceae bacterium | reverse complement strand
TGCTAATATGGCCCCACTATGGAAAAGATATTCAAACCATGCGACCGAAAACAGATGCTGCTCCCGCCATCGCTGATGGACTGGCTCCCGAAAGGGCGCCTTGCCTATTTCTTACTGGATGTGGTAGAGCAGCTTGACGTCTCAAATATATATTCCTCATACCAAGGCGATGGCCGGGGCCAGCCCCCGTATGAACCCGGGATGATGACTGCCCTTGTTCTCTACGCCTATTGCACCGGAGTTCCCAGTTCTCGTCAAATTGAGAAGAAAACTTACGAAGACGTTCCCTTTCGCGTGATCGCAGCAAACAGGCACCCGGATCATGACTCCATATGCGCATTCCGTAAACGCCACCTGAATGCACTGGCCGATCTTTTCCTCCAGACCCTGAGACTCTGCCAGGAGGCAGGGCTTGTAAAGCTTGGCCATGTTGCTCTCGATGGGACAAAGATCAAAGCCAATGCCTCCAAGCACAAAGCGATGAGTTATGGGAGGATGAAGAAGACCAAGGATGAGCTTGAAAAGGAAATTGAAGAGCTTTTTGAAAGCGCCGAGGCCATAGACAAGGAGGAAGATAAGAAATATGGCAAGGGCAAAAAGGGATGGGAGTTGCCTGATGAACTCCAAAGAAAAGAGACCCGCCTGGCTAAAATCAGAGAGGCGATGAGCGCTCTTGAAGAAGAGGCCAAGCAAAAGGAATCGGAAAAGCAGAAGGCCAAAGAAGAACAAACTAAAGATGAACAGGCACATACGAGTCCATCGCATTCTATCGAGCCAAAAGATTCGGCCCAAAGGAACTTTACCGACCCTGATTCCCGGATCATGAAGGTGAGCAGCACCAATTCCTTTGAACAATGCTATAACGGCCAAGCAGTCGTTGATGACTCTTTTCAGGTAATTGTGGCAGCCAATCTTTCGCAAAATGCCAATGATGTTAATGAAGTGGAACCCATTCTGGATATTCTTGAGGAAAACCTTGGCGGGATTCCTCAAAAGATGGCGATCACAACCGACGCCGGATATTTTAGCGAAACCAACGTGATGCTTTTTGAAGACGCCTTGCTCAACCCATTCATGGCCACCCAAAAGATCAAACATGGAGAAGAGTTCCCGCAGGTCCGTGGGCGAATCCCAGACGATATGACACCCAAGGATAGAATGAGAAGAAAGCTTTGCACGAAACAGGGCCGAGAAACTTACTCCAAACGAAAGTCGACAGTGGAGCCGGTCTTCGGCCAGATAAAGCAGGCCATGGGACTGAGGCAATTTTCGCTTAGAGGATATGAGAATGTATCCGCCGAATGGCAGATTTGGTGCCTCTCTCACAATCTGCTTAAGCTCTATCGGCATGGTGGCCCCTTCTAACAGGAGGGGGAAACCCATTTCCGCCATTCAATAACCGATTCCGGGCAATTCATACCGATAATTTCCTTGCGAATATTTATCCTTAGGCAATGATTATTGATCAAAGCTTCAATGAGCGAGAATTCGCCGCTCGCTCAACCTCTCGCGTCGATTTTTTCAAATCCGTTTCTCCGACACGCTCCTAG
>CAZQDD010000207.1:0-1554 GCA_964591805.1 uncultured Acidobacteriaceae bacterium | reverse complement strand
AAACCGCCGGCGAAGAGAAGATCCGCGCCCGCGACGCCAAGCTCCGCGAGCAACATGAAAACGCCCGCATGGCCAAGCTATACCGCGAGCACGTGCTCAAAGAGGCCCCCGCTCCGGCCAACCTGGTGCGCCTCGACGATATCCAGCCCGCCGCGCAGCCCGTCGAAGAACGCGAAGAAGTCGGCAGCTTCGGCGACTAGCCACATCGATTACAAGTCCGTCCGTGGCGCGGGCTGTCAAGCCTGCCGAGCCGAGATTCGTCTCGGCTTTTCTTGGCCCGCCGCGAGTCACTCGTAAAGCCGCGCGCACTGAGTAAAAGAAATGTCGAGAAGAATCTCGACACAGCAGGCAAGACTGCCCGCGCCACGGCGGCTCATAGGTTGGACACGCCGCCTTTTGCTACTGTTCCTTCGACTGCCGTTGCCTTCCCCTGTTGCTCTGCCCCTGTTTTCACGAGCCGTATTGCTGCTAACATCGGTTTCGCAGCCCAAGGAGCAATCATGCGCTGGTATCACTATGTCGCGTACTTTTTCGGGGGAGCGTTCCTCGCCAATGCCTTGCCCCATCTCGGCAATGGGATCTCTGGCCACGCTTTCCAGAGCCCTTTCGCATCGCCACCCGGAGAAGGCTTGTCCTCCTCGACAATCAATGTCCTATGGGGCCTTTTCAACCTCGCCGTTGGCTACCTGCTCGTTTGCCGTGTCGGCAGCTTCAATCTGCGCAAGACCAGTCACGTGCTCACCCTCGGAGCTGGCGTCGTAGCCATGTCGCTCATGCTCGCCCGCGCCTTCGGCAGGTTCCACGGCGGGCTGTGAGCTGCGCGCGTGCGGGCTAAGATGAGGGTTGGATGAGCAGAATGCTCCGACCCATCCTTGCTCTCATGATCGCCGTACTCACCGGCGCCGCGGCCGGCCAAACGAACAGCGACGTGAAACGGCGCAACGTCACTCTTGAGGAAGCGAACGACTTGGTGTACGCCTATCTGAAGTCAGGCGGGTGTACCAGGAGCACTTGCTTGTAATCCGTGGCGCGGGCTGTCAAGCCTGCCGAGCCGAGATTCGTCTCGGCTTTTCTTTGGCCGCCGCGAGTCACTCGTAATATCGCGCGCACTGAGCAAAAGAATGTCGAGAAGAATCTCGACACAGCAGGCCGGACGGCCCGCGCCACGAAGCTCCTACAGCACCGGCGAATCGTCGCCTAGCATCGCCTTGCGCTTGTAATCCGTGGCGCGGGCTGTCAAGCCTGCCGAGCCGAGATTCGTCTCGGCTTTTCTTTGGCCGCCGCGAGTCACTCGTAATATCGCGCGCACTGAGCAAAAGAATGTCGAGAAGAATCTCGACACAGCAGGCCGGACGGCCCGCGCCACGAAGCCCTACAGCACCGGCGAATCGTCGCCTAGCATCGCCTTGCGCACGATCTTGATCGGCGGCGTGCCTTGCTTGATGAAGAAATCGTGGAACTCCTGTAGCGAGAATTGCGCGCCCTTCTTCTTCTTGTAATCCTCGCGCAGTTTCAGAATTTGCAGTTTTCCCAGCGTATAGACCAGGTAAGTCG
>CAZQDD010000206.1:0-1563 GCA_964591805.1 uncultured Acidobacteriaceae bacterium | reverse complement strand
ATTGGATGGACCTCGGCCCGGCCACGGCCGTGCAGATTCTCGACGATCCCGGCATTCCCGAGCGCCCGGGTGATTCGCAACACTAGTGTCCCGTTCCTAATGTTCGCAACATAAATACTGTGGTCATCCTGAGCGACGTCCGCCGCGGCGGGCGGAGTCGAAGGACCTGCATTTCGGAACGCTGAGTTCTCCACCGAACTTCGGAGACAGGACACTTGAGCTGGACGCAACAACCAGCACACGGCATTGCAGGCCCCTGAGAGTCGTTGTAAGGCCTCCACCGCAGTCCCACATTCCGGGACCGCAGACTTCCTTCCACCTGCGCTCCAGCGGCAAGGTGTGCGCGGTCACATCCGTTCTAACGCTCGCGCACTCAACATGAAGGCATGGACGCAGCAACCCTGGTTTTGATTGCTCCATGTACGCTTTTGCTGGGCGCAGCGCTGCAGATATTGGTGACTCGTCTCTGCTCCGCCCGGGCAAAGGGCATTCTCGCGCTCCTCACCTGCCTACCCGCCATCTTTGCCGTAATTGGCCTTGCTCCCGCGGTCCGCAACGGGCAGTCCATCGACCTGCATCCGCTGCCGTGGGATGGCCCGCTGGCTCTCGTTCTTCATGTCGACGCTCTCAGCGTGCTCTTCGCCTTCATGGGCGCCGTCATCGGCGGCCTGGTGCTGCTCTATTCCATCGGCTACATGGCGCACGACAAATCGGCCACGCGCTTTTACACCATCATGCTCCTCTTCATCGGCGGCTTTATCTCGCTGGTGTTTAGCGCCAACCTGTTCCTCTTTTATCTCTGCTGGGAACTGGTCGGCCTCTGCTCGTTCGGCCTCGTCGGCTTCTGGTACACCAACCGCGAAGCCGTCAACGGCGCGCGCAAGGTGCTGCTGATGACGCACATTGCGGGCTACGGCTTGCTGGCCGCGATTATCGTGCTCTACCACCGCGCCGGCACCGCCTTGTGGACCGATCCCGCGGTGGCGCATCAATTTACCGGCGGCCTCTTCGCGCTGATGCTGGTGGCGCTGGTGGCCAAGAGCGTGCAGGTTCCTCTGCACACATGGATTCCCGAAGCCATGGCCGCGCCCACTCCGGTCAGCGCGTTGCTGCACTCCGCTTGTTATGTCACGTCCGGCGTGTACCTCGCAGCGCGTATGCATAGCTTTGGCGCCTGGCCCGCGGCATGGGGCCAGAGCCTGATGTGGATCGGCACTGTGACCATGGCCGTCGGCGTGATGTACGCCATGGTGCAAACCGATTTGAAGCGCATGCTGGCGTACTCCACTGTGAGCCAGATCGGCTACATGATGATGGGCATTGGCATCGGCACGCCGCTCGCCATCACCGCCGGCCTGCTCCACTGCCTGAATCACGGCTTCTTCAAAGGCGGGTTGTTCTTGACCGCCGGCTCCGTGCAACACGCCACAGGAACGCGCGACATGAACAAGCTCGGCGGCCTGGCCGGAAAAATGCCGCAGACCACTTTGTCATGGATGATCGGCGTGGGCAGCATGATGGGCATTCCGCTGATGAGCGGCTTCGCCAGCAAGTGGATGCTGT
>CAZQDD010000205.1:0-1568 GCA_964591805.1 uncultured Acidobacteriaceae bacterium | reverse complement strand
CTTACCAGAACAACGGCAATAATACGGGCGGCAATGGCGGCGGCACGGGCAATAGCAATGTGGCGATGGGCGGCTCCCTGGGCGTTGGCGCGCCCGGCGGCAATGGCGGCGGCGCGGCAAATCCTGTTCCCGGCGGGGGGATTACCACCCCCGCGAGCAACATTTTCCTTTTCGGAAACAACAGCAACCAGGGCGGGGCTGGCAACGGCTGCGGCGGGGCTGGCGGCAAGAACAACAACGGCTCTAGCGGTAACGCAGGCGGCAACGCATTCAACTCATTCAACGCCGCGCTAATCAACTGGGACTCGGGCGACAACCTGCTGGTCCCGCGTCCAGGCAATAACGGCGCGCTGAACCTGTTTCCGTTGATGGGCGGCCAGGGCGGCTTAGGGGGCGGCAATGGCGCTAGCGGCACTAGCGGCACGGGCGGCAACGGTGGCGCTGGCGGCGGTGGCGGCGGTGTACTGCTGGTTGCTGCTAACAACGTCAACATCGCCAACGGCACCATAGCGGCTTGTGGCGGCAACGGTGGCGCAGGCGGCGCAGGCGGCGCCAACTCTGGTGGCGGAGGGGGAGGAGGAGGCGGCCAAGGCGGCGTGATCTTCCTCAGTTATCTCACGATCACCAATGCTGGAACGATCATGGTTGGGCCAGGCGCGGGAGGCGCAGCAGGCGCAGCGGGCACCGGCACATCTACCACGGCAGGCACTGCCGGAAACGCTGGTCTGGCGGGCACGAAGGTCGAGTATTGCTACGCCACGGGTCAATTCACGACGGTCTAAGCCCGTGAAAGACAGTAAATGCGAAAGCAAGTAGTCACCCTCAACATCGGCAACCACTTGCCCAGCGTCACGCCCCTGACGCTGCCGACTATTCGGCACTATGCCCAGAAGATCGGCGCGGAATTCAAGATCATCGATACGCCGAAGATCAAGATGCAAGCTGACCACGGCGGCGAGAAGTTCCAATTATACGAGCTTTCCGAGGGCTACGACTGGACGCTGTATCTCGATAGCGACGTCCTAGTGCATCCCAACAATCCCGACTGGTCGGAGATGGTCACCAAAGACACGGTCATCTTTCACGGCCTGGACATGTACCTCAACCGCTTTCGCGCCACGCAGTGGAACCGCCGCAGCGGCAGTCTTCGGGGGGCCTGCACCTGGTTCACGTTCTTCAGCGATTGGTGCCGTGACCTCTGGCATCCGCCGGAACTGTCCTGGGAAGAGTCGCTCCAGCACATTACGCCGGTCGTGGAGGAACTCCGCAGCGGCCATTGTCCCGCCGCACACCTAATCGACGATTTCACCGTCTCCTGCAACATGGCACGCTACGGCCTGAGGACGGTCACGCTCATGGACGGCCTCTATAAGCAGTGCCCGGGCGACTACTTCTTTCACTTGTACATGACTGACGAGGCCACCAAGCTCGTCGAAATCCGCAAAAAGATGCAAGTCTGGGGCTTGGGAGTTGAAGCATGAACCTCGAATTGGCTTATACGACTGGCAGCGGTACCCTCTACGCGCTGATCTACGACGTGAACGGCAACGTCTGGAACGGCACGGCAT
>CAZQDD010000204.1:0-1585 GCA_964591805.1 uncultured Acidobacteriaceae bacterium | reverse complement strand
GGCCGCAGCTAAAATGGATGTGAAACTGAAAAATGCGTCTGTCCCCTTTAACTCACTACTGGATTCCCGACCCAGTGCCGGTATTCATTGACCCATGCGTCCTGAATCCCAGGCTGCCTAATTGTAGCTGTAGGCGAGGGATGGCGTGAAGGGGGGGCGAAACCAATGAAGACGCCAGAAGAGGAGGATCTCCGCCAGGTGCGCGAGTATCTGGCGGTCGGGAGCAATCGTTCCGCCGCTACGACGATCTCGGCTGAGCAAGTCAAGCTCTGGATGGAAAGTCCCTCGCTGGATGTGCAGGGCGTGATTTTCGATTTCGTTATGGATCCTGAGCGTGCTGCGAGAATTGAGCCCCCCCTGGCCTTCGGCGATTACCGTTACTTCGTGCTGCGCTATCTGTCTCGGTGTATGATCGAGAACCCACAGAGCGGATGGGCGGCGACCCGCTTTGACGCGTCTTGCGAACTCTTGCGCTGGTGCGGGATCATTTGGTCTGACCCCTCGGTGGAGAAGGACGCAACTGAAGAAGCCAAGGATCTGCTTCGGAGGCTCTGTCTTGACTACGGTAGCGAGGTTCGACGTGTAGCGATTCAGGGAATCCTGGAACACCTCTTCGAGAACCCATCCGTGCGCGCGTTCTTTGCCGACTGGAGAGGAGACCCCGAACTCCGAGACGCATACGACGAAGCTAATGAGTGGCAGCGGTTGGGCGGTCGCACGCCAGTCGCACCTAAGGGGACCCGAAACCCGTGACAGTACTGAAGCCCGTGACGGGCGGAGGCTAGCCAGGTGCCATTCGCCGTTCGCCTGAGGCCGCTCGGCCGCCTGGCGCTGGGCGCGGTCTTCGCTCTCGCGCTGGGCAACGCGCAATCCAGCGATCCCGCCCGCCAATCCGCGCCCGTTCCCGCGGCTTCGCTGTCATCAACGCCGACCACCTCTCGCGGCTCCGACAAAGCCCCCATCACCATCCTTGTCTTCTCCGACTTCGAATCCTTCCCTTGCGCCCGCTCGGCCAGCGTCATCGACGGTTTGCTCCAACAGACCAGAGACGTCCGTGTGATCTTCAAGCACGCGCCGGCGGCGTCGAATCCCAACGCGCTGCTGGCGCACGAAGCGGCGCTGGCGGCTGGGGCGCAGGGTAAGTTCTGGGAGATGCACGACACGCTCTTCGAGAATCAGACCCATCTTACCCGCGCCGACTTACTCGGCTACGCCAAGTCACTCGGCCTCGACTTAGCCGCGTTCCAGCAGGCGCTCGACAACCACACCTACCGCCCCATCGTCGAGCGCGACCTGGCCGAAGCGGCGGGCCTCGGCGTCACCACCACGCCGACGTTCTTCGTCAACGGCCGCCGCCTGGTCGGCCCGCAAGGCTACGCGTCGCTCGGCGCCGTCATCGAGTCGCTCCTCGCCGGCATCCCCCTCGACAAACGCGTGCGCGAAGAGATCGTCGCCGCTGGCCCCGCGCAGCAGATCGACTTAGCGCACGCCCCCACGCGCGGCCCCGCAACCGCGCCCATCAGCCTGGTCGAGTTCAGCGACTTCGAGTGTCCCTACTGCGCCATGACCGCCCCGGTAGTCCGCC
>CAZQDD010000203.1:0-1589 GCA_964591805.1 uncultured Acidobacteriaceae bacterium | reverse complement strand
AGCGCAAGCGGGTAGGGTGGATGGATAGAGTGGGGTCGCTTGCGCCGCGCGCGCGTCCGTGCCGCAAGAGCGCACACACAACGCTCACCGTTCTCCGTCCATTCCCGAACACCCTTTCGCACTGATTGCGGATACCCGCTGCGACAGTTTCCGGGCGTCGCCATCCCATCGTCAATTCCACTTTTGGCTATTTAAGGTCCTTAATTAGTTCTACAATTGCGGTGGAGCACCTTCACGGCTCGGGGGTGGCGAAATGGCACACCGGAAAATCGCAGCCGCGGTATTAACCCTGGTGGTGATAGGCGGCGGGGCGATCCTCTGGCACGCGTATAAGCAGAGAGCGACTCAGGCGAAGCTCGCTGAAACGGCCAGGCAATACCGCGCGCGCGCCGAGCACGGAGACGCAGACGCTCAATACCGGCTCGCCTCCGCGTACTACTACGGCGAGGGCGTGCGACAAGATTATACAGAGGCCATCCGTTGGGAGCGTAAGTCCGCCGACCAGGGAAACCCAAAAGCTCAATATTCCTTGGGCTACTCCTATCACTACGGTTTGGGGGTGCCTCAGGATAACGCCGAAGCTGTCCGCTGGTGCCGCAAAGCCGCCGATCAGGGAGATCTGTATGCTCAACGCGTGCTGGCATCGATGTATGGCCGGGGCGACGGAGTGCCTCAGGACTACGCCGAGGCCCTTCGCTGGTACCGCAAAGCCGCCGATCAGGGTGATGCAACGGGCGAGTCTGGCCTTGCTCGCATGTACGATAGCGGCGAAGGCGTGCCTCAGGACCACGTCGAGGCCGTCCGTTGGTTTCGCAAAGCCGCCGAGCAAGGAGACGCGCAAGCTCAGTTCTACCTTGGCTACGCGTATCGCTGGGGCGAGGGAGTGCCTCAGAGCCATGCGGATGCCGTGCGCTGGTATCGCAAGGCCGCGGAACAGGATGATGCGGTGGCGCAGGGTGTTCTCGCCGACGCGTATTGGCACGGACAAGGGGTTCAGCGGAGCTACGTTCAAGCTGCCTATTGGTTTCTGAAAGTTGTCCAACATTGCACGCGCCGCAGCGGCTGGACGACCCTTACCGCACTCCTGTTGATGCTTACGGCCCTCGTGCCGCGACGCCGCTGGGGACGTGCCAAGTGGCTATCGTCGGCATTGCCGTCCGCCGGCGCCGCGACATATGTGCTTCACTTGGCGCTGGTGTCGCGATGCTGCTGGCCTGGGCGCACTGTCGGCATCATTTTCTTCGCAGCGATGTTTGTAGCGTACGCGTACGCGGCGGTGGCCGAAGCCGTGCGTGGAAGAAAGCTCGGCGCGGGCACGGGCGAACCACCAACGATGCCCGCGGGGACTAGCACTGCGTAGTTGCGTTCTCGGGCGCGGTCAGCCAATGCGACAGTCGAGGCCGCTGGTCATGCAATCGCCAAATCGCCAACGAAGCCAGACTGCGGCTTACTCGCCGAGGGCTTTGTCGATGGCGGCGCGAGTGTAATTTGGGACGGACGCAGTTTGCGGCTTCGCTCTCTGCTACGGAACACGGCCGCGCGCGCGAACAATGCGTCCCTCCCATATGATCTTTTCAAGCCGGCTGCTG
>CAZQDD010000202.1:0-1594 GCA_964591805.1 uncultured Acidobacteriaceae bacterium | reverse complement strand
TCTAGAAAACTGAGTCCACCGAATAGTCTCTTGAATGTTTATGCCCTGTCCTTGAGCCTCCTGTTGATACAGTCGACGGCTTCGACGGCGGGGCTGGGGGGGGGCAGCGAGAGAGGTACACCAAGAGGCGGGAGTTTGCTAACTCGCTTTCGATGCGTCGCCATCTCGCTCGTCGATGAAAGTGGAAAGGATACTCGGTCGAATATGAACTTTCATCAGGCTCAGATCGTAGGCTCGCGAGAGGTGTACGGGAGCTAAGATTCGAGGAGTTTTATAGCTTTGGCGACCGGCGCTTGCCCCGGCCCTTTGTTCGCGCTCATCGGAAACGGGGTTTCGGTGATGGCGGCGGCGGTGGCGAGTGCGCTCGTGAGCACCTAGGTTTACGGGTGGCTGAGGCCCCGGTTGCCGCATTGAGCGGCGTTGCAATCAGTTATTCGTTGCCGATCCGGTTCACTCCGGGAATGAACAGCAAAACGCTCGTAGCTAAAGACTGAAGGGCCGGCCGCGCAAGACTTCGCGCGACCGGCCTTTCACTTTCAATCTAAAACGTGATGCGCCCTCCAATCTGGATTTGCCGGGGCGAGTTGTAGTCGGAGGAGATCTGACCAAAGGTCGAGCTGCCCAGCGTGGTGTTGGGCAGATCGAACCAGGGGTGGTTGAAGATGTTCTGCGCCTCCGCGCGGAAGGCGAAGTTGACGTGATCTTTGACGGAGATGTTCTTGATCAGCGTAGCATCCCAGTTGCCTGTCCCGGACCCAGGCCCGCGCAGGGTGGTGTCAGCCTTGGGTTCGTTGCCAAACTGGAACTCGCCCACGGCTGTGAAGGCTTTTGGGTTGATGTATCCGCCGACCCGGCTGTAGAGGCTGCCGGATGTCTTCTGGCTGACGCCGGGATTGATATTCGGCCGCTGAACGGCTGCGCCGATCAGGCCATTCTGGTTGTTCTGCGTGATGTTCAACGGGAACCCATTCTGGTAATAGGTCACGGCGCTCAGTTGCCAATCGCCGAGGACGTAATTCCACCGTCCCGCGTTGCTCAGGAATCGCTTGCCCTTGCCGAACGGAAGCACATAAGAACCGGCCAGTGTAAAGCGATTCGGGACATCGATGAACGAGCGCCCCCACTCGGACTTTAGATCGTAGACGTTCTGCGGTCCGGGATTGGAGCCCCCCGAGGGACTGGATGTTTCATAGGAGCCGTCCAGGTTGCGCGACCAGGTGTATGTGCTGAGGAAACTGATTCCGTTGGAGAAACGCCGCTCGACGCGCGCCGCAATCGAGTTATAGCTGGATGCGCTGTCGGTAGTGATTACGTTGACGGAGGCGAATTGTGGGAAGGGCAGGAGCGTCTGGTAGTAAGGAACCTGCGCCTGACCGATCAATCCCGGCCCTCCAGCTTGATAGAAGGGATTGGCGGTGGGGGCATTGAGCGCCGTCGCGCCGAGAGAATAGTAGGAGGGGTTGAGCTGGTCAATATTGGTTCGGCCGCCGCCGGCGGGCGAGGCGCTGCCTCCGCCCTGCGGCGAGGGAAGCAGGTGATGGCCGCGCGATCCCACGTAGTCCACTTCAAGAATCGTGTTGTGGGCCAACTGGCG
>CAZQDD010000201.1:0-1604 GCA_964591805.1 uncultured Acidobacteriaceae bacterium | reverse complement strand
CTTCGACGGAATCCTCGTCCCCGGAGGCTTCGGCAAGCGCGGCATCGAGGGCATGCTCAACGCCATCCGCTACGCCCGCGAGTCGGGTACGCCGTACTTTGGGATTTGCTTGGGAATGCAGACGGCATGTATCGAGTACGCGCGCAACGTCTGCGGCCTCACCGGCGCAAACTCCGGCGAGTTCGATCCCGCCACGCCCCACCGCATCATCTACAAACTCCGCGAGCTGACCGGCGTCGAAGAGATGGGCGGCACCATGCGCCTCGGAGCCTGGGCCTGCCATCTGGAGCCCGATTCGCTCGCCGCCCGCGCCTACGGCACCACCGAAATCAGCGAGCGCCACCGTCATCGCTACGAGTTCAACCGTGAGTACGAACCCGTTTTGACGGGAGCAGGTCTGCGCCTCACCGGGACCACCCCCGACGCCACATACGTCGAGATCGTCGAGATTCCCACCCACCCCTTCTTCCTCGCCTGCCAGTTCCACCCCGAGTTCAAATCCAAGCCGCTAGAGCCCCACCCCATCTTCCGCGACTTCATCGCCGCCAGCTACAAAAACCGCTCCCGCGCCATTTCCCCCGTCGAATCCTCAACAAAGATTGCCATCCCATCGCAGGCCTGAGCAACTCACCTGCCGTCACACCAACCTCTATCGTCATTCTGGCGAAGCCAGAATCTCTGTATTTGCCTTGTTCTGCTTAAGCGCAAGGGTTCACAGGCTGCGGAAAAAACCTCTGCTTTTGCCTTTCGGAGGGAGCAGGGGGCTTCAGCCCCCTGAATAAAGCAAATGGAATCAAAGGGCTTTAGCCCGGGGCCTTCTTCCAGAAGCGTAAATTTCCCTTATTTTGTCTTACCGATGTTGCTATTGTGCGTTTGATTCGCAACCGCGCGCAAGAACGTCGCTTCAATATTGTGGCGTAACCGTTCCGATAGAATCTCGTAGAGCGAGAGCCGAAAGGCAACATCACGAAGATATGGGTTTTCCTTGTTTAGCTTCGGCCCAAACCGAAGGGCCTCGGGAATTTGCCGACCTAGTGTTTGCCTAACCTCAGTACGAAAGTTCGTGGCTTTACCAACGTACAGGATGCCTCCAGCAGAGTCGTAGAGAATGTATAGCCCGGACGTTTCAGGAAGGTCACGCAGGTTCTTCGGGATCTGCTCGATCTCCATAAGCGGCTTCACTTCCCACTCAAACAAATGTCGGACACAGGATGTTAAGACCTTCTTGCCCGGCTGAAGCCGACCGGTCAGATATGTGTTCATATTTGCCGGGTGCTGTCCGCAAGCCTTGGCGAATTCGGCTTGATTGAGCCCCGTCAGGTCGTGCAGCGTCTGGAGGAACTCGACATTTTTAGATTGTCTACCTTTAGCCATTCTTGGTGTTCTATCTTGCGTGACCTTCACTGGCATCGCACGCATCCTCAACTACGAGATTGCGGTGTACATTCCTCCGCATTGTCCTGCCGTCCGCCCCATTCATCGCGCCTTTGTCTCTCGCGATGAGTGGGGTTTCGCCGCCCGCGTGAACCCAAATACAGATCAGCCCTTGAGCAGAACCGAACCCTTCGCTCTTCCCGCCAGAGCCTTGTCGAATGTCACAAGCG
>CAZQDD010000200.1:0-1613 GCA_964591805.1 uncultured Acidobacteriaceae bacterium | reverse complement strand
TAATTAAGGCCAGGAACGGATCAACGCAGTCCTGGATGATCGTATTGGTGTTGTTAACAAAACGGGTCAGCCTGAACTGCGCGATTATTCCTCTGCTCAGGCCAGCTCCGCAAACGGCGGCAGTTGGCCTGCGTGAGTCGCATCTGGCGTGGCGGCGCTTTCCTCCTTGGAGAAAAATCGCTCAGTTCAGGCTGACCCGTTTCTTCTTTCTTCCCGTTCCTTCCCCACCCGTTTCTTCCCGTTGTTCTGCGTGGCGGATTAGTTGTAGGTCATGTGCGGCCGGCACGCCGGGTTACGTCCCGCCCGTCCCCGGGCTTCCCCACGGGTCCCCCTCGGCTTTCGCTGACAGCACCTCGGCTCGGGAGATGGCCCGTCGATGCGCGTCCGACATGGCGCGTTTGAGCAGGCGGTAGGCATAGATCATGCCCAGGAAATCAATAATGAAAATCACACACTGAACAACAGCCGTGCAGAGAAACGCCTGCAACCAGCTCCCTCCCTTACAGAGTTCCATGGCTATGTTGACGCCTGGCATCTGCGATATTTCCAGCCAAGCATTGCCTCCAGCCAACCGCCCTGCCAGCACATAGACTCGCAAGGATAGGGTTAGCTCGACCGCTACTCCGAGCGCGACAGCGACAAGCAGGTCGTGGGAGCCGGCGCCCTGGCTCGCAGTTCTGGTTCCTTGAGACATCGCTAATGGCACTCCGTCTTCGGATTGGTACCGAGCCCGAATCCATTGATCGTGACGTTGGTCTGAGTGTAGACGTTGTTCAGAACGGTCGTCGGGGCGCCGAAACCTAGTACTGTTAGAGGCTGCGATTGTAGGACCATTCCGTTTGTTAGTATGCCAGTTGCCGTGAAAGTCTGGAATGCGGCTGCGCTCAGAGTGCTGAGTCCAGATATCCCGCCTGCGCTTAGATAGTCAGTGAACGTACCGTTTGTCTGAATCCCTCCGCCGCCGGGCTCGCCAGTGTACCACGTTGCTGCGTTGGCAATAATTCCTGCCCCGCTACTGCCGGTCACGCTCAGGAAGCTCTCGTTGACAAAAATTCCAGACAGCGATGATGCGTTCATCGGTGCCCCAGTACTGTCCTCAATCTGGTACGTGACTTCCAGCGTGTACGTCAGCGATCCCGCGCTCGGAGCTGCGGGCGCCCAGCATTCGCTGCTTGCGGCAAGGAAGGCGGGGACCTGGGCGCTCCCGGCCCGAGAAACATTGGAAGCAAGTATCGACGCAGCGGCCAAGGCCATTTGCTGGCGCAGATACATTAACCATGTCTGGCGATTCAGGTTTGGATTCGAGGACGAGGGTGCCGAGTCAAGCATTCCCGACCCTTCGCCGAAGCAGGTGAAGACGGGGTCATCTACGTCGCCCCCCCAGCAAGAAGGTGAAGGAGCAGGTACACCTACGATGCATGTGCTGTCGTCCGCAGCAAAGACTGTACAGACTGAGCCCAGTCCTGTTGGATCGCTCCCATTGGTCGGGTCGTTTCTCACGTATGCGTATCGGTTCCAGCTCTGCGGGTCGTTGGCGTGCGCGTTGCCTCCCGGATCCGGGCTCCAGAACCTACCGAAGTTGTTGTTGTAGTAGCGGGCGCTGGCGTAGTCCT
>CAZQDD010000199.1:0-1624 GCA_964591805.1 uncultured Acidobacteriaceae bacterium | reverse complement strand
GTGAAGATGGGCAGGTAGGCGGTGATGATGATGCCGATCGAATAGAACACCGGCCGTTGCACTTCATGGGCGGCGGAGCGCACCGGCCCGAGCGATGAACCGCTTTCATTTCGGCCCAGGTGGATCACGATGTTCTCCACCATCACCACCGCGCCTTCCACCACCATGCCGAAATCGAGCGCGCCCAACGAGAGCAGGTTGGCGGGGATGTGGTTCAGGTTGAGGCAAATGGCGGCGAAGAGCAGGGAAAACGGAATAGTGAGCGCGACGATCAGAGCGCCGCGGGCGTTGCCCAGGAACAGGAACAGGATCAGCGCCACCAGCACGATGCCTTCGGTCAGGTTGTGCAGCACGGTGTGGGTGGTGAGGTGCACCAGGCTGCTGCGGTCGAGAAACGGCACCACCCGGACGCCGGGCGGTAAAATGCGCTGGTTCAACTGATCGACCTTGGCATGGATGGCGTCGAGAACGGAGTCGGCGTCGGCGCCCTTGCGCAGCAGCACGATGCCCTCCACTACGTCGCCGTCGTCGATCACCTTGCCATCGGAGCGATGGATGGCCTTGCCGATCTGACCCAGACGGATCTTCGGACCCTGCGAAACGGTGCCCAGATCCTTCACCCGGATGGGCGTGCCGTTCACCGTTTTGATCACCGTGTTGGCGATGTCCTGGACGCTGCGCACCAGTCCGACGGCGCGCACGTTGATCTGCTGCAAGCCGGCTTCGACGAAGCTTCCGCCCGCGTTGACGTTGTTGTTGGCCAGTTGCTGCTCCACCTGGGCGATGCTCAGGCCATACGCCACAAGCTGGTCGGGGTCGAGCGATACCTGGTATTCGCGCGTGATGCCGCCGAAACTCGAGACATCGACAACGTCGGGCACCGATTTGAACTGCTTTTCGAGCGTCCAGTCTTCGAGCGACTTCAGTTCCATCAAGTCGTACTGCGGGTTGGTGCTCTTGAGCGTGTACCAGTAGATCTGGCCGACCGGGCTGTAGTCGGAACCGATCTGCGGCTGCAACCCGGCAGGCAGGCTGAGTTGCGAGAGCCGTTCCAGGACCTTCTGGCGATTCCAGTCGTTCGAGGATTCATCGTCGAAGATCAGCATCAGGCTGGAGAGGCCGAACAAGGAAGTCGAGCGCAGGTGCTCCAGGTGCGGGATGCCGTTCATTACGATTTCGATCGGGATGGTGACCTGTTGCTCCACTTCTTCGGCGGCGTGGCCCGGCCATTGCGTGATGACCTGCACGTAGTTGTTGGCTACGTCGGGGTAAGCCTCGACCGGCAAGTTGTGGAATGAGATGGCGCCCCAGACGATTAAGAGGAAGGCCGCCACGGTGACCAGGAAGCGGTTGTTGAGGGCGAAATCGATCAGGCCGCGAACCATGCGGAGATTCCTAAGGCGTCACCTTCTCGCAACGCGGGAAGGTGTTCGAGACTGCGTGGATCATGAGTGTGACGCCGCGGCGAGAGCATCGCGTCCCGCAACAAGAGGCCTGGACATGGATTTTGGATTTCCGCATCCATTATAGCTTGGGGCATGTCGCTGACCGGACGTTGACGAAGCGCTCGCGTGCGGATGGCGCGGGCCTACTTGCCCGAGACGGCGCGGCCGACGCGGCGCAT
>CAZQDD010000198.1:0-1643 GCA_964591805.1 uncultured Acidobacteriaceae bacterium | reverse complement strand
GATCGGCTGCCAGGTAATTCACAATCTGGACCCGGCTCTCTTGAGCCTGGGCAGGGGAAGTCCTCGAAAAACATTCCACCCGCTACAGGCAGAGAGGGACCGCGAGGTCTCCCGTTCTTGCCTGTAGTTCAACAGACAGAACAAAGGAGATACGCAAATGTCCATTGTGAACAGAACCAGTGTCCTTCGCGTCATCGCGTTGGAGATCAACGAAGACGGTGCAGTATCGAAGAAGCAGATGAGAATCGATCGCGACAGCCAATTGGAGAACACGCTGCTAAAGGCGGACTATCCGGATATTCGCGTCGCCACGATCGACATCCCGCAGCAGCAGCTTGACCAGTACCAGCAGGCCATGGTCGAGCATTCGCTGGGCAAGCGGATCGTTTACGACGGCGTGGAGTACAGTCTCGTGGGCGCTTCGGCATCCGCGAAGAGTGGCAAATACTACGCTGTTGATGCCGCGCACACTAAGGCCATCGCGCAGCGTTTCCGCTTCTGGCCAGAAGCCGCGATGACGTATTTCGGAATTCTCGTTTCACCCTGCAAGGTGTGCATCGAGATCCCGGACGCGCGCGTTGTCGTGGTAAGAGATCACGAACTGGGCACCAATGATTGCCGCGGCTGGATCCGGCGCTCCTGCTTCGAGCGTCTTCATCTGCCCGACCGTCACTTCTACCAGTTCCGGATGTCCTTCGAAAACGCTCAGGCCAAGGGCAGCTTCAAGATCATGGAGGACGATGTCGCCGATGCTTTGTCGGTCGATTTCGTCGTCCCGCGGTCAAGTTGCAAGCCCGAGTTCAAGAAACCCGAATGCGCTCGCCAGTGCCCAACCGCTGCCGGCCGTATGAGCGGGCAATACTCCACCGGACGGGTGGTGATTGGGATTCGGGAGATCTCACGGGAACTCCAGTTTTCGTCGAGCTACACGCTCGTGGAGCACGCTCCCCCGAGCTCCATCGAGACCGAAATCAAGCCGATTGCCATGGCCGCGGTCGAGAAGGTAAAGACCGCGATCGCCAGTAACGACTTCACGGAACTGTTCCGCATCCTGGGGATGTCCGAGGAAGTGGAACTGTTGCGCTCGGATGAGACGGTGACCGATCCGGAACACACGTCATCCGAACATACCGTTGTGGAGGCTGTTCTCAAGGCGGACAGCACGGGGTATTGGGTCAAACATCCGTTCGTCAATTCTCACCTTCAGCGCACCCTGGCGAGGTGGGCGTTCAAGCTATGCACCGCGGGCGGTTTCACGCTGCCGGCGTTTGCTCTGTCCGACGATGGATACCTGATACTGCACGACGGCAGAATCTACAGCGGCTCCAACTGGATCCCGGAATGGCACGCGATCACCAGCCTCAGCTCCGAGCGGCTGCTGGTCGTTCGTTATCCGATCCGGACCAAGGGAGACCTGCTGCCGGTGAAAGCACTGGACGCTTCCACCACGCTGGACTTGCTGATGCGGCACCTTGACAGGCAGAAGTGCTCGATAGACTCGGCGGCTGTCACCGAGATTGTCGACCGGCAACTGCATCTGGAGGGGACGTTGACGCTGCATTCGGAGACAGCCAAAAAGAACGGCGGTGACTACGACTTCGACTGGATCTGCGTAGTTGAAGGGACGCGGTTCCCGCTGTTCG
>CAZQDD010000197.1:0-1646 GCA_964591805.1 uncultured Acidobacteriaceae bacterium | reverse complement strand
GGACGATTTCGCCTTCCTCGCGCAGAACGGGGCGGCCAGGGAATTCACGATGCCGCCGGGCATGACCCTGGAGGACATGGAGAAGGTGGCGATCGCCGCCACCTTGCAGCGCACCAGCGGCAACATCAAGGAATCGGCTGCCGTCCTGGGAATCGACCGATCGACGCTGTACGAAAAGATCAAGAAATACGAGATCCCACGATAGGCGGGTTGGTCTTAACCGCGGAGACACGAAGGACGCAGAGAAAAGAAACGCGGAGAAGAACACTAAACCTGAATTCCGAAGTTAAGCGATAGATTCTCCTTTCGGCGGGTTGGAAGACGAGCGACTGCCGCGCGGCAAGCGGATCAGGTTCCGAGGACCGGAGTCAACTTCGGCGAAACTGGAAACTCACAGGCCAGGATACTGTCCAGCAAGGGGATCCGGGATCGCAGCCCACCCCAACTTTGGGACAGGTGGACAACCATCCGACGGCCAGCGCGGCCGAGGATGGCTCCGCAGGTGAGCACCTGGGTGCGGAGCGTGGCGGGCTCGCGATAGCTCGGCAGACCAGCGGCCCGCTGGAACTCGGCCAGCAGATTGAACAGCAGCAGGACGCTTCGAAAGGCGGCTTCGGTGGCGAAGAACTGTTTCATGCAGAAGCCGTGGGCTCCCAAGTCATGCTTCAGTTCGGCGATGCGGTTTTCCATGTCGGCGCGTCGATTGTAATCGCGCCAGATCTCCGCCGGCTCTGCTGTCTCACTGGTGACGAAGACGCGAAACGTGTAGCCGGGCACGTCGATCAGTTTGCGCCCCACACTGGCGCGGGATTCGCGCACCAGCTCGCGAATCACCACGAAACGACGCTCCGCATCCCAGCCGTAGAGCCGGAGACGGAACTCGCCGACGGCGTAGTGATCGTCCAGGTTGGTCCACGACTCTACCCGTTGCGCGGCTCGTTGGACCCACTTGGTCATGCGGGCGACTACAATGTAGGGCAGCTTGCGCTGTTCCAAAAAGCTCAGCAACAGGCCATCAAAGAAGCCGGAATCGGCTCTCAGCAGGCGGATCTTCTGGCGCTGTCCCCACAGCGCGAGAGCTTCTTTGAGAAATTCCTCCGCTCCACGGGCGGTTCCGCAGTTGCCACTGCGGAGCCAGCCGTGGAGGAGGAAGTGGGCTTCACTCAGCACGGCCAGTAGCGGGTGATGGCTCGGCCGCCCGTGCCGGCGCGGGTTGTGCCCTTTCAGGGACCCTTCCTGCTTGCCGTAACGCTCGAACACGGTGGAATCCAGATCCAGAGTGTAGCCCTCACGCCACTGCGGCAGTCGTTGCATCTGCCACTCCGCCAGGGGCTCGAAGAAGCGCTGGACCTGGCCCATGCCAAACTTGCGAAACAAATTGCAGATCGTATCGTCGGTGGGAAACCGCTGCAAGCCGAGTAGCGCATGCAGCGCCAGATCGCCGCGCAACAGGCCGGCGTGAGCGAAGCGCTTGGCGCCTACCAGCACCACCATCAGGAATGCCAAGAACGTGTCCGTGGGCTCGATCCGGTTCGGCGATGTCCAGACGATCGGCATGTGCCGACGTATCTGCTCGACCAAACCGACCTTACGCAGATAAGCAATGAAAACGGCAACTCCGCCAAAGGGGGTTACCGCTCGTTTCG
>CAZQDD010000196.1:0-1656 GCA_964591805.1 uncultured Acidobacteriaceae bacterium | reverse complement strand
TCCCTGTGGATTGAGTTGACCGTCGCCCGGACCCCTTCGGGAAGTTCCTGCATATAGACATCCGTGGTTGTAGCCGTCCGCGAGTGCCGCAGGATGCCCTGCACATCCTTGACCGTGCCCTTTCTCTGGGCCAGTGTTGCGATGGAGCGCCGGATGACCTGGAACGTCAGCTTCGGCAGTTCCAGTTCCTCGGCCAGTTTGTGCAACACCCGGTTGCGAAAGTTGCTCGAATCGAGAAATCCGCCGATTCTGTTGGGAAAGATGAACGCCTGTGGAGATGGATCCATGCTTAGCTTCTTCCACTCGACCAACTCCGCCGCCAGTTCCGTGGCGATCGGAGTCGTCGTGAGGCTTCCGCGTGTCTTTCCCCAGGGGCGAATCTTTCCTTTGTATGTGGTTTCCATGATTGTGATCGACGGAACTGCCGGATCGAAGCACTTCCATCGCAGGCCGAACAACTCACCTGGACGCAGAGCATTGGACATATCGAGTTCGAGCAGAATCCGATCCCGGAGGCCAAGCTCCGACAAGGCAGCCCTCAACTGATCCCACGTCAGGGTGGTCTTGTCGGTCTCCCGAAGGTGCGCCGGAATCCTCACCGAACGCGCGGGGTCTTTTGCGAGGAAATCCTGATCGGCCGCCTCGCCAAAGATCGCTCGCATATAGGTCCGAATCTGCAGCACTCTGTCCTTTGAGCGGGTTTTCGCCAGTTTGTTGAGGTGGGTTTGCAGAGCGAACTTATCGATGTTTTCAAGGCGAACATCTCCGAATTCATCGACCAGATCTGCCTCGATGATGTGCTTCTTCACCTTGGCAGTCTCCTCTCTCCAATCCCCCTCCTTCAATGGCAGGTAGCGGTTGCGAACGAACCATCCGAAGGTGACGGCTCCATTGATCATGGATCTGTCCCCTGTGGACTGTCCGCCCAATCTGGCGATCTCGCCCTCCAGTTTTTCCCTGGCCTGAAACTTCGACATTTCTGACTTCAGTCCAAGAATCACCTGAGCGATGACGGGTTTGGGTTCATCGGTTGCCGAGTCAAGTTCCGTTCTGCGGAAATATCCGTACCACTTCTTCCCACGTAACCGAACCCAGCCCTTCTGGTGTGAACTTCCCATTTATTCCTCATTTTCTGTGTGGGGGGAATAAGCGGGCCGTCTCCAGTTTAACGCCGTTTCCGGCGCAAATTGGAGACCCGCTCCCGTTCGCTTAGGAACTCTTCAATCTGGCTTGCCCGATAACGCAATGCGCCGTCACTCATCCGAATGACGGGCAAATAGGGAAGCCTCCGGGAAGAGTGATCCCAAACCCAATCCCTGCTGACTTTTAGTAGTTCAGCAACAGCTTCGGCTGTCAGAAGTGGCTCAATCGAGGGTGTTTGCTCCGCAATTTGCGCTAATGCCATGACCATGTTTCCTCCAACCATGTTTTGTGCGGCCGGGCCGGGCCCGCGAGTTTTGGCATCTTCAGTCGAATTCGTTTTTCGGTCAAATCTGCACCGACTACTGCCCTCCATTCCGGTTGCGAATCGCGCAGAACCACAGAAATCGGGAGATTTGACCGAGTTTTCAATTCGACCAATACTGGCGCCGAACGGTGGGAGGGGACGATGTTCAACTCGCTCGACGATCTCTCGGTCCGGCTTACGGCGACCGG
>CAZQDD010000195.1:0-1657 GCA_964591805.1 uncultured Acidobacteriaceae bacterium | reverse complement strand
CTTTGTGATGTTCCACCCATTTTCTGACAAATCTCCGCAGGCTCATGCCGATGAAGAAGGGCAGCAGCGTCAGCAGCATGATTTTCAGCATCAACGGTCCCAGCGGCGCGGACTGGCCGGTGGTCGTCATCAATTCATGCACCAGCAACGGTGTCAGCACCACGCCGATGATGTTCGACAACGCCGCGTTGAATAAGGCTCCGGCAACATTGCCCTGCGCCACGGCGGTCAACACCACCGACGTCGAAATTGTGGAAGGCAGGACACACAAGTAAAGCAATCCCTGGCGAATGCCTGCCGGTTCCGCCGCCCAAATCAACGGCACGATAACAAATAAAAAAATCCCGACAATCGGGAAGACAATGAACGTGAAACTTTGAACGATGACGTGCAGTCTCCAGTTGCCCGCGCCGCTCTTGAGTTTTTCAAATGCCAGCGACAGACCTTGTAAAAACAGGATCGCCGCGATCCCAACATTGTTCACCAGTTCAGGATGCAAAAAACCGTTACGCGAGCCCGGCGTCGGAAAAAGAAACGCCAGCACCACGGCCAGAATCAGGCCCAGGATAAAACCGTTGCGGCGAATCCACATGGCGTAGTTCATGTGACACCTTTCATGCAACTGCAATGTTTGCCCGCGCCAGCCAGGGGGAATCCACCAATTTCAGGAGCCGTTCGCCGGCGGCGTGCAGCGTTTCTTCTTTTTTCGCAAAATGAAAACGGATGAAACGATTTTCCGGTTCGCGGAAGAAGCTAGAGCCGGGCACACCGGCCACGCCGACTTCGCGCACAAACCATTCCGCCGCTTCGGTGTCGCGTGCAAAACCAAGCGACGAAATGTCGAGCATCACATAATAAGCGCCTTGCGGCTCGGTGAAGGGCAAACCAGACCGGCGTAGATAGCCAAGAAACAGCTCGCGTTTTTTGAAATAGAGCTCGCGGAGACCGGCGTAATAGCTGTCCGGCAATTCCAGTCCGGCGACGGCGGCTTCCTGCAACGGCGCGGCGGCACCGACGGTCAGAAAATCATGCACCTTGCGCGCTTGGGAAATAATTTCCGGCGCGGCGTGAACATAACCCAGCCGCCAGCCGGTGATGGAATAAGTTTTGGATAGCGAATTACAAGTGATGACGCGTTCAAACGCGCCAGGCAGCGACGCGCAATAAACGTGTTCGTGAGGCGCATAGACAATGTGTTCGTAAGGTTCGTCGGTGATGACAAAGACATCATGTTGTTCCGCGAGTTTCAGAATTTCCAAAAGTTCGGCGCGCGTAAAAACTTTGCCGGTGGGATTGGACGGATTACAGACGATGATGGCCTTCGGGTTTTGCGCGAACGCGCGGGCGAGTTCGTCTGAATCAAAATTAAAATCCGGCGCGTGCAGTGGAACGTAAATCGGTTCCGCGCCGGACAGGATTGCATCAGCGGCGTAATTTTCGTAAAATGGCGAGAAAACGATGACTTTGTCGCCGGGATTGCACGCGGTCATCATCGCTACCATCATCGCCTCGGTGCTGCCACAGGTGACAACCAGATGCTGGTCGGGATCAACCGCAAGCCCGGTGAAGCGCGAAATTTTCCGTGCGAGTGCCTGGCGAAACCGCGGCGCGCCCCAGGTGACGGCGTATTGATGAAACGGCCCGCGCGTGGCGCGTT
>CAZQDD010000194.1:0-1669 GCA_964591805.1 uncultured Acidobacteriaceae bacterium | reverse complement strand
TCTATGATCCTGGGGCGAGAATCACGGGGCCGGTAGAGGGGGAAATGGAAGGAGCCCGTAAGGCGACTGGAGTTTCCCCCTCTACCGGCACAAACTTGTTCTCACTAGCCTTGAGACTGATCTGCCGCAGACTGCTTGTCAGCGGTTCTTTTCTTTGCCTTTAGCGTCTCTTTGAGCCTGTAACTGTCCCAATTGCAGTTGATGATATGGGCCTTATGTGTCAGCCGATCCAGGAGTGCAGCGGTCAGTGTCGCATCGCCAAAGACTTGTGTCCAATCCGCAAATCCCAAGTTTGTGGTGACGATCACCGAACCTCTCTCATGGCGCTCGGCCAAAACCTGAAAGAGCAACTGCGCTCCTTCTTTTGAAAAGGGAACATAACCGAGCTCATCAACAACAAGCAGGTCGTTGCGTGCTGTGCGTTGGATTGCGCGGCTGAGGTTTTTCGCCACTTGCGCCTCGATGAGTTCATTGGCCAGCCCACATCCTGTCACAAATCGGGTGGTCAATCCCTGGCCACAGGCCGCAACGCCCAATCCTGTCGCCAAGTGCGTTTTCCCGGTTCCGCTATTGCCAAGGAAGATAATGTTGCGATGTTCCCGGATATAATCCCCGGTTTCCAACTCCCGGAGCAAACGCAAATCCAGTCCCGGGGCAGCATTGTAATCAAAGGTCTGCAGCGTCTTTATGAGCGGAAATCTTGCCTCGCGGACTCTGCGCTTAAGACGATTTTCGGCTCTCATCTGGAGTTCCATCTCTGTTAGCCCCAGGAGAAACTCCGCATAGTCCGTTCCGCTCTCCTTTGCCTGGCGAATGAATGTTTCCAGTTGGCGGAGCGCGTTGGAGAGCTTCAACAGCTTCAGGTTTTCTTTGAGAAGTACTTCTGTGCCTGGTTTCATTGCACACCCCCCAACTGCCCATAAACCGAAACATTAGCCGGAACTGTCGCCGGCCAATCGGGAAGTGGTGCTATCGTCTCCCTGGGGCTTGAGTGCAACAGAAGGTGTTTGACCCCTGAACTGGAGCCGATACCATTATTCAGTGCGAGATCAACGGCAGCATATACCTGGTCTGCTTCATTATCGCGAAGGAGCATCAAAACAGAGATGAAGTCCTTTATCCCGTCCGTTGCCCCTTGGGTTTTCTGGAATCTTGACAAAAGGTGTTCCAGGCTTGCCGGCCACCTTTGGCGCCATTGCCTGATCGGCCTGGCCGAATCAAAGGCTTGCGGTCTTTGCTGCAAAAGCTCAAGGTAATGGTCCGCATTGAGTTGCCAGTTGTTATTTGCAAAAGCTCTCTTGTGGATTGCTATCCTTTTGCGATCACAGTAAATCTCAATCTCTGAAACCTTCATTACCGCTTGCACTCTCAATCCTGCATAGCGGGTTGGAACCGAGTAGTGATTTTTGTCCACCAAAACCGTCGAGTACGGATTCACTTTGGCATCGGCTGTCTGAATATTGCTGAACGCAACTGCCGGCAGTGAAACCAGATTGGCTTTTTCTTCTCCGAAAAGTTCTTTTACGGTTTTCTCCCGTCCCTGCATTCGATGTTGGCCATAGCTCAGGCAATCCTTAAGCAGCTTCTCGTTTAACTCATCAAAGCTCTGCGCCTGTGGGACCGGCACCAGGTAGTTGCGCCTGACGTAGCCGACCATCCCTTCCACGCC
>CAZQDD010000193.1:0-1706 GCA_964591805.1 uncultured Acidobacteriaceae bacterium | reverse complement strand
AGCAGTATCTTGCCCGGTTTTGTGTTGTCAGTTGTCCCGTCGTTATACCTGTTTTTTATGACGAAGTAATAAATGGCGTTTGAAAGCCCCTTGAAATTTGTCTTGTCCATGTCTATGTGCATTATTCCCTGGGGCTGGCCGCCGAAATCCATCTCCCTTATGAGCCTGTAGCCGGAAGTGAACATCATAAACTCCACATCAGACGCGTCCTTTTCAATGTTAACATCCATCTTTATGTCGTCAACTCCGGGCTTTGCCGGGTTCGGATAAGGTATCGGCACGGCCCCGGCCGTTGCCGTTGCTGTAACCGCCGCGCCCGGTGTCTCTGTGGCCGTTACGTTCATTGTCCCGGTCGCACTCATGGTTGCCGTGGCCTGAGGCGTATTTGTGGCCGTCGCCTGCGGTGTGGTTGTCATTGTCGCTGTATTCACCGGAGTTACCGGCGTATTGCTCGGGCTCTCCTGAATCGTCTGCGTATATGTGCTTGTGGGGGTATATGTCAATGTCGGAGTGTCCGTGTATGTCTGCGTATATGTGGGCGAATTTATCACCTTTGTGGGCGTCCGGGTTATTGTCGCCGTATCACTCGGGCTCACTGTCTCCGTCACGCTCGGCGTGACCGTCCATGTCGGCGTGGCCGTCGGCGGGCACACGACCGGGCAGTAATTTACCAGTATCGATATGTCGTCGGCTACCGCCGACGCGTCCGTGAACTCCGCCGGGAAATCCGTGAATCCCATCTGCCTGTAAAACAGGTCCCCGGCCTGCCCTGCGTCAGCCGCCACCGTTATCGACGGGTCGTCGCATTCAAATGTCAGCCAGTATACCGTCCCGCCGCTCAATAACGTCTGCGGTATCGCCACCGTGTTCCATCCACCCGCGGTCACCGCAAACGGCTGTGACTCGCATATCAGGTTGTCCGGCTGCCCCTGCGGCGCCGCCGTCGTTGTAATTGAACTTGTTGAATATATCGACATCCTCGCGTTCCCGCTTCCGGATACTATGTATACCTCCATCGACGTAGCTATCCCGTCCTCGTTTATCCCGTACCAGTTCGATGACGCCAGCCCGTTTATGTTATCCACTGCGCTTACAAGCACTCCCTGCTCCCCGAACTGCGTCCCGCACATGCACACTCCTATCGGCGTAGGCGTGACCGTCGGCGTCAGTGTCGCGCATGATATCGGGCAGTAATCCGCCTTGACCGGATACAATAAATAATAGCTGTTTGCCCCGGCCATGTTCCCGGGGAACGTCCCGAATGACGATAATATCCAGTTCTCGTCCCCGGTCACTCCTGTGTCCGCCGTCAGGCTCACCCCGACAGCCACCTGCCACGCGATCCAGTAATTCCCAGCAGGCGCCGCCGTCTCCGGGATCGTTACAACGTTCCATCCAACGCTTGACGCCTGCGCCGCCGCCGTCGCCAGCAGGTTCCCCGGCACTCCCCCGTTGTCGCTGTATAACGCCATCTCTATATTCCCCCCCGAAGTCGCCCCTACGTACATCTCAAGCGCGTTTATCACTCCGTCCTGCGTCATTGTTATCATGTTGGAATCTATTATGCCGCTGTCGTCAAAGGGGCCGTAATACCCCGGTGTTGCGTTGCCAGCAAATGTCGCGCACGCGCACGCCGTCTGCGTCGCCGTCACCGTCGCCGTCCCCGCGTATTGCGTCGACGTCTGCGTTACCGTGAAAGTCGGCGT
>CAZQDD010000192.1:0-1707 GCA_964591805.1 uncultured Acidobacteriaceae bacterium | reverse complement strand
AGAAATATCCATCTGTTGCAAATGCAGATGGAATCATCGATAGAGATACGATCACTGCTGTGGCCCCGCTTGTTCGGACAGTTTTCGCCGATTCTTAAGTGGAAGATCTGTTTTTCGGTAGGCTGCCAGAGGCTCTGGCAGGCGGTTGAAGTTGACCGGGGCGGCGATGTTGCCATTGTCCCGGTATTGTTTGACCGACAGAACCACTTTATCGCATTCTGAAGCCGGTCGGTGAAGCGGAGGCGGGCACTGCTGGAGAGCAACCCGCCAAGGAATAGCCGGCTGGAGACTCATCGACACCGATGAGCGCCGGGAGTGGGCACGACTGCCGCTCCCGGCCTTTTCTTCTTTCAACATCGGATTGATAGATTTCCCCATGCCTTGAAAAACTCAACCTTCAGGCCGCCGCCGCAGCGGCATCCTGGCTTTTGTTCAGGCTGCCATCGATTCCGGCAATCGGTTGAAGTAGACCTGGTCGGGCGTGAACCCATTCAGGCTGGAGTGCGGCCGGATGGTGTTGTAAAACTCGATGTAGCGACCGATCAGGGTCCTGGCTTCCTGGACCGTCTCGTATGCGTGCAGATAGACCTCTTCATACTTGATCGACTTCCAGACCCGCTCGACGAAGACGTTGTCGCGCCAACGGCCCTTGCCGTCCATGCTGATTCTGATTCCTTCTTCCTTGAGCCGCCCGGTGAAGGCCTCGCTGGTGAACTGGCTGCCCTGATCGGTGTTGAATATCTCCGGCTTTTCATTCCTGGAAAGTGCTTCATCGAGTGCTTCGATGCAGAAGGAAGTTTCCATTGTGATCGATAACTTCCAGGCGAGAACACGGCGCGTGAACCAATCCACCACCGCGGCCAGGTAGATGAAGCCGCGCGCCATGGGGATGTACGTGATGTCCATCGCCCAGACCTGGCCGGGCCGCGTGACGGCGAGTCCACGCAGCAAATACGGATAGCTCTTGTGGCCTGGCGCAGGTTTCGAGGTGTTGGGTTTGCGATAGATGGCCTCGATTCCCATTCGCTTCATCAGCGTCTTGATGTGCCTGCGGCCAACCTCCAAGCCTTGTTGCCAGAGTAAGCCGCGCAGCATGCGGCTGCCGGCGAAGGGGTAGTTGAGGTGTAACTCGTCGAGGCGCCGCATCAGCCATAAATCTTCCTCGGAGATCGGGCGCGGCTCATAGTAGACCGTGCTGCGGCTGATGCCCAGCACCTCGGCCTGTTGCTTGATGGGAAGGTCGTGCTCGGGGTCGATCATCGCTTTGCGCTCAGCAGTCCCGCCTTGGTGAGCGCGCCTTCTAAAAAATCGTTCTCCAGCGTCAGCTCGCCGATCTTGGCGTGGAGGGTCTTGACGTCCACCGTAGCCGTCTCGGCCTCTGCCTTCGCCGGGCTTCCAAAAACCCCGGCTGCACCCTCCAAGAGCTGGCTCTTCCACTGCGTAATCTGGTTGCTGTGTACGTCAAACTGCTCGGCCAGCTCTGATAGTGTCTTTTCTCCCTTGATGGCGGCCAAAGCCACCTTGGCCTTGAAGGACGCTGTGTGGTTCCGACGCGGACGTCTGCTCATCTGCTCTCCTCATCCCAGCCATTTTAGGCTGCGGGCGAACAGACCCTCCACTTAACCCCCTGTCCGAATTTGCGCGACCAGCTCTCACGCCAAATATCGCTCTGGCTGCGTTATGTTTCATCTTGGACCTCGCCTTGAA
>CAZQDD010000191.1:0-1721 GCA_964591805.1 uncultured Acidobacteriaceae bacterium | reverse complement strand
GCCCGCGCTCTTCCTTGCTGTCCTTGCCTGTGTGCTGGCTGACTGGGTGTGGTACGAGGCGGGGCGGCGGCGGGGTGACAAGGTCTTGCATTTCATCCACAGCCTCGCCGCGCGAGACCCTGACGCCCACGATCGCAGAGCGAAAGAGACCTTCGCCCGGTATGGACCTCCGCTGCTCTTGCTCTGCAAGTTCGTCCCTGGACTGGATGCCGTAGCGCCTCCCATGGCCGGGGCATCCCGCACCAGTCGGCTCCGTTTTCTGGCCCTTGAAACAGCTGGCGCGAGCCTCTATTCAGGCGCGTATGCGGGACTCGGCTATGTTTTCAGCCATGACCTGAACCGAGCGGCTACCTACGCTTCCAGAGCCGGAAAAGTTTTGGCTGCTCTTGCGTTTACTGGACTATGCATTTACGTCGCGAGCAAACTGGTTCGTTCGTATCGCCGATTACGCGACTCTCGATGTGTGCGCAACGCCCAGCGGATCCGATGAGATGTGGAGGTTTCGTCGCAATTCCCAAGATCGTTGAAGGACCCGACCATGATCACTAAGACTGATACGAAACAGCAGGCATTGTTGGATGCCGCCAGACTCCTTAATACTCATTACGGATGCGGTCCGGTGCAGTTTGCCGGAACAAGCGAAGCACTGTATGAACGGCACCTGCTTTTTGACACTGGCGTTCAAGTGGCGGCGGCGACAGCGCGCGACCGGTTCGAGGCGCTTGCCCGGTCAGTGCGCGACATTTTATCTCAGCGATGGCTCCTAACAGAGAAGACCTACGAACAGCAAAATCCTAAGCGGCTCTACTATCTCTCGATGGAATTCCTCATCGGCCGCTCACTTACAAACAACGTTACCAATCTTCTGCTTGCTCCGCTGGCGAACCAGGTCATAGAGGAAAGGAAACTCGAACTGCTCGAGATTTTGGAGCAGGAGCCTGATGCAGGCCTGGGCAACGGCGGCCTTGGGCGTTTGGCAGCCTGCTTCATGGAATCCGCCGCGACCATGCAACTGCCTGCCATGGGCTACGGCCTGCGATATGAGTACGGCATCTTCAGGCAATCAATCCGGAACGGATGGCAACAGGAAATGCCCGACAACTGGCTCCGTTCTCCCGATCCGTGGGAGGTCGCTCGCCCCAACGAGAAAGTGGAGGTCAGTTTAGGTTGCTCGTTCGAACTGAGCGGTGGCAGTCTGCTTCCCGTACCTGGCCGGCCATCGACTCTGATCGGCATCCCATTTGACCGCCCTGTAATCGGGTACGGCGGGTCGACGATCAACACGCTCCGTCTCTGGGCCGCGGCCACGCCGGACTACTTCAACTTTGAAGAGTTCTCTCACGGCGATTTTATAGAGGCATTCACTCAGACCCTCTCGGCTGAAACGCTAACACGGGTCCTGTATCCCGATGATTCAAGCCTCATGGGGCAAGGACTACGGCTTATGCAGGAGTACTTTCTTGTTGCGTGTTCGCTGGCGGACGCGGTGCGCCGCTTCCAGCGCGGCAACTCCGATTGGGGTGCCTTTGCAGAGAAGGTCGCGATTCAGATGAACGACACGCACCCAGGTCTGGCCGTGCCGGAGCTCATGCGAATCCTGGTTGACCAGGTGCACCTTGGTTGGGACGAAGCCTGGCATATCACACAGAACACGCTGGCGTACACGAATCACACTTTGCTGCCCGAAGCGCTCGAAAAATGGCCGGTGGAGTGGTTCAAAG
>CAZQDD010000190.1:0-1740 GCA_964591805.1 uncultured Acidobacteriaceae bacterium | reverse complement strand
CAGCCGCTCGCGCAACGGAACATGATCGAGCAGTGCCTTCATCAGCGTGGTTTTTCCCGAGCCGGTTCCACCGGCAATGATGCCGTTCTTCCGTCCTTCGATCAGTCGTACAACAGTGTCACGTACATTGACCGGAAGACTGCCCGATGCGACGAGTTCATCGGAGGTAAACCAGCGGTTGAATTTGCGCACGGTGAAGGTGGGGCCGTTGATCGAAGAAGGCGAGCCGACAACGGCCACGCGCGAGCCATCGGGCAAGCGCGTATTGAGGATCGGATTCTGCGTCGTCAAGTCCTGCCCAAGGATGCGCGCGACGCGCTCAATGGCTGCCTGCAAACGTTCGTTCGTGAATGGCTGCGAGAGCGCGATTTGCTCAACGACGCCATTACGATCCGCGAAGACTCCACTCGTCCCATTGATCATCAGATCGGAGATCGATGGATCGAGCAGCAGCTCGCGCAACTCTTCGGGAAAGAACGGCAGAATCAGGTCGAAGCTCATCGTGTCGCCCCCTGGTTGAGTTCTTTAGCCTCAACAAGAAATATGAGCTTGACATCATATGATGTACAGCGCATACTGTCGACATGGCTTACGAAATCCGCGCGACGCCGGAGTTTCGGGATTGGATGCAGACCCTCTCTCGGGAAGAGCGGGAATCGTTCGACGTAGCCGTGAATCTTCTCCGGGAAAAAGGCCCGGTCCTCGCTCGGCCTTATGTCGATACTGTCAAAGGATCGGCATATCCCAACATGAAGGAACTGCGCACCGCGCATGACAAGCATCTGGCTCTCCGCGCATTTTTTGCCTTCGATCCCAAACGTGCCGCCATCCTGCTCATTGGTGGCGACAAACATGGACGGCGCGGCTTTTACGAGAAGCTCGTCAAGAAAGCGGATGAACTTTACCGCGAACACCTGCGCTCGCTGAAGCAATGAGCGCAAAGAGCTGCCCGCATTCGGGAGGCAAGAAAGGACGTTATGGCAAGCAGAACCCTCTCTTACGACAGCATCGCCGACGAGTTGATGACCAAGGCCAGTCGCGCTCGCGCCAGGAAGCGCGCCAACGCCATTCTTGAACGCATGACGCTCGATGAATTGCGCAAAGATCGCAAGATGACCCAGGGACGACTTGCGCTCGCGATGAAGATCGAACAAAGCGAAGTATCCCGACTTGAAAAGCGCGCCGAAGTCAAACTCGGAACGCTGCGGAATTACGTCAGTGCCCTTGGCGGACACATCGAAATTCGCGCCGTCTTTCCTGACAAAAACATTGAACTCGCGCTTACCGAATAGCACAGCCCTGAAAGACTGATTCGAGGCACATCTACTTCGCTGTCGCGGGTCTGTTGAAACAGGAACTCTCATCGCGTGGCTCCTGCGGTTGAGTCTGAATTGTGCACATCGACAGAGACGCGGTTCTCGTGGAACTCGGTGATGGTCAATCCCAGCGGATTGATGAACTCGTATTGCGGATAAACGCGGGCCTGATCGCTGACCTGCTTCGGGTTCAGGTAGTAGGTGATGCTGAGCAGCCAATGCTCCGTGCGCGGCTCGTGCGAATTCTGCGCGGAGTAGAACCGATCAACGGCCATCAGCGCCGTTCCACGGGCAATGCGTGCGCCCTGAAGCATTTCCTCAGACATCGTCGTAATGGTCACGTTCTGGACCTGCACGTCGCTCGCTTCAATCTGCCCTGCCGTGACCTGAGAGACGAGGTGGTTGGCGTTGTCTTCACCCATCA
>CAZQDD010000189.1:0-1743 GCA_964591805.1 uncultured Acidobacteriaceae bacterium | reverse complement strand
TGGGAAACGGCGTCTCGCCGGACGACACGAATATGAACAACGGCCTGCCGCAGATCGATCACACCCTCAACTGGGTCCATCTTGCCGCCCGGTTTCCCGTTCGCGTCCGCGTCGTCAACCCCGATCCGGCTCTCTTTCGCATGGGCGAAACCGCGATCAGCATTGTGAGATGACGCGATCAAATGGCTGACCATCAAACGCCGGAATGGCTGAATAAGATCTACCAGGAGCTCGCCCCCGCGCACGGCCGCTATGAGGGTGCGCTCCGCACCGCCTTCGCCGCCACACTGGCGACTTACGTTCTTCTTGTCCTGCAGACGCCCTTGATCGCTCCGGGGGTTTATCTCATCTATCTGGTTTCTTACGATGTGCCGTACCTGACCTTCAAGACAAGTGTCCTTGAACTGTTCTACCAATGTGTAGGCGTCGCCTTGTCCCTGATGCTGATTGCGGTGACAGGAAATGATCCCATGGCCCGGGTCCTGGGCGTGGCGGCCTTCACCTTTCTTTCCGCATTCCTGCTCCGAGCCTGCACGGTGCGCGTGGCAGCCATGAATCTCGGGATATTCCCCATTCTTACCCTTTCTCTGTGGGAGCTGCACCTGCCTGCCGAGCAGTTGGTCCATCTTTCCATGTGGCCCATTGCGACAGGAGCGGTGGCCGTGGCCATCAAAGTGGCCATAGAATACACTTTTGCCCGGCGCGATCCGAACCATGCATTGCAGGCGGAAATGAAGGCTCGCCTGGAGGCTTTGCAGCAGCTTTTTGAGGGCTTCGCCGCGGGCGAGCCTGCGCAGGAAATGAAGCGAAGAGTGGCGAAGGTCTCCCGCTATGCCTTCGCCGGCCAGGGCAAGATGTTGTCGCTCCTGGAGGAGGTGCGTCTCCGCTCCATCCCTGAAGATTCCCCGCAACCCATCCCGCCGGCCTTGATCTCATATATTGCGCGTCTCCTGGACGTGAGCGCTTCTTTTGGCAGGCAACGCCAGGCGCAGATCGATGACGGTCAGCGTCCCAGGTTCGGACAGATTGCCGCGATGCTCGCCCAGTTGCAAACGGAGAGTGCCGCGGAAGCAGAAGATATGGAAGAAAGCGAGCCGGAGGAAACTGCCGGCCAGCTCCGCCAAATCGAGCAACTGCTGTACACCATGAAGTCCATTTCCCACGCGGATCAGATCCAGCCGCATGAAAAACTGCTCAAGGCTCTTCCCCAAAGGGAAAAGAAACCGTGGTTTCGCCCCGGCGCCTGGAGCAACCCGGAGTACCTGACCTATGCGACCAAGCTGAGCCTGTGCGCCACTCTCTGTTACGTCATCTATAACTCACTGGCTTGGCCGGGCGCCTCGACGGCCACGCTCACCGTACTGGTGGCCGGAGTCACCTCAAGCGGCGCCACCAATCAGAAGATGCTCTTCCGTATCCTTGGCGCCACCATCGGAGGCATCCTCTTCGGAATCGGCTGCATCGTCTTTGTCTATCCCTTTGCCGACTCCGCTTTGCCCTTCCTGATTTCGGTTGCCCTCGTGTCGTTCATCGGAGCGTGGATTGCGCGCAGCGCGCACATGGGCTATGTCGGCCTCCAGATTGTTTTTTCCTTTTACCTGGTTGCCTTCCAGGAGTACTCCATTCCCATAGGCGGCTCCGCGGGGCAGGGACAACTCATGAGCAGAATGCATGGCTTTGGAGCGCCGCTGCAGATGATCCCGGCCAGGGATCGCCTGATGGGCGTGCTGATTGCCCTCATCG
>CAZQDD010000188.1:0-1763 GCA_964591805.1 uncultured Acidobacteriaceae bacterium | reverse complement strand
AGTTCAAAGAGTGCGAGGATGGAATTGGTCATGGAGTGGTCGATGTCGGGCTTCCGTGTGTTGGTAATGATGGGTACGCCCTTCGCTATCGAGGGATGGGGGATATCAGAGACAAGTACATCGGCGAGCATGTTGGGGCCTCCAGAAAGAAAGGGCCACCTTGAAAAGGCGGCCCCTGTTAAGGAGAAAAAGAACGAAGAAAGTTAGTTAGTGGGTGAATCGCTGAAGACGTGGAGGGGCTGAAGGCCGACACAAAGGTGTTAGTCGGGGGTCGGAGGCTCGAGGAGACCGTGCTCGACGAAGCTGTAGTAGCCGGTACGGCCGATTATCAGATGGTCCAAGAGTGCAATGCCCAGGACTTCAGATGCATCGCGAAGGCGACGGGTAATCTCGCGGTCCTCGGGACTAGGATCGAGGCGCCCTGATGGGTGGTTATGCGCGATGATGATAGCGCAGGCATTTTGAATGATGGCAGGGTAGAAGACCTCGCGGGGATGGACAACTGTACGATTCACGAGGCCTATGCTTATTATGTTAACTTTAATTAGCTCATGGGAGCCCGAAAGAGTACCGCAAAGGAATCGCTCCGTGCGGGCGCAGGCATACTTCTTAAGCGCGCCGTAGATGTCGGCCGGTGCGGATATCCTGTAGGTGGGAGCAGTGCGCTCGCTGACGATATCGTACTTCATAGAAGCTCCTTTGACTGTTATTAAATAGAAATAGATTGATGACAGAGATCTATGAAGACGTTATGCGATAGATATAGGAAGGATGACTCGAAGGGATATTGCCGTCGGCGACATGGTATGAAATAGAAAAAGGCGCAGATGGAAAGTGGCAAGGACCATCTGCGCCATGGATAATCAGGGAGAGTTTGGTGGTTTCACGAATTGGGCGAGATATTTGGCCAAGGTCTCGTAGATACAACCCTCTGCTGCGGCCCCACCACCGAATCCGTCTAATCCGTTATACCAAAACTCGCGGTAATAGACATACTCAGAATCCTTGATAGCCATGGAGGGGGTGAGCTCTGAAAGGAGCGATGCGAAAATAGACTCCTTAGTTAATACCTCGCCATCAGGAACCAAGTCACCAAAATTCTCAGCGTATTCGCTGGGATCGTAGTAATTGACCATAATAATAATAGAAACAAACCGAAGGAAAAACTCGAGCAAGTATAACTTATTACCTAGAATGGTCTCGCTGTTGATGATCGTTTCGAGAACATAGGGAACCAGCAAGCCAATATTTTCTACCTTTCCGTCATACAGATAATTATCGAAATCGACTACTAAGGCAGAAGCGACTTCCGAGAATAATGGCGACAAGAAGTCAGACCCCTCCGAAGCCAATAGAGAGCGCAGAGGCAGAACCAGATTAGGAGAGTCATCAGGAGATGGGGTTGCCTTAGGATCAGGGGCGATGTGGTCAGGTTGACCAATTGGGGACGGTGACGAGTCTGCCTCGGCAGACTTGTTGGGAAGAGCGTTGTCGTCTGACATAAAGAAGACCTCCTTGTGCGGCGGAGCCGCGTAGTATGAAGGTGCGTGAAGGTACCCTGATCGATCTGAAGCCCTTGGCTTCTTGTGGATATATACTGGCGAGTGGGAGAGACAACACAATCGCAGGATTGTTTTTATCAGGGGCATGAAAAGAGGCGCAGATGAACGGACCATCTGCGCCTCGATGGCGATTGGCGAGGTTATTTAGGATTGCTAGCGTGAAGGTGAAGGAGGTAGCGGAGGTTCCGAACGAGGGCTATC
>CAZQDD010000187.1:0-1764 GCA_964591805.1 uncultured Acidobacteriaceae bacterium | reverse complement strand
AAGAATCTGGCGTACATCCGGCTTCCGAAAGCGCCGAACGCTTGGGAAGAACGAGCCAAAGCACAGAACGCAAGCGCTGCAGATACAGATGAGGCCACGGAAACCTCGCCCAAAAGCAAGCTCCCGCGTTTTCAAGTGAGCGGAAACGGCTGGGCAATTCAGAGCGAAAGCCCTCTCCCCCCTGCCGAACGTCCCAACACGGCTTATAGGGAGACTTTTCACACTTCGGGTTCTACAGTCTGGATTGACCCATCTGGGAAGAGAACGGATTTCCCAACTTCCCCGGCTGTGGTTTTGACTACAGGCAGGGACGGGGCGCGCCTTGGGGAACAGGGACTTGCCTTCGACATTTACCGCTCTGACGTTAACGGTGATGGTTCGGGTATGCTCTTCCTTTCACGCGAGGGCGTTCTTCACGGCTATACAAACACGGTTGAGCCAATCTTGCTTGAAAACCTTGCGGAGATTCCTGAATATGCGGAACAGGCGAAACGCTTCGGGATTGACCCGCTCTCGCTGAAGAATCATGTCAGATGCGTATGCCTCTCTCAGGACCGAAAACAGTTTCTTGTGACAATAGTCGATGAGGCATGGTGCTATGACACTGAAACGGGCCGCCCTCTTTGGGGCTATCGGTTCCCATCGAAAGAAGGCTGGACAGAAATCGCGGCTGAACGCTCTGAGCGCGCGGGAGCAAGTTCGGATGTAGTGGCGGCGTTACGGCTTATGGAACTGGAGCTTCCGGTCACTCCCGAAAACATCACGCGCCAGTATAGGGCGCTTGCCATGCGCTGGCATCCTGACCGCAATCCAAAGGACCCATCGGCCACAAAGAAGTTCCAAGAACTTGGGGCGGCGATGGAACTGCTTACCGGGGTTGACCTGTCTCGTTTATCTGGGAACGAGGTTGAGCGGGTTGTCTATCAACAGATTCTCCATCAAAGCAAGGTTCAGATTCAACCGGGACTCAATGTGACGATTTCCATGACGTTGCAGGTTGGGGGAGCTTTTGCGGCGGACTGGATTTATGCGGCCAGCTTTGCCGATGAGGTGAACACTACCTATCTGGCGGGGTACAGTGGAAGGGTTCTCGAAGTTAATCCGAATGGTGTTCCAGTGCGCATCTATGACATTGGCGCTGTTCCACGCCAGATTACTAAAACCGCCTCTCACCTCTTCATACTGACCTACACGCGGCTCTATATCCTTCGGGAAAACGAACTCGTGGCCCTTATTGACGTACTGGACCAAGGGAAATTGATTGTAGGCGGGAATGGCTTCGGCTTGTTCCGGGCAAAGTGTTTTCAGTGGTACTCCAACTCCGGTGAGTTGCTTGGGGAGATAACGACACGGGACCCGATTCGTAAAATCTACTGGACTGACCAGAACATGATTGTTGAGACCCGGACTCACCGGGGCGTGGTCAGTGGTTCTCAGCAGTGGTGGTAAGTCTCTGGCAGGAGCGGAAAGGATCCCAGCCGGAATTACAACTATAAACAGGCCGCACCAGCCAATTCATTGTTGTAGCGACCTCGTATCTCATGCCGCCGCGGGCACCTCCATGTACGCTGACATGTGATCGAAGATGCCCTGGACAGAAGCGATGGTCTGCTCTGCCTGCTCGGCTTCGCGGTAACGGATCGCCTCATCCATGCGGGAGACGAGCCCGGCTGCCTCGGTCGCCGTGGCCACGCGCAGCAACTCGTGCTTCTTGAGATCGTGCGCCGTGTAGGTGCACAGCTTCTGGCGAGCCTCCTCGGCGAA
>CAZQDD010000186.1:0-1770 GCA_964591805.1 uncultured Acidobacteriaceae bacterium | reverse complement strand
TATAATTATCGTATATGGTCCCCCCGTAGGAAGATTATCGACTTGCCAGTAACCATTATTATCAGTGGTTGTTGAACGTCCATCGACGACCATCGGGATTCCACCTGTCCCACCCTGGCAATTTTGTTTATCAGCATTAGAAACGATAAAGGCTCCCCCCCCAAAGCCCCCAAACACCACAAACTGGGTACATCCATACGCCGAAGCACCGCCTGTTAAGCTTACCGTGTTCGATGGAGCAGATGTAACGCTACCGCTTACGGCAGTCAAAGAAAGGGTATACGATCTTCCGTTCGTTGCTGCCATAGTATAAGTATTGGCGGTAGCAGGTAATCCATTTACGCTGCCGCTTTGCAAAAGATTTCCGGAATTAGACGTCCAAGATAGGTTGTAGGAAGTTGCGGCTGACTCTGGCGTCCAGATTGCGATTATTTTATTTGCAGGTGAGGCAGCCGAAAATCCCGTTGGTGCCGCGAGTGCAGGTGGAGTCCCAGTAGTAGTAATGGGAGTACTACTGGCGCCAGTACCAGTACTAATCATAGCGGAATTAGACGCAGTGATGCCCGCAGGCTCGCTCTGAGTGGCTGCACTCTCACCGCCATTATTAGCCGCATCTTGCGTGAAGTCCGGTTGTCCAATCACCAGCGTTGCGTTCATGCCATTGCTTATCGGAGGCTCGAAGACCATCGTGCGATTGTTCACAATGTCGGTCACGTAGACGTTCCCGCTACTGTCCACAGTAACCACGCCGGGTAAGCTCAGCGTGTTCGGACCGATGCCGCCGTTGTTGGGAGTGTTCGAAGTAAACGCCGTGGCGGCAGGCTGGCCAACCTCCAAAGTCGCGGCAGCGCCATTTGTCTTCAGGTTGGTCGTGGGGTACATCAGCACACGAGCGTTCAAAGCATCGGTCACCCATAGATTGCCTGCCAAGTCGAATGCAAGACCACCGGGTGCACCGAGCGACGTTGTTGAGACACCACCGTTGTCGGCAGTGCTTGAGGTAAACGCTGTGGCCCCTGCCGGCTGCCCCAGTTCCACGGTGGCGCTTCCCCCGGTCGTCAAGTTCGCGAGTGGGTACATCAGCACACGATTGTTACCGGTGTCTGCGACCCAGAGGTTGCCGGCTGAGTCAAACTTAAGATCTGTTGGACCACAGAGGGTGGCGAGGCCTGTGCCGCCATTGTTACAACCAGTGGCCGATGTATTAGCCTGCCCGATCGCTATGCTCGCAGTTTCACCGGCGGTAACAGGCGCAGGAAAGTTCAGTACACGACTATTGAAGTTGTCCACAACCCAGAGATTTCCTGCGCTGTCGATCGCGTTAGCGCTTGGCATTCCAACCGTGGCGCTTGCCGCGGCGGCGGAAGGACAGCCGGTGGTTAAGTTTGTCGCGCCGCTAATCTGACCGATAGCCAGGGTTGCAGACATGCCAGTGCTGAACGGAGGTTTGAATTGCAGCACGCGGCAGTTCCCGAAATCGGAGACATAGAGATTGCCGGCGTTGTCCACCGCAACCCCGCTTGGGCCACTCAATGATGCCGCCGTGGGAGGATCAGGCTGTTCATTGGTGCTGATGTCGCCTTGCCCCAGCGCCACGATAGCGCTTTGGTTCGCGGTGAACGGAGCGTCATACACTAGAACGCGGTTATTCGCATTGTCCGCCACAAAAACATACTGCGTAGACTGGCCGCCGCCGCAACTGGACAGCAACGCGGCAACGGCAAGAACTGCCACGACCGCGAGGCAGGCCACTACACGATGCATTTTCAT
>CAZQDD010000185.1:0-1782 GCA_964591805.1 uncultured Acidobacteriaceae bacterium | reverse complement strand
AAAGCTCCGGCGCGGAAAAGCAGTTTCAGGCATACGGCAATTATAGTCCGGCAAGAAGGCCGCAAGCGGCACCAAGGCACAAGGCATCGGCCGCTTCCTCAGCGGCGCAAGCCGCGGAGCCCCAATTATGGGATATTAAGGTTTCATATGAGTGCGTGGGCGGCAACACATCGTGGGCCATCTCGGGCCGCACCTGTAGGTGTTGGCTTATGTTGAAAGTGCGAGATGGCGCCGCCGGGAGTCGCCAAACCGGCGGAACTGTATCGCGGTTTCCGTGGTACCTCTGGGCCATATTGGGAGCCTGGGGTATAGCGGCCATCTGGCAGTCCGGAGGGGGCGGCTTAAGCCAGGAACTTGAGCAGTATCTGCCATATCATCTTTCCAATACTCCGTTTTTCAATAAGATATATGACAGTAAAGTCTTGGACGCGAATCTATATGTGTGCCGCGAACTAAGTTATGCCATCGATGAGGTTGACTGCCGGTTCTTGGCTTGGTCCGTACACCATGGGTTTCCGCATTTCCTATCCATAAGTTACTTTCTCTGTATCTTCGGCATCTCGCTCTTGCTGTGGCGCTTCTTCGTCGCAGATCTCAAGCTCGATCGCAACGTTGCCTGCACTCTGTTGGCGCTGTATCTCACCGCGCCGTGCGTTTTCCTTTCCACTTCTTGTTTCCGGGCTGGGAAAATCGCTTTGACCCTGGCGCTCGCGTTTTTGGCGCTCCGGCTTTGGCGCGACCTGAGCAATAACGACGGTGGTTACGCACGATGGACACTGTTCGCCGCGGTGGCTTTCGCCGCTACGATCTGCGATCGCCAGGGGTTCTATCTCATGCTTGTAACCGCCGTCTTCTTGGCGTTGCTCTGCGGCCTGCGCCGGACGCGCGCCGTGGTGGCTGCATTGGTCGCAACCTTGGCTGCAGTTGGGCTATCGACAGTGTACAACCACCTGATCGGACCGTATCTTACTTTCAAGCTCAACGGTTATTGGCCCGATTCTTCTTTTCAGGAGCTGCCTTGGCAGACCTTCCGGGCGAATCCGGGCGCCTACATTTTGGCTGGAGTGGGGGAGCTGATGGATACGGCGCGGTTTATGTTCGGGAACATCCCGGAGGTGTTTGCTCTTCCCCTCTTTGCTGCGATCGTGCTTTTCGTCGCTAGACGCCACGGCCGATTATGGGCTAGCATCTCTACCTTGTTCCTCCTCTCGGTAGCGGCGATGAACACTCTGATGACGCTCCGTCATCCCCCACTGATTTATCCGGATATCCGCCGTGTTTACTATTGGCTTCCCGCGACGTTGCTGCTTATGGCTATAGCTGGAATTGCCCTTGCGGCACGGTTTCCGAGAGGCAATATCGCGGTTCGTTGCGTGTTGGCTGCCGCGCTCATCGGCAATGTCATTGCGATCCCGGGTCACCAGGCCGTCCTTGCGGCAGGCCATCCAAAGCCCCCGAACGTTGACCCGTATATCCCCGTCTTAAGCCGGACGCGGAGCCTGACATTCGATGCGGATCTTCGCCGCGCGTTGGCTACCAGGAAGCCGACTCCGGAAATCGCGGCGGACCCGATCTACCAGGCGCTTACTCAATAACCGTGTTGCACCTCTGCCTAGACGATCTACGCAATCGCGAGTAGTGAACACCCTCAATGGAGTGGGAGACGGCGCTAGCAGGTAATCGGTGTCAAGACGAAGAACAAACACCGGGGGCGAAGACCAATGACCACTCCCCGGCGGCCGCGGCTCCACAAACCGGAAGCCACGGCCGCCAGCGAGCGGC
>CAZQDD010000184.1:0-1833 GCA_964591805.1 uncultured Acidobacteriaceae bacterium | reverse complement strand
CGATGCCGAGACAGCGCAAATAATCTTCGGCCTTCGTCTGGTCCAGCTTGTGAACGCGGCCCGAGCTTCCGGCCTTCGGTTGCTCCCGAACGATGACGATTTCCCCGGCCTGATACTCCGGCGTGTAGCGTTCAATTGCCTTCGCAAATTCCGCCTCGCGGCGGCTCTTGGCGGCTTCCTCTGGTGTCACGCACGCAAGGCCAAGCCGGTTCTTTTCGAGCGCATCCCGAAACGCGGCGGGGCTGGTGAGGTGGTCGCCGTGCTGCTGGCGCGGGTCGCGCATGGCGGCTTCGGTGGCGCGGGATAGAAGCACGTCCCCGAAACGGGGGCGGGGTGGTTGCTGCTCCGTTTCGTGCTCCTTGCCCCCCGCCAGTGTTTCTTTCTCGCGGTCCTCCTTCGCTAGGAAACGCTGCTCGATCTTCTCTTTCTCAATCGCGGCATTGGCTAGGGCTTCCGCTCGCTCGATCTCATCGCGCACGGTCGCGCGGTCGGCCTCAAGCGCGGCTATTGTCCGGTCGTCATACTGCCGCTTTGCTTCCGTGATAGTCGGCAAGCTGGCGCGGTCGATGTGCTGCATCAGTTCATTGACTTGCGCGGCCTTCATGCCTTCGATGCGGCGGCTTAATTGGTGGGAGTTCCCGGCAAGGTCGATAACCATCAATGCGGGCTCGCCCGCTATGATGCGGTCGCCTTGCGCGAGAATATACCCGCGTGTTTCGAGCGCTTGGCTGAATGCTTTTCCGTCGTTCTCGCATAGCTGCAAAAGTCCGGTGATATCCGCCGTTACCTCCCGGGTGTCGAGCCCGGATTTATCGCCCCGGTACATCTCCCACGCCTTCGGTGCGCGTTTCGGTCGTGGCGTTCCCGGTTCGCGGGTCAACGGGCTGATGACTTTTTCAAGGCCCAATTCCCACGAAATCTTTGCAGCGGCGCGGTGTGCTACTTTGGCGTCCAGATTGTCGGAAAAGGGCCGTCCGTTGTCGTCGAGCCGATACCACATGACATGCCAATGTTGCCGCCCCTCCTTTACATGCTCCATGACGATACGGGCGGCGTCGGGCGGTATGCCGCGCTCTTTCTCGAACATCTCAAAAGCGCGTTCGCGCTGCTCTGGCGTTAAGTGTTCATCGCGGCGCGGGTTGAAATCCGCGTGATACATGAAATTCTTCGTGCGCGGATGGTCGCGGGCAAGCGCCTGCATCTCGTTAAGCGCCTCGGCCAGATTGTCGGCCTTGAGGCCGCGTATCTCTTTCAGTTCGGCGCGTTCGTTGGCCTCGGTGTTGCCGAGGTGCTTTGTCCAGAAATCAACATCGCAACATGAATGGGCGTTGTTGATAAGCACAAGGTCAGGCCCCTTTCAGCGCGGCGCTTGCGACGGCGATAAACTCAGTCACGCCTTGCGCGGCCTTCGATAGCTCGCGCAACGTGTCGGACAGTTCCGGCGCGTAAATGCCGCTGACGTTCAGGCGGCGCAAAATCTGATAGATGTTGCCGCCCATACGTCCGGCTTGGCCCTTGAGTGCTTCAAGGGCCTCGCGCTCCGGCAAGCGGCGGCGGACGCTGCGCGTCTGCTGGCGCTCTCCCAATGCGAGCGCCCGCAGATAGGCGCTGACGCTCAACCCTTGAGCGGCGGCGGCGTTCTCGATCTGCTGGCGCTCGGCGGCTGTCACGCGCGAATAGACGCGGGGATGCCGGCGGCGCTTCTCGCTGCCGCTACGGTTTTTCTTCCTCGGCTGCTGCTGCTCATCGCTCATAGCGGCGGCTCCTTTCGTGTTTCGGGAGGGGTCAAGCGGGAGGGCGAAGCGCCTCCCCTGTGGGGGTCCAGCGGGGCAA
>CAZQDD010000183.1:0-1833 GCA_964591805.1 uncultured Acidobacteriaceae bacterium | reverse complement strand
GGCATGGCCTCCGACGTGTTCAACGTCCTGTATCGCATCGACCCCCGGCGCATGGTCTCCCAGGGCTATGAATACGGCGAAGCCGGCATCCGGAGTTTCACCGAGACATACGGCGTCCTGGAAACCATCACCACCATCGAGCCGCAGGAAAACGCCTGCTCGAAAGCGAAGGTGACCAAGCGGGTGAAAGAGCGGCCCGGAGCGTCGCCGCTGCTGTTCGGCAGGTTTCTGATGGATATTGGGGCGTTCGTCTCGTTGCAGGACATCTCCGCCAATCTCCCGCCATACACCGAAGAGGTGGTCAGCGTTCCGATGGACAAACCACTGGCCGAAGCATACGCGCAACTGGAGCAGGACATCGCAGAAGCTCTGCAGGAACACCGCGGCAATTCGTCGGTGATCAGCACGGCCCTGAATGCGTTGCTGCTATACCCAGACCGGCCGTTTTCGATTGGGCCTCTGTGGGGCGTTGCCTATGACGAGGAGACCAAACAGCGCGAACGGTTCTTGATTGCGGACCCACCAGATCTCGATGAGTCCGTCCTGTATGCGAAGGAGCGTAAGCTTGTCGAGATCGTTCAATCCGAAGTCAAGAATCGGCGGGCTGTTCAGATCTATGCTACGTACACTCAGAAGCGTGACGTGACGCGCCGGCTCGAATCAGTCCTGAATGCGGCCGGCATCAAGGCCGCTGTGCTCACCACGCAAACGCCGCCGGAGGACAGAGAGGCGTGGTACGAGCGCCAGCTCAAGGCGGGCGTGCAAGCCTTCATCGGGCACCCACGCCTTGTTCAGACTGGGCTCGACTTGATATTCTGCCCCGCAATCATCTGGTACCAGAACGGATACTCCACCTTCACGCTGAGGCAGGCCAGCCGCCGGAGTTGGCGCATCGGCCAAACCAAGCCCGTGACGGTGCGGTTTCTTTGCTATGAAAACACGGCGCAGGTCGGTTGCCTGCGGCTTATGGGAAGGAAACTGCTGGTCTCGATGGCGCTGGAGGGCAAATTCTCCGACAGCGGCTTGCAGGCCATGGATGATGGCGCCGACGTGCTCACCACGCTGGCCCGCGAATTGGTGATGAACCAGGGCGTTGGCCAATCCGCCGACGAAATCTGGCGTGCTCTCCAGACGCAACAACCGCAAGTCCAAACACCGAAGCCAATGGCGCCGGAACCAGTTGCGGAGCCGTCGCCAATCTTCGTGCCGCGCTCCGTTCCCTCGCTGGTATTTGGGCAGGATACGCCGGCGGCGGCCGCCCGGCGGAGAATCGGCTCAGCACCTTCTTCCGATCAGCTCCCGCTGTTTTGAGCTCGCCCAGTTCACGTTCAATCGAAGGCGGCGGCGATTGACTCGGATCCAAACCTGGCGCGCACATCCGATCGGAGTGCGCGCCTTCGACAGACAAAATGGAGGTCTTTATGGCATGTCAAACTCCCCTGCCGCTATCCCACACTGTTACGTCGGAGATGACGCTGTTTGAGTTGGACGAATCCCTGTCCGTCCTGATGGAATCCGCCACCGAGGCGGCGGCCGACAACAACGGAGAAATACCGGAGGAGTTGCGTCAGGCCTTGCTCGACTACTGCGAAGCCTTCGGGGCGAAGGTGGACAGTATTGCGAACTACATCAAGTCGCAGGAATTTGAAGCGAGGAATGCCAAGACCGAGATCGATCGCTTACAGTCCCGGCAGGCTGCGGCCGAGAACAAGGTCGAGCGACTGAAGGGCCTTCTCAGGTACTTCATGGAATCTCGCGGCCTGCGGTGCATGAAGGGCAGGTTGAACACGATTTCGCTGCGGAAAAACAGCCAGGACTCGCTGGTTGTGGATA
>CAZQDD010000182.1:0-1842 GCA_964591805.1 uncultured Acidobacteriaceae bacterium | reverse complement strand
AGGTTCCATGTAGGCCGGCGCGAAACCGGATTCTCGGCGGCGCGCCGGCTCCCCTATGTTCCGAACTTTTGTACTGGTTGCGGAACTTAACGCAGGCACCCGAAGGGCGAGTGTCTGCCAAAACCTGCTGTAATAAAGCTCGACGAAAGCGTTACCGGAGTTCATGTTTTCTTGCTTGCATCAAGGAGGAAAAAGATGGCGAAGCCATGTTTTATCGGATTTGACTGCGGAACAATGGGATGTAAGGTCGCACTATATAACATTGATGGAAACTGCCTTGCGGAGTCTTTCTCGGAAAATGAATTCTCTTACCCCAACCCCGGTTGGGTGGAAATGAATGCAACACGGTATTTTGAAAACATCGTCAACGGTATTACCGAATGTCTGCAGAAGTCGGGTGTACCGGGCGAAGATGTAAAGGGTATCTCCTCCAGCGGAATCGTCGATGGGACAGTGCCTGTGGACGAAGATTTCAATCCCGTAGGACCTTTTATTCCCTATCTTGACATGCGTGCCCAGGAAGAAGCGCGTCAAATCCGGGAAAACTGCGAACCTATCTGGACCCAGGAGAGCGGAAAGTCAGGCATTGGCCCGGACTGCGTGCCAATGGTGCTGAGATGGCTCTACAAGAACAAGGTACCCTATACCCAGAAAGCCAAAAAATTCTGTAATATCGCTCCGTTTGTGACCGGTAAGCTGGGCGGATTCAAAGCGAAAGACGCCTACGTTGACTGGTGTCATGCCTCCGGGTGGCTGGTTGGATTCGATCTGAAGAATAATAACTGGTCGGAACGGCAGTTCAAGATGTTTGAAGTTCCCATGGACATCTTGCCCAGAGTTGTAGCTCCCTGGGAAGTTGTAGGTGCGGTATGCAAAGACATTGCCAAGCGCACCGGCTTGAAAGAAGGTACCCCACTGGTAGCAGGAGCGGGCGACCTGATGGTTTCCACCCTGGGAGCCGGAGTCGTGGGAGCTGGACAGGCTTTTGACGTTGCCGGTACTGCTTCCATCATGACTTTTCTTACCAAAGATATGCAGGCGGCGGTGAATAACAAGGTACTGGTTACCAGCCGGCACATTTTTGCCGATGAACTCTGCCTCTGGGGCTGCCTGTCATCCGGCGGATTTACCCGCGGCTGGTACAGAGACGGCATTTTGAATCTTAAGGGCATCTCTCCTGCGTATGCCATGATGGACGCCCTGGCCGATGCCGTTCCTGCCGGGGCCGTGAACCTGCTGCTCGCACCCTACCTCACCGGAACCATGACACCTTCATGGCCGGATGCAAAAGGCACCATCATGGGATTAACGCCAAACCATAATCAGGCTCATATCTGGCGTTCGATGATGGAGTCGGTGGCTTATGAATACCTTATGTTCCTGAAATCGCTGGAGGAGCAGGGGGTGAAGTACGAGCGCGTGATCGGCGTGGGCGGCGGAGCCAGATCGCCTGTCTGGAACCAGATTAAAGCCGATATGCTGAATCTTCCTTACACTCTTATTACCACTCAGGACACCGGTGCATTGGGTAACTGCGTAATTGCCGCCCACGGAGCCGGCTACGTAAGCGACATGATTAAGACCGTGAAAGAGTGGTCCAAGGAAACGCGTACCTTTACTCCACGCGCTGAATATAACGATTTCTACAACAAGGTATTCCCGGTGCGCCAGGAGATCTTTAATGGGCCGCTCGATCAGATCTTCAAACTGTGGTCCAAGATCGAGTGCATTCAACCGCCGGCGAAATAAGATTTTTTAAGAGCACATTTACCAAAGAAGGGGCAGGGAGGAAAATCCATGGGAACGAAACTTCTTACTGGAGCGAACCATTTCAGCATCACC
>CAZQDD010000181.1:0-1925 GCA_964591805.1 uncultured Acidobacteriaceae bacterium | reverse complement strand
GCGAGGTAGGCCTGGAATTGCTCGACGCGCTCGAACGCCTAGAAGCGCTCGACCGTCGCTTTCAAGCTCGATCTCGAATCGCCACACCGCACGAGAACGGAAATCTGGCGGAGGCGAGGGGATGAACGAACATATATGGACGTGTTCGGTCGGGGGATCCGGTGAGGCCCAGTGGACTGGTGTATGAGAGGCCGGCGAAAGGGGAGTACCAGTGAGTAACGATGACATTACGAAGCAAGACAACCCGGCCCTGATGACTGTAGAAGAAGCCGCTTCCTATCTTCGCCTGGCACCGTGGACTCTTCGACATTGGGTATGCCAGAAGAAAATCCCTTACGTGCGGCTGGGCCGGGCCGTCCGATTCCGGCGAAAGGACATGGAACGGTTCGTTAGCCAAAACGTTCATGGCAAGTCCGAGGACCGAGAACCCACGGGGCTTGTGCAAGGACGTGCCGCCACGGCCGGTTATCAGGAAGCGTAATACAGCCCACGAGAAAGACCAGCATGTAGACTGATTCGCTCTTGAGGAATTCTGTGCCAAGGCAACCCAAAAAGGACTTCTCGACTGGTCCTGCGTGGGACTCCACTCTGGGAAGGTGGCTGGCTGAAATCATCCTCCCTGACGACTCACGCCGGCGCCGGAGATTCCGCCGCCAACGCGATGCTCATGTTTGGTGGGCTGCCCAATTGAAGTCCATCGAAGATGGCACATGGGCCAACAGCAACGCTCAGAACGGCCTTACACTAGGCGACGCCATTACCCAATACAGAGAACACTCCAAGGCTCACCACCGATCCTTCGCGACCTACGTGGACAACGGTCTGACCGTCCTTGAACAGTCGCTCGGCACCGGCATTCCGCTGAAGGACGTCACGACGGCCCACCTCGAGAAAATGAAACTGCGACGCCTCGAAGACGACAAGGTAGCCAAATCCACCGTTGACAAGAACGTCTCTGTAGCCAAATCGTTTTTCAACTGGTGCATCAATCAGGGCATCACGAACTCGAACCCGGTCAAGAAGGTCAAGTTGTTTCACGAGGACAACGAGCGCGTGAGATTCCTCGATCCAGATACTGAATACCCGAGACTCTTGGCTGAGGTGCGCAAGGGCCCCTGGTACTTGGAGCCGATCGTCATGTTGGACCTCAATACCGGCCTGCGTCGGCGGAATCTCCTGGATCTTCGTTGGGACCAAGTCGATTTCTCCCGGAGAATCATCCGAATTGAGAGCCGGACCAAGAACGGGCGCCCGCTGAATCTACCGCTGAATGAGACCGCCCTCCGAACCCTGAAGGCGATTCATGCCAAGACGGGAGGCCAGCCGCACGTCTTTGTTCACCTCGAAGGGAGATTCGAAGGAGGACCCGTCACGGACGTCAAGATCGCCTTCAACGGCGCTGTCCGAAGAGCGAAGATCCAGAATTTTCGGTTTCACGATCTCCGGCACACGTTCTGTTCATGGTTGGCGCTTCGAGGCGTTCCTTTGACGGCGATTCAAAAACTCGCCGGACACGCCTCGATCAAAATGACCCTCCGCTATGCCCACCTCAGCCCTCGGTACCTCGCCGACGAGGTCAAGACGTTGGACAAGTACCACGGCAACGACGAGCCCGCGGACGAAACTATAACGAACGCAGACAGGACGCCAAAAGAGGTTGCGACTCCAAATATGGGCGAACCGCGCGAGGCGGACTCTAACGGGTCTTCAGGGCGCCCACGCAAAGCCGTGCCTGTGGCGGTCAAAGCCGGCAAAACGGATTCACCGATGCAAGGAATAGGCAAGAAATAGGCAAAGTGCCGGGATGGGGCGGAGTGGGTTGGCCCCCGTTGTTGGCGTAGAGCCGGGGATCGCTAAACTATTGAAAATTTGGCTCCTCAGGTAGGACTCGAACCTACAACCCTTCGGTTAACAGGCGAAATAGA
>CAZQDD010000180.1:0-1932 GCA_964591805.1 uncultured Acidobacteriaceae bacterium | reverse complement strand
ATGCTTCGCTACGTGAAGGCAAACAAGCGCAAGGCGGCGGAAGACGCTGTCGCCAACTATGCGGAAAGGAGCACGGAACAGCTATGAACACCACGCATTGGGGACGCAAAGAAACAATCGTTACGCCGCCGCAAGCTCCCATCTATAGCTATGCAGCCATCACACTGACGCTGATTCTGACTGCTGTGTTTCTGCGCATCTATATGGGTGCGTTCATGCCGCCGCTAGAACGCTACGACCTCTGGCCGTTCATTCAGTCCGGCGCACTGACCGGCCTGAAGCAGACAGGCCAGTACCAGCTTCTCGACGTTTCGGATGACCATCTCCATCCGCATCCTGCCGCCGCTGCTGATGTGGAACCGGGCGTGACCACGATAGAATTTGCGCGGCCACTGCCGCTTCAGTTGACCCCGAGCGCTCGCGCCGCCGGGCTTATTTACCTCTATCGCGGACCGAAAACCGTTTATCGGAATGGGCCGCTTCATGCCTATCTTCAGCAGTTCGTCTATGGCGGGCACTCCGTCGCCGGAGTCTTCCGCTGGCCGCTGCTCGCCGGGCTTGCCGTGCTTTTAGGCGTGCTCCCGCTTGCCGCTCGCAAGGACGTGGATCGATTTCGAGAAATGAAGTATGGCCGCCTGCTCAAAGGCCCGGTTCGCGTCACTCCCGTCGGCTTCAATCGCGCCGTTAAGGGCGACGGCGTAGGCTTCAGAACCATCGAATCGAAGAAGCTCATGCGCATTCCCCGGCTCGCTGAAGGGCAGCACATCGAGCTGATGGGTGACACTGGCGCGGGCAAGACCCGGCTCATTATGCAGATACTCATGCAGATCAAGGAGCGCGGTCACTCGGCCATTGTTTACGATCCAGCCTGCGAGTTCGTGCAGCGGTTCTATGACAGCAAAAACGGCGACATCATTCTCAATCCTCTCGACGCTCGCTGCCCGTACTGGGGGCCATCGGAGGAGTTGCGACGCCGCGCTGAAGCAAAGGCGATTGCAGCCTCGCTCTACCAACCGACCACGGACAAAAAGGGCGAGTTCTTTACCGAGACGCCGCAGAAAATATTCGCTCACTTGCTGACCTTCGGCCCATCTCCCGAGGAGCTTGTTGAGTGGATGGCCAACCCAGATGAGATCGACCGCCGCGTGCAAAATACCGAGATGGCAACCATGATCGCCAAGGGCGCGCAGCAGCAGCGCAATGGCGTCCTGGCCTCGCTCGGACTGATCGCGGACAGTCTGCGAATGCTGCCGCACAAAGACAAAACACGGAACCACTGGAGCGCCACCGATTGGTCTGAGAACCGGAAGGGCTGGATCTTTCTGACCTCGAAACCCAGCGAGCGCGAGGCATTGCGCCCGCTGCACAGCCTGTGGATTGATCTGCTGGTTTTGCGCCTCTTAAATGAACCGAAGGAAGGCCAGCATCCAGTCTGGTTTGTGCTGGACGAGTTGGCCAGCTTGCAGCGCCTGCCGCAACTTCACACCGCCATTACCGAGAACCGCAAATCGAAAAATCCAATTGTGCTGGGCTTTCAGGGAAAGGCGCAGCTTGAGTACATTTATGGCCACATGGCCGAGGTCATGCTTTCGCAGCCAGCCACGAAAGTCTTTCTGAAGACTACCGAGCCGAAGGCCGCCGAGTGGGTATCGAGCGCCATCGGCAAAGTAGAAATTGAACGGTTGCGGCAGACCCATGTCGACGGCAGCCGCACGGGAAAAAACTTCACGCTGGAGCGTCAGGTCGAGCCACTGGTGATGGATTCTGAAATCTCCGGCTTGCCCGACCGGCACGCATATCTCAAGCTCGGCAACTACGTTGCCTGCTTCTCATTTGCCTACCACGACATCCCGGCAACGCAACCGGCCTTCGTGCCACGCCCGCTCGATGACGATGACCTCGGCTTTGATCCGAAGACACTGGCGAAGAAGC
>CAZQDD010000179.1:0-1934 GCA_964591805.1 uncultured Acidobacteriaceae bacterium | reverse complement strand
GGTGCATCCAGCCAATGATTGATCGCATTGTCGAAATCGCAACGCCGGCGCGGCTCAGTGTGCGAGACGCGCAATTGGTCATCGAGCGACCGCAGATAGATCAACTCACGCTCCCGTTCACTACTCCCGTGAACGAAATCGCTGTGCTCCTCTTGGCGCATCCGCAAATCAGTCTTTCGCAGGCTGTGCTCTCACGGATTGCCGAGGCCGGCGGTTCGGTCATTACGATTGACGGCAAGTTTCTTCCCGCCTCGATGCTGCTTCCCGTGCAAAGCCATTTCATTCAAACAGAACGATTCGCCCACCAGATGGAGCTTTCTGTCCCCACACGCAAGCGTCTCTGGCAGCAAATCGTCCGCGCCAAGATCAAGTCACAGGGCGAGTTGTTGCGCGAGTTGCACGGAAGCGATCAGGGCCTCATTGCTTTGTCTGCGCGCGTTCGGTCTGGCGATCTGGGCAATCTCGAAGCACAGGCCGCACGGCGCTACTGGCAACATCTGTTTCCAGGTAAGACGTTTCGGCGCGGTTCAGACGAAATCGATCAGAACCGCCATCTGGATTACGGCTATACGGTCCTGCGTGCTGCGGTGGCGCGTGCTCTCTGTGCCGCCGGGCTGCATCCCTCGATCGGACTACAGCACTGTAACCGTTATGACCCGTTCTGTCTGGCGGCAGACGTTATGGAGCCGTTTCGACCGCTAATTGACCGGCGTGTCGCGCAGTGGATAGCTCACGAAGACGCGGCGGCACCTCTCGACTCGCGCACGAAGAACTGGCTCATTGGTGCGGCTACCGCACGATACATTTTCGAGCGCGAAGAGCGCACACTTTTCGACATTCTGTTGCGGGTTGCGAATTCGTTGGCCAAGTGCATTACCGGTGAACAGCGCGACCCGGTTTTGCCGACTCTGCTGGAAGCAATCCCCGTAGAGCCTGCGGCAAAACGTGGTGTGAAACGTGCGGAACCGGAAGAACTTTGGGCGTTGAAAGCGAATGGGTGAGTTGCGAATGCCATGAAGGGAAGGCTGTCGTCAGCGTATCGGTCCTTGTGGTTGATTGCCATGTTCGACCTTCCGGTGGAAACTCCGGTGAACCGGCGCGACTATACGCGTTTTCGCAAAGCTCTGCTCAAAGACGGCTTTATGATGTTGCAGTTTTCCGTCTATGCGCGGTATCTGCCAAGCGAGGAAGCCGCTGATGCGCATCGAAACATAATCCGCGCTGTCATTCCGCCGTTGGGCCAAGTGCGATTGATTACTGTGACAGACCTGCAATTCGGCAAAATGGAGGTTTTCTATGGGAAAAAACCGAGCGATCCAGAAGAGATTCCGGAGCAGATTCTTCTTTTTTGAAAAGAAGAACCGCGCCAACCCACTGCTTTTCAGTAGGTTCGGCGCGGTCTAGTGTACTTGAGCGGCGATTCCCGGCCATCCCCAGCGCCTTGGTTTCAACGTAGCACAAGAGCGGAAGTGTACTTGAGCGGCGATTCCCGGCCATCCCCAGCCGAGAAGGCGTGGGGTGAGTTGTTACCATTAGTGTACTTGAGCGGCGATTCCCGGCCATCCCCAGCGGATTCACGGGAACCCCTGTCGTGCCAGAGAGTGTACTTGAGCGGCGATTCCCGGCCATCCCCAGCGCGTTCCTGCCTTGGGTGCCTCAAAAGTTAGTGTACTTGAGCGGCGATTCCCGGCCATCCCCAGCAGCACATTCCGCGAGGGCTTCAGCCCGCGCAGTGTACTTGAGCGGCGATTCCCGGCCATCCCCAGCTCGGACGAGGAGGTGCAATCTCGCGGGCGCAGTGTACTTGAGCGGCGATTCCCGGCCATCCCCAGCGCGCAGATTGCGTTTGGTCTCGGCTGGCGAAGTGTACTTGAGCGGCGATTCCCGGCCATCCCCAGCGAGATCCCTGCAGGCCAGCGACGCCGCAGCAGTGT
>CAZQDD010000178.1:0-1942 GCA_964591805.1 uncultured Acidobacteriaceae bacterium | reverse complement strand
TAAGTCCGCAGCCCGGACGCCTCCTGACGAACCACCATCGCCAGTTTCGCGTGGGTTTTCAAACCCGGCAAGCTGAAAGTCACGTGAGCGCCCGCGCGTTCCAGCTCCGCGGCCCAGTACGGCGCTGCCGGATTTGCTCGCGGACCGCGCCGGCTTCATCCGCATCGTCGTCTTCGATTTCCACCTCGGCGTCACGCGTCAAACGGAACAACGTGGTACCGGACAGCCTCATTCCGCCGTACAGCTTGGCGGCGTTGCCGCGAATCACTTCGTAGAGCGGGATGAAGAGCCTCTGCCCGGTGGGCACATCCGTCTCCAGCGCAATCCATTGCTTGAGGGCGGAGGGCACCTTCACGCGGGCGTGGGAACTGATTTCCTTCTGCGGGTCCTGCAGCAGGAAAGCCAGCGATGTCGAGAGGTTGGCGAGGAAAGGAAACGCGTGAGCCGGATCGAAAACGAGGGGAGTGAGAGCCGGCGAGATCTCGCAATCGAAGTAGAGGCTGGCCTCTTCCCGCTGGGCCGGCGTAAGGTCCTCCCATTTGCGGAGGTGGATTCCGCACTTCGCCATTTCCGGGACCAATTGTCCGCGGAAACACTCGGCCTGCCGGTGCAAACTTTGAATCAGCCGGTCGCGGACCTCGGCGAGCAGCCTGACCCGCTCCGGGGTCGACACGTTGCGCAGGATGGGCACCCGCTTCATGAAGAACTCGTCGAGGTTGGATGTGAAGATGGCCAGAAACTTCGCCCGCTCGAGTAGTGGAGTCCGTTCGTCCAGAGCTTCGGCGAGTACGCGGTCGTTGAAGTCCAGCCATCCCAGATCGCGATCCAGCCAAACGTCGGAGAGCGGCTGCGGAAGCTCGCGGTTCAGAACTCCGTGGTCGCCGACGGACACCAAAGCGGGTGCAGCGCTCATCGTCAATCCCCTTGGCGCGATCAGACAGCGCCGGAAATACTCGGGAACTCTCCTCTGTCGGGCACACCAAAACGGCAACTAAGGATGTGGTGACGAATTATTATGTGCTAAGAAGATGACAAACTGATGTCTGACCGCTCGATAGTTCAGGCGAGCAGCGGGACAGCCCACCCTTCTCTGTATTAAGACGCACGGCGGACCGATTCCCGGCGTAGTCCGGTCATTCTCTTGTCATCATCGCCGTCTAGAATCGCGGGGAGCGCTTTCCAAAGCGCGATTTACGCTGTCAACAGGAGAAATTGCTATGTCGCACAAAGGCGCCGAGCACCACGAACACGCAGCCGACCACCACGACCAAGCGGCGGAGCACCATCGCGAAGCCGCCAAACACCACGAAGCCGGCGATCACGAGAAAGCAGCCCATCACGCCCACTTGGCGCACGGCCACGCCGTACATGCAGAGGAGCACGCCGACGAAGCGGCCAAGCATCACGTCGAGCAGCACGCATAACCCACCCCTCAGGTTTCGCAGCGGCCGGGCATGCTCGAAAAGCGAGCCATGCCTGGCCCCGTTCGGCAAGCCCACCCGGAGCCCGCTGAGGAAGCGGAGGCGATCCGCGCTCGTCCGTTATGCGACATCCGCCAGCAGGAACTCGACCCGATTCACGGGGCTGCCAGCCCAGACACATTCGACTTACGGAAACTCCACCCCAAGCAGAGGCTGCAGCCTCCCCAACAATGCCGCCACCGATGCATCGGTGTTGGACACTGAATCGAGTAGGGCTCGCGGCCTGCCGCGCCGTTCATGCCGACGACGTCTTCAAGGCAAGTGCGGAAATTATCCGTTCGCCCAACACCAATCTCCGATTGGCACTTTTCTTCTGCGGTGTCTTGCAGCGATCTCGATCGAGCTGCAATCTCGGCTCCCTGGACCCTTAGCCGAACCATCTGAACTGCACCGCGAAGTGAAGTGCGGGATTCGCTCTCGTTGTGTCACGGCCGGGGCCGGCGACCGCAACTGGGCCGGCC
>CAZQDD010000177.1:0-1949 GCA_964591805.1 uncultured Acidobacteriaceae bacterium | reverse complement strand
ACTCGTCAGCCAGCCGCACACCGGCTTCCAGATCCGGCGGGCCGCCGCCGGTGCCAATGGCGAGCATGCGCTCCACGCCGGCGGCGCGGGCGCGTTCGATCACCGCCGCGCGGTCTTCACTGAATTGGGCGTCGTCCAGGTGTGTGTGCGAATCGATCAGCCTCACTTGAGGCGCGCCCCCACCGGGATGTCTTCGTGGAAGCCCGCCAGCACCGGTTTGCCGCCTTCCACCGACGCCGCCACAATCATCCCATTCGATTCGATGCCGCGCAGCTTCCGCGGTTGCAGATTGGCGACGATGACCACCTTGCGGTTCACCAGTTGTTCCGGCGTGTAGGCCTCGGCGATGCCGGCGACGATGGTGCGTGGCTCGGCTTCGCCGATGTCTACTTTCATGTGCATCAGCTTGTCGGCGCCTTTGACGCGCTCGGCGGAAAGGACCAGGCCGACGCGCAGGTCCACCTTGCTGAAATCGTCGATGGGGATCTTCGGCGATGCCGGCGCGGCGGGCGTGGCCGGCGCGGCCGTTTTGCCCATCATCACGGCTTGCTCGGCGGTGACTTTCTCTTCGAGCGCGCGCATTTGCTCGATGGCGGCCTTGGCTTCGATGCGCGGGAAGACGGGCGAGACTTCGCCGATCTGCTGTCCAGGAGGCAGGCCGCCCCATGCGAGCGTTTCGAAACGAAGGCTTTCGATGGGCTCCTTCATGCCGAGTTGCGCCCAGATTTTGCGCGAGGATTCCGGCAGGACCGGGGAGACCAGGGCGGTGATGATGCGCAGGGTCTCGGCAGCCCTATAGAGGGTGGTATCCAAATAATCTTGCATGTTTGGCTGGATATCACGCGCCAACTTCCACGGCGCCGCGCTGACGATATCCTTATCGACTGCAGATATAAGCGCCCATATAGCCTGCAGGCCCCCGGAGAAGTCGAATTCGTCAAACCTTTCTCGGACGTCGCGTATCGTATCGCGGGCCGCATTCTCGATGCCGCCTCCCTGCACTCGGGGCACCACGCCCTTCCGGTACTGATGAATCATGGTCAGCGTTCTGCTGGCCAAATTCCCCAGCCCGTTGGCGAGATCGGAATTGTAGCGGCCGATCAGCGCATCATAGCTGAAGCTGCCGTCCTGCCCGAAGACCACCTCACGCAGCAGGAAGTAGCGCAGCGCGTCGGCGCCCATCACTTTCTGGATCGGCTCCGAGCGCACGATGTTGCCGCGCGATTTCGACATCTTGTCGTTCTCGAACAGCAGCCAGCCATGCGCGAAGATGCGGTCGGGCAAGATACGTTCCACGCTGTAGTTAGGGTAGGCAGCCATGATGAACGCCGGCCAATACACCGCGTGGAAACGGACAATCTCCTTGCCAATCAGGTGCAGATCGGCCGGCCACAGCTTTTCGCCTCCGATGGACCGCCACTGCGGTTCATCTCCGGCGAATTTCTCCACCACCGCGCTCATATATGCCGTCAGCGCGTCGAACCACACGTAGAACACGTGCGGCGCTTCGCCGTCGACGGGGATGCCCCACTTGATGTTGGTCCGCGTGATGGAAAGGTCGGTCAAGCCCCCCTTGACGAAGGAGATCACCTCATTGCGGCGCGTCTCCGGTTGAATGAAATCCGGCTGCTCTTCGTATAACTTCAGCAGCTTTTCCTGAAACGCCGACAGCTTGAAGAAGAAGTTCTCTTCGGTGATGGTTTCAGTGGGCCGGCCGCAATCCGGGCACGGGTCGCCGGGCTTGGCGTCGTTCACGTACAAATTGTCGAAGATGCAGTATTGGCCGGTGTAGGAGCCTTTGTAGACAAACTTGTGGTCGAAGCAGCGCCTGAACAAGTCATTGACCACGCGGGCGTGCTTGGGATCGGTTGTGCGCTGGAAATAATCGATCTGAAGGCCGAGCATCTTCCATTGCCGCTCGAACTCGGCTGCGATCACATCGCAGAATT
>CAZQDD010000176.1:0-1957 GCA_964591805.1 uncultured Acidobacteriaceae bacterium | reverse complement strand
AGGACTACGCCAGCGCCCGCTACTACAACAACAACTTCGGTAGGTTCTGGAGCCCAGATCCGATCGGACACGCGGCGGCGGACCCGCAGGCACCTGCCACCTGGAACCAATATGCGTATGCCCTTAACGATCCGGTGAATCACATCGACCCGTCGGGCTACGATGCCGAATGCGGATGGGCGTATGACGGCGAGGTCTGGTCATATATTCCCTGCCTCGGTGAGGGCAACAGCCCAAACCCTTCGAACCCCCCTCTCAAGAACCCGCCGAAGCCTGGGACCTATGCTGACTGCGCGGGCAAGACGCCTGACGGGCTGGTTACGGCAGCCCAAGTTGCGTGGGTTACCGGCCATTACGCTGCCGCAAGCCAGGAGGCGAACGCGATACAAAGCCAAATGCCGGTGCCTACGAACGGGACTTCGCCGATAGCAATTAACACAAACAATCTTATTGACGCGTTTCTAGATTGGTCGGCCTGGGAGAGCAACTGGGGAAACTCGCAGATGGCAAAGCAGCAGCATAACTACTTCGGCAATCGGAGCGTGACGTACCCAAGCTCTGAAACATGGGGCCAGGAGTTGGCCAGTATTCTAGGTGCTGTGGTCCACACTGCCGGCAATCCCAATCTTGGTAACTCGCCGTATAGCAGCTTCATGATACTCGGGCTAACGAACAACCCGAATGAAGGTCCCGCCGCGATTTTACAGTCGATCGCGAACGCAGGGTACAATGCAAACCCAAACTACGGAAGCATGATCGCTGGCCCGACGGGAATCGCCACGACCCCGGACATCATCAACTGCCTTAGGAAGTTCAATTTACTCTAGCCCGATGCTGAAACTTATAGAAGTCGCAGTGGTTGCTTGCGTGGCCGTTGTTTCGTGTCCGGCGCAAAATGGACTCTTGACACTAGCTGACGCCAAACAGATTATCGAACAACTCCCGGCGTTTCGGGATTCGTACATGCGTGGCGAGTGCCCTGGAATTGACGCGGCGGAAGGTGAACGCGCAGGAACCTTCTCGCTCCAAGTGAGGGGCTCTTGCCCGCGAGAGGGGTTTATCGGGAGCATGCTCGTTGGCAACTTCATAGTAGACGCGAGAACCGGCGACGTCATGACGTGGCCAAATGGAGAACGGCTTCCAGTGCCCGACGGCGTGAAACAGTTCGCCACGAAGCTGGTGGCGCAGGCGCAAACCCGCGTGCTCTCCCGCCAGGAGGCCCAGTGTGTGGCATGGCTAACGGCACGAGAGACGGGCGGATCGACGGCGCCGGCAGACGTCGAGAGACTTGACCTGACTGACGGCGAGCTTCGCTTCTCCGTCCGGTATCCTTTGGTTCAGCCATCGGCAAATGCGGTCATTTACTTCCTGATGGACTGGCCCCCTTTCGCCGTGGTCACCAGCTCCGATCGGCGCCCGATTCATTCCGTCGAACTTGACGGGCTGCTTTCCCAAATACGCACCGCGCATGGAGAGGTGGCGCTATCGCCTCTTGAATCGGTTGAAGTGGCTCTGCGTGTGCCCCGCATTGTGGAACCGGTTTCGAGCAAATGCCCACCTCTGGTTTTTGCCGATTCTGGGACGTCTCGTCTCCGTTTTGTTGGCGTCGAGGATGCCTGCGAACATCTGCCACGAAGCAGGCGTCTTATTGCCGCGGTGGATGTCCTCACGGGTGCGGTTACTGACCCAAGAGACCAGAGGGTTCTGGACACTCCGGAGTCGATCGAATTGGCGAGGGAGTTGCTCAGTCGCGCTGGCGAGCGCAGGGCGGCGGCGAAGGAGGAGACCGAGAGAGTCTGCCGGGCGCGGTGAGGCCTCGGGGATGAAACGGGAACTGGCGACAAACGGGAACTAACGGGAACTGGCGGAACTGGGGACAGCCAATTACCCAATTACGAAGCGGGAAGAAACGGGTCAGCCTGAGAGCCTGTCGGAGATAGAAGCATCACAAAGTACT
>CAZQDD010000175.1:0-1973 GCA_964591805.1 uncultured Acidobacteriaceae bacterium | reverse complement strand
TTACACACTTGACGAATCATGCTCCCGTCGAGATAATGGGGGTGCGCGATGAAGTGCGCAGACCGCTTATCCCTGGAGGGTTTATTTGAATCACCACATGACGATCCTCCGCAATGGGCGTGTATGCTGACCGCTTATATTGACGAGAGCATTGAAAGTCCACGCGGATACACCGTGATGGCAGGATTCTTAGGCAACAAAAAGCAGTGGACTGCGTTGGCAGAAGAATGGGGAAAAGCCCTATTCCCAAGACGCCATCTTCACATGAGGGAGTTGAGATGGAGAAAGGATAGGCATAAAGAAATGTTGGGGAAATTAGGGCCAATCCCTCATAAATGCGGCTTACGGTCAGTATATTCATCGGTAAAAGTTAGTGAATATGTTGATGAACTGCCGGAATTTGAAACTAAAGCAGTTACTAAGGGTTATTTCATTACCCTCATAGGGTTAACTGCATCGGTACTGCTGGCGATCCCCAAAGGCGAACGAGTCGAATTTATATTTGAAGAACAGAAAGAATTTGCAGCAGTTAGAGAACATGCGCTCGGACTCATGTCTAAATGCCCCATACTTCGCGGAAAGAGAGGGAAAAGCGCACTGGCTAAATGGAGTTCGGTTCCTAAATCTTCACTCTTAGAGCCGTCAGATTACTTGGCTTATGCGGTGATGCAAAATCTTGTTAATGTAAATTCCAATCGGTCGCGTTTATGTTTACCCATCCTGGCTGGAAAACCCATCGGTGGCCAGATGGGTAAAGATGCGGTAGCTAACATATTGGAGATGAAGAAATAATGAAACCAAACCCCGAATATGAGCGGTTCAACACGGCGATGGCTACAATCCTTCATGCCGACCCAAAGATCGTGAAAGCGGCGATGGAAGAGGAAAAGCGCGAGCGAGCAAAAAATCCAAAGCTCAAACGCGCTTTTGCCCCCCGCGTCCGCCGCGCTTCAAGCGGTAAGGATTAGAAAGCCGTTTGTCCCACCTTGCCGGTGGCCTCGGCATAGGTAAGACGCTTCCCGGTCACTTGAGATAGGACGAGAGAGAAGCGGTCTGCATCATCCATATCCTTCCGATTGTTGTACCGGAAGGTTTGCTCATCGAGGTAACGAAACAGATGGAACGGCTCGACACTCACATAGGTTCCGGCGATGCCCCTCTTCAAGAGGCTCCAGAAGTTTTCGAGGCCGTTGGTATGCACCCGCCCGTTGACGTACTCAACGGCATGATCGACAACCGCATGAGCATAGTCGCTGGCGAGTCCGCTATAGGACAGAAGCGCATCGGTGTAGAGCGCGGAACCGGCTTCCACATGCTTGCGAACCTCATCCTGCAAAACGCCTTTCTTCCGGTTGGGGATGACAATGGTGCGAACCTTACCACCACGCTCAAGCAACCCCATGACGGCGGTTTTGTCTTTGCCGCCAGTCCCGGTGATGCGACGGGCCTTGACGCTCAGGTGCATGTTGCGGGCCTTACCGCCGATGAAAGTTTCGTCGGCTTCGACTTCACCACCACCGTTCCCGCCCAGTTTCATAAAAGATCCGGTCTGCATAGCGTAGCGGATACGGTGGAGCATGAACCATGCAGTTTGCTGAGTGACGCCCAAAGTGCGGGCCATCTCGCAGGAGCTAACGCCATTCTTCGCGCTGGTAATGATCCAGACGGCGGGGAGCCACTTCTCAAGAGGCAGGGGCGAATCCTCGAAGATGGTTCCAACCTTCGCGGAAAACTGGCGCTTGGAGTGGGCACTCTTGCACTGCCATTTCTTCTGAGTAGCCAGCCAAGTTACGTCGTTCCGCCCGCAGGTGGGGCAGATGACGACTCCATCGGGCCAGCGGTGAGCGACCATGTAGGCGAGGCAGTTATCGGCGTCGGCAAAGTGAATGATGGCATCGCGGAGAGTCTTAGGGGCTTTCATGTTTCTAGAATAGACGGTCTATCTTGATTTGTCAACCATATAATTACCCTAA
>CAZQDD010000174.1:0-1988 GCA_964591805.1 uncultured Acidobacteriaceae bacterium | reverse complement strand
TTCACGAGGGCCGCAGCCTGCTCGCTGTTCAATAAAGGTTCGAATGCATAGGGGGAATCGAACATAGTTCGCACGCTCCTTGAATCCACGATGCGACGAATTCTATTTCTTGTCTAGCCCCTGTAAATTGAGGCACTTCCGCCTTATCAAAGTCTGCACTTGGAGCGAAGGTAATGGAGCGACGTTTAGAGAAATGGAGCGTAACGGAAGGTATTCTTAGGCATTCATGGGAATAGCCGTTTTTTTGATTTTATGAAAAGAGAATTTTGCGTTTCGCTAAAAAGAACAGACATTCCCCGGATAGACAGAGCATAGCCGAGGCGCGGGCGGTGTCAAGGGCGGCTGCGCCGCCGCTTCGCGGTCAAGACCCTTGACACCGCCCTCTCCGCCTCGGCAAACAATCCAAATATCCGGGGAATGTCACTCGGTTACCTGCTTAGAGCACGCCGGGAGGCAACAGTCCGAGTTGCGGAGGCGCTCCTCGCCGCGGAAGGACTCTTCTTCCTCTCTAGGCGCAATACGCGGCGCGGCAGCGCCTGCAATCGCTCAATCGTATCGGGGTATTGAGTTACAAGCTCAACAAAAGTCGCAGCCAGTGGGCTTACCTGCCCGCCCTGCTCCCACTTTTCAACCGTGCGCGGGCTGACGCGCAGCATGTTCGCCCACACCGCGCGTGAGACATTGAACTTTTCCCGCGCTGCGACGAAGAACTCCGCGCCGGGCGCGGTCTCAATCTCCGGCGCAGCCACGCGATGCGTGCGAAGGGTCACCTTGCCCGCGCGCCGGGCTTTCATCGCGTCGACGCCTTCCATCAACTCCGCAAACAGATTCCTCTTCTTCATCTCTTCGTCCCAGCCTTTCGCACAGAGCGTTCCGCTTCCAGAGCCCGTCGCAGTTGCTCCCGTTCGTCTTTCGTCAGGTCCGCAGCCTCGTCTTTGTCGTAGAGCGTCAACAGCCAAATCTCCTCGTCGGACAAAAAGCAGTAGTAGATGACGCGCAATCCACCGCGCTTGCCTTTGCCACGTCGCGCATCCTTCCAGCGCAGCTTGCGAATGCCGCCAGCGCCGGGAACGATGTCGCCTGCTTCGGGGTTCGCCGCCAGATGCCTTTGCAGTTCGCGAAATCCTTCGTCATCGAGGTAGTCATCCCTGAAGCGCGCAAAAGCAGGCGCTTCGACAAACTCAAACCACCGCTCGGACGTGTGGCCGCCATTCATGCCTGCACCCCATTGTACCCATGATGGGTATAGTTTGCAAATCAATGTGCTGGTTAAAACCCTATTCCGAGGTCGATACCTGTCTCGCGATGCAGTTGCGACAAGTTGATCTCGTGAGCTGGTTGCGGCTGAATAATGCGCTCTTTGCTGATCATTTGATCTAGCTCCCGTGCCAATTCCATCGCCGATGGGCGCGCTGAAGAAATGCCAAGTGATTCGCGCAGCCGGTCAACATCGGAAGTGATAACCGTGATTCCTTCGCGGCCCCGCGAAGCAGCGACGTAGAACTGTTCCTGTTTCATTCCGTCACCGGAAATAACCACTGCGTCCACCGTCTTGCCCTGGCTGCGATGCGCGGTAACCGCGTAGCCGTGGTCGAACTGGTGATAGTTTGCGGGCAGAGTGCGGCCATCCTCAAGTTGAATGCGCCCCCCATCGACCCTGCTCACTTTTGCCAACTCTCCGTTAGTGGCGCGAAACCCTGCCTCCCGACGATTTCCCGTCAGCAGAAGCCGGTCTCCAGGAGCCACTTCGATTTGATGGCGTTCATGCACGGAGAAAGAACGAGCCTGTGTAGGACTCAACACGCGCTCTACGCCGTGCCGATCTCTGGCGACGATTTGCGATGCGCTTGCACTTTCGACGACGAGCGATTCATTCTTGGCGATCCCGTGCGAAGAGCGATGGAACTGCAATATCTGGCCTTCCTGATAATTCGACAAATCCTTCTTTTGCGCCTCAGTCCATTGCAAAGGCGCATGGCGTTCGAAGA
>CAZQDD010000173.1:0-2000 GCA_964591805.1 uncultured Acidobacteriaceae bacterium | reverse complement strand
CCGCTCAAGTCCAACACCAGCCGTCCGGAATCCATCATGACCGTGCGGTTCCCGAAGCCGAGCGCCATGCTCATGTCGTGGGTGATCATGAGGGCCGTCAGGCCGTTCTCCGCGACGATCTGCCTGGTGATTCCCAGGACCTTGACGGAGGTGGCGGGATCGAGGGCCGCGGTGTGCTCGTCCAGCAAGAGCAGCTTAGGTTTCGCGATGGTCGCCATGAGCAGCGAAGCCGCCTGCCTTTGTCCTCCTGAGAGCAGGCCCATCTTGGTTTTCATCCGGTTCTCGAGCCCGAGGTCGAGGCTGGCCAGCAGTTCCCGAAAATGGGCACAGTCGCGGCGGTTCACCGCGAAAAACGACTTGGACGCGTTGCGCGTATACGCCATGGCGAGGTTTTCTTCGATGGTCATGCTGGGCGCGGTTCCGCGCAGGGGATTTTGATAGAGACAGCCGATGTCGATGGCCCGCTTGTGATCCTTGAAGTAGGTAATATCCTCTCCGTCCAGGAGGATCCGGCCGCGGTCCGGCAGGAATTTGCCGAGGATCGCATTGAAGAGGGTGGATTTGCCCGCGCCGTTGGACCCGAGGATCGTGATGAACTCGCCCCGCTCGGCTTCCAGCGAAAAGTCGTCCAGCGCGACTTTTTCGTTGGGAGTGCCCGCCTCGAAACGTTTAGTGAGATGACTGACTACGAGCTCTGCGCTCATCGGCCCCCCCTCTCTTCCGAGCGGACCCTTTCTCCCGAACGCCTCCGGCTCCACGCGAGGGATTTTTCCTTGATCAGCGGCAGCACCAGAGCGACGGTGACGATCAGGGCCGACAGGAGCTTGACCGTGTAGCTCGGCATGTCGATCTGATAGGCCGCCTGCAGGATGATCCGATAGATTTCCGAGCCGACGACGGCGGAGACGAGGCCCGCGCTGACGCCTCGCCTGCCGAAGAGGGCCTGTCCGATGATCACCGAGGCCAGGCCTACCACCAGCATGCCGCTTCCGTTGCCGAGGTCGGCGTAGCGTTGCTCTTGGCAAAGCATGGCTCCGGACAGCGCCACCAGGCCGTTGGCCAGCATGATCCCGATGCTGCGGGTCAGATCGGCGTTGATGGACGAGGAACGGACCATCTCCTCGTTGTCCCCCGTGGCCCGGATGGCGATCCCCAGCCTGGTCTTGAAGAAGACCGCCAGCAGCGCCACGCACAGCCCCAGGATCAGGGCAGAAAACAGCAAGGCGGATACATCGCCGTTTCCGGTGACCGCGAACATCTTGTATACCGTCCGGCTGGCCATCGGTACGGGGTCGCCGTTCTTATTGGGCACCATGCTCTGCAGATAGAGGTTGGCCTGTCCGCCCAACACCATGTAGTTGACGGTGTACAGGCCCGTCATGGTCAGGATGCCCGACAGGATGGGGTTGATGCGCAGCTTCGTCTGCAAGAGGCCGGTGACCAGACCCGCCAGCATGCCGGCCAGGGCGCCGGCGAACAAGGCCAGGATGGGATGCCCGGCCACCGTGACCAAGGCGCAAACCGTCATGCCGAAGACGAAACTGCCGTCGATGGTCAGATCGGGGGTGTTGAGGATGCGAAACGCGATGAAGACGCCCAAGGCCATGGGCGCGTACACCGTGCCCTGGCCCAGGGCGGATATCAACATGTCGAGATAAGACATACCGGAGGATCTATTTGCCGAAGCGGCTGGTGCCGTCCTTCTCGACCAGCACCTTGTAGCTCTTGAGCACCTCGGCGCTCAGCTGCAGCTTGAGCCTTTCGGCCGCCTGAAGGTTCACGAACTTGGCGTAGTCGCTGAGAGTCTCATAGGGGAGCGCGGAAGGCGAGGTGCCGCCGGCCACTTTCAGGACCAGGGCGGCCACCTGCTTGCCGAGCTGGACATAGTCGATTCCGATGGTGGCCAGACCGCCGTCGGCCACCATGGAGTCGGCGCCGCAATAGATGGGGACGCCCTTGGCATAGGCCGCATCGGTATAGGTGGGCATGGCGGAGGCGAT
>CAZQDD010000172.1:0-2011 GCA_964591805.1 uncultured Acidobacteriaceae bacterium | reverse complement strand
CATGCATTCCGGTACCGGTGTAGCCCGCGTTGTAGATCGATGTGACGTTGTAGATCGTCGCCCAGTCACCCGGCGCCAGGAAGTGATTTCCCGAGAACTGCGAGGTGAATTGGGGATCGAGACGTTTTACGACCGCCCGCGGCTTCGGGCGGAAGCCGCTCAACCCGCCAACCCCTGCCACCACGTTGGCCAGCCCGTGAGGAATCGAGATCTCCGTGGCGTTGCTGATCCGCGTGTCGGCGCCAATTCTGTATTGATGAATCTGCGTGCGGAAGGCTGACTCCGCCTGCGCCGCTGTTCCCGAGAACGTAATAAGGTTGCGCGATGGCGCCACGTTCTTCACCGTGAAGCCCTGCCTCTCCAGCCAACCCGTCACCTGCCTGAGGTCCGCCCCTGTCAGTCCAAAACGCGCACCGAACTCCTCCTGGGTCAGCCACTGGTGATACCGAGCCGACTTCGGATTCTGCTGCGCCTCCACGAGAGCATCCAGTTCGGCCATCTCGGCCACGCTCGGAGGAATGCTCAGCGTCATCGACTCCAGCCGCATGCTGGGACTCACCTCGCCCATGTCATTCGCCTGCCGCACCAGCGGATGTACGGTTCCCGAGAGTGTCACCACCGGCCCAGAGGTCAATTCCTGCGTAATACGGTTGGGGCGCTGCGCGGTCTGGGAAACCAGTGTTACCGACATTACCAGAACCACGACCCACACGGCCGTCCATCTCTTCCAGCTGTTCACTCCAAGAAACTGTTTTGATTCCATTCCAAAAGATCCTCTCGCAGAAAAATGTTCAATGAATGCAAGGAGTGTGACGGGATGATTGGGCGCACACTATGACCTACTCCGGCCGAATTGCCAGCGCTACCACCGGATTACCCCGCAACGCCACAGGACAGCCCCAAAGCACGTCCAGAAGACAAGAGAAAGCAAAAGGGCGATTGCAATACCTCTCCCCGGTATTTGTTCGACAAAGTGCTCATCTTTTTCACTTGCGTGATTCAGAACGCACCTCCGGAGCGAATAAATTGCCATTTTCGGAAGTGCGCCACCGCGCAACAGGCGAAGACGATTCCGGTGCAGATGCGTGATCGCCATATACGCTGTTTTCTCGCGCCTTCTTATTGGTGATGAGAGGTTGAACCGCGGTCTCGAACTCCTTAATCGCTTCACGAAATGCGAGATACGCTCGATAAGCGATGAGAAGCGCGTAACACTCTTTACATCCACCCTTGATGCCCTCTTGCTCGTCCTTCACAGGGTTGTAGGCGGGATGCCGTGAACATCGGCCATTGATGCGATACACAACCCGAAACGCCATCTTGAACATGTAGCTCCTCTCGCTCCGCCCAGAACAATAGCAGACATAGATTTAATATGTCTACTATTGTTATTGCAAGAGAGGCACGCAATGATTGGCAGGGACAACCGGAGCACTACATCGCACATGATTCGGGTTCATCGCCGCATTTGAGGCGGCGCGCCCGATCGGACGCGCGCCAAACTCAAAGGAAGGCGGCTATGCGGCAGCCATGGGAATCACCTCACCGAATGGTGCCGGATGATCCTTGGTGGCTGCCCACAGTACTGGGTGGTTCGGTGCGGCGTCTGGGAAGGAACCCTCAAGGTCGGTGAAGACCACGAGTGCCTGTGGCTGGATGCAATGCTCCTCGATGTATTCAAAGCAGGGGCAGAAGCTGGTCCCGCCGCCGCCCACTGGTTCGAGTGTAATCGGCTCGCCTTGATCAAAGACATCGGCTTTGTGAATCTGGGTGTCGAAATAGAGCACATGCACGCGCTGGGGCCTCCGCTCCGAGATGATGGAGTTCAGTTCATCCTGGAAAAGTCCAAGCTGGCGACGGTTGATCGAGCCGGAGCAATCCACGCCGACTACAATTTCACCCACACCATCCTTGCGAATGCTCGGCAGGTATAAGCCCGAGTCGATGTGGCGCCGATTGGGAGACGACCAGGAGTAGTCCTCGGGAATTGCAGCGGCGAATGAATTCCTGA
>CAZQDD010000171.1:0-2066 GCA_964591805.1 uncultured Acidobacteriaceae bacterium | reverse complement strand
GTGGAAGGGGTACGATTCTTAAGGAGGTAGAGGTAGAACCCATGAAAACCGATTTTGTCGACTGCCCGGAGGTGGCAGGAAAGACCATTCAGTTGCTCAGGATTCACCGCGACACCGGCGACGGGTCGCGCGTCCAGATTGAGTTGACAGACGGAACCAGCTTCACCTGCTGCGTCACGGTGCGTCCAGCCGTGGAAGCAACCTTATATAAGGGTGGAGTGGGAACCCCGGAAACCATCCGCGACTACAAATTCTAGGCCAATCCTCCCCCACAAAACCCGGTCGTTATTCCCAAATGGAATAATGGTCTCCCTGGAATTCATTGGACGCGGCCTCGGAACCGCTCTAACTTTGCGCTAATGCTGACGCACGAGTCAGCGGAGGTGCAAAGTGAATCGATTCCAACGCATATTCCGACGCGACGCCAGTCGTAATCGGCTGCTTATTCCGTCCGCCAACCGGCTGTCGGGACAAACCCTCAAAACCACTCTCCTTTCGTCCATCCGCGTGATGGCTCCAACCCTTCTTGCGCTCTCGTTTGCCGGCGTAGCCCATGCCCAAGGGACGATGGACTTCTCTGGCGCTACCACGCTGATGAATACCTTCAAAACCTTCGCCATCTATGCGGGCGCGGTGATCTGCTTCGGCGGATTGATCTTCGCTGGAATCCGCATGATGTCAGGAAGATTCCAGGACGCGATTCCCGGTCTATTCGGCGCGCTGTTTGGCGCTGCCGTGCTGGGCTGGGGTGCTGGCTGGATTGGCTCGCTCACCGGGCAGACGATGCAGTAGGAGGCGGCCATGACCAAGCGAGGAGAGCCGTTACCAATCAATCAGGCGCTCAATAGGCCACGAGCCAAGCTCGGATTGGACCTCAGCGCATGGATGGCGATTGTCTTCGTCTGCGTAACGGTTTTCCTCGTTGGGTTCCGCATCGTGGCGCTGATCGCCTTCCCGTCGCTCGCCATCGGCGCGTGGCTCGTCGTCCGCAAACATCCGAAGATGTTCGAACTTTGGGGCTTGAGTTTGAGCCAGAGGTCCTACTATGACCCGCGTAAACACTGAGCAGTTGAAATACACGCCGTGGTTTGCCAAGGCCGGAGCCGCGTGCAGCATCGTACCGATTGCACGCTTCGTCAATGACCGGATCTTCGCGCTGAAGGGCGGCGGCTATGGATGCCTCTTTTCGCTCGCCGGTATCGATGAAGAAGGCGTGACCGATCAGGGACTTGAAGCACAGGTGCGCACGATTGAAGGCGCGTTGCGCGGACTGCCGGAAGGGGCATGCCTGTACCAATACATGCGTGTCATGTCCGGCTTCAATCTGCCCAAGAAAGCACAGTACGGCAATCCTGTCACGCAGGTTTTCGTTGATGACCGGCTGGCCTTTCTGGACAAATCGGCGGGCTTCCGCCGCATCGACCTGCATTGGTGTTTGACGCTGGAGCCGCCGAAGGCAGCGGCGTTGTCGCGCAAGCCGAAGGAGCACGGTACCGACACAACGCGGATGCTGGTAGACCTTGAGAAGACGGCCACGCTGCTCGAAGGCCATCTCAGCGGTTCACTTGGATTGAAGCTGCTCGACAAGAACGCCATCTTCCAGTTTTTCAGTTATCTTTTCAATCTTGAAGAATGGGCAGCCGGGTACACGCTGAGCGCCGATGACGGCGTGGACCGCCAGATCGTGAACAGCCCGGTTTCATGGCACAGCGACCATCTCACCATTGGCCGCCGGTACGTCCAGATGTTTTCTCTGAAGACCACGCCGGAGGCATCGCGCCCCTGCCTGTTCTCTGGATTGATGGCGCTTGACTGCGACAGCGTTCTCTTGACGACCTGGCGGCCAAAATCGACCTCCGCCGCACGTAGCGAGATCGACGCACAGGAAAAGTTCATCTCGTTCTTCAAAGTCGGCGTGATGACGCGCGTGATGAGCGGCCATGACACGGCCTCGCTTGAGACCGGCGCGGGAGCCCGCGCCGCCAATACACAGGTCGATGATCTGGGCGATGTCATCCGCTCGCTCGACAAGAAAGCGCAGGGCGAGTTCTCGCTTCGCTTCCTTG
>CAZQDD010000170.1:0-2091 GCA_964591805.1 uncultured Acidobacteriaceae bacterium | reverse complement strand
TCTTCATGACGTTCATCACCTCGGTATCGAGGATGTTCTGGATGTGCTGCTCGTAGATGAACGAGAGCGGACGGGCTGGAACCTCGCGGCCATCGGGCAACTGCTTCAGTTGGATCTTGTGGAGTTCCTTGTCGCAAAGTTCGAAGATGTAGACATCCAGGTTTCCGATGCGGTACCGGACGGTTTCGCCCGTCCCGGCCCCATCCGGCGGCAGCGTTTTCGGCTCCAACTTCAGATTGAAGTCTCGTTGCAGCGCCGACTTCAGGAGTTTGTCCTCGGCCTCGTCGGTGTTGAACTCGTCGGGAAACGTCCCGGCGCTGATGGCCTTCCGGGTGATGTGGGTCTCCGATGGCAGCAAGGAACATCCGATGTGGTCCTTGACGAGTTCCATCCTCTCCAGCAGACGGGGCTTCAAGAACTCGTCCCATATGTCGTAACGCATGCCGTCGAAGATGAACAGCGCAGCCTTGCCCGTCTGCGGATCCCACATCGGCTTCAGACATCGCTGGAGGAACTGGCTGGTCAGAATTACGTCGCTCTGGCCTTTCACCCATGCGGGGTACTGCTTGGCCACCAGATCCTGGAACTTGAGGTTGAGTTGCTTAAGTTTGTCATGGACCTGCGTGGAACTCAGCCGCACTTGCTGCCGAATGCGAAGGAGAGCGGCTTCAAACGTCGACGGCATTGTCTCGGCGGGCCGGGGCAGCAGGTCCGTGCCTTCCGCCAGTCTCTCCAGGCGCGATAGGTAGTATTCCAGCCGGTTCAGCTTCTTCTTGTTCCACCAGGTGAAGAAGTGCTTGATGGTCAGCTCGTCAGTCGGAGTGACGGTCAGCTCTTTGAACACGCTGGCGAGGTCGACTCGCAGATCGTGAATTCTACCAACGAGCAGGTACGCCTCCGTAAGCTTCTGCCAGGCGGGTTGTGCGCGTTTGGCCGCGAATGGAACGTCCTTGCCCCGCGCCTCGCCATCCAGCAGTTGCATGATCTTTTTGTGTGCCTCGATGCCTGGACTGTTGCCGAGGAGGTTATCCACGGCCAACAGCAGCGCCAGACTTCGAAACAGCGCGGAGAGGCGTTCTTGCTGCAGCACGTTGAGGAACCCCTGCGGCTCCTGAAGCTTCAGTTGCTCCAACAGCAAAAAGCTAAGGTTCTCCCGGCTCAGGGCTTGTTCGACTTCGGTCAGGTCCTTATCCGCCTGCTGCGCGTCGAGTTCAATCAACTTAGGCGCGGACTCGGCCAGGACTGGCTCCGAGATGGCGGAGTAAGGCTTCATGGAGGCGTCCACATTGGCAAGGAGAAGGCTCCATGACGGGGTATGCTGCACCAGGATCGCCGACATGTAGAATGCTCGCAGAACCTCTTCTGGGTCACGTTCCGCCAGCCAGCAGAACGGCGGTGGCGCGTTCCTTAGTTTTTCCAAGACCGGCTGCGTGACCTGAGGAGCAAGGTCCTTTAGATCTTGCAGCAGTTCGTGGCGGATCAGACCGACCTTCCAATAGTCGAGCGCATCCAGGGTCTTGAACGCCGCCTCCGGCACCCCGAGGGCGGCAAAGCCGAGAATGGTCCGAAGGTCCGAGTCGGAAAACCGCTCCTTGTCGGCGGCACGGAGGTTTTGATGAGCGCGGATAACATTTTCTAGGTGGTTCACGATCAGCCTGGCGACACGAGGTTCATTCACCTCTTGCGGCCAATCGGGGTCGCCGGTGCGGTCCTGGAGGTACTGACGCAGTTCCAGGGTGACGCGGGCCTCCGGCGGCGTCTTCGCGAGGAGATCGGGGTAGAACGGCGGAGGCGCTTTGAAGAACCCAGTTGTACCCTTGGGCCGAGCAGATGACCGGTCGATAACCATCACTTTCTTAATCTTCGATTCAGCTCGGACTCGCTCGTAGGTTTCACGGAATGCCAGGTTCGTCGATGCAGAAACTAGGGCGAAGCCGTTCTCCCGAGCGAATCGGTCCACGGCGGACTGGCTACCGTCCAACAACTTCAGCGCGTCGCGCACCAAGACGTGGTCCTGGTCTTTCGCCGCGTCCAGCTTCGAGAGTGCCCATTCCGGTAGTTGCATAGCCGTGGTGTCCGCCTATTCGAACC
>CAZQDD010000169.1:0-2193 GCA_964591805.1 uncultured Acidobacteriaceae bacterium | reverse complement strand
AAAAAATGGTTACCTCATCAAAGATCTTACTGACTCACCGGAAATGTTACCCAACTTAGTCCGGGAGCAAAGCGCTGGAGCCCCTCGGTCCCTTCCTATTTTTTCAGTTTGTGGTTCCCTACTCACGTATTTCGATGATTATGACCACCCAATCCGAGGGAAAGCAGCCACTGATTCCGGGAATCCGACCAGGAGGAAGCAGTGCTCAGATAATCTCAGTTTCCAGTGTAATTGGTCCTTTCCCGTCAACCGATGGTACAGGCGTCCACATATTTATCTTATTTGCTGCCCCTCCTTAATTCCGTGGGACCCGGTTATGATGATCATGCCCGTGCGGAGGATAAGGCAATGCTGGAGAGCAACCTGAGCGCCGACACGAGCGGGATGACGAAGGGGCAGGACTTCGGTTCTGCCCTGTTCCATTCCTGCCCCTTTTGATTCCCCTTAAAGCGGTAAACTCCGGGGGTTCAAGGGGGCAGAGCCCCCTTCTGAGAAGTCCCGATGACTGCCAATTGGGGAGGTGTTAGACCGTCACCGAACTTCTCCTCTTGGAGGTGGTGATCGTCAAAACCAAGGATAGTCTCGGCTCGCCACACCTGAACACGCCGCTGTAGAGTTCGCAGTTGTCCAGGAATAAACTGCCCGGGATGTTTCTCCAGTAATTCATCGAGAACTGCCTTAGCCGTCCTTTCAGGATTGATTTCAAGCCATTGCACAACTTCGCCCCAGACCGATTCGAAGGGGTCTTTCCGTGTGCGCCAGTCATGTGGTTTTCGAGGCTCTTTGGTTCGATGGTATTTTCGTGTCTTCCTCTCCCCGTCGGCGGTGTCACCGTCGCGGACTGAGAGACTGACCGTATTTATTTTGAACATCACTTCAGGAGCTGTTTTCACCTCACGGGGTACTGAAGTGATCTGACCATTTCTGAGAACAGCATGTCTCCATAGTGCATCCTGCAATGTACCGATCTGCTCAAGCAGTCGCACAGGATCGAGAATCCTGTAGATTTCATCCAGTTTTTCAGTTCCGCCAGTTCCGCTCGCATTGAATGCACCCCGCACCCGCTGAAAGGGTGTCCTTGCCCGATCATAGATGCGCTGCACCTTGGCCCCGTCACGGTGTTTTATCTGAAGCTTCATCGAGGGCTGGAAAAAGTTCACATAGAGCCGTATGGCACGGTAGATCTCTCTCAGTTGCAGCCAGGCCTTTTGCCCCTCAAAACGATCATAGCCCACCAGATGTCTAACGACTGCTCCATTTTTCTGCTCAACAAAGCACTGGTCGTTTTTCTTGTAAGCCCGGCCTCTTGTAAATGTGATCCCTTCCCTCTCGCAGTAGGCCAGCAGCTCGCCATTCAAAAATTCACTGCCATTGTCCGTGTCAAAGCCCAATATCGGAAACGGCAGCAACTGCCGTGCAGTTTCGATGGCTTCGATCACCGCATGTTGGCTACGATGCAAAAGTGCAATGCACTCGATCCACCCTGTGGTAATATCGGTTAGCACCAGCGTATTGAGATATGCCCCCTCCGTACTCCATCCACAATGGGCCACAAGATCCGCCTCGAAAAATCCCGGCTTTGTCTCATTCCAGTCGGCAAATGTCCGAACGGGCACTCGCTTCTTAAGTAAAGTTCCGGACCTCGTCGTACTGATCCCTTTGGGTCTGTCCCTCTCTCTCAAAGGGCGTAGTATCCGGTCTATAGTTGCAGAACTAATCCCAACCAATTGTTCCCGGATACGTTCAGAAAGTCGGAGATGTCCATGCCGTTCCAACACAGCAACCAATTCTTCAAGAAAAGGTGCCAGGCGCTTGGAACCAATGTAATTGGAGGCAGCCCAAGCTACCCGTAGTGCATACTGAGCTTCGGCCCCATAGACGGGCTTCCTGGGTCTGCTGATAGGTGCAATCCTCGGAACGACCGGCAACGTAAGCACCCGGATGGCATATTTTCGGGCATAGCCGGTAGATGCGATAAACTCATCGAGAATAACTGATTTCTGTTCTCGGCCGGCTTCTCGATAGCGTGGCGCTACCCGCGCCAGCAACTCTCGCTTTGCTTGAAAACTCATCAAAAGCCTCACTTTCTTCCCTTTCCACTCTCAACAATAAAGTCTGTGTAGGGAATTATCGGGTTACTTTACTCGTGAGGCAACCTGTCCAGCAAAGTAAGATTTAACGCGAGTCAATGCG
>CAZQDD010000168.1:0-2202 GCA_964591805.1 uncultured Acidobacteriaceae bacterium | reverse complement strand
GCCTCCTGATGGGTCAGGACCAGAAGAACAAAGTCCACTCGAACAACATCTGGGCTGACATTCGCACCTTCGTTGAAACCATCGCAGACCTTTCGCAGATTGCTACTCTCGGAACCAAGGCCGAACAGTTCAAGAAGACCACCGACACATACAACGGAGTATTCAAACACGTCTTCTGGGACTCGTCTTTCTTGTGGAGTATGCGCCGTACTCTCCAGTGGGGCATGTTGGGCCGTGGGTACATGGGCCAGAAGTATTCGCGTGACAAAGGAGGATGGGGTAAGGGAAAGATTCGCTTCCCTGTTTACGGACCCTTCGACGTGCTCCCTGAGCAGTTGCCTTCCGACAACGACCTGCAAGGCTCCTACGCCGTGACGACGATTGAGGCTATGCCGATCTGGGAGGCCCACTCCCGTTTCCAAGACTTTCAGCAGTACCTAGACCCCATCTCCCGATACGACTGGAAGACTTACGGAACGTCTCTGACGGAGAACAGGCTATCGTTTTACGACCGCTGGAAGTTCGGTCAGACTGGCGCTCCCGGTGACTGGCTTAGTCGCTACTGCGAAATCCGAAGAACCTGGGTACGCGACATGCGAATCAACCGCAGCGGCAGAACCCTTCAGATGGGTACTCCCGGTTCGTCCTGGGGCTATGTGGTTCCTTCTGTGGGGGATTTGTTGGTGTCGGTGAACCCATTCAACGGACTGCCGGAATCAAGAAAGGCAACAGAGGAAGACTGCCGCATCTATCCGCAGTTGAGGCTTATCATCACCAGCCCGACTTGCCCGGTCCCGATGTACGACGATACAGCTTTCGACTGGCACGGTGAGATTCCCGTGGTCGAGGTCGATGTGAACGATGTTCCGTGGAGTCCGTTCGGCCATTCCGTGGTTCATGGCGTGGCAAGTCTGGAGCGGGCAAGGCGCGATTTGCTTTCGTTGAACGACCAGACGGTGAAGGTGAACACCGATCCTCCGTTGGGATGGGATTTCCAGTCTGGAGTCAAGCCTGAGCAGTTGACGAAGCTGAAGCTACTCGAAGGTCAGGGAGTCCGCATCGGAACGAAGGGCGACCCCAAGAAAGCCCTGCAATCGGTATTGCCTGAAGGCCAGAGGACTACAGATCAGAACTGGAAAGACCTCGACGTACTTGAAGCGGAGATTAAGAAGAATCTCGGACTGACTGACATTGCCTCTCTCCGTGAGTTGAAGATGAACATGAGCGGCGACAACTTCGAGAAGTTCCTTGAGAATCTTGGACCCATCGCCAAAGGTATTGCTCTCTCTATCGGCAGGGCGAATGGAAAGCAAGCCAACATGCTCAAGTACAACATTGCTCAGTACATTCCCGTGAGCGAGTTGATCGACATGGTAGGGCCGGCAGGTGTGGCGATTGAGACATACGACAACGATCCTGAGTCTCTTGTCCCTGGACGGCTCCCCGGTGAGCCTGAAACCGGCGAAAGCAAGTTCAACAAGCGAGAGCGTGCCAAGTGGTTTGTCGATAAGATGGGCGTGATTTCTACTCCTGAGCAGTTGTTGAATATCACTCAACAGCAAGAGCGCATGGTGTACATGTACTTGTTCAGCAAACAGGCCAAACTTCCGACTTCTACCTACATGGAGAAGCTCGGCGTAAAGAGCTATGAGGCTGAAAAGGAACTGTGGAAGGCTGAACAAATCGAGGACGCATCTTGGAAACTCGAAGTGACGGCTATGTTGGCAAAGAAGCAGCACGAACTAGGACTTGATCCTCCACCCGACGAAAGTAAGGGCCAAGGCAAAGGTGGAGGCCGTCCAAACGTCCACTCGAAACCGGGCCATATGGAGCAAAAAGGCTCGCAGAGTGGGCAAGTAAGAGCCGTTCAATCAACCTCATAAGGAGAAACAATGCTGGCATCAGAATTAAACGTAGTTCGAGATGAAGAGTTCGCCACTAATCGCAAGGTCATAGTGCCTGAAAATCAGGACCAAGTGGCCGAGGCTCTGGTTGCCATTCACGACGAGTGCGTGGCTGGAAAGTTCACCGGAAAAATCTGCGTGAACTACAACGAAGGCGGAGTCACAAACATCACCACAGAGCACGTCAAGGGTGGCCTCGAAGGACTCTTCGACGACGACGAAGAAGACGAAGAAAATGGCGATGAAGACGAATCGGACGAAGAGAGTCCAGAAGGCGAAACGAATTAAATACTTGACA
>CAZQDD010000167.1:0-2202 GCA_964591805.1 uncultured Acidobacteriaceae bacterium | reverse complement strand
GCTCATCGGCAATGTCTTTTGGCGTGTGGCGGGTGAGCAGGGCCAGAATGCCCATTGCTTCCAGAATACGCAACATTTCATCGTCGGGACTGAGTGAGCGAGTGTGAGCAAGAACGCGGTAATACTCTGCCTGCAACTCATCCGGCACAAGCCGGGCGAGAGAGTCGAAGAGCGTCGGCTCTCCCGCTGCGATGAGGGCAAGTTGGGAATCGACTGGATTCGTGCTCATGGCAGAAACACCTGCCTTGTACGGTCGAATTCGGAGAAGAGCCGCCGCCGATAGCTCTGCGCGCGCATGACGAGCGATGCTCTTTTCAACTCGTCAATATCAGCCTTGCGATCCGCAACCTGTCCCAGTTGAATTCCATGCTGCCTGATCGGGTTTTCAAGTTCAGCGAGCCGGAATTCCATTTGCAAGATTTCCGGCGAAAAGGCTTCGCGGAAACGACTCGCCTGTTCGGTGGACCTCCAGTATGTGAAATCCGCGAGGGCGCTGGTTGCGTTCTCGACGACGACGTATTCGACGCGATCCTGTAACCGGCTGGCCCAGGCCAGGACGCTTTCGACGCTGGCCGGGTCCGGTGTGACCACGCCGACCGCTGTGAAGCGGACACCCATCGCGGCTACGTCCTCGTACATCGACTCGAACCAATCGGCGGCAACCTGCCCGGCACCCGCCCCCATGTCGGCAAGGATGATGGGAGTACCGCCGTCAAGGTGATCGACAAAGGCGTCGAGACCTGCCGGAGTGTGAATGTTGACCTTGGTCACCGTTCCGTTGAAAAAGTGCTTCAGCGAGCCGCGCGCCTTATTCTCCGTATCGAGATCGAGCAGGGTGACCGGAATTTCATTCGTGGCGAACCACTCGGCCAGGGCAACCATGACGCCGGTTTTGCCGACTCCGCCTTTGCCGCCCATGGTAAAGACAACACGCTTTGAATACGCCGTCATTGCTCACCTCCGTTGCTTGTCAAGGTCAAAGGTTCGTTCTCACGGAAAACAAAGCGGGCAGGCTTCGCAGTCCGCACCACTGGCTTTGCTTTGAAGGCGCTAACGCGGTCAAGCACCGGCGACTCTGCCGTAGCAAGCTGGATTGGCGGCAGTTCGAATTGTGTGCGCTTGCGATGCTTGGCGCGGACCTTCACAAAGGAATGCAGAGTGCTCGGCGCAACGTACAAGCCAAGGCGCTCCTCAAAGAGGTGCGCAACCTCGCGGTACGTCCGCCCCTTGCGTCGTAGCTCGCGGATCAGTTCGCGATGGGGTTCGAGCTTTGAGCGCGGTGGTTTCTCAGGAAGATTGTCGATCTCTGAAGTGGACAGGCTTGTTACGATTGACTCTGAAGTCATGGCGGATTCTCCTCTACAGGCGGTTTCGGAGAATCGTGCATGGGTCGAGGAGATGATATTCGCTGCTATCGAGACACGAACTACATCTCTTTGGGCCAGACCCCACACGGTTCCCAAACTGTGGTTTCTGACCGTTTCCGAAGGTTTCTCACGGTTTCCACCCGTACCCTGTTGTCAATTGCTTGCCCGGAAAAAACGCCGCTCATAACCCAAAGGTCGCTGGTTCAAATCCAGCCCCCGCAACCACACGAATTTCCCGGTCGGCCGATTCCAGCGCTGACAGTGCATCTTGCTCATTCCCAAGCAGCTTCCACTCTCCCTTCGCAACGTAGTGCCCCTTGCCATCCCCGGCCTGCTGGGGCATCATGCGGATTTCCGAAACATGCTTGAGTAGCTTTTTCCGCGCTGGTGCTGGATCGCCGACCAATAGAGCGCGAAGGTCTCCCATCTTTCCCATAATGTAGTCGCGGATATCTGAGAGCTGAGCGTCAACAGAGTTGGCTCCTCCTGCCAGAAGCTGGTCGGAGAGTTCCCGCAATTGCTTCTCGCGCTCATTGATCGCTTCGATGAGGAACGCCGACGGTCCAGTTTCGGCGGCGGTTGCAGCCAGCCTGCGGAGTTCCCCTTCGAGTTTCTGCTTGCGCTCCCGTATGTGTGCCATTTGGTTGGAAAGATCCGCGAACGCATCCCTAACATGCTTGCCGAATTGATCGAGAACGTACTCGACCGCGTCGCTTTGCAGAACGTGGTTCTTGAGTTCATCCAGCATCCGTTCTTCAAGCCAGTCCCGCCGCACAGTCAGACGGGACTTCCCCAGCGAGTCGGGCGGAGATGTTCGACTAAGTTTTTGACGGGG
>CAZQDD010000166.1:0-2256 GCA_964591805.1 uncultured Acidobacteriaceae bacterium | reverse complement strand
GACAGCGTGAGGCCAGCCGGGCGGTGCCGCAGATCAGGCTGTCCCCCGGGCGGCTCGGGACGATGGGCTGCTCCACGATCACCTCGATGCCTTCCTGGACCTGGGCCAGCACGGCATGGATGTCGCGAGCGAGTTCGGCTTCCGTAATGCGGACCGTTGCCATCGCTTCAATCATAGCGTTTGTTTTGACTTGCTGTCGTCCTCGGCCTAGGTCTTGCGCGTGAGCTGCGGATCAGGCTGTCCCCTTTTGCCGTCCCCCCTTTTGCCGTCCCCTTTTGCCGCGCCCTTTGCCGCGCTTTTCTTGCTCCGGCACTTGACGTCGTACGTCACTCACCTCAGGCGGACATGGCTCACAGGCCGACAGCTCACAGAGCTCACAGGCCGACCGTTGCCGTTATCTCCGATTTGCTGTAACTTGAAGTCGGTGTCAGCGTGCGGTCATGATTGATGGAATCGGAATCTCTGGTTACCGCAGTTTCGCATCCGAAAGTGCTGTTCGGATAGACGAGCTGTCCAAGATCAACGTCTTCATTGGCAAGAACAACTGCGGCAAGTCGAACGTCCTGAGGTTTGTGAGGTGTCTCCCAGAGTTCCTTAAGGGCTCGCGCCAGATCCAGCAGCCCCCGAAGTTGGACCAGCTCGACTACTGTTTAGGCGACACCGCCCGGGGGATCACCGTGGGTGTCCGAGTCAAGAAAGGCGGCTTCTCGGGCCTCACCTACTCCCAGATGGCCGAGGCGTTCGCAAAGGCGCAGGTAAAGTTCTCGGCGTTCGGCGAAGCCCTGTGGTTTGACTATAAGATCCCGAGCCCAAGCGAACCGACAGCCGAAAGCCTCTCCCGCTGGCAGAAGAGCATCAAGCAGCACTGCGATGCCCTGGCGACCAATCGACTCACCGGTGCCATGTGTGGGTATACCCAGGGCACGGAGGATAAACGGGCGACGGATATTGCGCTAAAGCTGCATGAAATGGTGAGGCCGCAGTTGACGGTTCGTTTCATTGACGCCTTTCGGCGAATTGCCAAGTCCGGCGAAGACGAATTGTCTGGCGCGGGACTGATCCAGGAGCTTCGCCGGCTGCAGTCGCCGGAACTGCCCCAATACGAGGCGAGCAAGCACCGGTTCGCGAAGATCGTCGGATTTGTGCGAACCGTACTAGGGAATTCGGAGGCACAAATCGAGATACCAGCAGAGAAGGATGAAATATATGTAACGATCGACAAGAAGCTGCTCCCACTTCAATCCCTCGGCACCGGCATACATGAACTAATCATACTGGCGTCAGCCGTCACCGTCGTCGATAACGTCGCCTTTTGCGTGGAAGAACCTGAGATCCACTTACACCCTGAGCTGCAGAGGAAGTTCGCGCGATACATAGCAGAGAACACCAAGAATCAGTATCTGATAGCATCGCATTCCAACGCTTTCATCGACCTACCAGGTGTGAGTACTTATAGGTGCTGGCTTGAGGCCGGGCACACCAGGTGCGAGCTCGCGTCACGTGCGTCCGACAAGCACGCCATTCTTCTTGATCTTGGTTATAGGCCCAGCGATCTGCTGCAGGCGAATTATGTGATCTGGGTGGAGGGGCCGTCGGATCGTGTTTACATAAATCATTGGATTGCGGGCAGGGCCCCCGAACTCGTAGAAGGTCTGCATTACGCGATAATGTTCTACGGCGGGCGGCTGCTTTCGCACCTTTCCTACGATGAGCCGTCAACCTCCGGCGAGGATTCTAGCCTAAGCGAGTTTATCCACTTGGCCCGACTGAACAGAGACGCGTGCATCGTGATGGATAGTGACCGCGCGGCGGAGGGTGCGGCCCTGAATCAGACGAAGCAGCGAATCATTAGCGAGTTTGAGAAAGACTCGTGTCTCGCATGGGTCACCGACGGACGAACCATCGAGAACTACGTGCCTGAAGACTTGCTGAATCGTGCGATACAGGCCACCCACCCCCGAACCGGTGAGACGCTCAAATGGGGGCCCTTTGAGGACCTTACGCGTCGCGGCGGGGACAAGCGAATCGACAAAGTTGCGGTCGCCCACGCCGTCGCAAAGGAGAAGGCGGACTTCACGCTTCTCAGCCTGGACTCTGTCACAGATCGGCTTATCGAACGCATCAAGCAACGCAATCCTGAATGATTTCCGCCCTCCCTACGCCCAATCCTCCCACTTGATTCCGCCCATATCGCCGGTTCGGATGAACTGGCGGTGCATGGCGAAGGCGCGGCTTAGGGATTGCGGGGTGTGGCCC
>CAZQDD010000165.1:0-2270 GCA_964591805.1 uncultured Acidobacteriaceae bacterium | reverse complement strand
TGCTGTATGAGATGCTCAGCGGCCGCCGCGCCTTCCAGGGCGCCAACCGCATGTCGACGCTGGCGGCGATTCTCCATCAGGAGCCGAAGCCGCTCACCGAGATCGACTCGCGCATTCCCAGGGAACTCGAGCGCGTCGTGATGCGATGTTTGCGGAAAGATCCGGAGCGCCGTTTCCAGCATATGGCCGATCTGAAGGTCGCCCTGGAAGAACTGAAGGAGGAATCGGACTCGGGGAAGTTGGCGACGGTGCAGCTTCCAGGGGCGATTCGCGGCCGGAAGACAACGATATATGGCTTGAGCGCAGCCGTGCTTCTGCTGGCGGTGGCCGGCAGCGCGCTCTGGCGGAGTTCAAGACCGCAGAAACCGGTGCAGCGGGTATTCACCAGGCTGACTGCAAATGGCGTTTCGTTCGGCCCGACGATCTCGCCGGACGGAAAGATGTTTGCCTACTTGTCGTTGGTGGGCGGGCCGAACCCGGACATCTGGGTCCAGCAGATCGCCGGCGGCCAACCCATCCAGATCACGCATGAAAAGGAGGGAGCCTCTTTCCCGGTCTTCTCTCCGGACGGAACGGAAATCGCATATGGGGCACATGGCGACATTTATGAGGTTTCGGCCCTCGGCGGAGACTCGCGTCTGGTCGCCGCGGACGGCGTCGGCCCGCTCTATGCCGCGGGCGGATCTCTGATCCTGTTCATACGTATGCAGGAGGGCTGGTACCACCTTTTCGCGGTGCCTCGCATGGGAGGAACCCCTTTTGTCATCCAGCCAGAGGCGCGCCTGGTTCGTTCCCCTGTCGTTTCACCCGATGGAAGCATGGTTCTTGCGCTGATGTCTCGAGACGGACGGGATGAACAGGATCTCGCGCGATGGTGGACGATCTCGATCCCGGCCGGGAAATTGGGAGAGGTGACTCCACCATCGTTGCAGGGCTCAAGCTACGCTCCGACGCCATTTGCCTGGATGCGCGACAAGGATTCCGGCCGGCAGTGGGTCGTCTTCGGCCGCCAGGGCGGTCACTCTAGCGACCTGTTCCGAGTTGCGGTCAACGGCGATGGAAAAATGTCGTCCGAACCCGAGCAGATCGTCGCCGCCATGGGCTCAGCCGGGCCGCCCAGCATCTCGATCGACGGCCGCATGGCTTTCGAGAATGCAACCTCATATAACACAAACCTCTGGACCGTGCCGACCGACACCGACCGCGCGCGCGTAACCGGCGACCCCCACGGCTTGACTCAGGTGGAGGCGATCCGCGACGACTCCCCCTCGCTTTCCCGCGACGGCCGGATGGTCGCTTACTTCGCCGACCGCAGCCTGGCTGTGAAAAATCTGGCGACGGGGCGAGAAACTCAGTTGGATCCGGCGCCGTTCGTTCAGTTTGGCACGCCTCCGATGATCTCTCCGGATGGCTCGCATGTTGCCTATAACTTGTGGCGGCGGGGCGAGTCGGCGCCTGACCTCTACCTCATTTCGTCCAGCGGCGGCCCGCCCCGGCGCGTCTGCGAGGATTGTGGAACTCCAAGGGGCTTTTCCTCCGATGGCAAACGAGTACTGACGCAGCGAGGTTCCTCTCGCTATGGCGTGGGCCAAATTGCGCTGGTGGATGTTGCGACCGGCAAGTTCGCCATCGTGTTGAGCGACCCACAACACGCTTTGTGGAACGCCTACTATTCGTGGGATGACAAGTGGATGTCGTTCCTGGTGCAGACCGGCGCCCACCGTTTCCGCATCTATATAACGCCAGTCGAGAATTTCGTTCCCGCCGGACAGAACCACTGGATCGAGATCACCAGCGGCGAATACCACGATCACCACGAGCAGTTCTCTCCGGACGGAAACACCATGTACTTCGCCTCGAACCGCGATGGCTTTACGTGCATTTGGGCGCTGCGGCTGGATCCGGCAACCAAACGGCCCCTGGGCGATCCGTTTCCCATTCAGCATTTTCATTACAGCCACCGAATGTACGCGGGCATCTCCGCGCCGAATGACATGGAGGTATGCGTCGCCAGGGACAAGATCGTCACCAACCTCGACGAGTATCACCTGGATATTTGGATGACGCGATTGGAGCCGGGCCAGTGAACGGTTCAGAACGCGCAGTTCGACAGCCCGCGGAATCCGGCGGTGGCCACATCCGTGGGTTCGGCGTCTCACGGCTCGACGTGCGAAATGGAAGCGCGCAAATGCCGCCCCTTCCGCGGCCAACTTGCGCACCGCTAGGGCTTCGCTGCCGGAAAACAGTGGCCGATAATAGCGAATATCGCT
>CAZQDD010000164.1:0-2293 GCA_964591805.1 uncultured Acidobacteriaceae bacterium | reverse complement strand
CCGCCAGTTGCAGGATGACTTCGTCGCTCACATCGCTGTTGCCGTCGTCCGCCGGTAGCTTCGAGATCTCATCGCGCAATAGCGCCGCCAGCTCGATGCGGTCGGGCGAGCGCAAATCGACGAACATGACGCTGCGTTCGAGCTCCTCGGGAATGGACCGCACAGGGGAACTAACAACGACGAACTTGCGGCGGTCGAGACAACTCTCGTAGAGGTCGCGGAAACGGCGGCGGATTTCGGGAGACCCGCGCAGCGGCTCATGAAAGTCCTTGAGGTGGAAGATGCCGGCGGCTTCGTGCTTGACGATGAAGTCGAGCGCGGCGCGAGGATCGTGAGTGCCGGCGATCGATCCTTCGACATCGGACGACATTCCCGAAGTGAGGCTCCAGGTCCAGACGGGGACGGGTGTGGAGGGGAGCAGCCGCAGGCCCACATCGCGCAGGACGCTCGAGACCCGCTGCTCTTCGGCGGAACGGACATAGGTGAGCGGGCGTCCGGACTCGAAGACTTCCCGCAGCATTTTTGCCGCGCGGCTTTCTGGAGGCGGGGGGTGTGGAGGATGAGGCATAAACTAGACGGTACCAACTCTTAAAGGACGCGCCGGGGAGGTGTTTGGACGGCGAGCCAAAGGGACGCGTTCGACTTTCTTGGTCATCTCCGTCCGATCGCAACTGCGCTGCCGCCATCTACAGAGGTCGGCGTCAACACTTGCGTTTCGCCAGATCCGGTGCAATTATGGACGTGGTAGTGTCGCTGGTTTCGCCGCGGTTCGCGCGGTTTTGCTCTCGCGGTGGAGGCGTCATGATTAAGAGTGCCCTCGTCGTCCTACTCGCCGTGTCTTGCTCTGCCGTCGCGCAGGTGAAGACGTTCCAGCTTGGCATGCTGCGGGAGGATGTCTCCAAGCGGGTCGGCGCACCCGAGAAGTTCTGGGCGCCGGAGCCCGCCAAATACCTGCACGGTTTGGTGGAGTACCAGGCCGCGCTAGGAGTCTGGGCGCGAATTGAAGATGTGTACTCACGTGAGACCGCAAAGAACCTTTACGAGGCGAGGGTCGCGTACGGCCTCGACAACCGCCAATCCAGGCTCCATCCGCGGCAGAGGCTGAGCGAAGTGGAGTTCGTCATTGACCGCCCGGCCCCATTTCGGGAGATTCTTGCGGACCTCTCCGAGGCAGGAGAGACGTGCGCCGGCGGTTGCAACGTTTATGGCGTCACCGGCATTGGGCCATCCTACCTTTTGGTCTACCCCGTGAAACCCACGCCGCAGCAAGTGGAGATCGCAAAGCTTGCTGCAACCGACTATACGGATGAGTCGCACTTTGGCGGGTGGTGCATCGCGATGAAGCTGCACTTTGACGTGAAGGGTCCGTCGGCGGATGCACGGCAGCCCGACTGGAATAACGACAAGATAGCGGAGGCCGAGTTCGGTCCAGCGTCGCTGGACTTTGAGCTCAAGGAGTCCCTCAGGCGAGAGCACCCTGAATTACTTGAGATGATACACAGCGCGGACCCCGAGTTGCGCGCGATTGCAAACAAGGTGATAGGGCCACCGGTCGAGCTTGGGACGTGGCGGCCGTAGCGGGTGCGCCATGACCCTTTCCAGGGGGGCGCGTCTTAAGGACCTGAATCGGGCTCTGGAATTGACACTGGCCCAACTGGGCGAACAGGCAATAGACAAGGTCCTATTCGACGTTGACTGCCCGCCTTTCGCCGAGATCAAGCCCACCACCTGGGAGGAGCTTTCAGGCAGGCATTTGATAGAACGCCTTGATGGAATCGGCGCCGCACAATTCCGACTCACCGGGCCCGGGTGGTGCAGTGCGCTTGAGGTAACCGGACGCCGCTCCGCTCCCGATGTCGTCCAGCGGGTCGCGAAGCTGGCAGCGGCCCTGAAGGCCTCCGTCAAGGGGCGCCGAGAGGATGCATTTGTTTCCGTCGACGCTCTTGCTTCGCAGTCGGGAATTTCTGGGGACTGGGTTTTCAACGCCATTGAAAGTGACATTCTTGCCCGCTGGTGCCATATGAAAAGCGCATCCTGGGAGCCGCACAGTATTCACGGGACGCTCGTGCGCGTCCCGCTCGGCTTTGGAATGGACTGTTTGTGACGGCGCGTGAGCCGAAGTCCCGGACTCAATGACAAAAGAGAAAAACAAAAGGGGATGGGCGCGCTTCTACTCTCACTCGTCCGCCTTACCCCGCCTCCGGAAACACCCTCGCGAAGATCTTGTCTACATTGCGCAATTGGCGCTCTAGCGAGAAGGACTCGGCGATCTGCGCGGGGGTGAGGACGGCGC
>CAZQDD010000163.1:0-2297 GCA_964591805.1 uncultured Acidobacteriaceae bacterium | reverse complement strand
ATCTGCCAGGGCGCGAATTTGACCACTTGTTTCCCCGCCAGTACGTGGGTGCGAAGCAGTTCCCGTACGGTTCGCATGCTTACGCCGAGCTGCTCAGCGGCTTGTTCAGCGGTGAGCGTGCCCTGCGCCTGCTTGTTGTTCGGGTCGTAGGTCGGCAAGTCGAGCTTACTCCGCAGAGAACACACCAAGTGCTTCTTCCAGGTATTGCCATAGCCTGTTGAGAACCCGAGCCGGTTGAGCGTACCGGCGATGACATCGTCGGGATATTGGCCGGCCATTTGTTTCACTACTTCCACGGCTTCGGTGGCGGTTTTATGGCCGTGCTCGCCTGTCTTCGGTTTGGTGATGTGCAGCTCTGTGTGACGTCCGCCCGACCAGTGGATCAGCATGACGACCTGGTTGGCCGGTTGGTCGACATCGACAACGATCTCCTCGATGAGGGTTCGCACTATCCTTTGTTTGAGGCGTAGATCCGTCCCCGGCGCGCTCCAAGCTGACTCCAAGTCATCCGCGAGCCGCATCAGTGAAGACTGATCTGGGATTGGCGCCGCATTAACCGTTCTCTCAACGGTGCGAAGACCTTCCTCAAGATCGGCGACATCGCGCAGCGCCGCATTCCATCGAGCCTCCAACTCGCCTGTCACCAGGCGATTCTCGGGATCGGCGGATTCGTAGCGCCGCTCGGCGAGGCGCGCCTGATATCGCGCTTGCTCCAGTTGGAGCGAAAGGGCTTGTAACCTCGCTTGTTCCTGATTTACGGCACGCTTTGCTGCCTGAAGAGCAGCTTCGACTGCGCTCGCGCCGACAGCCCGGAGTATCTCAGCTACAACCCGCTGTTCCGGCTTGGTCCCAGCGAAGGAGATGCACGACTGTCCTCCGTGAACGATCCTTAGTCCCCTGCACATGTAACGCACGAGATCGCCACGTCCACTGTAGTAGGTGTACAGCATGCGGCCACACCGGCGGCACCTTAGAAGGCCGGTCAACAATCCGTGGCCCCCGCGGCCAGCTTTCCGATTACTCCCCGTACGCATGAAGTTGTTCTCACTAAGGATTGTCTGATTTCGTTCAAACTGATCCCACGTGATATAGCCTGTATGGTGGTCCTTTATCAGAACGCCCCATTCCTCGATGGGCTTTCGGTGGCCGACTGTCTTCTTCGCTCTCCCATCCACAACCGTGGTTCGAGATTCCGTCTTCCCAAACGCGTATGCGCCCGCGAAGACGGGGTTGACTAGGACCTGGAGGATCGCGTGGTACACCGGGGATCTCCACTCTGTTTTTGAACCTGACGCATCAGGGTGATGAACTGGCAATTGGATCCCTTGGCTCCGAAACTTTATCAGGACCTGACGAGCGCTGCCAAGAGCCGCGAAGCGCTCGAACACTGAGCGGATTGCCTGTTGCACTCGGCGATCGGGATCAGTCTCGATTTCACCGCTGGGAGCCCAACAGTACCCTGCTGGCAAATTACATTGGAATTCGCCGCGGCGGGCTTTTTGGCGCATAGCCTCGATCGATCTCTGGCGGAGCAAATGAAGCTCGAACTCATTCATTGTCCCCTTCAAACCAAGGAGTAATCGATCATTCGGCGAACGCGGATCATACACTCCTTCCGGATCGATCACGATAGTGCCGACGAGTCCACACAGCTCGATTAGATGATGCCAGTCCCGGCCATTCCGCGCCAGGCGCGAGGCTTCAATGCAGAGTACTGCTCCGATTTGACCGCCACAAACCTCCGCGACCAAGCGTTGAAAGCCGGGGCGTTCGACCAAACCCGATCCCGATTTCCCGAGGTCGTCATCAATAGTAACGACGTCATTGAAGCCAAGGCCGCGGGCATAGTCGGCGAGCCCGTATTGACGGCGCTGGCTTTCGAGATTGTGCATAACCTGTATGGGCGTGGACTGCCGAACGTATACTACAGCGCGGCGGCAGAGATGATCCGGTGTGATCTTACTCAAGGTAGTCTCCTCCCTTCTGGTGGCTCGTCAGCTTCGGCAACGCTCAGTAAGAGGTCCGCTAAGACCTGCTCCAGTTCTCGCCGTTTCTCCACAGTAAACGGGATTGGGTCGTCGAATTGCGGCAGCAATGACAATTGCCGCGGCAATGGTTGGGTCTTCTTCATCACGATGTCTCCTGAAATGAAGTCCGCGTTTCTGAAAACGCGCTCACGGAGACTTTAAACCATCAAGCAGCGTACGGAGTTCTGCTAACGCGCGCACCTCGACGACTGGATCACCGATCTCCATCGAGAGACAGCGCTCGGCTTGCGTCATCCAACGCGGAATGCC
>CAZQDD010000162.1:0-2302 GCA_964591805.1 uncultured Acidobacteriaceae bacterium | reverse complement strand
GGGGCATAAATATACTTGACTATTCCGTGAAACTATGGCACACTTAAGCCATGGAACCTACTACTCTTCAAGAAGCCGTCATCTACTTCGCCGATCCCGATAACTGCCGGGAGTACGTGGTTCCACGTCGCTGGGCCAATGGCGTTCACTGCCCCACCTGTGGTAGCGATAAAGTCACCTTTCAGCCAAAGCACAATCGGTGGCAGTGTACGAATCGCCATTCACGCCGCCAGTTCTCTCTCAAGACCGGAACCATCATGGAAGACTCCCCTATCGGCCTCGACAAGTGGCTCACCGCCATGTGGTTGGTGGCGAGCAACCGCAACGGTGTTTCGTCCTGGGAACTCTCTCGGGCGCTTGGCATAACCCAAAAGACCGCATGGTTTTTGCTCCATCGCGTTCGACTTGCCATGCAGGATGAACTTACCGGCGGAACCCTCAGCGGCGAAGTCGAGGTGGACGAAACCTACATCGGCGGAAAAGCCCGCAACATGCACAAGAGCCGCAAGCGTCGTATGCAGATCACGATGGGCCAGAAATGCGGCAAAACCATCGTCATGGGAATGCTTGAACGTGGCAAGACCATTCGCGCCACCGTGATTCCCGACCGCACAAAGAACACTATGCAGCCAATCGTCCGCGCCAACGTGGAACAGGGCACTCAGGTGTTCTCCGATGAATGGGCTGGTCAGTGGCGCATGGACGATGAATATAGCCACAACGTTATCAATCACCTTGAAGCTTACGTGGATGGCAACATCCACACTAATGGCATGGAGAATTTCTGGAGTCTGTTGAAGCGCGGCATTCACGGTACCTATGTGAGCGTCGAACCTTTTCATCTTTTTCGCTACGTGGACGAGCAAGCTTTCCGTTATAACAATCGCAATCCAATGAGCGATGCAGACCGATTTAGTTATCTGGTTCGCAAGATCGTCGGCAAGCGCCTGACCTATGCCGAATTGACCGGGAAGACGGAAGAGGGGCCGCGCCCAGAGGAAGCCTTCTAAGGGACGCCTGCCACGACTCCCACGCGGACCTAGACGAGATAGCGACTAAACATCGCTAGGTGCAGAGTTTCACTTCACCTTCGCCTTCGGCTTGGGGCCGCGCCGATTCGGATTCGCAAGCGATTGCCTCTTGTATTTCTCTTCGCGCCGCATGATCTCTGCATGTGGCACGGACAGCACCCTTCGCACCAGCGCATCGAATCGCGCCACCGCTTCCGGGCCTTCGATAATCTCCGAGCTGGGCTTCATGCTCATATAATGCCATATATGGCTATCGTTAAATTCTCCGGGCGGGTTCTTCCTGAAATCAGCAACATCGAGGTGCACGGGATTCCCCCCGTCTTGGGGCTTGATCGAAACCGAAACCTAGACCGCTTCTCTGTGGAGATCGAGATCAGTAGCGGGAAAATTAACGTATCATGCGATATCGAACCGTTTAGGCCAGAACTTGTGGACGCGATCATACCGCACGCGTACAAGATTACGCGCGCGCTGATTGGTATGGTGTCCTTCTTTAACGGGATAGGCCTGACCATGCTGTTTGATACTCTCACCCTTCCCGACGGGGTGACTAAGCGTATGCTCCCCAGTGACGCATCGCTCAACAATCTGTGTAGCGCCTTTTCCCTTGGAGTTGGCCCTGCTACGGGCCTTATTACGGTGCTGGAGTTATTAATGGCAGAACCACCGCTATGGGATGCGATGTATGCCTTGACATACACGCTAGAGGTTCCCGGAGTAGTTCTGGAAAACTGCGGACGCGCAATCGAGATTCTGCGCCACCGCCTCGAATCTCCAAACGAGAGTGACAGGGGAAGGGGCTGGAACGAATTGCGCCGGGTACTTAACATCGACAAACCATACCTGAACTACATTAGCAGCCGTTCGACGGCAAGCCGCCATGGAGACACCGCACACATAGCGTGGTCCGAAACCGCAGAAGTAAGGCGAAGAGCATGGATCGTTATGAACCGATTCCTTGAGTTTCGGAAGCGGGGAGGTGTTTCACCGCTGCCTCTTGCGCAGTTTCCTGTTCTGACATCCCAACAAACACAAGATCGACCACGTTAGGATCACCGCCTCCCCAGCAGTACACTTCATCCGGCGTCTTATCCATGGGTTTCCTGGGAACGCACACGTACCCCATAGCCTCAAGCGCGTCACAGAATACTTCAGCGTCGCGCAGAGCGATTCCAGCTCGTTCTGCCGCCTTCAGAATTACCGGCCGGCCTGTCACGCCACTACAAGTATCGTTGTTCATATTGGAATAGTCAAGTATATTTATGCCAAGA
>CAZQDD010000161.1:0-2303 GCA_964591805.1 uncultured Acidobacteriaceae bacterium | reverse complement strand
ATTTCTTTTGAGCTCTGGGCTGCGTTGCTTCTCGCGAAATGCGGCCACCTTCTTCTTTGATGCAACTGGTTATATCGAGCAACAGCGAGGGTTGGAAAGAAGCAAGTCCATGAGTGAACCTGAATTGTGCGCAGCAGTAGAAGCATTCGGGCAGGTTGTCGGGCTTAGCGAGCAGCTGAGTAAGAAGGGCACTCGTTCAGCAGCGATCCTGTCCACCTTTTTTGCGATGTGGTGCGCATTTAAGATCCGTTTGCGTGTCGGAGTTGGCGACGGAGATCAGATCGACGAAGCAGAAGAAGAGGAGGCGATTGAGACGCAATTTATGGAGCACTGGGCGCTCCCAGAAGTTGGCGTCGTTCGTAGTGCTTCGGAAAGGCTCATTGCTTGCGCCGCCTCGCGGGATCAATCCGGGATCTCCGCCGCGCTCGCGGATATGGGAGTATTTGCTCTTTGTCCGGTACTCACACGGCAGTTCACACGGATGGAGCTTGCCGCCAGATTCTTGATCGGGCCCGCTCAACAGATTCCCTTGGTCGAACTTTCGCTTTTTGCTGTCGAGCTTGGGGAATATGCAAGAGCGAGTAAATACGTGAGAGAAGCTCACGCCTTCGAGCCGACCGCATGTGAGCTTTACAACCTTTGTGTGGTGGAGGGTCTAGTTGCCTTAAACGAGGGGCGACACGGTGACGCCGTCAGATCCATGGAAGAGTCGATTAGCGCATGCCAAAGGGACGAATATGCCTCACTTGCATGCGGCGTCCGGGGCCTGAATCTCGCGCTTGTGCAGAAGTTGTTAGATAGCGGACAACGCATCGAAGTATTGAGGCACCTGTTGCAGTGCAAGGATGTGTGGCAATCTCTCGGGCCGCAAATCGACATATGGATTAGTCTTATCGAGAGCGGGGAAACGCCCGTCCTGCAGACATCCGGAATACCGAAAATGAAGAACGAGCCAGCCGGCAGGTTATTGATGCTGTACCCGCGCGTGCGCGCTCTGGAAGAACAACAGAGTTTAGGCGCTCAGCCGGTTGTCACGATGTCGCCAGCCGAGGTCGCAGCACGCAGGGAGAGGCTCAGAGCTGCGTGGAAAGATAGCGAAAAGGGGGACAACCCGAACTGAGCACGTTTTCGGTGGCGCCTGCCGACTGGACTGAGCCCCTCACCGGAGAAATGGGGCGGACGAGACGCTTCCGCGTGAAGCCGGGGACGGACGAGACGTTTCCGTGTAAGTTCGCGGAACCCCGCTGCGAAGCCAGAACCGGGAAACCAGGGGACAGACGGGACGTAACCATGCATTAAAACCCGGCGTCGGACGGGACGTAACCTGACGTTGGGGAGCGTAGGGCTTCTGGCGGCGTTCGCAGCGTAGGGTCGCGGAGCGGCGGCGCAGCCGCCGCTGGCCGCTCGGGAGTCGCCGTGGCGGGGCGGAATCGGGCGGTTACCGGGCGGTAACGGAGGGGGCGGGGAAAAGGCGGCGCTACGCGCCGGCTGGAGGGGTGACACGCCACCCCAGAGTGGGAGCTGTAGAGGAACCTTGGTTCCCATATGGTAACCATTGAAAACAGGGCGTCTGGCGTTCGCAGGTTCCCATATGGGAACTTGTTGATTCTCAACGGCCGGGTTTTCCCCGGCAGCCTTTTCTCTTTTAGCCGCCGTTGCGCGCGCTTCCCGACCGTGAGTTGCATTCGCCGCAACGCGCACGGCGGCGGCGGGGATGGTAACATCGTGCTGACTCGGGAAAGCCGATGGAATACGACCCGGAAAGAGTTGACGAGATGGTGCTGGCGTTGTTGTACCTGACCGTCACGGAGCAGGGCGCGTGGGGAGCGCGCGCGTGGAAGTCGCACGACTGGGACGCGCTGGACCGGCTGCACACCAAGGGGTACATCTCGGACCCGAAGAGCAAGGCCAAGTCCGTCGTGCTCAGCCCGGAGGGTCTGGAGCGCGCCCGCCAGTTGTTCGAGCAGCACTTCGCGCGACGCGCAGAATAGCCGCGCCAGGCGCGGCGCGCCGTCCGATCCGTCAAACTTCCGTCCAGCTTTTGTTCGGTCGTTGTTCGGGTTCCGTTCGGCTTTTGTACGGTTCGCGCGCCGGGAGCCGAAGCCGTTCCGCGCCGCGCGGCGGCGGTGATGATGAGCAAGACACCATCCCTTACGGCTTCGCCTAAGGTTCGGTGTCGCTGCGCGGCTACCCAACAGAAGCCCAACAGCGGCCCAACGTGGTGGGTGTGTGGTGGGTGTTTGTTGGATCAGCGGTAGGCTTCGCGGCGATTGCGGACGCCGGTGATCTGGATGGTGGTTTCG
>CAZQDD010000160.1:0-2304 GCA_964591805.1 uncultured Acidobacteriaceae bacterium | reverse complement strand
CGATTCGAGCGGCACCCCACCCGGCTCCGGCGCCCTATTCGGATTGGCAGTCAGCCCATTGGGCATCTATTACGTGGACGACGCGACGAACACGCTCAATATCTTCCTGTAAGGAACCTCGTTTTGACGTTTCCGCTGTAGGGGCCGGGCATGCCCGGCCCACACTCGCTTGCTACACACCGTCCGCAAATCCTTCCACGACCTATTTTCATCTCGATTCGTGCAGATTTTTCGCGCTTTTGCGGCTATAATAGAGCGGAGAGCCTATTATGCTGTTGCGATTCCGGGCGTCGAACTTTCGTTCATTTCGGACGGAGCAAGAGCTTTCCATGATTGCCGGCCCATTCAGCGATAGAGCTGAGACGGTGCGTCATCCGCCCGGTACTGACGAAGGCGTGTTGCCAGTCGCCGCAATCTATGGGGCGAATGCGTCCGGCAAGACGAACGTCATTCTGGCAGTTCGGTTCATGAGCGAGGTGGTCAGGAACTCTCACGCCCGTTGGGAACCAGATCAGCCAATCGAGCTTGAGCCTTTTGCGGGACAATCGGATGCGCCAAGCACGTTTTCGGCGGACTTCCTGTTGGACGGCGTCCGTTATCAGTACGGCTTCTCACTTAGCCCTGAGGCCGTTCTTGAAGAATGGGTGCACGCTTACCCTTTAGGCAAGAAACAGACATGGTTTGCCCGCGAGAAAGGAAAACCTATCTCGTTCAGCGCCAAGTTGCAGGGTGACAACAAGACGATTGAGCGACTAACTCGCCCGAACAGCTTGTTCCTGTCCGCCGCCGCGCAGAACAACCATGAGGCCCTCTCACCGCTCTATGGTTGGTTCTCAAAGTCGGTATCGTTCGTGATTGGTGAGCGGTCCAATACGCGCCTGCTAGCGCAAGCACTGTACGGTGATGGCGATTTGCGGAAGAAGATTGTTCGGCTGCTGTCGCTGGCGGATTTGGGAATCGCGGATCTGGGCACTCGAGAAGCAGAAATACCAGAGATGGTAAGGGAGATTCTCGGTGGATTGATATCTCGCGAGTCAGAGAGGGAGATACAATTCTTGCACCGGATCGGCGATTCAACCATCCCCTTTGATGAGGGTCAGGAGTCGATGGGCACGATTGCCTTCCTGTGTTTGCTGGAACCGGTATTCCCCGCCCTCGCAAAGGGCGGAGTGGTTTGCGTGGATGAGCTGGACGATAGCCTGCACCCCCTTCTTGCGATGGAACTGATTCGGCAGTTCAACGACGTCAAGAGCAACCCTGCGGGCGCCCAGCTCATATTCAACACTCACGATACAAACTTGCTCAGCGCCGGCGTGCTCAGACGGGACCAGATCTGGTTCACGGAGAAGCAACCGGATGGCGCCAGCCAGTTGTATCCTCTGAGTGACTTCAAGCCGCGCATGCACGAGAACATCGAGAACGGCTATCTGCAAGGCCGCTACGGCGCAATTCCGTTCCTCAATCCCGGCTCCTTCCTCACGAGCACGCATGAAGAAAAAAGATAGCCTCCGCCGCCGCAGGAGCTTCCGTGAGCCTCTCGCCCGGTTCCTGATCGTGTGCGAGGGAGCGGTGACCGAGCCTGTCTACTTCAACGATGTTCGCCGCAGTGAGCGTGGAATCATCCAACTGGAAATCGTCCCCGGAGGCGTCCCCAAGTCTGTTGTTGAGCTTGCCGTCCGGATGAAGAAGGAATCCGAACGCGAGGCTGAGCGTCGTCAGGATGACAACCTGATGTTTGACAAGATTTGGTGTGTATTCGACGTCGACGAGCACCCCTTTGTGCCGGAGGCCAAACAGCAAGCAGAGGCGAATGCGATCAACGTCGCAATCTCTAATCCATGCTTCGAGCTATGGTTCCTGCTCCACTTTCAAGCCCAGACTGCACACATCGAGCGGCAAAAGGTACAGCACCTTTGTCGCCAGTACATGCCGGGTTACGAAAAAACGCCTGACTGCGATGTCTTGAGGCCACATCAAACCGGCGCGATAGAGAGAGCGGCTCAGCTTGAGAATTGGCAAGAGACTCGCGATCGCGCGGGTGCCAACCCATCGACTGGTGTGCACCGATTGATCCAGCAAATACAAGCCGCCTGCCGCCGGGGCACAGGCCCCGCGCGATCTGGCCCTATCTCGCTTGCAGTATCGCTTCCACCAACCCATCGACCGTGAACTTCGCGGCTTCCACTGTAACTTCGATGCCTAAGTCGCGGGCTGTCTTACTAGTCACTGGGCCGATGGATGCGACCTTGACTCCCTCCAGCGCTCCGACCCCGGCGGCGGCGACGAAGTTCTGCACCGTCGACG
>CAZQDD010000159.1:0-2313 GCA_964591805.1 uncultured Acidobacteriaceae bacterium | reverse complement strand
CGGTATATCCGCCTGATTCTCCCTTCTCAAGTCTGAGATGCGCCTTCGAGAGAAGGCGATGCAGGTCATCCCATGTGACATTCCGTCGCGCAAGCAGTGTGCCCACGCGCGGAGCAATCTCTCGTCGCACATAGGTCTGGAATGATTCCTTATCCTGGTAATGTTCAAATTGTGCAGCGGCTCCAGTCGGATGTTGTTGGACAGATCGAGACGCATTGCGCTCGGACCTCGATTGCAGTACAGCCTTTTTTGATTCCTCATCCCATCGCATCGGACCCGGCGTGTGTGTCCAGCCATGTTTCGCTTCAAGGAAGCGCACTGCGGCATCGAGAGTGAACCAATCGCGATATGGCGTATGCGCCCTCAGGGTCTCCATGTGAACCTTGTTGAGCATGATGTGGATGTGAAAATGCTTTTTGTCGTCGTGCGCAACGATCATGAATTGATGGCCTTCATATCCGAGCGCCTTCATCGTGTGCAGCGCGCAGTCTACCCATTGCGGTCGAGTCGGACGCTCACCCGGAGGCCATGCCAGTTCATAATGGCAGACTGCATCCTTGCAACGATTATTGAGAGATGCAACCCCTTGCATCTCCATCGCCGCTGTGTCGAAGCCGAGAAGATTCTTCGACATGACCACATCTCCTCGCAACAGAAGTTCTCCAGTATCGGCATCACGCTCCTGTGTAAGGTATTCCTGAAGCCGCTTAAAGCTGCTGGAGTGCTTTCTCGCTGGCTGCATTTTGGCAATCATCTTCACTTCACCGTGTCCGTCTTGAGCGCTCTCAATGCGTTTTGAACAGCCGACAAAGTAGAATTCAGTCCTTTGCGCAGACCTTCCTCATCCGGGAGACCTTTGATCTGCGAGAGCAGATGCTTCTGGAGTCCACCGAGTCTTGCAAGCTCTCCTGCGGCCTTCTGGTCCATCGTGGAAATGATTCGCTTGCCCAGTGCACTCCGCCGGACGTACTCGCTCATCGTCAGGCTCGCACTGTTGGCCTGGTCTCTGAGGATGGCTTTCTCCTCTTCCGTGATGCGGATTTCGATCCGTGAATTGGTGCCCTTTGTTCGTGTGGGATTTGTCATTGTCCTCTCCGATTCTGTGGGGTCTCGGGGCGTAGCCCTGAGCAAGATGCGCAACCATTTCTCCGAGTAGCCGAAGGCGGATTGGAGAAATGGTGGTGGCTGGGCGAAACCCCGCAGGGGTTTTGTACGGACAGCGCCTACCTTGCCGTGCCGTGCCTCCTAACGATTCCCGCTTTCAGTATAATACATTTCTACGCGCAGTTCTATGATATTATCTACGTGTGCCGTTAGTGAGGATAAAAATGGGAAAAGGGATGGGGAAAGGGATGGGGAAAGAGCGACGTAAACCGCAAACGCTCACCGTAGAACAATTCGAGGTCTTTCGCACTCGCCTGGATGAGAGGGGGAATGTACCTCCTCCGCAACCTGATTCCTACATGATGGGGGAGATCGTGCAAGGCGTATACCCTCAGTTGAAAAAGTTGCGGGAGAACGGCTACACGCTGAAGATGTTGGTCCGTGTTTTTGAAGAGAACGGCGTCACAATCACAATCCACGCTCTTTCTACCTACCTGAAGAACCTGGCGCTACCAAAGGAACACGCTCCAGTAAAAGTGGCCAGTAAGAACACGGTGGGGTCATCAACCGTTGAAGTAAGGCGCGGGCAATTCCAGATGAAACCGGACGTAACGCTGTAAGAAAGGACTGATGTAAATGGCAAGAGTCTTCTGTGTAACGGGCAGTGCTGGTCTGGTTGGCTATCTGGAACATCGGAGCACCCTGCGGAAATCGATTGGTGGTTCTGGCAATGTTCTCGGCACATTTTCGAGAAGGTCTGTGGAGATGATCGCGGCAACCATATTGAGGAACCTCGTTCGTTTCCGGCTCAAAACACGACATAACCGTCCACGCAACCTCCGGCTTCCTGCGTTGCCGGTGCGAGAAAACCAGAACAGGTATCGTGACACGCAATTGCCGTGGGCACCTGAAGGGCTGCCATCCTCTGTATGCACGAACAGAATGTGATCTGTCTTTGTGGATTCCGTTAGAGGCAGAAAATTTTGGATGCAGAATGCATCCGGGAATGGGTTGAATGACGGAAACAGAATGGCTTACCGCAATTGAGGCTGCGCAATACCTGAAGGTGAAGCCGCGCACGCTGCTCCAGTGGGTACGCGAAAGAAAGATTCCCGCGCACCGGCTCTCCGGCGTGAGGCGCTGTGTTTGGAGATTCCGCAAGCATGAGCTGGATGCTATTCTGTGTTCGTCATCCGCTGACCCTGCTGA
>CAZQDD010000158.1:0-2340 GCA_964591805.1 uncultured Acidobacteriaceae bacterium | reverse complement strand
GCGCGCGCACAACACGACGGGACGCAGGCACAATTGCGAGCTGCTCAGGCGCAGACGGCAGAGGCTCAAGTTTCTTTGGGCGATACCATTCTGGTCGCGCCGTTCTCCGGCGACATTGTGAAGAAATCCGTAGAGCTCGGATCCTTCGTAGGGCCCGGAGCGCCGGCATTCGCACTCGCCAGCACCGGTGTTGTGAAGATCGTGGTCGGCGTGCCTGATACGGCTGTGCGGGCCATAAAGGTAGGGCAACCGGTTGACGTCGCCATCGACGCGTTTCCATCGCGCACCTTTCATGCACGAATCAGCCGTATCTCATCGGCAGCAGACAGCACGACACGCAACTTCGACGTCGAGGTCGCAATACCGAACCACGACCACTTGCTCAAGGTGGGCATGATTGGTTCCTTGCAGTTGACGCAAAGCGAAACGGCAAGCGAGAAGGGGGTGCCGTCTCTGCTGGTTCCGCTTTCAGCGATTGTGCAGGCGAATGATGGCAAATACGGCGTGTTCGTAATTTCGCAATCGGCCGCCGGAGGCACAGCGAGTCTCCATAGTGTGGAAATCGGCGCTGTGAATGGAACCGAAGTAGTCGTGGTAAGTGGGTTGAATGCGGGTGAGCGGATCATCACCACCGGTGCGAATCTGCTGAAAGACGGACAGCGTGTGGAGGTGGTTCAGTGAAATCGGGAGATGCTAACAACAGCAAGAATCTGGCGCGATTCTTCACTCACAACCGTCAGATCGCGTGGGTCGCTTTGGTTGCCACGTTGATTTGGGGTGTCTTCGGGTACATGAACATGCCCAAACGGAAAGACCCCGACATCCCGGTGCGCGTTGCGCTTGCCATCTGCCCGTGGCCGGGTATCTCCGCGGACAAGGTGGAGCAGTTAGTAACGCGAAAGATCGAGCAAGCTGCCGCAGGCAACAGCAAAGTCGATCGTGTGGAATCCACGACGCAGGACAACGTCTCCGTCGTGACGGTTCGCCTGCTCGATAACATCCAGAACACACAACAGGAATTCCAGGACATCGGGCAGCGCCTCAATCAGATCAGCGATCTTCCAGATGGCGCAGGACCGATCACCTGGATCAGTGATTTCGGTGACACAGCAGCGTTGATGTTGACCGTAGCCAGCCCGCCCGTTCCGGATATTGAAATCGAGTTGCGCGCCCGTGGTGTGCGAGATGCAATCGAAAAAGTGCGTGGTGGAAATACCCAGGGACGAGTTGCTGCTCTCTATTGTTATCCGGCATCTGTGTCATCCGCCGTGATTGAGCGGCCCTTTGCAATATTCGGCACGCAGGTGCAGCAGGATGGTACCGGGCGCGATGTCCGTCCTCTCTCCGTGGGAAGCTGTTCCGGAATTGATTTTGCAACCTCGAAGTCCGACAACGAGCTTCGCTCATATGGCCAACAGTTCATTGAGAAGCGGCTCCAGGAATATGACTTCCATCCAGATGCGTGGGGTCCGATCATCATTCGCGACCCCCAATCTACAAAGGAACGTATTGCGGAGGCTGCAAGCGACCGCTATTCGTATCGCCAGCTCGACGACTATACCGATCTGCTCCAACGTACCCTGCAACGTGTACCGGAGGTCGCAAAGGTTCAGCGCGCGGGTGTTCTGCCGGAACAAATTTCCCTGGAGTACTCGGACGATCGGCTTGCCGCCTTCAAGTTGCAGCCGACGAAGATTAAAGACATCCTGAACGCGCGCAATGTCACTGCTCCCGGCGGAATCGTCCAGACTCAATCTCGAAATGTGCTGATTGACTCGACCGCTGAATTCAAAAGTACGAAAGAGATCGGCAACGTGCTCGTCGGTGCATCACCCACTGGCGTGCCTATGTATCTGCGCGACCTTGTAGACACGTCGCGTGATTACCAGTCGCCGAGACGCTATCTGAATTATATGGAAACTCGCGATGCGAAAGGGAATTGGCATCGCAACCGTGCCATTACTCTGGCCGTGCAGATGCGCTCGGGCGAGCAGATCTTCAAGTTCGGTGAAGCTGTCGATAAGGCGCTTGCAACCGTGCGCCCGCAACTACCTGCTGACTTGATTGTTTCGCGAACCTCGGATCAGCCCAAGCAAGTGCATGAACTTGTCAGCCTGTTGATGGGTAGTCTCTATGAGGCGATTGCCCTCGTCGTCATCGTTGCCCTGATCGGATTTTGGGACTGGCGTGCGGCGATGCTGATGGCCGCTTCCATTCCGTTGACGCTGGCGATGACCTTTGGCATCATCAACGTTCTTCACATCGACATTCAACAAGTTTCGATTGCGACCTTGATCATCGCTCTCGGGTTGCTGGTGGACATGCCCGTCGTTGCGGGCG
>CAZQDD010000157.1:0-2342 GCA_964591805.1 uncultured Acidobacteriaceae bacterium | reverse complement strand
CCGGTGAGAGCTGCAAGCCTCGTTCGGACATGAACTGTTCGACCAAGGGCTTGACTTTATCCTCCAGTAGCTCTTTCGAGCAGGCAGTGATGATGAAGTCATCGGCATAGCGTACGAAGTTCACTTTCGGCCTGTAGCATTGTCCTCGGATTACCTTCTTACGGAAGGTCTCCTTGAGCAGCCGCTCCAGCCCATCCAGCGTCAGGTTCGCCAGCGTGGGCGAGATGATTCCGCCCTGCGGTGTGCCTGCCTCCGTAGGAAACAGCGTTCGATTTTCCATGAAGCCCGCCTTCAACCATTTCCTCAGTACCTCTTTGTCGGTGGGGATATGAGTGAGCATCCATGCGTGACTGATGTTGTCAAAACAGCCACGGATATCGCCTTCAAGTACCCACTGAGGGCCGACCTTGCGAGCCAGCACACTGAAGCACTGCTCGATGGCGTCGGCGGTCGAGCGTTTCGGTCGAAAACCATAGGAGTTGGGATCGGCGGTAGTCTCCGCGACTGGGAGCAGCGCTAGCAGATAGAGTGCCTGCATGGCGCGATCCTTCATCGTGGGTATACCAAGCGGCCTCAACTTCCCATTGGATTTCGGGATATAGACACGCCGCAGCGGTTGCGGCTGATAGCCGCGCCGTCGCAGTGTGTCGATGGCCTTGTATCTGGACGCCGGTGTGCTCCAGATTGCTCCGTCCACTCCCGGCGTGTTCTTGCCCTGATTGTGTGTCACTCGCTTCACGGCCAACGCTCGACCGTAGAACGAGTGGGTCAGCAGCCATTGCAGGGCTTTCACCTTGCCGTGACGGCCTTCCTGTGTTGCCTTGACGATACGCTCTTGCAGTCTCCTGACCTTGAGTTCACACTGAGACCAGTCGATCTGTTCCCATTGCGCCTCCGGGCCGGAGGCTGCACACATAGATTGCTCCACGTTCATTTGCGATTTCCTCCCGCGAAGATTTTGTAAGTTCTCTCGTCAACCACGACCAACTGGAAGTCTGCCTGCTTTCGCAGTGGGATAATGTCGCAACCCCTATCCGCTCCGTTACAGAGCGGCATTCGCTTTCTCCAGCATCCTTTACCCTCTGCCCCAGCAGCGTGCCTTGCGGCAGCACCTGCCTCCGAAGAGGCGAGGCATCGGGCTTACCTTGTTCCGTTTGAATGACACGAGTGACGTAGTCCCCGCCTCTACACCGGCAGCCTTTGTGTCCGTGTGCTCCAAACGACCGGTGGAGCATCCGGCTGCTTGCCTTTTGGCTAGAGCCTGTCAGCGTCTTTGGCTCTTCGGAAGTGACGGTGCCTTCGGCGGTTTACTTTTATTGGACATATCACTCAGCCTGGCCCTCCCACCGCCATGACGCTGGCAGTGGCAGAGAACGCCTCACGGCATTCTCCTTTGTCATAAGACAGAGGTACGTTGTCTCGACAGCTTTCAACCCAGCCGTTACCGGCTACGCCGATGTCGATAGGCTACTGCGGACGGAACCGCAGGTTCATCTCACTCCTTTCGTGTCGAACAATCATTCAAACGACTTCAAGTCGCACGTCCGTTCCTTCCCCGCAACGCCCCTCCCTACAACCTAAAGCAATTCGGAAGTGGACCGAATTTCTTCTTCGTTTAAGTACCCCCGCTTCATGCGGCTTTATGGCAGAGCCGGTCGGAACCCGTCAAGGGTCTCCGCTGCGCTGCGATGAACGCGCAAAAAGCGCGCGCCCTTGACTGAACCCGCCTCGCCCCTGCCCGCCGCGCAAGACATGAAGCGGGGGCACTCAAACAAAGAAATTTGGTTTGAGGCAGACGCCCTCCTTCAAATTCCGCCCCTCAGCGGGCAGCACAGGAGAGCAAAGACCATGCCTTACACCAGCAGCAACACAGCCACCACCAGCAGCAACCCCGCGCCGCACAGCAAAAATGCGGCGCTCCGCAACCGGAGTGAATCGCCCTACCAGCAGCGCACGACACAGAAAGACAACCCCACGCAGCAACTCATCAAGAAAGCCGTAGACTTCTTGCTCCAGCAGCTTGAGGCGGGCAAAAGTGAAACCTTGACCGCATATCTGGCCGCAATGGCCCGGTTCCATTCCTATTCCTTTGGGAATATTTTGCAGATCGCCAGACAACGCCCAACGGCCACGCGCGTAGCCGGGTTCCACGCATGGAAGGAACTGGGCCGTTTCGTGAAGCGTGGCGAGAAGGGCATTCAAATTCTTGCCCCGATGGTAGGGCATCGGCGTAACAAGGACTACGCCGACCGGAACAATGCACAGAACGACAACGCCAAGCCCGCGCCTGTGTTGATTGGCTTCCGCGCTGTGTACGTCTTCGACAGATTATCTCGTGATTT
>CAZQDD010000156.1:0-2369 GCA_964591805.1 uncultured Acidobacteriaceae bacterium | reverse complement strand
TGCGGATGCGAAACCCATCCTCGGCGGCGATCTCCATCAGGTCCGCCGTCTCCCAAAGCACGCGCGCGATCTCCTTGTTCTCCAAACCCCGAGAGCCCTCCATACAATTGTAGAGTGGAGCGGGCGCGGGTTGGGCCGGCCGCAGGGTGATAGCGGGACCAAGCATAAGGTACGTAAAGTCCGTGGACTTATCGTCGTCCATGGTGGTCCCATTGTCTTCGGATGGACAAGCGACGCGGGGCGCAGATTCAAAGGCACTTCGGTCAACGAGTGCGCGAACTCCGGAAACAGAAAGGGCTTTCACAGGAGGCCCTAGCCCTCGTCTGCGATTTGGACCGAACCTACATCGGAGGCGTTGAGCGGGGCGAGAGAAACATCAGCCTCCTCAACATCCACAAAATCGCCGTTGCCCTGGGTGTTCCAGCGAGGGAACTATTTAATGCCTAAGGCTCCCGGCGTCCCGAAACGCGTTCTGGAACGAATTGCGGCAGTAAAGAACAAACGGGCCCGGTTCGTGCTGGACAGCATCGTCCGGAATGGCGTTGTCACAACGGAGGAAATCAATCAGGCTGGGTACGAGCATCCGCCGCGTGCTGCCCGCGATGTTCGGGAGCTCGGGTTCCGTCTCAGGACGATCAAGGTCAAACACACAAACGGCCGCACTATCGCTGCGTATGAGCTCGACGAAGGCGACATGGAAGCAGGCAAGGCGGGGCGGCAGCTTCTGCCAAAGAAAAAGCGCGACGCGCTCATCCATTCTGCGGGTGATAGATGTCAGATTTGCGGCTCTGACCACAATCTACAGGTGGATCACCGTATCCCGTACGAGGTTGCAGGCGAGCCGGAACCCGGCGACGGGGAACCGTTTCAAGTGCTCTGCGGTTCGTGCAATCGGAAAAAGTCGTCGGACTGCGAGCACTGCCGGAATTGGCGTGAGCGAAAGAAGGCAAGCATCTGCGGATCCTGCTATTGGGCCGAACCGGCCGCCTACACTCATGTTGCGCTGCGACAGCAGCGGAGGGTGGACCTCGTTTGGACCGGCGATGAAGTGAGGGACTTTGATCGGATCAGGGATGAGGCCAGACGGCATCGGGGCAGCGTACCGGAGGAGATTAAACGAATTGTGAAAGAGCACTAGCCAAACAGCGGCGCCTGCGCTTCAAAGTCCCCAAGCGACAGCCGCGTGCCTTGGCGACCAGTTGGAATGTAGTGCGAGATGTACAGCGACTCAACCGTTACGTCGTCACGGCCGTTGAGGGTCGCCTGACTAGAACGGCCGACGTCCAACAGGATTCGATGCGCGACGGTCTGCGGGAGAGGATCACCGTAATCTCGCCCCCCACAAGAGCCGTCGTAGCTCAGGATGAAGGGTACCCGCCTTTCGTTGAGAATCGTCAGAGCCTCGATCATTCGATCACGGCTGACTCCTGCAATGTACCGTTGATCGCGGCCCTCGCTTGTCCCCTGATAAGGCGGGTCCAGGTAGAAGAAATCCCCTTCGTGAGCGCGCTGGAAGAGCAGCAAGAAATCGGCGTACACGGCCTGACACCGGCCCGCAAGGACTCGATGCGCGGCAAATAGTTCGGTCTTCATCAGCTGAGGGCGGGTGCCCGTCCGACGTTTATCCGGCGACTGGTTGAAGTCGCCTGCAGGGTTGAATCGAACGGCGTTCTTCACGCACCTCGCGAGTAAATAGAGCAGCTTGGCGGGTCTCCGGTCCGCGTTGAACTCCGATCGAATCTCGTAGTACGCATCAATTGGCTTTTCGCGCTCGCGGTGCCAAAGCCTGCCGTACTCGTCAGCCGCCTCTGTTGGGTCAGTGATGACCATCTCCCACAGCCGGATGAGCGGCTCGAGGGCGTCCCCTATTACGTAAGAGGAAAACGTCTTTCGAGACGCAGCCGCAAGAGTGACCGCGGCTGAGCCGGCAAAGGGTTCTATCAGGCGCGTATAGCCGCCGGGAGGGACGTGGCTGAGGATCGCCGCCGCCAATCTGCGCTTGCTACCTTGATACGGAATCGGATGGGGAACCGAAAATCGCAATGCTAACCTCAATTACGGATTGCCTAAAGTCATCATACAGGTGAAGGCGGGCTCAGCCAAGAGGAATGTCCTCGAAAACCGTAAGATCGGCGGGACCGGGCGACAGCATTAGGGTGACGGCAGGCATATTGGGACAGCCGACAGCGTGAGCTAGGTGAATTATCCTGATTAGGGCTCATTCGTTCAGCAACCTCAGAAACCGCGCAAACTCCCAGGTGCGCTAGAATCGCTCTTCCCTCAATGCCTCGTCTGGTGCGCTGCCGCTTCCCACCGGCCGGCCATGAGGTCGACGAAGCTGAGCCACGCGCTATCGGGGTGCTCGAGTT
>CAZQDD010000155.1:0-2413 GCA_964591805.1 uncultured Acidobacteriaceae bacterium | reverse complement strand
ACCGCGAAGTTGGCATCGGTCATATCCAAGGTTTGGATGCGGTCGACCGCGAGCGTCGTGACGTTCTCATAGGGCGGCACTCTGCCCAAGCAGTAGAGGGCCCCGGAAACGGTGAGTAGCCGATAGGGTTCGAACTCAAAGCGCTTGCTCGCCGGATTGGCGGGTGACCAATAGCGAAGATCACAACGCTTGCGGCGCACGATAGCCTCCACCAGCCGTAATACAGTTTCTTTGTGCGGTTCGTAGTCCTTTGCCGCGAAGCCCCCTTCTCCGATGGTGGCTTCGATCCCAGCCGCGAGATCAGCTTGCATGCTGGTACCCATGGCCCGCAGCTTCGCTCCCGCCGATGCTAATGCACCCCGAAAAGGAGAACTCCTCTTTGCCAGTGTACTCGCCCACAATAGTGCGGCGATCTCGGAGTCGGACAGTCGCAGGTGAGGCGCATATCGCCGTGCCTCCGCGAGCAGACGAGGATGGCTCAGCCGCCCCTGCTCGTCGCCCACAATCGGGTAGCCGGCTTCCTCCAACGCACGCATGTCTCGATAGATCGTTTCGCGCCTTGTACCGTAGCGGCTCGCCAATTGGCGAATTGATGGTTGGCTACCCTCCAACAGGGTGCCGAGAATGCCAAGTATACGAACAACTTGGCGATCCCTGCGCCGAGATGCTGCGACCGTCATCCCTCTGAGTATATTCGGCCACCCTCACGAAGTGTGACGTTAGATCAAACAGTCCCCGTTCACGCTGGATGCGGAGAACAAATGCGACGACTACTTGAATTGGGCCTGGCATCGCCGGTCGACGCGATGAATGCAGCCCTGGAGCCGTACCAAGCATGGATTGAATCGGTGGTAGGTTGTCCAAGGCCGGAAACAATGACCCTGGAATTCGAATTCCCATTCAGCCATCTGGTCGCTGAAGACCTGATGGCCGGCGTGACTCTCGACCGTCAGTGTCTTGGATCTGCGGCGGCGTTGCGCCGAATCGTACAGAAATGGGAGTTGCCTCCGAGCACCAGCCCCAGACTGGAATTGCATGCTTCCCGCGACCGTCAGGCTCGCGTAACTGACCGCAAGTTGGCGTGGGACCCCCACTGGAAGGAGACGCCAATTGCGGTCTGGCTTGACGGCATCGACCACGCAGTTGTCAGCACAGACATCCCGTATGTCTCCTATATCGAAAAGGGCGGGCTGAACTGGAGACAGTGGGTGATCGTCAACCGGCGCGATGTCGCCGCAAGCCTGAATCTGCTACGCCAAATCGAGCCGCCGCGTCGGATCACGGTTGTTGGTGGCCGCGACATACCTCTACCCGATAACGGCTACAACTGGAATTCTGTGGTGCTGGAGCCTTCGCTCAACGAGCTCGTCCGCGACGATTTCGAAACGTTCTGGGAGAGCGAGGCGTGGTTCGCGCAACAGAGCTTGCCATACCGCAGGGGCTTCCTTCTCTACGGCCCTCCGGGAAATGGCAAGACTAGTGTTGTCCGCATCATGGCGTGCCACCCTCTCGTATCGACATTCAGCATCGATTTCTCAGCCGAAGGTCTGCCCAACGACGCCCTCTCCGAGTTGTTTCAGACGGCTGAAGATAAGGCGCCAGCGCTGATCATTCTCGAAGATCTCGACCGAACATTTGGCGCAGGAGGTACTGGCAACCGAACCGCGATCACACTTCCTCACCTGCTGTCGTGCCTGGACGGTCTTGCCATGCAGAACGGAATTGTCACGGTTGCCACGGCCAACGACCCAACGGCCCTCGATCCGGCGATTCTCAGACGGCCGGGGCGATTCGACAGGCTTGCTCCATTGCCGCTCCCCTTGCCAGAACTGCGCGGTCAGTACATTCAAAAACTGGCTGGAGGCAGCATCGACGAACATTCCCTGGAAACTATCGCGCGGGAATCAGACCGGCTTTCGTTCGCGCAGCTCCGTGAAGCGTACATCCTGGCTGGACAGCGTTCGTTCCGATGTGGCTCCGCCGTGCAAGCAGAACAGATTCTCGCTGCGATCATGACGATTCGTGAGGAAGCAATTGGCATCGCCACCAAGGCTGACGGCAAGCGCCTTGGCTTCGGACCAGGCAATTCACACGAAGGCCCGACATCGACGAGTCGACGTCGAGATGCGGGCCAGTGATCCGCCCGCCCAGCGTGCCGGGCCAGTTCGGCCTGATCGAAAGGGGGATGGCTTGAACAAGGGCCGGGTTTCCAAGTACGGAGTTGCGGCGGTCGTCGATATTGAGACCACGGGTCTCTGTGTTGGCACTGATGAGGTCATTGAATTAGCGCTAGTGCTCTTCCGCTACGACCGACGCAACGGCAGGATCGAGGAGAAAATGGACGCGTACTCTGGATTGCGGGAGCCCAATTGCCCGATTTCGCATGGGGCCTATGAAGTTCACCATATTTCTC
>CAZQDD010000154.1:0-2442 GCA_964591805.1 uncultured Acidobacteriaceae bacterium | reverse complement strand
CCACTTTATTGCCGCCGAGAACCTTTGTTGTCCCTTCCTGGCATAAATCACCGGCATCCGTCGCTGTAATCTTCGTTATCGAGTGAATCAGGTTGCAACATTATTTTGCAACTTGGCCTCTTGCGTAAAGAAGGACAGCGGTCTCTGTCTGCACTCATCCCGTGTGCATCCACAAAAGATTCGGCCTTTTCCGTATAGCCATTTGGCCACGCAACAGACCGATGTCTTTGGAGAATTATGCACGGCCTTTTCCAGGAGATTCTCATGCTTATTCACGATAGCCGCAATGGTCTGAACCTCTCAAGCAATGTGTTTTTGGATGTCGGCAAAGATGCTCTTTTGACGGCTTCCGCGTTATCCAACTGGACCCCGGACTTCCCAAGCATTGACGTTCCGACCGAAGAAGCGGCTCGATCTGCCTTTCCACAGAATCCCAATCTTCTACAATCCGCAAGAACTATTGCGCTGCGGATCGAGAGCGCGCAAATACAAAATCCGCAAGGGGGCCGTTGGATTTCTGCACCTGACAGCATACTAAAGTCAATCGTGATCTCAGCTGAAACCACGACCTTTAGACGGAGTTCTGAAACCGTTCTGTTCTTTCTTCAACTGGCGAAGGCCACCGGCGATGCACGATACCTAAAGACTGCGGCCAAGGGATCCGATGTCCTGATTGCCGCATGGAACGAGCTTGTTGACCGGCAAGTCGAGGTTCTGCTTTCCGGACGAAGCGAGAACTTGTCTTTCTGCGGCGGGCTTGCCGGTGCGGCATATGTGTTGAATGAAACGCAGAAAGCAACGGGCAACGAAAAGTTCCGCGAAGTAGCAAGAGCGATCACCGATTACATTGTGCAAGCTGCAAAGTCAGTTGGTTCGGGCTTTGCATGGTCGGATGTACCGGGAATCGCTGGAGACGGCAGCATCGTGCTTTACTTGTTGTATGCAGCCCGCGAATTTGAGAGCGCTCTCTATGGCCTCACGGCTGAGCGTGCTGGAGATCACATCCTCGAACTTGCCACGCACGAGCATCATGGCGGCTTTAGTTGGCGCGGCTTCCCCGCCTTTGCGGAACTGCCAAAGGACGTACAGTTGCCGGCTTTCGAGGACAGCACCGCCGGCATAGCTTATATTTTTGCGCGACTCTACAGCGAGACAAAAAAGGCTAGGTTTCTATTTGCCGCCAAGCAAGGAGCATTGCATTTGCAGAGCGTCGATCCGCCTGACAGCAATGCAGCATTCATCTCGCATCCGCTATCAGATCTTCCGAAATCGCAATATTCAGGATTCTGCCAGGGTCCTGCAGGAACTGCGCGTACCTGTATCGAGTTGCATAAGATCACACGTGAACCTGTGTATCAAATACTGGCCGAGCGGATGGCACAAGCAATTCTGCAATGGCATTTTCATAATAACCTGACCACGGAGCACAAGATTTCTGTCTGCAAATGCTGCAACTCGGTGGCTGTCATCGATTTCTTCATTCAGATGTGGGCATCTACAGGACGTTTGACCTACCTCGCTTCAGCACAGCGCGCAGTACACCAACTCGTATGCCGGGAGGCGTGTGCTGAGAGTGGCGACTACGGATGGGCAACTGTTGTTGGATCAGCGTTGCTGCATATGCATCTGGCCGAACAAGGGAGATATGGTGCCATCATCAGACTTGACAATCCCTGCGCCAATAAATGGTCGGCATAGTTCTGTTCGGATATTGAAAGCGCGATTGGCTGATGAATCTGTCAGCCAATCGCAGAGAATGCCTTGGCATCTGTGCGAACATTGCGATTGTCAGCGCTTCTAATCATCACACAATTCACTCATAGAGGCCATCCCGACACTGGAGGCTGCGTGCGCCACAGCCAGTATATGTACCCTCCCTGCGCATAAAAATGCATCTCCTCGGGAACTCCAGCGTTCTTCAGAGCAAAAAATCGTCTTTTGACGAAAACGCTTATCGTTTCCCTGCATTTGAGTGTTGCTCAGGACGGACTCATCGCACAAGTTGTTGCATTCAGATTTAGAGTCCCCGATCGGGGATGGGTAAACCCCTCGCCTTCAGGCGATAAAAGTGTTTTTCGTTGTCAGGCCTTCAGCCATGGTCTAAGCAGGCTGCCTGCAACGCCGGAGTGAGTGCTGGTAAAAGAAAAAGAACTTTGTCAGCAGTTGCTCTACAAATCGGCTGTAAGGCCGATCAATCCGGCTTCTAGCCGTAACCGAAGCCACCGCCTGTTAGGCGGTGGAGCATTCACATCTGCCGTAATGTCGCCGGGGTGCGCCTACGCCACAGGCAATGAAGGGCGGTGCCTGATACTCGCCTTGCCTTACCCTGCCGTACCCTATGGCGGCCGTCACAAATCCATTGCCGGTCACCTTTTCTCCCTTCCTCTCCCACGGTTAGACTTGTTGCGGTTCATTCGGCTTCCCTCACTTCCATGCAATGAA
>CAZQDD010000153.1:0-2470 GCA_964591805.1 uncultured Acidobacteriaceae bacterium | reverse complement strand
ACCGCTAGCCTTGATCGGAAACGCCTCGAGCGACGAGTTTGGAGCAAGCCTCTGAGCTGTGTCCGAGGCGTTTTCGATAAGGAGGTGAGAAGGAAGCCGCTGACGTTTGCGGCGGACGCGGTGATCAGCCTGGGATTTATGGGTATTCAATGGCGTTTTGGGTAAGCCTGAACAGCTGCCGGTTCTGTCGTTGAGGGTGGTCTGTGGATCCGAGCAAGTGAAAGAGGGGGATCAGAGCCCGCTGCTGCCGGTCCGGAGCGGTGAACTGAGTTCGGCAAATGGCGTGATTGGGAGCGGAGGCACACGTCGGGGCAGGCGTGCGTCGAGCAAGTCGATGGTCTGAGATGGGCCGTGGTGTCATGAGGAGTCTATCTCCAAGGCGGTTAGCCGGCGGGCGACGCACATCGCGCCTCCGCATCGTGGGCAGCGCCAGAGCGGTTGGTGCTGACTGTTTTCCTGCTCTGTCGTCTGAACGCTGGGCGGTTGACTTGCGGCGAGCAGTTGGCGGGCCCGGGCGAGGTTCTGGTTGCGAAAGCGGTTGGCAAGCAGGCCGTAGTGTCGGATGCGCACGAAGCCTTTTGGCAGCACGTGGAGGAAGAAACGGCGCAGGAACTTCTGGGCCGAGAGCTTCATGGTGCGCTGCTTTCCGCCATGGGCATAGTCCTTCCAGCGGAAGGTGACGTGCTCGCCGTCGAAGGCCAGCAGGCGGTGGTTGGAGATGGCGATGCGATGGGTGTAGCGGCCGAGATAACGCAGCACCTGCTCGGGTCCGCCCATGGCCTTCTTGGCGTAGACAACCCATCGCTGGCGATAGAACGGACCAATCAGGCGCGAGAAGTTCTTCGCATCCTTGAACTCGGCCGCTGGTCCTTCGCAGCGTAGTTGCCCGTTGCGATAGAGCCGTCTTAGTCCGGCAAGGAACTTGCCGCGAAACACCTTGCGCAGAACCGGGATCGGGAGCAGGAATCGCTGTTGGGTTCGGATCCATCGTGTGCGATCGGCCGAGAGTCCTCCTGCAGGAATGACACAGTGGATATGGGGATGGAGCAGCAGGTTCTGTCCCCAGGTGTGCAGGATAGCCAGCACGCCGATGTCAGCGCCAAGCCGCTCGGGGTTGTGGGCGACATCGATCAGCGTCTCGGATGCAGAGGCGAACAACAGATCGTAGAACACCGCAGGGCTGGTCAATGCGAAGACGTTAAGCTCATGTGGAACCGTAAACACGGCGTGGAAGTAACCGGTGGGGAGTAGTTCCTGCTGGCGGGCTTCGATCCAGCGTTCGCGGGCCCGTGCCTGGCACTTGGGACAGTGGCGGTTGCGGCAGGAGTTGAAGGAGATGCCGGTCTCCAAGCCGCACTTGGAACACACGTCGAGGTGACCGCCGAGCGAGGCGGTGCGGCAACCGAGCACGGCGCGAAACACCTTCAGCTGCTGATAGCTGATCGAGGACTGATAGCGCTCGAGGAACCGGTTGCCCTGGGCACGGAGGATGTCGGCCACCTCCAGTGCGGGCCGGCTCATGGCTGCGGGAGACGGCGGCGGGCGCGAAGACTGTCCTCCACGCTGGTAAGGGCAAGGTCTTCGAGCGGGTTCGCAACCTGATGCAGGTGGTGTTGTGACAGGTGCAGGTACTTGGCCGTGGTCTCCAGATCCTCATGGCCGAGCAGCAGCTGGATGGTGCGCAGGTCGGTGCCGCCTTCCAGCAGATGAGTCGCCCAGCTGTGCCGCAGGGTGTGCGGCGTGACGCGTTTGCGGAGGCCGGCGTGTCGTGCCGCTTCGATGCAGACATGCCAGACCGCCTTGTCGGAGATGGGCTTCTCGATCGGTCCCGAGTAGCGCGTAGGGAACAGGAAAGTGCTTGACTTGAGCCACCGCCAGTGTGCGCGCAGGGTCTCGAGCAAGGCCGGGCTCATGGGCAGATCGCGGTCCTTGCCTCCCTTGCCGTTCACGACGCGAATGATCATCCGCTGGCTGTCGATGTCGTCGAGCCGAAGCCGTGCGGCCTCGGAACGGCGCATGCCGGTGCCATAAAGCACCATCAGCAGCGTGCGGTGGAAAAGTGTCCCGCTGGCGTTGATCAGCTGTGCCACTTCTTCCTTGCTGAGAATGCCGGGGAGCTTCTTGCGCACGCGGGGATAAGGAATGTAATCGCGGAACTCGAAGCGCTTAAGCGTGCGAATGTAGAAAAAGCGCAGAGCCGCTACGTGGTTCACTACCGTGTCCGGCGCCAGCTTGCGCGTCTTGAGCAGATACACCTGGTAGGTGCGCAAATGCTCCGGGCCCAGCTTATCTGGCGACTTGCGGAAGTAAAAAGCAAAGTCCTCGACCCAGCAAAGGTAGTGACGGATCGTGGAGTCGGAGTAGTTACGGCGCTGGAGTTCTTCCAGCATCATCTGGCGTAGTCGGGTCATAGGTTCCTCCTATGAACCCCACCTTACCGCCTACCCGGCCACCACTCTCCTCGACAGCC
>CAZQDD010000152.1:0-2477 GCA_964591805.1 uncultured Acidobacteriaceae bacterium | reverse complement strand
TCTGGCTCTTCGTGGGCATCGCCAAGCTGGTGGTGTATCGGAGGTACCGATGAAGAACCGGCTGAAGGTGCTGCGCGCAGAGCGGGACTGGTCGCAGGCGGATCTGGCCCAGCGGCTGGAAGTTTCGCGGCAATCTGTCAATGCAATTGAGACGGGGAAGTTCGATCCCAGCCTGCCGCTGGCTTTCAAGCTGGCGCGGCTGTTTGAGCTGAGGATTGAGGAGATTTTTGGGGACAGTGTTCAGTGATCAGTGGTCAGAAAGGGTGGTGCGATCCCACCCTGAACTCCGCTGAGGTGCGCGAAGTTCAGGATGGGGCAACCGCAGAAGCGAGACGGCGAGTCACTTGGGCATAGGGGCAACCGGCTTAAGGGGTGGGGTTTCGGGGATTTCTATGCTCGGCGCTGAAGAGATCGTGGTGGCGGGGTTGTGCACCAGCTGTTGATCGGGGGGCATGAGCGGCAGTGGATCGATGTGCATGGGGTAGTAGTACCACCCCTCAAAGAACATTGCGATGGTCCGGTTCTGAGGGTTGCCATTCGGCAGCCCCAGATAACTGTTCCATTCTTGAAAAACGTTCTTTCCGGTGTATGCCGTATCGATACCGGCGGTGTACAAGCAACTCAAGAGATAGCCCGTCATGAATGGCGATTCATCGCTCGGGCTGTACTTGCTGGGCCCGTACTTATCGTCGCGCACGTTCTGGACTGCGAGGGCCATCGCCGCAGCCTCAAGGAAGATTTGCTGGTCGGGGGGCAGCTGAGCGGCAGTCTTGGACACACCGAGCGCTGGATCTGGCGACAAGAGCCTCGCCACAGCCCGATTGTTCTCGGACGGGGTGGACGGAAACGCATAGGGTAGCTTGGCTTTCAGGCATGCCGCCATCGCATTGTCCAGCGCCGCCAGGTTTACGGGCTGAACTACGGTGGGCTTGGGCGTGGGCTTGGGCGCGGGTTCGTTGGTGATGCCCTTGCTGCCCGGTGGCGGCAGCATGGTCTTTGCGGGCGGCGTAACGACTTTCGTGACCGTGCAACTGCATCCCGCCGGCAGCCGCGCCCCGGGGCCATTATCGCAATAGTTGTAGCCGCCGGGTCCTTGCGGAAGGCATGGGTTGGAGGTACTCGTCACGGTGCCGACGCCGCCATCCGGGCCCGGCATTGGCGCGATGTATCCGCTCTGAGGGCCTTCCCCGGGAGAGACAGGAGGCGACTTGTCCACGGTACCGGGAACGTATTTCAGGCTGCCAGGTTTGGTGCAGATCGACATGCAATCCGGGTCCACCTGGTCGCCGAAGCAGCTGAAACCCTGGCTGGTCGCATTCCTTACCTGGTCAAAAGGAATGATGATGCCGTTCAGCGGCGGCACAATTGGCGCGCAGTAGTAGCAGGTTTCGCCGATATGCGCGATCATCGTCATGCCCGCATAGCTGCACTTCCCCTGGGAATCCTGCGGCCCTTGCTGTCCGTGGCAGGCAAGAGGATTCATGCCCACTTGCTTGAAAACATTGGGCGGCTCGCCCTCGATACAGCTGCCGGAGGAGCTGTCGGTGTAGGTCGGGTTAGCGCCGCCGGCGAAGGTTTCCTGGGAGCACGCTAAGGCGGGAAGGAGCGCACCAGCGGCAAGAGCCAGCAGGAGGGTAGACACACGCGCCGCACGAAGGCGGACGCGCGTCGCAGGTTTCACGGTCATTCGCACGGCGCGCACATGCAGCCGTTCGTGGAACCAAACGGCCCGAGCAGTGGAAGCGGGGAAAGCCATGCGTGGGATTCTAGCTGATCTTCGGGTGCTTGAGGACAAGTTTGTTATCTCCACGCCTCCGCAGCTAGTTTTTCCGTTCTTCCGGTTGGCGATGACGCTTTGAATGAGACCCGGCAACTTCGCAATTGCGTATGGACATGTGCGGGCGTGGGTGCCCGCACGACAGCCGGTCTGGAGACCGGCGCTACATCACACGCACGCTCACACTCTCACTTCCCAACATAGATCACATGCCAGATCGACCTTGAGCCGTCGTCGGTGACGAAGAGGGAGCCGTCTGGCGCTACGGCTACGCCTACGGGACGGCCCCAGACATCGCCGTCGCCTGAGCCTACGGTGAAGCCGGTGAGGAAGTCTTCGTATTCGCCGGTGGCATGGCCGTTGTGCATGGGCAGACGGATGACTTCGTAGCCGGTGCGCTGGGCGCGGTTCCATGAGCCGTGCTCGGCGGCGAAGCCATCGCCCTTGTACTGCGCGGGGAACTGCGAGCCCTCATAGAAGGTCATTTCGAGCGAGGCGAAGTGGGGATTAACGAGAATGTCGGGGGTGATGACCTTCGACTTGAGCTCGGGGTGCTTGCCCTGGTGGCGCGGATCCTGATGCTGGCCCATGTACCACCACGGCCAGCCGTAGAACCCGCCTTCCTGGACATGAGTCACGTAGTCGGGCACGAGGTTGTTGCCGAGCGCGTCGCGCTCGTTGGTGGAGCACCACAGCTCGC
>CAZQDD010000151.1:0-2499 GCA_964591805.1 uncultured Acidobacteriaceae bacterium | reverse complement strand
GGCGGGGAAAAGGCGGCGCTACGCGCCGGCTGGAGGGGTGACACGCCACCCCAGAATGGGAGCTGTATAGGAACCTTGGTTCCCATATGGGAACGTGCTGAAGCGAGAGAGGTTGCTCGTTTCCGGTTGCTCCCGAGCAACGCGAAGTTCCCATATAGGAACCTGTTGATTCGCAAGGGCCGGTGTTTTTCCTTTAGCTGCCGTTCCGCTCGTCGGCGTGCGTGCACAGGGCGTTCCCGCGTCGCCGTAGGTCAGCGCGCCACTCGGCATCCGCCAAGCAACCTATCCAGTGTTTGTTCCGTGCGGCGACGGAAGCCGGAGCATTTTTCGCCGTGCGGCGGCCGGTAGGGCGGCGCAGCTTCGAAGTCCTCGAAACTCGCGCTGGGCAACAGTTTTTTAACAGAAAACAACAGTTTGCGTACTGATTTTTACAGGCAAACCGCGGCGGGCAACAGAAATTTACCGGGGACAACAGAAGGCAACAGACTTTTACAGGCAGCCCCCGCCATCCAGGCCCAGAAACCGGGTAGTGGAACATAAAGGGGAGCGCGTACGCGTCCCCATCAAATCGCGGCCAACGTCGCGCGAGGCAGCCAGTTAGCCCGTATGTCAAAACCGCCTTCGTGTAGGACGCCGCGAATACGGTCTCCAAACGCCGCTCGAAGCCGCCCGCCACGGCGCGGGGAAAGCAGGCGCCGCGTCGTCCGGGGAGTGTTCGGCATTCGTTCGGCCGCTGTAAGGCTTGTGTTCGGTGGTTGTCCGGTTGGGGCCGGCATTTTCCGCCGCGAGGCGGCGGTGATGATGAGTAAGACACCATCCCTAAGCCTTCGGCTTAGAGATGGCGCGGCCCGTGCGAAGCCCGTTGCGTTCGATGGACGTTCATCGAATATTCAATGAATATTCGATGCTCGTTCAATGCCGCTTGGCCGGCATTCTTTCCGGCCCTTTTCCTGTTTAGCCGCTAAGGAAAGCCATCACTCAGCGAGCAACCGCGCCTTTCAAGAACGTGTCGATGGTCTTCAGCAGCGTGCTCTGCTGGTGTGGTGGCAGTTTCTCGATCTTCTCCAGCCGGCGAAGCACCCGCAGGCTGGGCCTGTGGCGAAGCGGCGGCTTCCCACTGCTGGGCTGAAGCAGTTCGTCGGTGGTGATCTCCAACGCGGCGGCGAAACGCAGAACCATGTCGGGGTTCATGCGAAGCCGGTCGCGCTCGTAGTCGGAGATGAGCGACTGAATAATCCCGATTCGTTCCGCCAGTTCGACTTGGGTCCAACCTCGTTCCTTCCTCAATCGTGCTAACCGCTGACCAACAGTTTCCGATTCGCCACCACGAGGCGTGTCCGTATTCTTCCGGGGCATGGCGCCAGTGTAAACGCAGATTTCCATGAACCGGGTGTCCTCTCTTGACAAATACCGTAAATTACGTTATTTTGCAACTCGGTTCTTTTTTTCAGTTTTTTGCGTGACCCTCTTGACAGGTTTTCGCAAAAACTCAAAGCGAACGGAAGGGGAACAATCTCATGGCGCGCATCCCGGACGAAGAGATCGAGCGGCTCAAGAAGGAAATCGCCATCGAGCGGTTGGTGACGGGCTTCGGCATCGAGCTGAAGCGGACGGGGGCGAACCTGGTGGGACGCTGCCCGTTTCATGACGACCGCACGCCGTCGCTGATCGTCACGCCGTCCACCAATCTCTGGCGCTGCATGGGCAAGTGCAACGTGGGCGGCTCGACTATCGATTGGGTCATGCGGACGCAGGGCGTGAGCTTCCGTCATGCGGCTGAACTGCTGAGAGCCGATCATCCCTCTTTAGCCGCCGGGAACGGCCACGTCGTGCGCCAGGCTACCGCAGTGAAACTGAAATCGCCGATTACGCCCGACGCCGACGATCAACAGACTTTGCGCGATGTGGTGCGGTTCTATCACGACACGCTGAAGGAATCGCCGGAAGCGCTGCGATACCTGGAAAGCCGCGGCCTCACGCATCCGGAAATGATCGACCGCTTTCAACTGGGCTTTGCCAATCGCAAGCTGGGCCTCACGTTGCCGGAGAAGAATCGCAAGGCGGGTGCGGAACTGCGCGGGCGGCTGGAACGGCTGGGCGTCCTGCGCGAGACCTCAGGTCACGAGCACATGAATGGCTCGGTGGTGTTTCCGATATTCTCGCTCGCGGGCGACGTGCTGGGCATGTACGGGCGCAAGATCGGCGAAGGCCTGCGGCCCGGCACGCCGCTGCACCTGTACCTGCCGGGGCCGCACCGTGGCGTGTGGAACGAAGAGGCTCTCGTCGCATCGAAAGAAATCATCCTGTGTGAATCGATCATCGACGCGCTGACGTTCTGGTGCGCGGGCTACCGCAACGTGACGGCCAGCTACGGCGTCAACGGCTTCACTGATGACCATCGGGCCGCACTGAAGAAGCACGGCACCGCGCGGGTGCTGATCGCCTACGACCGCGACGAAGCCGGAGACAACGCGGCGAAGGAACTCGCTGGCGAACTGC
>CAZQDD010000150.1:0-2532 GCA_964591805.1 uncultured Acidobacteriaceae bacterium | reverse complement strand
GAGGATTGGAGAATAGCGGCCGGCGATTGCGCCTTACGAAAGCCGAAGCCGGATCACCTCATAGCCGCGGTCCGAAGGATGGGTTCCTGAAGCGAATCCGAAATCTGTGCGGGGGGAGAACGTGCTGCGGAGGTTGCCTCGCCGGCTCTAAGTGATTAATTGTATGAAGCTACCAGCCGGGATTCTTGAGCCGGCGACCTGCTGATTACGAGCCACTGAATTGAACCAAATGTGCGAAAGGCAAATCCATGGCGTGTAGCTGCCTCGATTGTCAAGAACCTGCGAATCAGTTGGCTTGACCGTGCTGATCGCCTGGTGGCCGACCAGGATGTCCGCCCGCTCAACTGGCCCAGCCACTTGCCCTGTTCGCCCGCGCGTCGCGGCCTCGGGTGGATGACAAGTCATTGAGGACACTGTGTTGGGGCAGTCGAGGTATGACCCACGGCCTTAGAAACCAATGTAAACTGCCTACCCAAATTACGGCAATAATAGACTTGACTAATCCGTGCTTTTGGGCTAGAATTAAAGCATGGAAAACAAGCAAATACAGACCCTTCAAGAGGCCATCGTATACTTCTCCAACCCTGCAAATTGCCTGGAATATCTGGCCGCCAAGCGCTGGCCGGATGGCGTCGTGAAATGCCCAACCTGCGGTAGTGCCAGCGTGAGTTTTCTGGCGAAGTATCTTCGTTGGCAGTGCGCTTCCCATCATGAGCGCCGCCAGTTTTCCATCAAAGTCGGAACTATCTTCGAGGATTCGCCCATTGGCCTGGACAAGTGGCTCGCTGCAATGTGGCTCATTACCAACGCCAAGAATGGCATCTCTTCTTGGGAGATTCACCGCGCTCTCGGAGTCAGTCAAAAGACCGCGTGGTTCATGCTGCATCGGATCCGGCTGTCCCATCAAGAGAAGCTTGGTAACAAACTGTCCGGCCAGATCGAAGCGGACGAAACCTTCATCGGCGGCAAGTCCCGCAACATGCACGTTGCGAAGCGTGCGCGCGTCATCACTGGCACTGGCGGAAAAGACAAAACTCCGGTTATGGGCATTCTTGAGCGCGGCGGAAAGGGCAACAGCCGAGTGCGCGTGAAGGTCGTTCCGAGCACAAAAAAGAAGGCGCTCCAATCTGAACTTCGCGAACACGTTATCGCCGGATCTGCGATCTTCACTGACTCCCTTAAGTCGTATGAGGGACTGAGTGAGTTTCAACATGAAGTGGTTGACCATGCCGTAGAATACGTTCGTGGCGAAGTCCATACCAACGGACTGGAAAATTTCTGGAGTCTCTTGAAGCGGTCTCTTAAGGGAACTTACGTTTCGGTCGAGCCCTTCCATCTCTTCCGCTACTTGGATGAGCAGATGTTCCGTTATAACAATCGTCGCCAAATGAACGATTGGGAACGCTTCGACTTGGCCGTCTCTGGAATCGTCGGCAAGCGCATTATGTACAAAGAACTCACCGGGAAAGTCGAGCCAAGGCCGATGGAGGTGTACTAGCCGGAGGCTTCCGCGTGGGCCTAAGAAACGGAAGGCTTGACCTTCGGTTTTGGCCCGCGCCGGTTTGGGTTCGTTTCGACTTTCTTTCGATATGCCCGCTGGCGTCGTTCGATCAGAGAGTGTGGCACAGTCAGCACAGCACCTACCAGGGCATCGAAGCGCTCGAATGATTCCTGCCCCTCGGTGCATTCTGGCATCGAGATGTTTTTTACCATCTAATTGTCCTCCCTTAAGCATGACACAGTTTCCACTAGTCTGCTGTCGTCCCTGAATGGCGTAGGTACGCTTCTTCAAGTTTCCCGCGTTGTTCAACGAGTTCAGCTTGATTGATTATGTCGAGCACTTTTGAAAACGGGGATACAATGGCGATCCCTACGTTAACGCCAGAGCGTGATGAGGTCGGTTCTATTCTCGCTTGGTTGATCTCCGTTTCTTTTACGTCCCAGTGTCCATGCATCACACCGATCAGAAAACACTCTCCGGTCACTCCATGAAGAGCCTTGACGGGGCCAGTCACTTCGTCATTCCAAATAATGCTCATTGTCTGTCTTGCAAGAACTGGCGAGCCACTGATTCCGCCTATCGACCGTGCTTCAATTAGATAGGCCTCCATCAAGCCAAACTCAGTAGGTACTGGAAGTGATGGCAGCATGGCAATATTCCCCATGCGGAGGATTGGACGGTTCCGAGGATCGCTCTCTTGCTGAGTCAACGAAAACAGGCCAGCAAAAAATACTTCGTCGCCGATTCCTATATCCTTCGAAGCCATTTGCACTTTAAGTCCCAAAAAACATTCTTCCGGAAGAAACACGACATCATATTGTTCGTATTGATTGATGAATGGCGCGACAGCGACATCGACAGACGGATCTGGATGTTTGTACCACCGTTCAATCTGGACTATCGTTGTGCCGCCCTGTTTTAGATTGATTCGTACTCCATATCTGACATTGGCATTAGAGACAAGGTGATTAGCCGTAACCAGATAAAAGAACGATTGACCGGCACAGTTCTTGCAACGAAGTCCAATCAAG
>CAZQDD010000149.1:0-2560 GCA_964591805.1 uncultured Acidobacteriaceae bacterium | reverse complement strand
AGTTTGTCAACAACCTGATGTGGGACGGCAAGAAGAGCACGGCGCAGGGCATCTTCTACAAGGCGATGACGCAGCTTGAGGCCAAGGGCGGGGACGAGGCGCTGAAGCTGTTCAAGAAGGCGGTGGAGAACTGCAAGCCGCTGCTGGAAGTGAAGACCCGGCGGGTGGGCGGCGCGAACTACCAGGTTCCGGTGGAAGTGAATCCGGAGCGGCGGACGTCGCTGGCGATTCGCTGGCTGATTTCCTATTCGCGGAGCCGTCCCGAGAAGGGCATGATCGACAAGCTTGCCAACGAGCTGCTGGATGCGGCCAATGGCAAGGGCGCGGCGATGAAGAAGAAGGAAGACGTCCACCGCATGGCCGAGGCCAACAAGGCCTTTGCGCACTATCGCTGGTAGAACAAGTTTTGCACCCCGGGCAGGTGGCAACCGATGCCGCTCTGGGGGCGGGTGTTTTGGCGCGGAAGCAAGGTAAGCGAAGCCATCAACTAGAAACCAGCACGGGCCGGAAGTTTGCGCCCGGGCGATGAAGTAGAAGGAATAGGTAGAAGCTTTGGCACGATTGGTTCCATTAGAACGTTGCAGGAACATCGGCATCATGGCACACATCGATGCCGGGAAGACGACAGCGACGGAGCGCATCCTGTTCTACACGGGGCGCCTGTACCGCATTGGCGAAGTGCACGAAGGCACGGCGACGATGGACTGGATGGCGCAGGAGCAGGAGCGCGGCATCACGATCACGTCGGCGGCGACGACCTGTTCCTGGAAAGACATCACGATCAACATCATCGACACGCCGGGGCACGTGGACTTTACGGCGGAGGTGGAGCGGTCACTGCGGGTACTGGATGGCGCGGTGGCGGTGTTTGACGCGGTACACGGGGTGGAACCGCAGTCGGAGACCGTGTGGCGGCAGGCGGATAAATACGCCGTGCCGCGGATTTGCTTCATTAACAAGATGGACAAGATGGGCGCGGATTTCGATCGCGCGGTGGATACGATCCGCAAGCGTCTGGCGGCCAAGCCGGTGCCGATCCAGATGCCGGTCGGTCAGGCGGAGAAGTTCCGCGGGATTATCGACCTGTTCGAGATGAAGGCCGTGTACTGGCATGACGAGACGCTGGGCGCCGACTACGTGGTGGAGGAAATTCCGCCGGAGTTGAAGAAGCGCGCCCAGGCGATGCGCCAGTTGATGGTGGAATCCATCGTGGAAAACGACGGTGGCGACGAGTTGATGACGAAGTGGATTGAAGGCGACGACATCGCGGTGGAGGAACTGAAGACGTCACTGCGCAAGTCGGTGCTTGCGATGAAGGTCTTTCCGGTGATTCTGGGATCGGCCTTCAAGAACAAGGGTGTGCAGTTGCTGCTGGACGCGGTGGTGGATTTTCTGCCGTCGCCGCTGGACGTTCCGCCGGTGGTGGGGAAAAATCCCGACACTGGCAAGGAAGAAGTGCGGCACGCGGATGACGACGAGCCGTTTTCGGCGCTGGCGTTCAAGATCATGACCGATTCGTTCGTGGGCCAGTTGACGTTCATCCGGGTGTACTCGGGCGTATTGAAGACGGGCGACATGGCATACAACGCCAACCGGCTGAAGCACGAGCGCATCGGCCGCCTGCTGCGCATGCACGCCAACAAGCGCGAGGAGATCACGGAAGTTCGCGCCGGCGACATCTGCGCCTGCGTGGGACTGAAGAACGTGACCACGGGCGACACGATCTGCAACGAGGCCAAGCCGATCCTGCTGGAGACGATTGAATTTCCGGATCCGGTGATTCACGTTGCGGTGGAGCCGAAGACGAAGACGGACCAGGAAAAGATGGGGGTTGCGCTGCACAAGCTGGCGCAGGAAGATCCCACGTTCCGGGTCCATACCGACGAGGAAAGCTCGCAGACGATCATCAGCGGAATGGGCGAACTGCACCTGGAAATCATCGTGGACCGGATGATGCGCGAGTTCAACGTGCAGGCCAACGTGGGCAAGCCGCAGGTGGCGTACCGCGAAACGCTGCGCAAGCACTCGGAGGCCGAAGGTAAGTACATCCGGCAGACGGGCGGCAGCGGGCAGTACGGCCACGTCAAGATCCGGCTGGATCCGAACGAGCCGGGCAAGGGCTTTACGTTCGAGAACGCGATCGTCGGCGGCTCGGTCCCGAGGGAATACATCAAGCCGATTGAAATGGGGATCAAGGAAGCGATGGAGGGCGGCGTGCTGGCCGGCTATCCGATGGTGGATATCAAGGCGACGCTCTATGACGGCAGCTATCACGAAGTGGATTCCAACGAAATGGCGTTCAAGATTGCGGCGTCGATGGCCTTCAAGGAAGCGGCGCGCAAGGCCAGTCCGGTTCTGCTGGAGCCGGTGATGTCGGTGGAAGTTGTGGTTCCGGAAGAGTACATGGGCACCATCATTGGCGATCTGAACAGCCGCCGCGGACGCATCGAGGGTATCGAGCACCGCGCCGGGTCGCAGGTGATCAAGTCGATGGTCCCGCTGGCCGAGATGTTCGGATACGCGACCAACATGCGCTCCAATACGCAGGGCCGTGCGACGT
>CAZQDD010000148.1:0-2584 GCA_964591805.1 uncultured Acidobacteriaceae bacterium | reverse complement strand
GACGCGAACAGCCTCACCGCGACCAAAGCCCTGAGCATCACGATTGCCGCGGCGGTGGCGGCGCCGACGTTCAGCCCAGCGGGCGGAATTTACACTTCAGCGCAGAGTGTAACCATCAGGACCACGACCTCGGGTGCAACCATCCACTACACCACGGATGGCACCAGCGTACCTAGCGAGACAACGGGCTTCACGTACACCGCGCCGATACAGGTGAGCGTGACTACAACCATCAAAGCCATGGCGTTCAAGAACGGTATGGCGGACAGCACGGTGGTTCCCGCAACCTACACCATTAATCTTCCGGTAGCGGCCCCGACGTTTAACCCTCCGGCGGGCACCTATGCTTTACCGCAGATGGTGACGCTCAGTTCGACGACTCCCGGCGCTTTCATTCGCTACACCATCGATGGCTCCACGCCTACCGAAACCAACGGCACGCTCTTCACGTGGCCAGTCACCGTCGTGGGCGCCATGGCTATCCAGGCGCTCGCTTACAACGGGACCTCGCCCGACAGCTCCGTTAGTAGCGCGACCTATGCGATCGGCACATCCAACGGAATATCACTCTCACCAAACGCGATCATGGTGCTTCCGGGGCAGACATTCGACCCGGACGATGCCACCGTACCTTCGACCCTGCCGGGCGAGCCAGGAAACTACGTTAGCTGGACAGCAATGCCAGGAAACCTGGGCACGTATAGTAGTGGAACCTATACTGCACCAGCTAGTTTTCCATCTGGTCAAATTGATCAGCTTGTGGCGACCAGTTTTTACGATCAAACCAAAACCGCCACGCTGCTGGTGTATCTGACGCAGCACCTGCGCATCAACGCCGGGGGCGGCTGGTATGCCGACCCATCTGGAAATGTCTGGAGCGGCGAACCAGTGCAAGAACGTTATGTAAACGATCCTACCTATTGTTATTACAATAATTGCCAATTGGCACAAAGCACGGGCGTCACGCCGGGTAACAATGTACCCATGTATCTTCTTACGGAGGAGGTGCCCTGGGACACCCACGACGGTCCTGGCGGCGGGGGAGTCGATATGGACTACGCGTTTTCGCTCCCGAGCACTTCCTACGACGTAATGCTTCACTTTGCCGCCGACCCAAACTGGCGTGGCGCGGCAACTGTCTACACTGATAACCAATCCGTTTATCAGCCACTCGTAAGTATTGCAGATGTGGTCACGTCTGCAGGCGGACCATGGCTTCCGCTAGATGAGGGGTTAACGACGACAGGGCCCATTGACTTGTGGTTTGACAATCTGCCTGTAAGCGGAATCGAGATCATGCCGACAGGACTGCTGGAAGTCGCGCCGGCGAGGGCCGCATTGGCAGCATCCCAGACGCAGCAATTCGACACAAAAGGAATTTCGGTTACCTATGCGCAGCCGAGTGCCGGAACCATTACGAGCGGTGGTTTGTATACGGCGCCCGCCAACATCACGACTCCCCAGAGCGTAGCCATTACCGCTACCAGCGTTGCGACCCGCACCCAGTCCAGCACCGCGTACGTCTATCTGGAACCTCCGAGTCCTCAGCCGCTGGCGCTAAGCGGCGTCAGCCCCACCACTGTCGACCTGACCACTTCTCAGGCCCAACTCTTCTTGCCCGTAGGGAATCCAGCGGTCACATGGTCGAGCAGTTCGCCATCGATTGGCAACCTGACGCAGGAAGGCTACTATACGGCACCCGCGACCATCAGTTCTCAGCAGACCCTGACGATCACGGCCACCTCGGTGCCCTATCCAACGCAGGTGTTCACCGCGCAGGTTAACCTCTTTCCTCCCGTGATTATCTCTCCTGCGACCGTAACTTTACTCCCGGGCCAAACTCAGCAGTTCACCAGCACCGTGCCAGTCACGTGGTCCATTCCTCCGACGGCGCCGGGGCAGATTGACCAAACCACTGGTCTGTACACTGCGCCCTCCACGCCAACTGGCCAGCAGGTGATCGTGACCGCCACCAGCATCGCCGATCCCGGCGCGTCGTCTACCAGCACGATCACGCTGATTGTTCCTGGTACGTTTTACAGCCATCACCGCCCCATCACGATCGATCACACCAAAATCCCCAATACCGATCAGACGAACTTCCCAGTTCTCATCTCGGGCATCTATCCCTTCCTCGCCGGGTCTGCCAGTGGCGGCCAGGTGCAAAACGCCAACGGCTACGACATCATCTTCACTTCCGACTACGCCGGCACCACGAAGCTCGATCACCAAATTGAGTCGTACGATCCCGTTACCGGCACTATCAACATGTGGGTGCGCCTCCCGGTGTTGTCCCACACCTGCGATACGATCATCTACCTCACCTACGGAAACGCAAATGTCTTCGTAAGTCAGGAGAACAAAACCGGCGTCTGGGACAGCAACTACAACGCGGTGATTCATTTCACTAGCACCAGCGGGACCTATAGCGGCAGCGTGGCGGATTCAACCGCCAATCACAACAATTTGAATAATATCGTTGGGACTCCGGCGGGGACGGCCGGCCCTTACAATGGAGCGGCTTCTTTTAATGGCACCGGATACATGTATCGAAACAGCCCCATTGGTGTTGCGACTGCATCGG
>CAZQDD010000147.1:0-2587 GCA_964591805.1 uncultured Acidobacteriaceae bacterium | reverse complement strand
TTGGCATCGACCCTCTGCCCGGCAAGAGCAACTATCTACTGGGCGCGGACCCGCGTAACTGGCGGACGAACATCGCAAATTTCGCACGCGTGAAATACGCGGGCATTTATCCGGGCATCGACCTGATTTTCCACGGGGACGGCGGCCAGCTTGAATACGATTTCGTGGTGGCGCCGGGCCGTGATCCGGCGCCGATCCGCTTGCGTTTCGAAGGCGCGCAGGACCTGCGCATCGATCCGCAAGGCGACCTCATCATCCGCGTAGGTGGCCGCGAGATCCTCGAGCGTAAGCCGCGCGTCTATCAGTTCTACGGCGTCGCCAGGCGCGAAGTCGACGGCGCGTTCGCGCTGGGCAAAGACCACAGCGCCGGCTTCCGGTTGGGCAAATACGATCGCGGGCGCCCCTTGATTATCGATCCGGTCCTGAGCTTTTCGACGTTTCTCGGGAGCAGCGCTTCGAACTCAGCCAACGCGGTCGCGTTGGACCCAGCGGGGCATATCTATGTCGCCGGCACCACGTCCTCGGCGGATTTCCCTATCTCCGCCGGCGCTTTCCAGCCGCAGCCAGCCGGCGGAGCCTGTGGGAACGTCGAGCCCGCGCCATGCCCGGACATCTTCGTCTCGAAGTTCACCAACGACGGCAGCACGCTTCTGTTTTCGACCTATCTCGGTGGCTCGGGGCAGAATTCGCTGGCTGGAATGGCGGTCGACCAGGGCGGCAACGTTTATCTTACCGGCGGTCCGAGCGGCAGCGATTTTCCCGAGCTGGCGCCGCTGGACGGCTACACCGTGCAATTGCCCGACTCGTACGTCGCTAAACTTAGTGCGGATGGCTCCTCGCTGATTTACGCGACCTCCTTGCCGGTTACCACCGCGGCGATAGCCGTGGACTCGACGGGCGCTGTGTATCTGACGGGCACCACCGGCGGATCAGACGGCGGCCCTTTGCCGGTGGTGAATGCCTTGCAGAGTACAATGACCAAGCCGCTGGTTTTCAAAACAACCGATTCCGCTGTGCACTGGCAGGGCCTGACGAATGGCCTGCCGGGGGATTTGGTTGACTCGATCACGGTAGATCCAACTAATCCGCAAACTTTGTATTTAGGGATGGACCAAGCACTCTATAAGAGCACGGATGGCGGATCAACCTGGACGGCGATTCAAAACGGGCTGCCTCCCGAGAGTCCGTTGACCGCGAATCTGTCGCCGAGATCGCTGGCGGTCGATCCAACTAATTCTCAGACCCTCTACCTGGGGACCGACTACGGAGTCTATAAGAGCACCGATGGCGGCGCGGACTGGACACTTACCGGAACGGGCGCCAACAAGTGGGTTACCAGCGTCGCGATCGACCCGCTCAACACGGCTACGTTATACGCCGTAACTTCGGCTGATACTTACTCGGCGCTTTATAAGAGTACGGATGCCGGAGCCACCTGGAACCTCACGGGTCTACCGGCGCCGGCGAACAGTCCGTACTTTGTGACCGCCGTGATCCTGGACTCGCAGACCCCAACTACTCTTTATGCCAGCACCTCGTCGGGGGTCATGAAGAGCCTCGACGGAGGTGTCACCTGGACGGCCATGACCAACGGCTTTTCGACCAGCACTGACATTAGCGCCCTGGTCATCGACCCGGTCAATCCACAGGCGTTGTACGCGGTTGCGAATGGCTATAACGCCGCGCCCTACTGGACATCCGACGGCGGCGCTCACTGGAAACAGGGCCAGTGGTCGCCTAACGGCGATTCGGTCACATACGCGCTCGATTTGCTGGTGGACCCGCTGGTACACACGACGATTTGGGCCGTGACCGATAATGGCTTGCTAGTAAGCCGCGACTCGGGCGCCACCTGGGGCGCACCGCCAACCGACCTGCCTTACTACAATCTCCGACGGCTCGGGTCCGGCTCCGACGGCTCGATTTATGCGATCGCCGACAACTTCAGCACCGATGCCTTCGTCATGAAACTGGATGGCAGCGGCAGTAAGCTGGTTTACTCGACATATCTGGGCGGCAGCGGGCCGGACTCCGGAAACAGCATCGCGGTGGATAGCGCCGGCCGGGCATACATCACCGGCATTACCTCGTCCTTCGATTTCCCGGTTGCCAACGCGCTCGAACCGCACCCCGCAGGGTTCTGGGATGGGTTCGTAACGGTTCTCGATGCCGCGGGTTCCCAGCTTGTGTGGTCTACCTATCTCGGCGGCAGCGGCGATGACTGGCCTGCGGCGATCGCCGTCGATCCGGCGGGGAACGTACATCTGACAGGATGGACTTACTCGACGGATTTTCCACTTAACCATGCTTCCCAACCAGTATTCGCGGGCAACGCGGGTGAGTCGTTACCTAGTGCCTTCGCTACTAAGTTGAAGAGCGATGGCTCCAGTCTCATCTACTCGACTTACTTGGGCGGAAGCTCCGGCGATTCGGCCTGGGCGGTAGCTGCCGATGCGGCGGGTAATACTTACATCGCGGGCATCGCCGTGAGCACTGATTTTCCGGTGCTGAACGCGCTCCAATCCACGTTGGCCGGAGTTTCGAATGCCTTTGTAGCTAACTGGAATGGCCAGACCGGCACTCTCGA
>CAZQDD010000146.1:0-2594 GCA_964591805.1 uncultured Acidobacteriaceae bacterium | reverse complement strand
GCCGAGGAGCCGCAACTCGACTTGCCGTTGCCCCCCTTCGAGCTACAGCCATTTGCCCCGCTCACCCGCGTGGCAGGATGCATCACCCGCAACTGCGCGATCGCATTGTGATTGCCAGGTTCCATTGCACCCCCCGTCTTCGATGCAGCTTCGCTGCGGGTATTGCAAAGGAGATAAGCAACTCGATAGCCAAACTCAAGCCGCTGATTTATTGACAGTTTAGAGGAGTAGACCGCTGTAGGAGTTGCGACACTCCCGCGCAGCAGCGGCGGTTTTGTCGGAAGCAATCAACCCATCCGGCACAGCGAGGCTCCCCTTGCAGCGCACAGGAGCATTCGCCTATTCAGGCGAAACGGGTGAATTTGATAGAGAGAAGGGCGCCAGCTAGAAGCGCTTGACGTCGATGCCGTGCTTGCGTAGTGCGTAGCCCATCTGCCGCGGCGTCAGGCCGAGCATACGAGCAGCCTTTGCCTGCACCCAGCCGGAGAGCTCCATCCGTTCGATCAAGCGTGCGCGCTCCTGGGCGTCTGCCTCCAAGGTGTTCGAGTTCTCCGCCGTTCCAGGCAGCTCGAAGTCCCTGCCGGAAGGGGGCCTGCGTGCTGCTGTCCTGCGCGCCGGTCTGCTACGCGCGGTCTGTGGATTCACGATCGGAAGCTCAACGTAACCCGTTTTGGAGACGTGCGTGTCGTTCATGGATTTGCCCAGCACCATGGAAAGGCAGTTGTCGTTGCTACAGGCGAAGTCGTTCACCACGATGGTCGAGTTCTTGGCCAGCGCCGCGGTGCGTCGTACGCAGCTCTCCAACTCGCGAACGTTGCCGGGGAAGTCGCACGCGCCCAACACCTCCATGGCGCGTTGCGAGAAGGTGAGCGAGACTCCGTGTTCCTCGTTGAAGCGTTTCAGGAACTCACGCGCCAGCAGTTCCACATCTTCCGGCCTCTCCCGCAGAGGCGGAAGAAAGATTGGCACCACGCTGATGCGATAGTAGAGATCCGACCGGAAGTCGCCCGACAGTACCGCCGACTCCAGGTTCCGGTTGGTTGCAGCCACCATGCGCACGTCCACCTTCAGGGTGCGGCTGCCGCCCACGCGCTCGAACTCCCCCTCCTGCAAGACGCGCAGCAGCTTGGCTTGAAAGGCCGCAGAAATCTCCGTAATCTCGTCCAGAAACAGCGTGCCGCCGTCGGCCATCTCAAAGCGGCCCTTGCGCATTCCGATGGCCCCGGTGAAGGCCCCGCGCTCATGGCCGAAGAGCTCCGACTCCAGCACCGACTCCGACAGGGCAGCGCAGTTCAGACGAATATACGGCTTGTCCTTGCGCGGGGAGTACTCATGAATGGCGCGCGCAAACAGCTCCTTGCCCGTGCCCGATTCACCGCACAGCAGCACTGGAAGATTGCATCGCGCCACCTGCTGGATCTTGCCCACCACCTCGCGCAGCGCAGGACTCTCTCCGATGATCCACGAGATCCCTTCTTGCTTGGCGTCGGTCCGCTGCTGCTCCATCTCCTTTTCAAGACGGTGGTGTTCGGTCATCAACCGTTCGCGGTCCCTGGCCACCAGCGTCTGCACGGCCACTGCCTGGCCAACCAGATTCGCAACCATGGTCAGGAAGCGCACGTCGTCATCCAGCGAATGTGGCGACGAGTGGCCCAACCGCCGCTCAATCATGATGGTCCCGACGGTTCGGCTCTCGCCTTTGATGGGAACGCCGACAAAGGCCCTCGGTTCGCCCGCCGTTCCGAAGTCGCCCCAATCCGTGAAGAGCGGGCTTTCGGCGATATTGCGGACGACCAGCGGCATGCCGGAGACCACGATCTGCCCTACCGCCTGTTCGGGTACCCGCTCGAAGTACTCCTTCGCGGTGGCCTCGCTCCAGCCCGCTCCTACAACCGTCGTGGTCTCGTCCTCTTCGTCCAGCAGCGCGATCAGGCCGTTGTTCATCTCCAGAAAACTGGCCAGCAGGTTGATGACCCTGGAGAGCGCCAACTCCAGCCGCGCAGGGCGAGTCAGTGCCTTCGATATCTCGTAGATTCCGATCAGCGCGGAGTTCGCGCGGCTGATGGATTGCAGGCCGGCTTCCTGATTGGGGACCTCGGTATCCTTCGACACGTCATCCCCCTTTCCCGTACGGAAACAGAAACAATCAGGGAACCACATGGAGATCAGCTCTGCCGAACCCGCTGGACAGTGCTACAAAGATGCAAGAGAGCCAGAGCTTGTAACAGCCCGCAGCCTACAAAAATCCAGTAATTGACAAGGATTTAAACTATCTTTGCAGAGTTTTTCCCGCGGGTCAATCGGTTGCGGCCTGCGCGCACCGCGAAATTCTTCCTTTCCAGTTAATCCGATGACTTGTCTCAACCTGGAAGATGTCGGGGTAACTCGTTGAACCTTCTTCGATTCAGCGGGCCTGAACTAAATAGATTTCTACAGAATGGACACTGACACAAAAGTCGTAAATTGTTACGAAGAGAATTACAATTCACATCACTATGGCAATCTCCGCAAGAAACCAGCTCCCAGGCCGCGTGGAAGAGATTCTTCTCGGCACCGTCATGGCTCACATCACTGTCCGGGTTGGAGACAACCTG
>CAZQDD010000145.1:0-2688 GCA_964591805.1 uncultured Acidobacteriaceae bacterium | reverse complement strand
TGTGGAAGTGCAGCCTGGCCATGGGCTGCGCCTGGCGCAACACCACCAACTCCACCACCTGCATGAGCGCCGAGGTGGGCGAGTTCCAGCACGCGCTGGCCTGGAACTCCTCGAACCCGCTGGAGATATTCGTTGGCAACGACAGCGGCCTTTGGCGCTCGACAGACGCCATCGGCGAAACCGGCTCGGCCTGTTCCGCCACCGACTCCACACATTTCCAGAACCTGAATGGCAGTCTCGGCTCGCTGGCCGAGGTAGACGGCCTCTCGCCTATCGTGATTTCCTCGTACAACCTGATGGCCGGTCTCGGCGTTAACGGTTTCGCCGGTGTCAAGGGCTCCGCCGTCACCACGGATTGGCCGCAGATTCTTTCCGGCTACGGCGGTCCGGTGGCCATCGATCCCATCAACACCTACAACTGGTACGTCAACGACCAGCCTGGGGTCGCCATTTATCTATGCTCGCAGTCGGCGCCTTGCACGCCCTCTGCCTTTGGCGCAACTCCGGTGGTCAGCGATGCCGATGTCGCAGGCGATGGCGACGCCATGCCTTTGCCCGCGCCCTTCCTGGTCGACCCCGTCGACGACACGCAGTTGCTCGTAGTCACCTGCCGCGTCTGGCGCGGCCCAGCCAGCCCCGGCTGGACCCTGGCGAATGCCATCAGCCCCATCCTCTCCGGCGGAGCTTCTGCCATCGCCTGCAATGGCAACGCGCTCACCCGCTCCATCGCCGCTATGCCTGTGGCCTCCGGCGGCGAAATCATCTATCTCGGCATGTACGGCTCTGCCACCAATGGTTCGCTCCTGCCCGGTCACGTCCTGAGCGCCGTTTACAATCCCGCCTCCGGCTCCGTGCCCACATGGAACGATCTCACCCTGAATCCCGTCGTCAACAGCGCGCACGCTCTCAATTACTACGGCCTCGACATCTCCAGCATCACCATCGATGCCCATGACACTACCGGCAATACGGTCTACGTGACCGTGGAAGGCATGCCCAATCAGGCGGAAGAAATTGAGACTGTGTACCGCACCACCAACGGCGGTTCTACCTGGACCAACATCTCGTCCAATCTGCCTTACGCGCCCGCCAGCAGTCTGGCGGTCGATCCGCAAAATGCCAACACGGTCTACGTGGCCACCGATGCCGGCGTCTACTTCACGCCAGAGGTTGCCAACTGCGGGACATCGTCTTCCGATTGCTGGTCGGCCTTTGGCACTGGGCTTCCCGCCGCTCCCGCCGTGGCTCTCAGCGCCGCTCCCGCCTCCGCTTCAACGCACGTGCTGGTCGCGGCCACCTACGGGCGCGGCATCTGGCAAACGCCGCTCTGGACCGCGGGCACGGCTCTCAGCGCCGCATCCGTTACTCCCACTTCGCACACATTTGGCAACCAGGGCTTCAATTCCACCAGCAGGCCCTTCGCCATTACGCTTCTCAACACCGGCAGCATCGCCCTCCTGCCCACTTCCATTGACCTCACCGGCGATTTTGCTGAAACCGACAACTGCGCAAATCAGTCCATCGCTCCCGGCTCCAGTTGCACGATTCAGGTCACGTTTACGCCGCAGGCCACCGGCCCGCTTACGGGCCAGATGATCATTTACGCCAACGTCTACGGCGGCCAGCTCAGCGTCGATCTCAACGGCGTTGGAACCGCTTCCGGCACGGTGACTCTGAGCCCGGCCAGCGAGAGCTTCGGCCAGATCGAGGAGGGAACTGTCTCCCCGGCGCTTACGATCACCGTCGCCAACAGCAGCCTTGCGGCCGTTCCTATCAGCAGCATTTCTGTCACCGCGCCGTTTGTGCTTTCCGGCAACGGCTGCGGTGTCGTCAGTCTCGCCGCCGACGCCGATTGCCCGTTGCAGGTGGAGTTTGCGCCCACTACGACAGGCGCCTTCAACGGCCTGCTCACACTTACGGACGGCGCGGGAACGCAAACCGTGCAGTTGAACGGAACCGCTGCGGCTCCGCCCACTGACATCCTGAATCCACCTGCGCCCGCCTCGCTCGCCTTTGCCGCGACCCCAGACGGCCAGCTCTCCGCGGTTCAGACCGTGACCATCACGAACATCGGCGGTATGCCGCTTACGACCATCGGCATTTCCGTCAGCGGCCAGTTTCTTGAGACCAACAATTGCAGCACGCAGTTGGCGGCGGGCGCTCTCTGCACGATCAGCGTCGTCTTCGCTCCCACCCAACTGGGCGCGCTCAGCGGCGTGCTCACCATTTCCGACGCGCTCCGCACGCAGACCATATCCCTGGGCGGTACCGGCGTTGCGCCGCCGGTTTTCAACGTCACTCCCTTGAGCCTCACCTTCGCCAACACGCAGCCAGGCGTTGCCAGCGCGGCGCAAACCGTCACCATTGGCAATGCCGGCGCTTCGCCAATGACCAACATCGGCTTTGCGATTACCGGATCTGCAGCCTCCAGCTACTCTGTCGCCTCAACCACCTGCGGAGCGCTGTTGAACAACGGCAGCAACTGCACCGCCCAGATCGTCTTCACTCCCAACGCCACCGGCTCTATTGCGGCCACGCTCGTAGTTTCGTCCTCCACAAGCGGTGTCGCAGCAGTCTCGGTTCCTCTCAACGGCTCCGGGATGCTGGCCAGCGGCCTCACTACCAATCCCGCACTGCTCAACTTTGCCGTGGTCGCCGCCGGCCAGACCAGCAGTGCGCAATCGGTCA
>CAZQDD010000144.1:0-2702 GCA_964591805.1 uncultured Acidobacteriaceae bacterium | reverse complement strand
ATCGATGCACAACAATCCGGCATTGGCGTAGGTACGCAGCTTCGCCCGGCGGCCTTCGGGTGACTGGCGATGCAACTCTTCCAGCAGTGCCGAGGCGGAACGAAACAAAACGGAGTAGCCTGCCAGCACCGCGGCGTGACAGATATTTTGAGCGATCATGGTTTTGCCCAAGCCGTTGCGGCCGACCAGGACGAGGTTGCGGGCTTCGACAAGGAAGTCCAGCGTCAGTGCGCGCTCGATGACATCGCGCTCGATTTTAGAGGGCCAGGACCATTCGAAGTCAGCCATGGGTTTGAAGCGCTTGATGCCGGAGAGGCGCAGGCGCCGTTCCAGACTACGGCGGGAGCGTTCGGCGATTTCCGCCTGGGCCAGTTGTTCGAGGATTTGGTGAGGCGACCAGCGGGATTTAGAGGCGCGTGCCAGAAAGTCATCCAACTGTGCGGGCAGGGCGCGCAAGCCGAGCTGTTGGAGTTGTGCGGGCAGGTTATTGTTCGGGGCCGTCGTCGGGAGTGTGGGCGAGCTCATCGTAGGTCTCCAAGTTGTGGGGTCGGACATCCACCGATTGCGCCTCAGGATGGCCGCTGAGATCTAAGGCCACCCGTGGCGGGCGCGGCTGACGGCGCAGCAGGAAGGCGACCGAGCAAGCGCGGGGCGTTTGGCGCTCCAAGGCTTCGACAATGGCGCGGCGTAGCGCAGCCGGACCATACTCATCCAGCAGTTTGAGTAACTGAGCGGTTTGACTGCCGGCGGACTCGCCTTGCGCGAAGGCCAGGTCCAGAAGCGTTTTGCTCTCGGGCACGGCCTGCTCCAGACGGCCGGCAGGGGTAGCGTGGAAGGCTTTGCGTTTGAGCTTCAGCACCGCTTCCCGATGACTGGGATCGAGCACCTGCTGCTGCCGATCGTAGCTGCGTGGATGACGCGCCATCTCCCGCGCGCCATCCAACAGGCGCACGGTCGTGTCGGAGGCCACCAAGGTAAGCGGACGGCCGACGGCTTCCGGCGGAATCGAGTAATCGTTGAGATCGAAGCGCACGTAGATGGTCTTACGGGAGCACGCGGTTTCTATGCGGTCGGTGCTGAATGGATGCAGGGGAGGCGGCAGCAGCCGGGGCTGCTCCTCGGCAAAAACTTGTTCCACGGTGCGGCCGTCCTGTCCCGGCCAGCGGCGTTGATGCGCCACTTGATCGCGCCACAGCCAGGCTTGGCGATTGCATTCGGCCAGGGTGGTGAAAGTCCGGCCGGCCCAGAAGGAGTCGCGCACATAGCGGATGGCGCGTTCCACGCGCCCTTTCTGATTCCCCGCGCGCACCTGGCAGGGCTGAGCTGCAAAGTGGTAGTGACCGCTCAACTCCAGCAAGCGCGGGTTGAAAAGAATCTGGGCGCCGCGCCGCTCCAGCACGGCGGATTTGAGATTGTCGTAAAGAATCGCGCGCGGCTGGCCGTGCCAGGTTTGAAAGGCATGCACGTGACCGCGCAGAAAGTTCTCCGTGGTCTGGTCGAAGAAGAACTCCAGATACAAGGCGCGCGAATACGACAGGGTCATCACAAAACAGGAAAGAGCGCGGCGGGCGCGGCCCACCATCACCGGGCCGAAGTGAGCCCAATCAACTTGCGCCTGCTCTCCGGGAAAGGTTTCCAGACGCAGGAACGGCTCCCGGATCTGCGGGCGCAAGCGGGCCACCCTGCGCCGCAACTGCACCACACTGCCGGTGTAACCGCGGTCCTGCGCCATCTGGTAAATGCGGGTCGCGCGGAGCCGCGGATATTGGTCCAGGGTTTGCCGAATGAAGTCCAGGTAAGGATCGACCATGGAGGGACGCACGGGTTGGGCGCCGCCGAGACGGTGTACCTCGACGGCCTGGCGCACGGCGTCCGGATGCACGCCCAGTTCACGGGCGATGGTGCCGACCTTCCAATGCTCGGCGTAAAAGTAGCGGCGAATCTGGGCACGGGTTTCGGGACTGATCATGGAACTGGCTCACCTTCTTCGTGGAATGCGTGGAAACGGATCGATGAAGCGACCCAAGCGGCCACAGATCCGGCAACACAGCCATACGCCCGGCCGCGTCTCTGGCCAGCGAGGGCGTGCCGCGGCGCCGGATCTGTCTGGAACTTCCACTGGGATGGCTTGCTCCGGCCCACATCTGGATGATGCCGAGGAAGCGATCAAAAGGGAACCCTGATCCGTCACGCGCGCTTGCGCCTGCCGCCGGCGATATTCCCGCTGGCGGTCCCGATGATCGAGGCGTCCTTCCAGACTCCGTTGGTGCCGGCGATTGGCACAGCGCCGCTGCCGCAGCCGGGCTTGATCGCGGCAGGCCAGGCTGCAATAGCGCTGCCCGCGATCACAGTGGGAACAGAGGAAGAAAACGGCGCGGCATCCACTGCCCAGGCAAACCCGTTGCCGCAGAACCACTTCGCCAGGCGCCGCCATGCGTGTTCCCAGGCGGGACTGGACAACGGCAACGGCTCCGTGGCAGGCTAGAACCAGCTTGTATGTGGTGGCCTGACGAAGGTCGCCATACCGGAACCTCGTCGCTTCCAACGGCGGGGTTCCTTCCGGTTTCCCACCTTCGATGCCACATTACACTTGTTTGAGCTGGGCCGATGATCGGACGGATGATTCGCGCCTTCGGCGCGGATGATATTGCTAACCCTCGAACCACGTTCAGAAAACTACGTTTTCAGATGATTGCTGACAG
>CAZQDD010000143.1:0-2713 GCA_964591805.1 uncultured Acidobacteriaceae bacterium | reverse complement strand
ACCTTTCTACGTGCCGAAGGAGTTTCAACCTTCGTTTCGCATAGTTCGCTGAGTGCTGAGCAGCGTCGCGATGCGGAGGTCGCGTTTCGCGAGGCCCGCGACTGCGTCATTGTTGCCACGAGCACGCTGGAGTTGGGTATCGACGTTGGCGATTTGGACCGCGTAATCCAGGTGGATGCACCCGGCACGGTGGCCTCTTTCCTTCAAAGACTGGGACGCACCGGGCGGCGAGCAGGTGCCCTTCGCAACTGCCTTTTCCTGACGAGTTCGCGGGCCGCGCTGCTTCAGGCCACCGCGCTGGTCCATCTCTGGAGGGAGGGGTACGTTGAGCCGTTGGCCCCGCCGGCTATGCCGCTTCACGTGGTCGCCCAGCAATTGATGACCCTAGTGCTCCAACAAGGCGGGATGGGCCGGAGTGCCTGGCGAGACTGGCTGCTTCAGCTATTGCCCTCGATGGGGCTCACCGCTGAGGAGGTCGATGCCACGCTGGCCCACATGCTGTCGCGCGAAATCCTGGTCCAAGATGGAGGGATCCTTGGTATGGGTCCCGAGGGTGAACGCCTCTATGGTGCCAAGAACTTCATGGACCTTCTGTCGGTGTTCGACACCCCGCCGGTTTTCACGGTGTTCCACGGTCCAAACGACCTCGGCGTCGTGCATCCGATTTCGTTTCGTCGGAATGATGGCGAGCTGGCCGTTCTGTCGCTCGGAGGCCGCTCTTGGCAGGTCACTCACGTCGACTTCGCTCACAAGACCGCACAGGTAATCCCGTCCGAGCACGCGGGGCGCTCGCGCTGGTTAGGCGGAAGCCAGCCGCTCTCTTTTGAGATGTGTCAAGCGATTCGACGAGTCTTGCTCTGGGGCGGCCCTTCTGAAATGTGGTCCCGTCGCGCCGCCACCGAAATGGCCCAAACCCGTGATGAGACGACGAGTGTCGCCGCGGATGCCCTGGTCGTCGAGGCCGAACGAGAGAGGGGACGGACGACCTGGTGGACCTTTGCGGGGCTGCTGGCCAATTCGGTTCTGTCGAGCGCATTTGACGAGATGGGGACGCGGTTCGACAACCTCTCGATCACAATCAATAGCGCCCTTCGCCCTGCAGATATGCGAGAGCGACTGAACGCCATCGCCGAACGAGCGCCCAGGCTAGACCCGTCCTTCGAAACCAAGTTCCACGATTGTCTTCCCGAGCAACTCAATATGCAAATGCAGAATGCGCGGCTAAGCGATCCAAGGGCTGTCAAACTGACCCGCGACGCGTCGATCCTTTACAGGGACGCGGTCTAGCCCCTGCGAAGACCGGGCTGATCAACGCAGAACGAGCAATGGCCGCAATCGGTTTCTGATGAGAGACACGGAGACCGGCCCAAAGTAGCGGCCGTCGAAACTCCGCAGATGATAGCCGGATACAACCCAGATTGTGCCCGGCTGAACGGTGTACGTTCCGTATGGCCACGGTGAGAGGAGGCGGCCCCCGGTATCGCGTGTGAGCGGAACTGAATTCAGCAGGCCCCTTCCGTTGACGGCCACACCTCTCTTTGAAACGCTGACGACATCGCCGGCGCGGGCCACGACGGGCTTCATGAGTGGGGCGCCACCGTCGGGACAGGTGCCGCGCTGCCGGTAGCCGCGGGCGTTTGCCATCGAGCCGAAGGGCTCTGGTGGGCAGAACTCGACCAAGGTGGCGTCCGGGCCGGATGCCACTTGGTAAAGTCCGATGGGTAGGGAGGGCGACGTGTTTATGCGGATGCGAAGCTTGCTGGCGCCGCAGAACAGCATGAAAACGGCGAGCGTCGCGGATGCCACCGCACTCACCAGGGTGCTCCAATTACACCGGCCACGTTGCATCGGTCCGAGGCCCTCCTTCGTCATCAGCCCCCGCCGCCGGCACTTGGTCCGGCGCGCTTGCTGCGCGGTTCGCGATCGGCCTGTCAATCCGAGGGGATTCGATCAGGTGGCAACTCCGCACTACCACTTCCCAGACGGTACGCGTGCTGCCGTCCTTCGGCGTGAATTTGCGCTGTTGCAGCGTGCCCTCAATGAACAGATTCTCGCCTTGCTCGTACGTGAGCGCTACGTCCGCGAGGTCGTCGTAGAACGTCAGACTGTGCCAGTTCGTGTGAGTCTGCGCCTGGCCTTCTTGGTCGCGGTAGCGGTAGCTCTCGCCGATTCGGGCGTTGGCGACCTTCGTCCCCAACGGCAGATAACGAAGTTCCGGTTTCGCCGCCAGGTATCCGGCTAGCTCAACTCGATTCTTCTGCATTTCAAGCGTCCTCCCGTTGTTGTGGGTCCCGCAAGTAGACCCGTTCGTAGATCTGCCGTTGGGACTCCTCCGCTGTGACCACCTCTGGCTGGCTGATGACGTGCGGCGTCCGGTCCGACGGCCGCTGCTCCGCGACCTTGCCTGCTTCGATCGCTATGAACTTCGCTGGCGGCGCGGTCTCGGCGCGCTGCGCAAGCGTTGGATCTGCGAAATAGAGCATCTGCGTGCCGAGGATCGGGAAGTGCCCCGCCACGAAGATCAGCATCAAGCCGGGCTCGACAATCTTCTCCGAATCGCCGTCGCGCTCCTTGCGCGGTGGCCTGATGCGCATGATTTCATCGGGCGTCATCAACGGGCGCTCGATGTGGTCCACGCTGGCGTTCACGTGGCCCATCACGGGCGAAAAGCGCGAGCCGGAGAAGTTGTAGCTGGCCTTCTGGACGGTCTTGG
>CAZQDD010000142.1:0-2733 GCA_964591805.1 uncultured Acidobacteriaceae bacterium | reverse complement strand
CCTCGATGCCCAAATGCTCGACTGCGCCATTCTGCCGTTGCCAATCGATTCGAGTGTCTATTGCGTTCAGCAGATCGCTCAGTCGCCATTAGTGGTTTGTATGCGATCAGACGATGCCCTCGCTGATCGTGCGCAACTCGATATTCATGAGGTTGCGCAGCGCATTACAGTATTCCGTGACCCCGAACTGCATCCATCAGCGCATTCCCGCCTTGTTGAGATGTTCGCGGAAATAGGAATCTCGATCCATGTAGCTTGTTCTGCCCGCACTCCCTCAGAGATTCAATGGATGGTCAAAGAGCGCTACGGTCTTGCCCTGATCGACCAGCTATGGCCTCTTGATTCCGGCCTCATAACGCGACCAATTGCAGGTGTCAATTGGTCGGAAGATACGGCGTTCGTCCGTCTGAAGCACACCGATCATGTCGCGATCCCATTCGTCGAACGATTCTTCCTGGAGAGTTCATCAGATTCGAGAAGAAAGAAGCGTCCTCTGAAGGCGAGCCCGCCAGAGCAATTAGAGTTGCTTGGCTAAAACCGCACCCACCCGCCATAGGCAAAATGTGTGGCGAAATCGATAAGAAGTCTTGGACGAGCCTGCGAAACGGCATTAGCTTCCCCTCATGGCGATTGATACACGCCACAAGGAGAATGCCCATGTCACTTCGTTCATGCTTCCGAAATCACAACCTCAAACGAAAGCTCAGCGATGCCATCCGCGCGATGGCTCCTACCCTTCTTGCGCTCTCGCTCACGAGCGTTGCCCACGCCCAGGGGACGATGGACTTCTCCGGGGCGACCACGCTGATGACCACCTTCAAGACCTTCGCCATCTATGCGGGCGCTGTCATCTGTTTCGGCGGGTTGATCTTCGCCGGAATCCGGATGATGAGTGGCCGCTTTGCAGACGCGATTCCGGGACTCTTTGGCGCGCTGTTCGGCGCTGGAGTCCTGGGATGGGGCGCCGGCTGGATTGGCTCGCTCACCGGTCAGACGATGCAGTAGGTGGCGGCCATGACCAAGCGAGGAGAACCGTTACCAATCAACCAGGCGCTGAATCGACCGAGGGCCAAGCTGGGCCTCGACCTCACAGCATGGATGGCGATCGTATTCGTCTGCGTAACGGTTTTCCTCGTTGGGTTCCGCATGGTGGCGATGATCGCTTTCCCGTCTCTCGCCGTAAGCGCATGGCTGATCGTCCGTAGACATCCCAAGATGTTCGAGCTTTGGGGCTTGAGTTTAAGCCAGAGGTCTTACTATGACCCGCGTAAATTCTGAACAAGCCAAATACACGCCGTGGTTCGCCAAGGCCGGAGCCGCGTGCAGCATCGTTCCGATTGCACGCTTCGTCAACGACCGAATCTTCGCGTTGAAAGGCGGCGGCTACGGCTGCCTGTTTTCTCTTGCCGGAATTGACGAAGAAGGGTTGACCGATCAAGAACTTGAAGCCGAGATGCGGTCGATTGAAGGCGCGCTACGCGGCCTTCCCGAAGGGGCGTGCTTGTACGAATACACACGCGTCATATCGGGTTTCAATCTGCCACGGAAAGAACACTACGCGAACCCGGTTACGCAGGTATTCGTAGATGACCGGCTGGCGTTTCTCGAAAAAACGGCAGGATTCCGCCGCATCGATCTGCATTGGTGCCTGACTCTGGAGCCACCAAAGGCTAACGCTTTCGCCAGCAGACCCAAGGAACATGACAACGATACTTCGCGGATGCTGGCCGACCTCGAAAAGACAGCCACGCTCCTCGAAGGTCATCTCGGCAGTGCTTTGGGATTGAAATTGCTCGAAAAGAACGCCGTATACCAGTTCTTCAGCTATCTCTTCAACCTTGAAGAGTGGGCGGCGCAGGACAATTTGTCCACCGATGACGGCGTGGATCGCCAGATCGTGAAGAGCCCAGTGGCATGGCACAGCGACCATCTGACAGTCGGTCGTAGATACGCTCAGATGTTTTCGCTGAAAACCACGCCGGAAGCGTCGCGTCCCTGCCTGTTCTCGGGTCTGATGACGCTCGATTGTGATAGCGTGCTGTGCTCGACATGGCGTCCGAAGTCCACGACCGCGGCGCGCAGCGAGATCGACGCCCAGGAAAAATTCATTTCATTCTTCAAAGTGGGCGTTCTAACGCGAGTGATGAGCGGGCACGATACGGCGTCACTTGAAACCGGCGCTGGCGCGCGCGCCGCCAATACCCAGGTCGATGATCTGGGCGAAGTCATTCGCTCGCTCGACAAGAAGGCGCAGGGTGAGTTCTCGCTACGCTTGCTTGTCGCCGCGCGCAGCGTGGACGAGTTGCGCAGCTTTGCGCCCGCAGTGCATCGCGTCTTTGTCGATGCGCGGGCACAGGTGATGGAAGAAACGCTAGGCAACCTGTCGGCCTTTTATGCGCTGTTTCCCGGCAATGGAAAATTCAACGTCTTCCCGATGTGGCTGGCGGAAGACCATCATGCCCGCCTGTCCTCAATCTTCGCGCCGAATCTCGGTCATCCGTTTTCCGAAGACCTCGATAACGAATATCTCAACATCTTCGAGACGCGCACGCGGACGCCGTTCTTTCAGGATGCTTATGTCGATGGTGTGCGGGTCATGCTCATCCTCGGACCTACAGGAACCGGTAAGTCGGTGAACGGTAACATTGCTATCGCGCATGAGCAGAAGTACGGCGGGTTTCGCCCAGAGGTCAGGCGGTGAGAAAGGTGGATCTGGTTTTGCCGGTCGTCGGA
>CAZQDD010000141.1:0-2828 GCA_964591805.1 uncultured Acidobacteriaceae bacterium | reverse complement strand
CGCTTCGGCGAGGGCGCGCGCGGACTCTCCGGCGTCTGCTTCGCCTTCATGACCATCCTCATGTCCGGCGTCAACATGTACGCCATGGCCGTCGTCATGCAGGTCGTCCTCGGCTGGAACATCAACTTCTCCATGTGGGTCGGCGCCATCACCGTCGCCATCTACGTCATGCTCGGCGGCCTGCGCTCCGCCATCATTAATGAGGTGCTGCAGTTCGTCCTCATCTGGGCAGGGGCCATGCTCATCCCCATCCTCGGACTCATCGAGGCCGGTGGCTGGCACAACCTCATGGCGCAGATCACAGTTCGCATGGGCTCCGAGTACACCCACCTCTGGTCCACCACCGGCAGCTTCGCCGCCAACCCCATGGGAGTCCACTGGACCGGCATCGTCTTCGGCCTCGGCTGGGTCATCAGCTTCGGCTACTGGACCACCGACTTCCTCGTCGTGCAGCGCGTTCTCTCCGCCAACAGCCTGCGCTCCGCGCGCCTCGCTCCCATCATCGGCTCCGCCTTCAAGATGTTCGTCCCCTTCTTCGTCATCCTGCCTGGCCTGCTCGCCCTGGTGCTGCTGAAGGACCCCTCCGGCCATCTCATCCAGCTCTATCCCGACGGCAGCGACATGGTCCTCCACCACGGCGCGCACAGCTTCAACCAGGTCCTTCCGCTCATGATGGTGCGCTACCTCGGCCCCGGCCTGCTCGGCCTCGGCATCACCGCGCTGGTCGCCGGCTTCATGTCCGGCATGGCGGGCAACGTCAGCGCGTTCTCCACCGTCTGGACCTACGACATCTACGGCGCCTACATCAACAAGAAGGCCTCCGACTCGCACTACGTTCTGATGGGCCGCTGGTCGACCATCGTCGGCATGGCCGTCTCCGTCGGCACCGCCTATCTGGTCAGAAACTCGGCCAGCATCATGGACTACGTGCAGGAGCTGTTCAGCTTCTTCATCGCGCCTCTCTTCGGCACCGTCATCCTCGGCATGCTGTGGAAGCGCGCCACCAAGGCCGGCGGATTCTGGGGCCTGCTGATGGGCACGGCGTCGTCCATCTTCATGTGGCTGGCCGTGATGCACGACAAAACCAACATCCGCTTCATGATCCTCCAGCCCCACGCCTCGGCCGACACCATCCTGCGCGTGCAGGCCATGGCCGCCAACCTCTACCGCGCGCTCTGGTCCTGGTGCACCTGCGTGGTGGTCACCGTGGTGGTCAGCTATATGACCAAGCCCAAGACCGAAGCCGAGCTCACCGGCCTCGTCTACGGCTCCACCGTCATTCCCCACGACGGCTCAACCAACGTCTTCGAGAAGCCGATCTTCTGGGCCATCGTCGTCGCCACCGTTCTCTTTGTCCTCAACCTCTGGCTCTGGTAGCTCAAACCGGAAGTCGTCATCCCAACCGGACCACCGTACACCGTCGTCATCCCAACCGGACCACCGTAAACCGTCGTCATCCCGACCGAAGCGCAGCGTAGTGGAGGGACCCCCGCATTTCGCTTTTGTTGTTTGTCATCCTCAGCGCAGCGAAGAATCCCCGCATTCGCCTTTGCGGGCCAACGGCCCGCGCTAAATCTCGCACCACGCCCCCAAGGAGACCCTCATGACCACCCCCCACCACGTCGACCCCAGCACCGAACAATCCCTCTCCATCTGGTTCTTCGTCGGCGTGCTCATGCTCGGCTGCGGCCTCATCATCTTCGGCCAGGGCATCTACGAGTTCTCCCACCCCGGCGTCACCGTCCTCGCCAACCTGCACCCCGCCTTCTGGTGGGGCCTCCTGATGACCCTCTTCGGCGCCTTCTACACCATTCGCTTCCGGCCGGGAAAAGACTGAAGCTTTACCTCGACGACACCGGCACCGCCGGTCAAAGGCCTATTCTGTTGGGATGGGTTGGGATCGGTGGTTCGTCCGGTTTGGAGCCCTCTTCCAATCGGTAATATCGGTGTCAATCGGTGTTGAGCCTCTTCCCAACGCTACACGCAACACACCAAGGAGTTTTCAGGAATGTCCAAGCCAATGACCATGGGAGTTCTCGTAGGCAACCGCGGCTTCTTCCCCTCGCACCTCGCCACCAGCGGCCGCCTCGAAATCATCGCCGCGCTCGAAGCTGCCGGCATCAAGCCCATCGTGCTGCACCCCGACGTCACCGCCCACGGCGCCGTCGAAACCTACGAAGACGCAAAGAAGTGCGCCGCCCTCTTCAAGCAGCACGCCGCCGAGATCGACGGCCTCATCGTCACCCTGCCCAACTTCGGCGAAGAGCGCGGCCTCGCCGACGCCATCCGCCTCGCCGACCTCCGCGTCCCCGTCCTCATCCAGGCCACGCCCGACGCTCCCGCCAAGATGTCCATCGCCTTCCGCCGCGACAGCTTCTGCGGCAAAATGTCCATCTGCAATAACCTCAAGCAGTACGGCATCCCCTACTCGCTCACCACCCTCCACACCGAAGCCCCCGACTCGCCGCAGTTCAAGGCCGACCTCGCCTGGTTCGCCGCCGTCTGCCGCATCGTTCGCGGCCTGCGCAACGCCCGCTTCGGCGCCATCGGCGCGCGCCCCACCGCCTTCAACACCGTCCGCTACTCCGAAAAACTCCTCGAGCGCTCCGGCATCACCGTCGAAACCCTCGACCTCAGCGAAGTCATCGGCCGCATCTCCCGCATGCCCGACCACGACGACGCCGCCCAGGCCAAGCTCGCCGCCATCAAGAAATACATCCCCGTCGGTTCGACGCCCGAGGCCGCGCTGCTCAAAATGGCCAAACTCGGCGCCGTCATCGACGCCTGGAAAGCGGCCTCCGAACTGACCGTCACCTCCGTCCAGTGTT
>CAZQDD010000140.1:0-2905 GCA_964591805.1 uncultured Acidobacteriaceae bacterium | reverse complement strand
CCTCGGTGATCACCTTAAATCCGGCCACTTGTGGTCACTTCAAAACCGGCCACTCTGGATGGCCTGAGACGTGATTGTTTTACCTTGCTGCGAGGTACATTTGCAAGGTGCAGTTTCAGTCGTTACAGTTATGGCCGGTGTTCAAGCCTTGGGATGCGTGGTAAGGTTGTAGTCGCTCCTCCGGGGTCGCGCCTTGCGGAGTGATCCAGGGCCGATGACACGGGGCTGGCTCCGAAGAAATCGGTAATCGAGACCCTCTGCGGTTGGGCCTGACAGGCTCGCCTTGCAGAGGGTTTCGTGTCTTCAACGAGATTTCTAGGGTGAGGCTCCGGCGTCGAGGCTTCTGGATCCCGAGTCGCGATGCCGCCGGGCGCTTTTGCCCGGCATCTGTATTGCTTTGGCTTTTTCACTGGGCATCTCCCACACCGCTGGTTTTGGTGCGCCAACTGCGCGGGCCGCACTTGAGCACGTGTCCGTGATGCAGTAGCCGGTCGAGCATGGCGGTCACGGCTGCACTGTCGCCAAGCAACTTGCCCCAGTCGTCTACTGGTCGATTGGACGTGAGAAGTGTACTTGCTCGTTCGTAGCGGCGCATGATGATTTCCAGCAGTTCCTCGGCTGCGGTCAGCGGCAGCTTTCGCATTCCAAGGTCGTCGATGATCAACAAGGGCACAGTGGTGAGCAGTTCCATGTGTTCCTTTCGTTTGCCGTCAAGCGTGGCGTCGGCCAGTTCTTCCAGCAGGGCGTGGGCTTCGCGATAGAGAACACGATAATTTTGTTGGATAACAGCGTGCCCGATGGCCTGCCCGATATGGCTTTTGCCGCTTCCAGGTGGACCGAGGAACAAGGCATCTTCACGCCGACCCACCCAGCCTGCGGTAGCCAGATCGAAGATGAGTTTCTGATTCATCTTGGGGTTGAACTGGAAGTCGAAATTGTCGAGGCGCTTGTCGGTATCGCGGAACTGCGCTTGTTTATGGCGTCTCTCCAGAAGCCGCTTGCTGCGGCAGACAAGCTCATCAGATACCAGTGTGGAGATCAGGTCGATGGGCGCCATGTTCTCCGATTGTGCTTGCAAAAGCCGGGTTTCCATCACCGCGGCCATGCCGCTCAGGCGTAGTTGCACCAGGCAGCGATTGAGTTCGATCATGTTCATGGTTGGGATTCCTCGAAGTTCATGCGTTGTTGGATCACGTCGCGATACTGGCTCAGTTCGCGGATGAGGGGATCGATTTGCTTCAGGCTCAGAGGGGCCTGCTGGCTGCGCTCCAGATAGCGGCGGATGAATCGATACTCGCTTACGCCTAGCTCCAGCGCCGCTGCGCAGGCTTGATCGCAAGCAGCGTTGCCGTACTTCTTGGCAAGCGAGAACATGCCCTGAATGCGGCGGGTTCCGAGTTCGCCCTGGCGAGCGTGGATGGCATCGCAGACCACGCCGATGTTGGCTCCAGCCTTGTGGGCTCGTGCCAGCAGTTGCAGCAACTGCGGTGGCGTACGACGCGGGCGATCCTCATCGCGGATGCGATGACCGCCAGCCTTGCCGCTCAAATGCTCACGCAACAACTGGCCGGTGCGGAGATCGAGCAGGCGCACGTACATCGCGTCCCACTGCACTTGGACCTGACGGCCGATCCAGCCCGGTGGTGCGCCATAGTAAGCCGCATCCACCTCGACACATCCATCCAGATGAACGGTACGTTCGCCATACTGGTAGTAGCGAAACGGCTCCAGCGGTAGTGCTTGCAGAAACGGTTTCTCTTCGGCGAACATCGCCGCCACCTGCCGCTTGGTCCGCCCGTGGATGCGCTTGTCGGCCCAACGCTCTTCCCAGTGGTCCAGGTACGCCTGAGCCTCTTCCAGGCTCTCGAACTTCTTGCCCTTCAACGGCGTCATCTGCGCATGGTTGACGCCACTTTCGACTTTTCCTTTTCGATCTGGATCGCGCACTTTGCACGGTAACGCCGTCACACCATAGTGCGCCAGAACGTCGCGATACAGTGGATTCAAGCGGGGATCGTAGAAGTCTGGAGACAACACGCCCTCGCGAAGGTTGTCCAGAACCACGACTCGCGGCGAACCGCCAAGACGGCGAAAAGCCTTCTCGTGCAGTTCGGCCCATACTCGTGAACTCGATTTGAAGACCAGCAGACGAACACATTTCCGACTGCACCCCAGCGTCAGTACGAACAGCCGCGTGCGCCGATACTTGCCGCTATCTGGGTCGCGCACCATAGGGCCGGTGCCGTAATCAACCTGGCCCTCTTCACCGAGTTTGGTCTCGATGATCACCCGCGCTTCGGGCGATGAGGATCCGCGCAGTCTCTGCACGAAGCGCCGCACACTCTGATAACCGCCCGTGAACCCGTGACCATCAACCAGATCCTGAAAGATGCCCATCGCGTTGCGGCCCCGCGATAGCTCCTGTTCGATCAGTTCGCGATAGGGCTCACTGCTGCTGGCCGTGCGCTGGTCGTTCTGCGCCAGTTCTGCCCCTGAAGGCAAAAAGCCGGTGATCACTGAAGTGGCCGCTTTTGAGTTGTTGGCTGGTTCGCCGGTGCCGGTGGTCACTTCTATGGCCGGTTTTGAACCGTCCGAGCCGGTGATCACCAAAGTGGCCGGTTTTGGAAGGGATTTTGGTCCCCAGCTTCCTGGCGAACGCACCACGATCCCTGCTGACCTCAGGTAATCGCCCGCCGTCTCGCGACGAACCGCCGTCGCCTCCTCGATTCGCCGCAGGGACCAGCCCAAACGTCCCAGCGCGATCACCTGTTCCCGCTTCTCTCTGCTCAAGACATTACCCATGCCAACAGAGGCTAATTGCCTCCGTCAGTGCGTATGTCTCAGCCCCTCAGAGTGGCCGGTTTTGAAGTGATCATAAGTGGCCGCTTTTGGGTGATCACCAAGG
>CAZQDD010000139.1:0-2933 GCA_964591805.1 uncultured Acidobacteriaceae bacterium | reverse complement strand
TTCTCAACCCCACAGAACCCCACACTAAGCGCAAAGTTCCTTTCTCGGCAGAATCATCTGCACCACTTTGCTGTTTGCTTCCTGCTTCGCTTTCATGCTCGCCCTGCCGTAGATATTCATTGTTGTTGAAACGTTGGCATGACGCATTAGACCCTGCTGAGTGCCGGTGTTGGCTCCCGTATCATCCAGCATTCCTCGGTAAGAATGGCGGAACGAGTGCCAACCAACCGCATCGAGACCAACCTGTTTCCCAGCGGGCTTTATGCGCTTCTTCATCAGAGTTCCTGCGTGGAAGCATCCCCCAGTGACGGGGGATGGGAATACCAACCCTGTATCGGCATAAGATTTTGTTGCTCTCCAATCCAATAGCACCTGAGCGAAATCCCCGTCCAAGGGGATATCGGCCCTTGATGCTTCTGTCTTGTTCTTGCCGATACGTCCGTTGACAACACCCCGCTGCACCAGCATCGTACCTGCTGTGAAGTCGATGTGCTCCCAGCGAAGGGCGAGCACCTCGGAGATTCTCAGGCCAGTACATATAGCGACGGTGGCCATCACTCGATAGGGTTCCTGAAGTCTGGCTGCCAGCTTCCGGAACTCCTCGGGCGTGAGGACCGTTGGAGGTTTCTCGCGCCTGCTACTCCCTTTGACCTTCACCAACTCAAGGGGGTTACGAATGACGTCCACAAGTCCCCACAGCATCGCTCGCTCAAAGAGAAGATGGAGCATCCTCTTCAGGTGCGCTTTGCTTTTGGGCGCAAGTTCCAGCGTCTTCAGCCACTCCATCACGTCAAGAGGCTTGATCTGGCTTAGGCAGGTCTTCCCCCACCGTGGCCGGATGTGCCTCGACAGGAAGCTGGTGTAGACCGCTGCCGTGCTATACGCGAGGCCGTCGTTGATGACGACTTCACCAGGAGGTTGCGCCATGATCTGTACCAGACGTTCCTCTTGTATGAAGCGATCGATCACCACTCCGAGCGTTGGTTCATTATGTGCCTTGAAGGTCTCTGCCCCGTTGATCTTGAGCAGTTGAGCTTGCAGGGCTACGCGGGCTTTCTTTTCGGTTGGATATTGCGTTGTTGACAGCGTTATCTGGCGCTGGGGATTCCCCTGCTCCGACTTCGAGCGGAAGCGGTACTCCCATACCTCCGTGCCAGACTTACGCATGACCTTCCTTAGACTTCCCTGTTGATACCTTTCGCGCGTGAAATTCAAGGGTTTCCCTTTCATTGCACGCGCCGTGACCGGTGATTCGACTCTAGTCTTTCTCGAACCCATGCATCAAGCGCAGAGGCGCGGAACCTCCAGTATTTTCCCATCCTGATGCAGGGAACGGTGCCAGCACGCGCCATGGCCTGGAGTGTCTTGGGATGTACTCGCAGCAGCTCCGCTGCCTCGGGGACAGCTAAAAGGGGCTCAAACCCGCCGTCCTCGGCTTCGAGGTCAGCGAGACTTGTCTGACGGTCCCAATCCAGGTGAGGATCTGGAATGGTGCAGGAATTCGAGGAACTAGCCGCAGACAGCGTAACTGAAGAATCGTTCATGTGAACTCCTACATACATACAGCGAATCGTGTGCGGCCCGAATTGACGTACAGGTGAACAAAGATGCCGAAGAGATGTTTGCGCGACGGAACTGCTCTTGCATCGCGGTGGTGCTGTTCAAAGGCGACGGTAGTGAGGGCAGAGTCTGACTACTCGTCAAAGATGACATTTGGGTGGCGGTGTACCAAAGCGTTGGTACTCCAGCATCGAGTCAGCTCTTCCTTTATCGAGCGGGAGCCTCGATAAACTCCGATGCCGCGAAATATTCCCGGGAGATCCGATCGGCTTTGATCTTGTAGTAGCGGCGGGTTACCTGGGGGCTGCTGTGGCCCATCAAAGATTGAAGTACAATCGACGAAATTCCAGCGTTAGCCAAACGGTCTGCATAGCAATGGCGAAGTCTGTGAATATTGATATGGCTCATTTCGAGACGGACGCACCACTTCTGGAGGATCCTCTGAATTGCCCTGGAGCTAAGGCGCCCGCCACGCGACGAAAGGAACAGCGCCGCCTTCCTGTCGTTGATCCGCGTCATCAGGTAGTCGGCCACCATTTTCATGGCCGACTCGTCCACGACAAACGTCCGCACCTTCGATCCTTTGCCGGTAACCTCTCCTCGACCCAGGCGAATGTGCCCTTTGGCAGTCACCTTGTCACGGATCTTTATCGTATTGACGTCTAGGCTGCAAAGCTTCGCAAGCCGCAATCCTGAATAGAGAAAGAGGACAATGATCGCCCGATCGCGAACATTGTCGATGCCCGCAATCAACGTGCTGAGCTGCCCTTCGTCGACCGCCCGATATTCTTCGTTGTCGAACTTCGGTCTCTCATAGCCGGTCAGTGGATTGTGCGCTTTCCCGAATGTCATCTGCTGCATGAACCTGTAATAGCGGGAGAGGACGGCTAGTCGTCGCGAGACTGACGCGGGCTTAGGCACGGATCCGACCATGCGACTGACCGTCTGGGCTAAGTACATGACGAACTGATCGACGTGTGAGGTGTTGACCTGGTGCGACTTGATCTTCCGGTCCTTCAGGAAGGTTTCAAATCGTTGCAGGTCTTGACGGTACGCGCGCAACGTTTTCCTACTGCATCCGCGGGCGCGCATGTGTTCTATGAACGAATTGATTTGCATTTTGAGGCTCCTGATAACAGTGCGGGTAACTTGGCGGTCATAATCCCTATTCCGACTCGATAAGAGGCGTTGTTGCGGCGCGCGTAGCTCACGCGGCTGGGGCTCATCGGGGATCACCGCGAAGTGGATATTATCCTGTTCGAGGTAGCGTTCGTGGCCGCCCCCTGTGCCGGTATGTGAGAGCGTCATTGGTAGTTGGCATCACCTCCATATACAGCGGACAGGGTATGGGAGCCACCCGAAAGCATGACAGT
>CAZQDD010000138.1:0-3063 GCA_964591805.1 uncultured Acidobacteriaceae bacterium | reverse complement strand
ATGCGCTCAACGCCGCGAGGCGAGCCAGTCTATTTCGGACACGGGGCTCCGTTAACGAAGCGCTGCAACCAGAGGCTGCGTGAATCGCAGCGAATGGCTTCCGGCAGTCTGCCGGTATCGGAAGGTAATTGCGGCCATAAATCAAGCGCCGGTGACGGCGCAGTAACGCAATAGAAAGCAAGGAGAAAAGACAATGGCAAGACAATCAGGCAATGGCCAGCGAGTTCCTCCCGGCCGAAGTTCGTCCACCGGCGCCGCCGTTTTAGACCGTCCCGTAGCCGGCGCGCACGAGGCGCAAACCAACCATCTGTTGGAGGAGGTCCTCCGGATGGCGGAAGCCTTTCGTGCCGGCCGCCTCGACGAGCGCGGCAGGGCGGAACAGTTCGAGGGGAACAGCCGCAAACTGCTCGAGGGTGTAAACGAAACGCTCGATGTGATGGCCGAGAAGATCTTCTGGTACGAACAGATTCTCGATTCCATACCGTTCCCGCTGTCCGTTACGGACAACGACATGAACTGGACCTTCGTCAACCGTCCGGTCGAGAAATTCCTCGGCGTTCGCCGCGCTGAAGTGATCGGCAAGCAGTGCAGCAATTGGGGCGCGGCCATCTGTAAGACCAAGGACTGCGGCGTCAATCGTCTGCGCCAGAACGAACTCGTGACGATCTTCCAACAACAGGACCGGGACTTCCGGGTTGAAAGCTCGTACCTTGCGAACAAGAAGGGCGAAAGAATCGGCCACATCGAGGTGGTTCAGGAAACCAGCGCCGAAACTAAGGCAAGCCGATACAGAGCGGGCGAGGTGGATCGCCTGGCCGCCAACCTGCGACGGCTGGCATGCGGCCAACTCGACCTCGACACGCAGATCGCCAAGGCGGACGAGTTCACGAAGGAGGACTACGACGAATTCCTCAAGATAAACGAGAGCCTGGCTCAGGCGAAAGATGCGATCCAGGATCTCGCCCTGGACGCTACCTCGCTTGCAAAGGCGGCGGTGGAAGGCAAACTGGCCACCCGCGCCGACGCCACCAAGCATCAGGGAGACTACCGCAAGATCGTCGAAGGCGTGAACCAGACGCTGGACACGGTGATCGAGCCCTTGAACGTGGCCGCCGAGGTTATTGCCAATGTTTCGCATGGCGTAGTCCCGCAGACGATCACCAAGGACTACCAGGGCGATTACAAGATCATCAAGGACAACGTCAACACGCTGATTCCCATGCTGGTCGGTCTCATCGACGAGGTGCAGCGGCTGACGCAGGCGGGCGTCAAGGGCGAGTTGAAGACGCGCGCCGACGTGAGCAAATTCCCAGGCGGATGGGGAGTGGTCGTCAAAGGATTTAACGATACGCTAGATGCGGTGGTGGGGCCGCTGAATGTGGCCGCCGACTACGTGGACAAGATCAGCAAGGGCGCCATCCCGGCCAAGATTACCGATACCTACAATGGCGACTTCAATGTGATCAAGAACAACCTGAATGCCTGCATCGATGCCCTCAATGGGTTGCTAAACGCCTCGGTGGACATGTACCAGGCACACAAGGCCGGTGACATCGAGGCCTTCATAGACACCGAGAAATTCCAAGGCGCTTACAAGCAACTGGCGAACGATGTGAACGAGCCTGCGCGCATTCACATCAGCAACATGCTCAAGGTCCTACAAATCATCACCTCATACGCGGAGGGGGATTTTTCGATGGTGCTGGACCGGTTGCCAGGCAAGCAGGCGCTCGCCAATCAAAAGATGGATCTCCTGCGAGGCAATCTGACCAGCCTGATCGCGGAAACCACCTCGTTGACGCGCGCGGCCGTGGAGGGACGGCTGGCAACGCGCGCCGATGGGTCCAAGTTCGCCGGCGACTATCGCAAGATCGTCGAAGGCGTCAATAACACGTTGGACGCAGTCGTAAAGCCGATTCGTGCTGCTTCATTGGTCCTGGGTAAGATCGCCGCCAAGGACCTCAAAGCTCGAGTTGAGGGTGAGCATCAGGGCGACTTCGCGCAGCTCAAGCAGGACATCAATACGATGGCGGCCGACCTTCAGGAGAGCATGCAACGCTTCGGCCAGAACGCGCAGGCTCTGGCTTCCTCTTCCGAGGAGATGTCCGCAGTGAGCCAACAGATGGCGGGCAATGCGGAGGAGACTGCGACGCAGGCCAGTGTTGTTTCCGCGGCCAGCGAGCAGGTGTCGAAGAACGTGTCCTCGGTGGCTGCGGCGACCGAACAGATGCAGTCCTCAATCCGCGAGATCGCCAAGAACGCCAATGAATCGGCGCGCGTGGCCAAGAATGCGGTCAGCGTGGCGCACACAACCAATGAAACCGTGAAAAAGCTGGGCGAATCCAGCCAGGAGATCGGCAACGTGATCAAGGTGATTACCTCGATTGCGCAACAGACCAACCTGCTGGCGCTCAATGCCACCATCGAAGCGGCGCGCGCCGGCGAAGCGGGCAAGGGCTTCGCGGTGGTGGCCAACGAAGTCAAGGAACTCGCCAAACAGACCGCTAAAGCCACCGAGGATATCGGCCGTAAGATCGAGGCGATCCAGGGCGACACCAAAGGCTCGGTCAAAGCGATCGAGGAGATCGGCACGATTATCAACCAGATCAACGACATCTCCAACAGCATCGCCTCGGCGGTGGAAGAACAAACGGTAACCACCAATGAGATCGGCCGCAGTGTGACCGAAGCGGCCAAGGGCGTCAACGACATCGCTAAGAACATCGGTGGCGTAGCCGTGGCGGCGAAGAACACCACGCAGGGCGCCAACGACACGCAGAAAGCCTCGCAGGAGTTGAGCCGGATGGCGGCCGGGTTGCAGCAGGCCGTCTCGCAGTTCACTCTCTGAGAGCCAGCCTGATAGAGGGCCCGGCGGCTGCTACCCATCCGCCGGGTCACCCCGATCGAGGACGCAAGGTGAAATGATGGCCAAAGCTCTAGTAGTAGACGATTCGCGGGCCGTGCGGATGATCCTCGCCAGGACCTTGAAGGAGCTCGGCTTCGAGGTTCGCGAGGCGGCCAACGGAAGAGAAGCCCTGGAGGTGATCGAAACCGAGAAGAACG
>CAZQDD010000137.1:0-3064 GCA_964591805.1 uncultured Acidobacteriaceae bacterium | reverse complement strand
GCCAGCGCTCTGGCAATCGCGCCACGTTGCTGCATTCCACCCGACAGCAGAGACGGATATTGAGCGGCCGAATCCGCCAGCCCCACGCGAGCTAAGTAATCCTCAGCGTGTTTGTGCCGCCAACTCTTGTCATGCTGCGGGTGCGACTTCGATAAGGCAAGTTCGATGTTCTGCGCTAGCGTCAGCCAGGGAAAGAGCGAATAGTTCTGAAAGACAACGCCGCGTTCGAGCGATGGTCCTTGGATGGCAGAACCCTTCCAGGAGATTGTTCCTTCGGCGGGACGGTCAAGTCCTGCGAGCAACCTCAGCAGTGTTGTCTTGCCGCATCCGCTTAGACCCAGCAGGCAAACAAATTCGCCTTCGGCAACGTTCAAGTTGATGTCCACCAGAACCGGCGCGCCGTCATAAGCGAATTGCAACGCCTGCACTTCAATGCCTGACTGCTCCTGATGTATGGCGGGCTCCGGAACAACTGCTGCACTCATCGCGTGACTCCAGTTTGATAGTTGGGAGATAGGCGGGAGCCATACGAAGAAGACATCTCCGTGGCTTCCGCGTTCTGCCATGGTCCCGAACACGCCTCGTCTCCCCCGAGGCAAAGCGTGTTCCAGTTCCCTTGACGCTCAATGACCAGAAGTTACCTATCCCGCTGACTGAAAACCTGCTCCCGTTTCTGCCAGAAGGGATCGTTTGGATTCTGCTGAGCTAACTCGTCCAGTGCCTGCTTGTAAATGCCGGTCTGGACATAGGGAGCAATGTCCAGCTTGGATTCCACAAAATCACTCTTGATCATTGTGTTCCAGAAGCGCTGGACACCCGCGAGGTTCGGGTCCGTTGACTGGTCAAGATGTCCGCTGTAATAGGCCCTCTCTATCAGGCCGCGATCCAGTTTCAAGTACTTCGCGATGTCGTCCACTGTCTTCTGGTGGTTGTCATTGGCAAACTTCTCGGCGCGCAAGATGGCGCGAACAAAGTGCTGCCACACCACCCGTCGTGTCTGCGCATCTTGTGCGTGCACCGTGAGTCTGCAGCATGGGTGCCCGGGCTGCAGAGAACCAGTGCGAATCACAACCTTGAGCCCCTGTTCTTCGGCTCGCAGATCATGTGGTCCCCACACGACTCCTGCATCGACCTGGCCGGACTTCACCGCCTCCAGGACAGCTGGAGGATTCTTCAGTTCGAAGATCTGCAAATCCGTCTTCCAATTAATCCCAGCGTCGTTCAACGCTCCGCGCAAAACCGCATCGCCGGTCGCCAGCCGTACCGTGGCGACCTTCTTGCCTCTTAAGTCAGAAATCCCTTTGATAACGCTCTCATTCGCCGGCGTGACCACGATTGCCGCGTCTTCGCCCATCACGCCGCCGATAATGGCGATGTCGGCGCCTTTTGCAATATGTACAAGGGGCGCGGTTGTGCCAAACGCTCCAAGGTCGAGTTTGTCGGCCCGCAGTGCAGCCAGACCGTCGGCCGAGTTGGCAAACTCGGTCAGTTGTACGTTCAGCCCCTCGTCCTTGAAGAAGCCTTCTTCTTGTGCAATAAAAAATTTTGCGTGGCCAGTGACTGGAAGATAGCCGACCCGCAGGGTGGCAATGGTCTTGGGCTGGAAAAGCTTGCCCTTTACGGCGAATACTCCTACGGCCGCCGCGATCACAACTGCTGCTGCGACAAGTCCGAGAATTAGTGGTCGCTTGCTCTTGGGTGCGTTATCTGTGCTCATAAAAACGGTTCCTCTTCATTCGAAAGACTTGTCTTCTGCAGGCTGGCCAGAAATATTTTGTAAAACAAAAAGCCCACGATTGGACTCGTGGGCTAAGGAAAATACGCGGATTCAATTACCCTAAATAGGAATTGCCTCGCTTTCCGCAGGACCCACAAATCGGCATGGACACATACAACAACAAGCGTTGTTGAACGGCGTCTCAATCGTGTGAGCTAGCAGAAACATAAATGGACTATAGCATGGTTCTCCTGAATGCCAGAATAAAAATCAGAACAAACACCCCTTTCTCAGGCTCCGCAATCTGGTAACTCCGCATATGGTTCGCCTTTCCCGGCAGCCCCAGTTCAACTGCGTACTGATTCCTCGATAGCTGTTGCGATCGGTCCTCAATCTCGTGCGGTCGAGTGCTCGTAATCTTCAACTTCTTCCCTGAATTGAAGGAAGAAGGACTCCATCGGGTCCATAATGCGCTTGATTTCCTCGTCCGAGAGGCCGTTCCCTTTCAGGCGAGCACGATGTTCACTAAGGCGCTTCTGCTCCTCAGACAGACGTTTCACCGCTTCTTGATATTCTGACTCACTCCAAATCATCACTTGCCTCAGTACTCGATCTTGACCTGTGCCGCATGGTTTCCCGTCGCGGCGGAATTGGCGAAATCCAGCGGAAGATTCGAGTTCATGGCCGGATCTATCTGTATTTATCCCGAATGCCCCGACCCATGCCGAGGAATGAGGATAGAATTCAACGCAATACCGGTGCACTCCGCAGGGGTTCCTGCACCTGTCCGAGTGACAAGAACAATGCCTCAGGTCGGCAACCTGTAGCGCAATATCTCGATTTCGTCCTCTAAATTACGCAAGGTAACGTCTAGCACCTGGTTTACCAAGGTTGCTGTCGAGGTCGAGCTCATCTAGGGCGGGCCTCGAACAACTCGAGCTGGAGGTCGAGATCCATACCGACCGGACCGCTGAGGCATATCAGGCCGGCATGTACCGCCACATCCGCATAGCCCACTGGAACCGGGCGACTTGTCTGGGCCGCGAAAATCGACGCTGTTCTTGTTGACGAACGTCCAATCCCGTCGAGAATAACAGCCTTGAGCTCCCAATCTTTCCAGCCGCGTTTACCTATCCAAACGATATGCGAAGCTTCTGCATGACCCCGTTGCCGAGCTAGTTTCGCCAGTTCCTCGCTCAAACATTCGTCAATTAGCAGCTTCATGAAGCCAGCTTTCGGCGTGGTGTACGGCGGGTGGAAATAACGACAGATCCGGCGGGCAGCGTGGGAGTCCGACGCGGTCTCCCACGCTGCGGATTAGCTTCGGCATAGAGAGCTGCCAATTCT
>CAZQDD010000136.1:0-3076 GCA_964591805.1 uncultured Acidobacteriaceae bacterium | reverse complement strand
AGCTGCTGGCCAAGCAGTTCGAGGGCGTGAGCCTGCACTTTACCCGCAAGGCCGGGGAACACGATACGTTGTTCGGCTCGGTTACCTCCGCCGACATTGCGCATGAACTGGAAGGGCGCGGATTCAACATCGACCGCCGCAAGATCGAACTGGACCAGCCACTGAAGTTGCTGGGTGAGTTCAGCGTGCCGATCAAGCTTCACAAAGAAGTTACGGTGCAGATCAAAGTTGCTGTCACAAAGCAGGATAGCGAAGAACCGTCCGCATAAGCGGCGGGCTCAGAGTGCTGCAGAGAGGCCGGCGCCGGAGAGCGCTGGCCTTTCTGCGTTTAGGATTACAAAATAGATTGCTAACGGACTGAGCTTTGTACCGTCCAACCTTGCGTACAACCCGCTCCGCTTTCGAGGGGCAGGGTTCGCGGCGCATCGGCCACGGGCGAAGCAAAAGTTTCCCCAAAGGAAAGTATGCCGGGGCAAGGCCCGAGCCGGGTAAATGACGCTGAACTGATCCGCGCCGCGCAGCAGGGAGATCAAGCTGCGTTTGAAGAGCTGGTGCGGCAGTACGATCAAGCGGTGTTGCGGCTGGCCTTGCACCTGACCGGCTCCGAGCAGCAGGCCCAGGATATTTACCAGGAAGCGTTTTTAAAGGTGTACCGCAACCTGGGAAGCTTTCGCTTCGAGTGTTCTTTTTATACGTGGGTGTACCGGATCGTTTCCAATCTGTGCATGGATCATCTGCGGCGGCAGCAGGTTCGCAAGGAAGATTCTTCGCGGCGGGTCACCTCCGAGGGGGAAGAGTTCGATCTTCTGGAGCAATTTCCCGATCTGCGCGCCGGGGCCAGCCCAGAGCAGGATCTGATGCGGCGCGAACTTGGCCATCGCATTACCCGCGCGTTGGCCAAGCTGAATCCGCGTGAGCGCATGGTTTTTGAGATGAAGCATTACCAGGGATTGAAGCTGCGCACCATCGGCGAGGCTCTGAACACAACGGAAGAGACGGCGAAGAACACGCTCTTCCGGGCAACACAGAAGCTGAGGGCGGCCTTGGCAGACCTGAAGTGAGGAACGCTGTTATGAATTGCGACTGGGTGCGGGAAAACATCGCGCTGTATCTCTACAACGAGTTGGCCGATGACGCGCGTCACGAACTGGAGGGGCACGCTGCGCGTTGCTCCGAGTGCGCAGCCGAGTTACAGGCGATGCGCGCGTTCCACATCGAGATGAGCGGGCTGCCGCAATTGGAGGTTACGCCGAATCTGCTGGCAGCGGCGCGCATGCAGCTTTCCAGGGCGCTGGACAGCGCAAAGCAGCGGCCAGATTGGCGCTGGGCACTGGACCCAATGGCGCTCCTGCGGCAGTTGCGTTTCTCGCCCGCCCTAGCTGCGGTGATTTTCGTGGTGGGGTTCGGCGGCGGCCTGGGCACGATGTACCGCATGAGCGCAGCGCTGCACGGTGGCGCACTTTCGGTCGAGCAGCAGCAGGAAGCCTCCATTGCCGGCATTCGCAACATCACGCAGGAGCCGGGCAGCAACCGGGTGCGCATCGATTACGAGCGGGCGCTGCCGGAAACGGTGCAGGGTTCGCTGAACGATCCGCAGATTCAGGCGCTTCTGGTCATGGCTTCGCGCAGCACCGCGAATTCGGGGCTGCGCATGGATTCCGTGGACCTGCTGCGGCAGAAGCCCGATGATCCAGCGGTGCGCGAGAGCCTAGTGTATTCGCTGCGCTCAGACAGCAATCCCGGGGTGAGGCTCAAGGCCGAGGAAGCGCTCGCGCCGATGGTGAAACAAGATATCCGGGTGCGCAATGCCATGCTGGAGTCGTTGCTGAATGACAACAATCCCGGGGTTCGCGCGGGCGCGCTCAAAGCACTGGAGGCGGTGCGCGACGACACCAGTGTCCGGCAGGCCTTGACCCAACTGGCCAAAGAAGATCCCAACGAGTTCATCCGTCAGGAATCCTCGCGCATACTCGCGCAGGCCCCGAACATCGATTAGATGACTCACACGGTCAACATCGACGGCGGATCGCGACAGTATGCCAGAGCCAAACCATGAGAAACGAGGCAATCGGCCGATGATGACCAGCGAAAGATGGCGGACGCAGTCCGGTTGCATCCTGTTGATCTTCGTGCTGATACTCCCGGCGCTGGCCGCGGATCGCCAGCCGCAGGTGGAGCGCGATGGCCACGGTTGGATGCAGGAGAGCACTGGCCCTCTGACGGGCGGGAAGTTGCTGCAGGTGACGCGCTTTGTCGGTGCGGTGCGGGTGGTGACCGGCGCCCGGTCCGGCAGCTATGTGCTGCGCTTGCGTTCGCAGGAGCTCCTGGAAAAAGATGCACGCAAGCAGTTTGCCAACTTCCACCTCGGCGTAGGCCACAAGAACGGCGAGATCCTGATTCAAACCGTAGGTCCGGTTGATCTGGCTGTTCGCGCTGAGCTGATTGTTCAGCTACCCACGGGCGCGGAAACCGTCCACGTCGATACCCTGACCGGAAAGATCACGATTCAAGGCAAGGTGAACCACCTCGAGCTCCAGACCCATGGTGGCGACATTGAACTTGACGACGCGGAGTTGTTGCGCGCCATCACCATGGGCGGCTCGGTGACGGTGAACCACCGCTTGGGCGACTCCTTCATTCGCACCGGCGGCGGCGATATTCGGGTTGAAGCCTCGGTGGGCGATCTGGAGATTTCTTCCCTGGGCGGAAACATCTGGCTGAAAGCCATTGCCAGGGGACGAGTGCAATCGGGTGGCGGAAACATTGAAGTCGTGCGCTCGATGGGCGCTCTGCTGGCACGCACAGCGGGTGGCAACATCATTCTGGGCGAAATGGGCGGAGCGGTTACCGCCGAGAGCGGGGGCGGTAATATCCGCATTGGCGTGGCTCACGGAACGGTGATGGCCAGCACTGCGCTGGGCAACATTGAACTCTGGAAGCTGGCGCAGGGTGCCGAAGCACACACCGGCATGGGGCAGATTACCGCCGAGTTCATCGGAGACCGGAACTCAATGCGGAATTCCGAGTTGGTGACCTCGATGGGCGATATCGTGGTGTACATTGCGGCGACAGTTCC
>CAZQDD010000135.1:0-3080 GCA_964591805.1 uncultured Acidobacteriaceae bacterium | reverse complement strand
CGATGCGATCCACCTGGCCGCGCAACGCGGGATCGATGGTGTCAACAGTTTGGGCCTGCAGGACGAGCGGGACGAGAGCAATGAATGCGATGAGAGCAAGACGGAATGGATTGCGCGGCATGATTGCAGTGAAACTCCTAGCCGCATGGTAATTGATTGGCTTTATGCAGTGCGTGCGAGAGTCAGCACGGTGATGTCGTCGTCCTGGCCGAAGCGCTGAGCCGCACGGGCAATGCCTTCGGCGGTCTCAGATGAAATCGCCGCGGTACGTTCAAACCCGTAGAGCGCGCCGGTCTTGTCGCGGGCTTCGACCACGCCGTCGGTAACGAGCGTGATTTGCCGGCCTTGGGCGAGTTGGAAGGTGGACTCTGCGTATGCGGTTTCAGCGGCGAGGCCTAGGGGCAGTCCGTTTTCTAGCGGCAGCTCTTTGCCGCCAAGATAAGGCGCGATGTGGCCGGCGTTGGCGATGGTGAATGTGCCACCCGGGTCGGCGCGCAGGACGAGACAGGTGGTGAACCCGCCGTGGCTGCGGGCCAGCATGCGCTGGTTCATGGCGGCTAGAATCTCACCTGGGCTCTGCGTGTAGTGCGCCAGAGTGCGCACCGTGCCCACCAACAGAGAGACGGTCATGGCGGCGGGCATGCCTTTGCCGCTGACATCGCCGATGATCGCGAGCACTCCACTAGCGCCGTTGTCGCTCTTTACCAGCAGCACTTGAAAAAAGTCGCCGCCGACTTCTCCAAAGGGTTTGTAGACGGACTGAATGTTGAAACCCGGGATGGTGGGGATCTCTTCAGGGATAAGAACCTGCTGGATGGCGCGGCCGGCCTCGAGTTCAGCGGCCATGCGCTGTTTCTCGCTGCGGTCACGAATCAGGTCGCGAGCCAGGATGGTCAGCGTTACGATTCCCAGCAGGGTCAGCGTGCTGACGGTGTACTGCCAGTGCCAGCCGCCGACGGAAGCGTAGGCCTTCAGGCCAGTCAGGTGCTGGAACAAACCCGTAAGTGTCAGACGCACGAACCAATAGAACAGGAATGCGGCGGCAATCATCCTGTCACGTGCGCTTCTGCGCCGGAGCCCCTGGAAAATCAGAATAGCGAGCAGCACTCCGGATACATGCACCGGCCAGTCGGCGGTCAAAGACAAGCTCGGAAACCACACTGCGACGGAAACAAACAGATAGACCGGCCAGAACCACAACGTCCAGCGGTGACGCGGGATCTGCATTGCGTCGCCCGCTACTGTCACAAGCATGCCCGACGCAATAGCTCGTAGACTCCAATAGAGGATGTGACCCCCGAAGTAATCGAATGACTGCGTCACGGCAACCAGTGCGAAAAAGATGCCCAGGCTGCGAAACGCTCGAAAATCCGGAGCGGCTCGCCAGAGCGCCAGGAAAGCGGCTGCCAGGCAGAACATCAGAACGGAGAAGATCAGCAGTGGGGTGTTTTGTACCTGCTCGTCAAGCGGCACGGGCGGGAAGAGATGCTGCATGAGCGGCACATCGGCGGCGAGAAAAAGAACGGCGGTCATGCGGGAACCATCCTTTCGAGCGTCAGGGCAGATAGGAGCGGGGCGGAAGCAGCAGACGGCGGCAAAATGCCAATGGGAAGCGTCCGCTGGGAAGCATTGAGCAACTATATCGCAGCGGCAGTGCGATAGGCTGGTGCTGACGGGCAGTTATTTTTTTCAGGCGAAGGACGACCGGCGAAGATGCAAAAGCTGATTGAAGGGCACAAACGGTTTCTCGCCGAGGTATTTCCGGCGAAGAAGAGCCATTTTCACCTGCTGTCGGAGGGCCAGACGCCGGCGTGGCTGTTCATCACCTGCGCCGACTCGCGCGTGGTGCCGGATTTGATTCTCGGGACCGAGCCGGGCGACCTGTTTATTGCGCGCAGCATTGGAAACGTGGTGCCGATTACCGACCTGGATGTGGATGGCGTGACGGCGACCATTGAATATTCCGTCGAAGTGCTGAAGGTGCGACACGCCATCGTCTGCGGTCATTCCGATTGCGGGGCGTTGAAGGCGGCGCTCGACCGAAAGAGCCTTACCAATCTTCCGAAGGCGCGGCGCTGGCTCGACCACGTGGAGGCGGCGTTCGACTACAAGCAGCCGCTCAATCCCGCCGATGGCGAGAGCGCGGAGCTGGCGTCACTGATCCGCGGCAATGTGGTGGCGCAACTCAAGAACCTGCATGCACAACCGCCGGTGGCGCGGGCTGTGGCGGAGGGAAGGCTCACCGTGCACGGCTGGTACTACGACATCCTGACTGGGCGGATTGAAGAGTACGACGAGACGCTGAAGAAGTTTGCGCCACTGGTGGGGTAGAGGGCGACGAGCCCTGCGTGCCGCGCAACTCAGCCGGCACGACTAAGCATCCATTGCAATTTGATCAAGCGCCGACGGCCATTCGCGTCAGCGTAAGCACGGTGATGTCGTCGTCCTGGCCGAAGTTGATGGCAGCATCTGCGGCTTGCTCGGCGGTCGGGCGCGTTGCGAACAGCGTCTTCAGCCGGCTAAAGCTGTAGAGATCGCCGTTCTGGCTGCGCGCTTCAAGAAGGCCGTCGGTGTATAGCGCGAGCTGGTCGCGCTCGATCAGCTGGATCCGGCTCTCTTCAAAGACAGCCTTGGGCAAAACGCCCAAGGGAAGCGTGCCCGGGAAGACAAGCTCCTCGTCGTTCACGTAAGGCGCGGGATGGCCGGCGCAGGCGATGGTGCAGGTGCCGTCGCCATCCAGGCGCAGCGCCACCGCGGTGGCAAAACCTCCCTGCAAGCGGCCGAAGAGGCGGCGATTGAGGCCGGCTAGAATTTCCGCAGGCCGCGAGGTCGTCTCGACCAATGTGCGCACCGCGCCCACGATCATGGAAACTGCCATGGCGGCCTTCAGGCCTTTGCCGCTCACATCGCCCAACACAATCAGCGTGCCACCTTCTTCAAGCGGGATGATCTGGAAGAAATCGCCGCCCACTTCCTGCGCCGGACGGTAGGCACTGGTCAAGCTGAAGCCGGCCAGAGCGGGGATCGTTTCCGGCACCAGAACCTGCTGCAGCTCGCGCGCGTTCTGGAACTCGCGCTCC
>CAZQDD010000134.1:0-3139 GCA_964591805.1 uncultured Acidobacteriaceae bacterium | reverse complement strand
GCAACTCGGATGACTTCAAAGACTGACCACTCTGAAGAAGCGAAAGGATCGCAGTGGACGCTGCCTGGAACGCCTCTCGTGATAGAAGCAATTCGCTTGCGATAAGTAGCAGATCGCCGCATTGAATTGCCGCATCGACATCACGGCACACCGCCTCCACAGTCACACCAACCTCTTTGGCGAGCGCATCCAGGCTAATTCCGTGCGCCCCACGACGCCGGGTTCGTAAAACCAACTGCCTCGCGACGGAGCATGTCCTCAACTGCTCAAGCCATGCAAGCGTCGCAGATTTCCGCTGGTGCGCTTCCGGATGCGAATCGACCACCCGGCCCCCGCCAATGGTGCCCGCGGGCGACGGTTGGCGGAGCACGAATCGATCCCCAGGGACGAGCACCATCGGTTCTGAAAGTTTGATGCGCGCCAATCGGACCGACCCCGGCTGAACCGCCTCATACCCGTATAGAGACACGCTGGCCATGGTCTCCGCGGTGAAGGCATGGAAGTGTACGTGCGTACGATGTTTCAATGGGTGCGCCTCTGGGAGAAGTGTTATCTCCACATCAATCGCATCTACGGGAGAAAGAGTCTTCGCTTCAATCAATGTCTGGCCACGTCGGATCTTATCCGCATCGATGCCCGCGAGATTCAACGCCACGCGCGTTCCGGCTTGAGCAGATTTACTTCCCTGACCGTGCGTTTGCAAGCCACGCACGCGAACCGCTCTGCTCCCCGGTTCAAGGTAGAGAGTCTGCCCTTCGTGGATTTGTCCAGACAGAAGCGTGCCTGTAACTACGGTCCCAAAGCCCTTCATCACGAATGAGCGATCCAGCGGCATGCGCACCGGCGTATCGGGCTTCCCCTGCTCCACCCGCGTCGCGAGTTCCAACAACCCAGCGCGCAAAGCGTCAAGCCCCTCACCTGTTATTGCACTGACTTGAAAAATGCGATCCCACGCATTGCCCAAGAATGTCCCCCGGAGGAACTCCTCGATTGAGTTTGTCACTTCGACTAAACGGACTGCATCAACAGCATCAGCCTTCGTGATGACCGTGATGCCCGTCGAAATGCCAAGCAAATCGCAGATGGCCAGATGCTCGACTGTCTGTGGCTTCACTCCCTCGTCAGCGGCAATCACAAGCATCGCCGCCGCAACGCAGCCGGCGCCTGCAAGCATGTTTCGGATAAACAGGCTGTGGCCTGGAACATCCACGAAGCTGATGCGAATCGGCGATCCGTCCGGCGCACTCATCTCGAAAGAAGCAAAGCCGAGATCGATGGTGATGCCGCGCCGCTTCTCTTCCGGCAGGCGATCCGTGTCAACCCCCGTCAGAGCGCGAACCAACGTCGTCTTGCCATGATCGATATGACCGGCGGTCCCGATAACGATGGATCTGATCGGCATATTCATTCGGGTGAGCCCTGATAGGACAGCAGACTGGCCCCTACTCCTTTGCAAGCGGATACGGAGGAGAAACAGAGTCGCTCTGTGCAACCCGCTGCAGCAGAGACGCGAGTGAAACATCTAATTCAGGCTCAACCGTGCGAAGGTCGAGAAGAACACTGTCGTCGCTGGCGCGGCCGATGACCGCAGGATCCAAATGCCGAAGGATCTGAAGAAGGGCATGGGGCTGAAGCACGTTGTGCCGAAGGACTACGGCTGAGCTTGCCAGGCGCGCAGCCGGTGCGGTGCCGCCACCGATAAGGCTGTGCGCGGAAATCACATCCGCGACAAGGCCGGTGCTGTTCACCTGCCCGGCAATCCACTCGCATCGTCTACGGATTTCAGCCGGCGAAGCTCTGAGCATTCTGACGACAGGGATGGACTCTGCCCTGTCCGCCAGATAATCCATCAGCGTTGCTTGCAGTGCTGCGTAAGTGAGTTTGTCGACGCGGAAGGTGCGCAATAGGGGGTTCTTGCGTATTCGCTCGATCAGGTCAGTTCGCCCAACGAGGAGGCCGCACTGCGGCCCACCAAGCAACTTGTCTCCGCTTGCAGCAATCAGGTCGGCGCCGAGCTGGAAACTTTCGGGCAGAGTTGGTTGCGCGCCGACGCCCAGGTCGTCGAGCGAAATACTCAAGCCAGTGCCTTGATCCTCGAAGACAGGAATGTTGGTTCGCCTCCCGAGCGAGACCAGTTCATCAAGGGACGGCCGCTCGGTGAAGCCTTCCATGCTGAAGTTGGACTGGTGCACACGAAGAATCAGCGCAGTCTCCGGTTGGATTTCGTTCTCGTAGTCGGAAACCCGGGTACGGTTCGTGGTCCCAACTTCCCGCATGCGCGCGCCGGACTTGGCAAGAATTTCAGGGATGCGAAACCCGCCGCCGATTTCGACAAGTTCGCCACGAGAGACAATCACGGCAGCGCCCTCGGCAAGCGAATTGAGTGCGAGAAAGGTAGCCGCAGCGCAGTTATTGACCACCAGCGCGCCTATCGGCGTATTCGGATTACGGGCGTCGAGGTCACCGGCTTTGATTCTGAGCAGACGCAAGATCAGTTCTTCTGCATGAATGTCGCGACGACTCCGCTCGCCGCTTTCCAGATCGAACTCGAGGTTGCAGTAACCCTTCGCGGTCTCGGCAATGTGTTCAAGCGCAGATGCGCTGAGAGGCGCACGTCCGAGATTTGTGTGAAGGATGACGCCGGTCGCATTGATAACTCGCCGCAGCGAAAAGCGTCTGTTGTTCCTGAGTTCCTCAGCGACCGCATGATCGAGACGATTCACTTGATCGGCAAGGCTGGCATGAGTTTGTCGTCCTTCGGCTATCTCTTTGCGAATAAGAAGAAGTACGGTTCGGGCAGCTTCGGTCGTCGCGCCGCGCGAATGAATTTTGAGCAAGCCCGCAAAGCCGGGAGTGAGCAAAAGATCGTTCACAGAAGGCAGAAGCCTGTAGAGATTGCCTGCTTCGCAACTGTCGTCCGGTTGTTCGACACTCTTCATAGGCCAACCACTGTTAATGGGAATGTGCTGTTCTGAATCGAATTCACCGCAATAGAATGGCAGGCTCTCCGCGGCCTGGTGTGTATGGGCCAGTCACCGAGCCGATCCTTGCTCCATTCAAACCTGCGCCGCGAAGCGATCCAATAAGCGCGTCCGCGTAATCGGCTGCAACTGAGACTAACAGACCGCCGGCGGTCTGC
>CAZQDD010000133.1:0-3174 GCA_964591805.1 uncultured Acidobacteriaceae bacterium | reverse complement strand
CGGTCGAGGACGAGCTGATAGCATCCGGCCTGCGTCATCTGCGGCGCCGAGGTCAACTCGTCCAGAAACAGAATGCCTTTGCCTTCGTTGGGCAGGAACTTGGGTGGAACCCACTCGGTCTGGTCCGATGCAATGCGCGGCAGGCCGCGAAGGTCGACCGGATCGAGCTGTACAGCGCGCACATCGAGGAACTGGATTTCAAGATCGTGCGCCACCTGAGCGACGATCTGCGATTTGCCCACGCCGCACGCGCCCCAGATATGCAAAGGCACACGTTCGCCGATCAGCGCATGAAGCGCCTCGTAGAGCTTCGATGGTTTCATGGATTTGGACCTTTCGGATGTGGCAGAAGAGATTACGGGAGGCAGGAATGGCAGGCAACTGACAGCTTAGAATTTGCAACTCGCTGATAATAGCGACAATGTTGTGATTATCAGTGAAGTTTGATCGGATGATCTGAGTGAAGATCGTTTCAGGAGTTCTACTGAGGCACGTGGGCCACAAACTTTGTAAGCTGGGCGTCAATGGCCCGAACTCCTGCTGCGAAACGGGCCCAACTCGGAACGTCGAAGACACTATTGAAGTACCGAAATGGAATCGGTGGAACAACACCTTTACTCACTGGCAGAAAACACTTTGTAATTCGAAGATCCTCAACCCTTTTACGGTAACTCAATATGCTGCCTGACATTGCTTGGAGGGGCTGGAGTTCAGGCGCAAATGCGGCTCGGATTTGATTCGTCTTTTTGGGATAGCGCAAAAGTAGCTTATTCAGATAGTCGTCCATGAGCAGCTTGTTAAGATCTTGGTATCGAAGCAGGTAGGCATCGCAAACCTCCCTGAACTGATACCACTCATCCTGGGACACCAGAGTCTTTGCTTCGAGACCAGATAGTGCACGGTCTATTTGCGCATCCAGAATGCCCGCGATGGCGAGCGAAATATGTAGGAAGTTCGCGATGCTTTCAACGCGCCGTTCCGAGGCAAGGCGTCGTAGCTTTTTGAAGTGCCGCTCGCAAAACTCAAGAACCAGCTGGTGCAAAGACAGCGCCACGTCAAAGTTGCGTTGCCCGAAACCGCGCATGCCGGAATCTGCTTTACTGCTGTCGCGGGCGAGGCTCCTCCATCCGGAGCGTGGGCCTAGCACAAGCGGAATGCTGCAATAGGTTAGAAAGGTGCGAAGCGCTTCTTCATCGAGCCCCGAACGCAGATCGTGCAACACCGCAAGCAGGCCGAGAGCATTCTGTTCTGCGTCCTTTACGTGACGCGCTTTTCTCACGCTGAGTCCAGTGGCATCGTCTTGCAGATTGATCACGAAGACGCGATTACTGATCTGTTTACCGGCACCGTTTTCGAGACTCAGGATTACGGCCTCGCGGGCTGTGCGCTTTTCAAGAGCTTCGCTGATGCCGATCACCATGGATGCTGGCGTTGCGGCCTTCAGGGGCAGGTGCAAATACTTCCCACCGGAAAACTCGAGTTTGGCGTGCTGAGCCAGTTCAACTGAGCCTCTGGAGAGCCAAACGACGATCTGCTCCTTCTCGATTTCTGCCTCTTCAATTTGAATCAAGGCAGAAGTGGCGCAATGCTCGATGTCGTCGCCGGCTGCAGTGACCAGCACCGACGGATCAAGCACTCGTTCTGCCTTATTCTCCGGGTCGAGCAGGCGCGAAATCGCTTTCCGCACCTGCGGCGGTGACAGAATGCAAGCAATCAAACATTCCAGATTACCGTGCTTTGCTGTCCTGAGCAGAGCTGGAGTGGTGCAGTTTGCGCTTCCGAAGGCAATCGTGGCGCCTGAGGAAGATTCAAGAACAAAGAGTTTTCCATGCAGCGGCTGGCTGAGCTCACCCTCCGAATAATCGGTGAGATAAACCTCAGTCTTTCCCTTCTTGACGAACTCATGCCTGAGCCAGTCAGCAGAAAGCGTAGTGCGTCCATTTTGGGTATAGATTTTGAGGTTATGCGCCGGAATGATCGAAAGGATTTTCTCCATCAAGGCCGGAGACTCATCAAAATACGGCGCGACGAGAGAAACGGATTGAATTTGACCCGTTGACAGAGCTGCGAGTTGTTCGAGAAGCGGCTTTTCGATGTTCGTGAGAAGCCTGGCAGGGCCAGGTTCCAGCGAGGGATCTACAATCCATTCGGACTGCCGTGCAATCTCCTGTAGATTCGAGCGGAGATTCCTCGACGGCCATTGTTCGCTGATCTTCCAGAGAAACTGGAAGGCGGACTGGAAGAGAGAGCCGAACTCTTCGCGGTCTTTCCTTCTGAAATCATAAACGGCTGCAAGTTCAGCGTTCGATGTCAGGCCGGGGCGAGTGAAATTCGCGCTGCCGATGATTAGCCGTGCACGATTCTCTGAGGTCAGGAGGATCATCTTGGGGTGAAAGACCCCAGGCACGTCGACTGGATGCAGCAGATAGCGGACATTCACGTGCCGCGGTCGGTCGGCGGCAGGAGCATCCAGGGCGTTTTCGTAGGTCACCCGGTCAAGGCAAATCGTAACACTCTGGCACGTGGACAATGCGCGGAGATTTACAAGGCAGTACTTTTCAAAGAACGCAGGCTCAAACGTATAGGTAAGGATTACCGCTTGCATGAAGGGATCGCTATCGAGCGCTGCGTGAAGATCAAGCCTAGAGTTGTTTGCACTCATGCGAGAACCTTTCCGAGCACCGTCACTCCGCGCTTCGTTAAAGACAACTTGCCAGCCTTCCGCTCGATCGCCCCAAGGTCTTTCAGAATCGACATGCTGTTTTCACAACGCGATGAACGATAGTCGGGTGAATAATCCTGGTCTTTAGTCACTCGTCCATTCACGGTATGCAGCCAGCAACTTTCGAGCTTGCCCTTGCCGTACATCACCCGGTCGTGCTGGTTCAGAACAAACTCCTCTATGATGGGTTGGAGGACGGCGGTCCAGGTCGCCTTGTCACTAAACCAATCACCAACGTAGGGGAAGACGCTCCACATGGTTAACTCTCCCCCGGCTTTTTCACGAATGATTGCCGGAACGCCGGCATTCATTGCGGCCCACTTGGCGTAGAGCATTGCCAGAACGGATAGGCCAACGGCCGTTCGGCGCGGCGGGCTCTTGGGTTCACGGTCCAGCACGAGCCACTCGCACATTCCTGAATCGAGGCGAAAGTCACGTTGGTTGCGAAGGTG
>CAZQDD010000132.1:0-3230 GCA_964591805.1 uncultured Acidobacteriaceae bacterium | reverse complement strand
CCAGGCAGATATGGCGGGCCAGTTCCGCCAAGACACGACAACGTTGTTCAAGTAAAGGAGGCGAGATGGATCAGAAATGGCGAGTGTTGCATGCACTGTGGTCGCACCGAACAAAACTCGTGGTCCTAATGCTCATCGTGTCGCTGGTCGCACCTCAGCCGGTCCGGGCGCAATTCGGAATTGACTTGGGCGCGATTGTTGCCGCCATCAATAGCATTGGTAGCGCTATCGCCAACACGATCGGCCCGGCACTGCGGACGATGAATAATGCACTTGGAACGCTCAACAACCTCATGAACACCATTCAGGCGTTCTTCGCGAACATCGTGTATCCCCAGGCCTCCATCAACCGAGCTCAAGGCCTGGTGGGCGCGATCCAGGGACTCTACACCCAGATTCTGACAACTTCCCACGTGAACGTCGCGAGCGCCACGCTGGCCAACCCGCAGCAGCTCGAACAGATCTTGCTGTCTCGGAACCCACTGAACGTGCCAGGCGTCACGGCGAATTACCAGACGCTCTATCAAACAGTTCCGGTTCCGCAGAACGCCTCGCCGCAGACCCGAGATCTGATCGATATGAGTGATGCAGCGGCTCAAGACGCGATGAAGCGGGCCATCGCGATTGACGCCATTGCCGACACCGAGATGCAGGCTGCGGACCAAATCAATACCGCACTGGGCCAGGCGGCGCCCGGAACCGCGCCGATGGTTGAGGCTGAGGCGGCAGCATGGCTTGTGCGCGCAAATGCATATACGCAGTCCGCTCTCGGAGACGTGATGCGGCTTCGGGCGGTCACGCTGGCGAACAGCAGCGCGCAATTGAAGTTCAATGCAAGCAATGGTGCGCAGATCCGGCAGAACGCGGTGGACTCGTTGAAGTGAGGTAGCACGATGTTCTATTTCCAGAGCATGTTTCAGCAGGTCTACAACGGAATATCGGGCTCGACGGTGTTGCCGGCCGTTCAGCAAATTGCCGAGGGAATTCTTCTCCTGGCCGCGCTTTTCGCTGTGTACGAGGCATACGCCAAGGGAGGCGACGCCCGAACTCTTGCGCTGGCCGGCGTCCGTTATCTCTTCATGGGGCTCCTCATCAGCCAGTACCCCAACGTCTTCATAAACGTGAATAACGCATTCTCCAACGTTGCGCGGGCGATTGCGCCGTCCGACGTGTGGACGAACTTCCGCGACCAGGTCCAAGGTTATCTCTCAGCGAACAATGGTCAAGGGGCCTGGTGGAATTGGGTGGTCGGTGGCGTGGCGGGCACATTCAGCCTGATTTTCCAGGCGATTGCTGTCTTAGTCTTCCCGATTTCGTACGCCATCTTTTCGTTCTTCTACAGCATGTATGGCGCGGTTCTATATGTCGCCGGGCCGTTGGTGCTGGCGCTGTACCCCGCGCTTGGCGTCGGCCAACTGGCGCGGACATTCATGGTGAACCTGCTGGTGTGGAATGCGTGGGGCATCATCTACGCGATCATCAGCCAGTTGCTGACCATCATGAGCGCGAACAGCCTGAACAGCATTTTCACATCGCAGAGCTTCGGCGGAGCCTTTCAGGGGGCGAGCCAAATGCTGCTCATCTCGCTGTCCAGCATCCTGCTGTCCATCATGATCCTGTTGATCCCGTTTATCGCAAAGCGAGTAGTATCTGGGGACGTTGGCAGCACCATGCTGGCGGTCGTGGGAGTTGCAGCAGCCGCCGCGCAGGCAGCGGTAGCAGGATGGGCTGGAATGCAGAGCGGAGCGGCCAGCGCCGCGGGCGGGGGCGGAGGAGATGGCGGTGGGGGTGGAGGCGGAGGCGGAGGCGGAGGCGGAGGCGGTGGCGTGATCGATGGGAGTGGTGGATCGAACCGTTCACCTTCACCGCCGCCTGACGGCAACGATGCGGCGTTGGGAGGTGAGGCTGGAGCGTCTGGACACGCTCCGCCGGCTCCTGGCGGCGTGGCGATGGCGGACGCCGGCACAGCAAGTGGTAGCGGCGCTGGCGTCGTAGCCGCGGAAAACCGGCCACCGAATGACTCATCCGGCGCGGTACACCAGCCCCAGGGCAGATCAGGGCATTTTGGACGTTACAGCGTCCCGTACGCAGTCGGAAGGACAGTCGGAACCTGGGCGGGTGCGACGCACCGGACGATGAGTAGCGCGTTCAGGTCAAGCCAGAAAGAAGAAGAACAGGAGGTCTAAGCAATGAAACCCAAACAGGCCGGTTCACTGCCCGAGAAGACTGGTTACATGAAATACTTCGAGCACGACGGCGCCCTACGTGCCTATGCGAACCGAATGATGTGGTTCGGAATCTCGGCCGTATTGATCTCCTTTGTTCTGGCACTGCTGCTCTTCTACGTACGCGTCCAGCCACCGACCGTAATCAGGATTGCCGCGAATGGTGAAGCGTCGGTGGTGAGCGGCGCCACGACGACACCGCGAACGCCCCTGGGGTTTATGGCCGCCCTGGCCGCATCTTCACCGCCTGGCGAGCAACCCGTGGACATTGAAGGCCGCGCGGTGGTGCGCAGGTTTCTGGAGAATTACTTGACGTACACACCGACGACCCTGGAGAAGAATTGGGCCGACGCATTAAACATGATGACGCATAACCTGCGCACTCTGACGTTGGACCAATTGCGCGATCAGGATATCGTTTCCAAGGTTCACGACGACGAGATCACATCCACGTTCAGGCTTCGCTCGCTTGAGCCCGTGAAGGGGCAACCCTGGACGTACGTCGCGTTTGGAGTCAAAGAGGTCCATCGTGTCCATAACAAAGCCGAATACACCGACCGGCTCGTGGCACGGTACAACGTGCGCCTGCTACAGACGGAACGATCCGAAAGAGTCCCAAGCGGCTTGTTGGTCGCCGAATACGGAGAGCAGCAAATGGTGGGTGAAAAGGACAACGGGTTGGAGCAATCCAGCGTGCTCATGGACGACGCAAAGAAGTGACGAATTCCGCTAAGTCTTCCGACGGAAAGGAACAGGGATTGGGAATCACATCAGCAACGCAGGAGGTAGCAGCAGATCGCCGGGATGCGGAATCCAGGCCGGTGCCGGAGTCTAAACCAGTTAGGGAGCGTGGCATCTCCATTGGCAAGCTGGCCGAAGAGCCAGGCAATCGCCGTGGCGGAAAGCGGCGGCGGATATCGAAAGACAACGAGGGCGTCGGCACGATTCGGTATTTCTTGACCAAGCCGACGAGCAACGGCACGCCCGAGCTTGGTGAGGAAATGC
>CAZQDD010000131.1:0-3312 GCA_964591805.1 uncultured Acidobacteriaceae bacterium | reverse complement strand
TATAAATCTCAGCATGATCGGCAAGCGTGCAGCAGTCTGCGCAGATCAGGTTCCAAGGCGCCCATACTTTTCCACTGGGATAAAAGTGGCAACCCGGGCCCATCTTCGCGCCGAATAGGCGCAGCAAGAACGCCCGCCAAGCGAACACAGGCCTTGGCGATGTGCGATAGAGCAGGACAAACACAATCTGCCACGCCAGCCTAGCCAACCTGTGGCTTCCGCTGAACGATGGCCGGCAGTATGGATTGTCATCGGGTTCCGACGCGATATTGTGGATCGCGCGCTCCCGAGGGGTGAGTTTATCTTCCATCGTTCCGTCTTGGTAGTTTTCCTTTGCCATTTTTATTTAAGCACGGCTTGGTTGGCGGCCACGGCTGCGCTTGCGCGAAGCTGGAGCAAACGCCGAATCTCAGCAATTTCCAAGCTCCCAAACCGCGATTGGCTGATGGCCCGCACATTGGTCCGAATGTGTTCGGCGCGCATCATGGTGGGAATTGCCATGTGAATTCCGGTATCGCGCAGAATCGTATTCAGCATGACATCCGCGAGCAGGGCGTCGTCCACTTTGACAAGCTTGTCGCGTACCCCGGCATCGAGTTCGCGGCTGGCAGCCAGGCTCTCGAGCATGGCCCGGCATTGCCGTACCCTGGCCCGGCCGCCGAACGGCTGGTTGGCGAAGAGAAGCTCGCCTCCAGTGCTCAGCTTAACCAGCCCCAAGGCCGCGGAGAGCTCAAAAATGTTGCAGGGAAACTGCACGGCCCGCAAGGGCGCTGTCCGCCGCCGCAAGGCAAGTTCCACCACGCTGGGATGGGCAGATATTCCGGCGATCCGCACTTTGCCGGTCTCCACAAGCCGGTCGAGTGCCTCGAGAAGGTCGTCCTGCTCGAGCACGCTGGCGGGCGGGGCATGAAGGAATAGCACATCCACATATTCGGTTCCGAGTTTGCGAAGGCTCTCTTCAATGCTCCGCTGTAACACCGCTACGGTGAACTGACTATGGCTGAATTGGCTCGCTGCCCGCTTCTGCAGCAGCGCATGCGTAGAGGGCGCCGCGGCCAGCACTTTCCGCGCCGCCGCCTTAGCCACCTGCTTCCACCACGCTGGACGCGCCGCCAAGATCCCGAATTTGGTGGAAATCACTGCCTGTTGCCGCCGGCCGCGCAGGAAATCGCCCAGCAGACCCTCCGACTCGCCGTACCCGTAGGCGCGCGCAGTATCGAAGAACCTGATGCCCTCATCCCACGCTGTGGCCATGGCTCGCAAGGATTCGTCTTTCCCGGAGCGGCCGAGCATCGCCGAACACCCGAATCCGATTTGCGGGGAGCGGAGGCCGGTATTGCCGAGTTCTATCGCTTCCATCGCATTTCAGTTCCGCAATCAAGGATTCAAGATCGGGAAGGGCTTAAGCATCGTCACCGAACACCCGGCGCAGCAAGGCTCATCGAACTTGCCGCTCGACTGGCGCCTGCCGTCGATTCGCTCAAGTAGTTCGCCAGCCGCAGCGCGAGCACAACCGCCAGGTAGGTCGAATTGGCCTGTCCCGAGGTTGGAAACACGCTCGAGGAAGCCACAAAGAGGTTCTCGATCCCATGCACCCGCAGGTTTGGATCGACCACACTGGTCTTCGCATCCATGCCCATCCGTGTGGTCCCGATCTGATGAAGTCCGTCCGTCGCCTGCGCATAGATTTTCTCGCGCAATTGCTGCGTAGCGTACACGTACTGCAGCCTACCCATTCGGTTGGCCTGCAGCGCACGATCCAGCAGTTGGTGAGAAGTAATCACGCTCTCAACGTCCTGGCATGTGTACCGGAAATCGATCAACGCGCGTGGAGCTCCGAAGGCATCTGTTTGGCTGCTCAGCCTGATGCGGCTTTCGGGGTTGGGAATCTGTTCGGCGTGATAATGCAAAGCATACTTCCCGCCGAGGTTGTGCACCTGAAATCCCGGCTTCCTGGGCTTTTTGAAGAATCTGTCACGTAGGATCTTGTAGATGTCCGCGGCGCCGCGGGGGACGCCAAGGATCGCGTTCTTAAGGTGGGGCATGACCCGGTACGGCCTCGGCCCGGTATGCGCCAAGCGAATGGGCTCGGAAAGCAGTCTTCTTCCGATGGGCGGAAAGGCCAGGGCGAGGAACACCGCAGAAAGCACGCCGCTGCCATGTCCGGGATCGTAAAACGGGGGGTTATCGGGCCAAAAGGCGGTATTGAGCACCTGGTTCTGCTGCTGGGCTTGGGACGTAAGCATGAAACGCCGGCGATAATAGGTGCCGCTGGCGTCGAGCGTAAAATCCAGGTCGTCAATGTCCTCAGGATTGTCAAACTGAATGTTCGCGATCTTGCCGGACAGGTGCCCCATATAAAAGCGGCCCAAGGGGCCGTCTGCGCCGCCAAAGTGTCGTGGCCAGGTCTGCTGCGACGATAAAAGAAGGCGGGTTGTCTCCACCCCTCCCATGGCCAGCACGACACGCGCAGCCTTGACCGTGCGTGCGCCCGATGGAGTCGCGACCGACAGGCTATCGAGCCGGCTCCCATCCGGGACTAGATTCAGCCCGGTGACGGTGGTGTTCAAGCTCAAGCGGATTCGTTGGGAGCGAAGCAGACGTTCGCGGTGGGCGAGAATCACCTTCGTTTCCCGCGCCCAGCGCTCGATATATTCCACCGTTAGCCCATCGGTGAGATTGCGCTTATAGGGAATCGCAAAGCTGCCGCTTCCGCAGAGCAGGTATTCTGACGCCCGCTCATACCACGGCCGCAGATCGTCATCACCGAGGGGCCAGTGCGCATCGGCTACAAATTCCCGGGGCATCCAGTCGATGGCATCGTAAGGAACGCAGCGCCCGCCCCACGTCCATGAGGTACCGCCAAGAGATCTGCAAACCGCGATCTCCATCGCAGCATGGCGAGCCGGATCGACGATTTCGGCGTGGGATGCCTCTGCCAGGTCCGCCCGGCACTCCAGCCCGCCCGATTCGAGCAGCAGCACCTCATGGCCCAGCCGTTCAAACTCCAGAGCCAGAGCCATGCCCACCGGTCCAGTGCCCACGACGCATAGATCGCAGCTTTGTTCCGGGGAGGAAATCTGGTCGATCACCATATGTAGCTCCAAGAATCTGCCCGGCTGCCGATTGCGAATGCTTCCAGCCTAGCCGGGAACGGCCTGTTTTTGTTACACAGCAATTAGCGGGCGTTTGCAGACGAGGCTTCGCTGACGGCGACGTTGGCGACATACCAGTTGTATGCTTGCTTGATCCCCTCTTCGAATGGAGTTTGCGCGCTCCAGCCCAAAGCCTGCAAGCGACTTACATCCATCA
>CAZQDD010000130.1:0-3387 GCA_964591805.1 uncultured Acidobacteriaceae bacterium | reverse complement strand
AACAAGGCGTTTGGGTTGGAGCTCTCTCGCGTTGTTCCGCTCCCACATCAGCGGATAGCCGTCTACGAGCAGATGCTGTCTCAGAATCCCCTCCGGTTCCTCCTTGCTGACGATGCTGGAGCGGGCAAAACCATAATGACCGGGCTTTACATCCGGGAAATGATCAACCGCGGGAGATTGAAGCGAGCGCTCATATGCGCGCCAGCTGGGCTGACCTGGAACTGGCGCCGTGAACTCCGGCACTTCTTCGACCTTGACTTCACGATTCTTCGTGGCGCGGATTTTGCAAAGGGAGACCCTCTGACAGAGCCCGGCGCTGGGCTCTTCATTATCAGTGTCGACACGGCCGCCACGGACGCTGTGAGGGAGCGGTTGATTGCGACTGCGGTCCCCACATTTGACTTGGTAGTGTTCGACGAGGCGCACAAACTGTCCTGGGGTGATGCGACTCGTGCGGACAGCAAGACCCGGAGATACCGGCTGGCGGAATCACTCAGCCAGCGATCCACCCATCTGCTGCTGCTGACGGCCACCCCTCATATGGGGAAGCGATTTCCGTACTACGCCCTCTGGCGGCTGCTTGATTCGAAAGTCTTTTCCACGCAGGATGCATTCGATGCAGCGCTTCCTGAGAAACGCACCAAGTACTTCATCCGGCGGCTCAAAGAGGAGATGGTCGATTACCAGGGGCAGCCAATCTACAAGCCTCGCCTCTGCCAGACCATCGCCTTCCGCCTTTCCTCAGCAGAGCATCGCTTCTACGACGCGGCTACTGACTACCTGAAGTGGAGCTATGAGAACAACCGGACCAGCAACAAGAACGCTGCCGCCATGGTAGTGGCCGTTCTGCAGCGGCGGCTGGCCAGTTCCACTTACGCGATGCTCGAGTCCCTCAAGCGAAGGCGGCAACGCATCTTGGAGGGTGTTCCCGCCCAAGGCCAAGCGCAGCCCTCGCTGGATAAGATCACTGCCTACTTCGACACCAGCACCGCAGATGAGTACGACCAAAATGGCGACGGTTATGAAACCGAAGAAAGCGTTGAAAATCAGGCCCTGTCTTTGGCGCGTCCATCGAATGCCGCGCAGCTCAAGAAGGAACTTGAATATATAGATCATGTGATGTCCCTTGGCGATCAAGTGCGTGAACTTCAGCAGGAAACCAAGTTTATGAAGCTGCGGGAGCTGATCGAATCCGCCGATTTCCGCAATGAACAGCTACTCATCTTCACGGAGCACAGGGATACCCTCGAATACCTTCGCCAACGGTTCGAGGCGCTTGGATACACAGGCCAACTGGCTTATATCCATGGGGGCATGGACGTTGAAGAACGCGAAAAGCAGCGCATCTTCTTCATGCCCGCCGCTATCCGGCGGGAACAAGGCATCAAGAATCCCGATGCCCCGACCGCGCGCTTCATGCTGGCGACGGACGCCGCCGGCGAGGGAATCAACCTTCAGTTCGCCTGGATCATGGTGAACTTCGATATTCCGTGGAACCCCGCGCGCCTCGAACAGCGCATGGGCCGCCTCCATCGCTTCGGCCAGCAGCACGCAGAGGTCCGCATCTTCAACATGGTCGCGGAAGGCACCCGTGAAGGCGATGTTCTGGCAACGCTGCTCTTCAAGCTCGATGAGGCGCGAAAGGACCTTTGCAGCGACAAAGTATTCGATGTGATCGGTCAGCAACTCGAGGAGGTGTCGCTTCGCGACCTCATGAGAGAGGCGTTATTTGAGACCTCGCCCTACTCGGCTCAAAGGAAACTGGACACCCTCTTTGCCACGCAGCGCCTTCGCGCAGCGGTGGAGGAGCAGCGTCAGACTGCCTCGACCTACGGCGACGTTGCCAAACGGCTAGGTCAATTGAATGGCGAGATCGAAGTGGAACGGTTCAACCGGCTGCTGCCTGCCTATATCCAAAACTTCGTCGAAAAGGCGGCTCCCCGGCTTGGAATTCAGATCGAGGGCGACGTGACCGAATCTGCCCGTTTCGCTCCATCGGGCGAGAAAGGCTCCTGGTTGCGCAATCTAGGTCCGCGTTTTCCCAACGGTTTGCCGGACTTTCTGACCGTCCGGCGGGACGCCGTGACTCCCGGCATTGATAGCGACCGGATATGCTTTCTACGCCCCGGCGACATCGTCTTCGACGCTCTGTGCGAAGAAGTACTTCACAAGTTCCATGGCGACGCGGAGCGCGGCGTGGTCTTCTGTGACCCTGGGACGGAACGCCCGTACTGCTTTGCCGTCTATCTTTGCGAAATCGGGGAGCCGGCGTTCGGCAATGGGCAGAGTGCGAAGACAAGCGGATTTGACCGCCGCATGATAGGAATTCGATGGGACGAGTCCGGAGCATTTCTGGAGGGCGCGCCGAATCACCTTCTCGCTCTCCAGCCGGCGCCGCGATCGCTGCTCTGGAAGGCCGGGAATCTGCTGGTGAATCCCGAGGACGGCGCAGTCCGCGCGGACGCGTATGCGCGGATGTTTGCCGAGACGACATTTCTCCAGCAACTTCGCGCACTCCTTCGCTCCAAAACGGAGGGGCAACTCGACGATCTTCTCCGCGGGTTCGACTTCCAGGGCGGCGCGCTGGCGGAGAAGCGCAGCGAACTGGCGCGGCGCATCCGGCAGGGCGAAGAAGCCCTTGTCCCGGAGCTTGAAGAGATCAAGATGCAGCAAGCTGCGCTCGATGCCGACAAGTCGGAGGCCCTGCTGTATGCGCAACGGCGCCCTGACCTGGTAGACATCGTTAGACTGGAGAGAATTGCCCTTGCCATCGTAGTGCCCGATCCGACGCCGGAAGCGAGGGAAGCCTACGACAAGGACATCGAGGCGATCGCAATGCGCATCGCCAGAAACTTTGAGATCGACCACTACCATGCCCGGGTTTTCGATGTCTCTGCGCCCCATCTGGCGCGCGGCTACGACCTAGAGAGCCACAGGGCAAACGGCGACAAAGTGGTGATCGAAGTCAAGGGCCGGGCGGCCCGAGGCGCAATCCAGCTGACAGACAACGAGTGGCCGACCGCTGCAAACGTTCGAGACAAGTACTGGCTGTATGTAGTTGTGGACTGCGCCACCGATCCGAAGCTCTTCCGGGTGCGGGATCCAATCCGCCTGGCGTTCAAGACGCGCCAGTCCTTCAGTATCAACATCGGCGAAGTGATCAGGGAGGCAGAACCGGATTGATGACCCACCGCAAAGCAGCAAAAGCGATCACGGAAAGCAGAGGAGTGAAACGATGAATGACAAGCCGAGGCTCATTGAAGTTGCGTTCCCGCTGAAGCAGGCATCGGTTGCGAGCGTTCATGAAAAGAACGTGCGGCATCGCCACATTTCTACACTGCATACCTGGCCTGCCCGGCGACCGCTGGCGGCAAGCCGAGCGGCCCT
>CAZQDD010000129.1:0-3407 GCA_964591805.1 uncultured Acidobacteriaceae bacterium | reverse complement strand
CCCACTCGTCAGCAAGCTGCGGCAGACGTGCATCTAAATGGTGAGCCCGGTGTCCCTGAGAATTTTGAACAACGTCTCCGCGCTGTACGCGGAGAACAATCTGAGCAGGACGAGCAGCAGTCTCGCGACTGTACTGCAGCAGTTGTCCTCCGGATCGAGGATCAACTCCGGGGCAGACGATGCAGCGGGCCTCTCGCTGGTGGACAGCCTTCAGGCAGACCAGCAGGCGCTCGCCCAGTCGCAGACCAACGCAACTGAAGGTGTGGGTCTTTTGCAGGTTGCCGATGGCGCGCTGTCGCAAGTCACCTCCTTGCTCAACCGCGCGGTCACACTGGCTACCGAAGCCTCAAACGGAACGCTCAACAGCACGCAGGACGCGGCGGCCAATCTGGAGTACCAGTCGATTCTGTCGGAGATTTCGAATGTCGGCAAGGCGACCACGTACGACGACAAACAGGTTTTCAACTCCACCACCGACATCTATACTGGTGACTCGTCGGCTGCAGACGCCACGGTTGATGCACTCAACATTTCATCGCTTTCATCATCGAACCTTGGCGACACAAACGGTGCCATCGCTTACAGCGGAGCCACGGGCAGCGACGGCGCTGTCTTTATCAACCTCTCCACCGCCGGGCAAAATGCTCAGGTTGGCGACAATCTTGGCTCCGCCACCACCAAAATCGACGTAACCTATCTCTCCGGCGGCGCAACACAGACTGCGGTCATCAAGGTCGGTGCGGGCGGCAGCCAACCTGACACTGCGCAGGGACTCATCGACGCAATCAATAGCTCGGGCCTTGGCCTGTCCGCGAAGTTTGAGAGTGCCGGAGCGGCAGGGTCCGCGGCCGTTGGCCAGGCGGAGGGGACAAACTCAGTAAGCGAGGCTGCAGCCGAAGCAGAGACGGGAATTGAGATTACGGGTTCCGTGGTTGCGGCTGGTGTCGATCCCAACCCGGTCTCGACCAGCGGAATTCTCGAAGCGGGCGGGCTCAGCCCCGGCGCTGCACTCCTCGATGGTGCAACCGTCTCCATCCAGGTGGGCAACGCGGCCGCACAAACCATCACGCTCGCATCGGGCAACGACACACTGAGCACGCTAGCCGGCTACATCAACAACGGTACCGGCTCTACGAGCGGCAACGCCGGCGGATACGGCGTGAATGCCACGGTGATTACCAACGCCGACGGATCGCAGAGTCTGTCTCTGTCTGATAATTCCTCGTCGGGCGGGGCGCTTTCGATTTCGACGTCCAACGGGGTTTCGCAGAGTGGCGGCAGCGGCGGTTCGGGAGGCTCGGGCGGGAGCGGAGGCTCCGGCGGCAGCGGTGGCAGCGGCGGTTCCGGCGGCTCCGGAGGAAGCAGCAGTCCCACCACCTCCAACATCACCTACACCGCCGGAACATCCGGCTCTGGCTTCACCTTCGGCTTCACAACCAGTTCGAACAGCATTACAGCCGACGACGCCTCCTCGGTGAACGATCCGCTTGCTGGCAGCGTAACCATCACTGACTCCAGCAACAACCAGACCGTCATCAACGTCAACGACATGGGGTCGAACCCTGCCACCATGGCCGGCCTGGCGCAATACATCAACACGCTCTCTGGTTTCTCGGCTCCATTGACCGCCTACGGCAGTGCCAATTTGACAGTTACTGGCGCCCAATCCATCGATGCCTCGAGCCTCTTCGACGCCGTCAATGCCCAGGCCGAAACCGGCTCCCTCGGAACATTTACGAGCGCCAGCGACACAATCACGGGTTCCTTCACCATCACCGGCGCAACCGTCCCCGATGGCAGCATGGCCGTCACGCCCAACGGCGAAACCGTCAGCAGCATGATCGATGCCCTCAACGCCAACGATCAGGCGGATGGCGTGATGGCCCAGTGGGTCCCCACCGGCACAGGGACTGCTGGCACGGTCGAGTTCACATCCACAGCCGCGGGAGCGGACGGGGACTTCAACATCACCACCAACGGCCTCACAGACACCACCAGCACCGGCACCGGCAGCGCCACGGGCACCAGCGCGGCAGTGGGCTTCAGCGGCGGCGCGAACGGCGCCAACATCGTTACCAATGCAAACTCCGATCTGGTGTTGGGTACGTTTGCCAGTGAGAGCGACACGCTCACCGGTACTGTGACCCTGGGTGCAAGCTGCCAGACCAATGGTTCGAACTGGGTTGCGCCGGAGTCCTTCAACCTGAATGGCGAATCCATCGACAGTGTTATCTACGATATCGATAACGACCCAGGCGGAAAATTTCAAGCCCAGTGGGTCGCCAACCAGGATGGGTCAGGCTCGGGGACCATCAGCATCACCAGCAACTCGGTGGACCATGCCACCATCGGCACGTCAGGCCTTACGGCCACTCCCGGTGACGGCGGCAGCGCTTACGACGTGGGCGTGGAGGCAGCCCTGGTGGCCTTCACCAACACTGGCCTATGGGGACAGGACCCGACAGGAAACCTGAGCCTCGCGAATAGCGGCGCAGGCGCAGGCATGACCGATGTGCTTTCCGGCAATGTTGAAGTAACTGCGGCGGACGGCACCGTTGCGCAATTCGCAATGAGCCCCGGCAACAATACGTACGGCAGCCTGACCAACGATATCAACTCGGTTCTTGGCGACCACTACACGACTGCCGCCAGCTATAACGGCACCGATATTTCCCTCAGCGACAGCGTGCTCTCGAGCGATCTCCAGGTGGATTCGTCGCAGTTGGTAGATCAGGGTACGGCGGCAACCGGCACCTTGGGCGAGTTTGCCCTTGGAGACACCTTTGGCGGCTCACTCTCTTTTGTGAACTCCGCATATGGCACTTCTCAGTCTTTGCAGATAGACGCGGGCCACAACGATACAACTATCGCTTCGCTGGCAACTGCCATCACTGCCGACACCAGCCTTGGATTGAGCGCCAGCGTTGTGGACAATGTGGACGGCACACAAAGCATTGCGGTTACTTCGCTGACCGGCGGCACCAACGGCAACTTCTCGGTTGACGCCTCCAGCTTTACGGCCACCGCGCATGTTGTGGCTGCTCCGGCCAACGGCTCGGCAACCAACGTGAGCTACACCGGCGGCGCAAGCGGCTCCGGCGTTGCCGTGGGATTCAGCGCCCCGAGCGTCGATGTACCCGCGATGGGTGGGCAGTGGGCTGGCATGCCGCAGGACTTTACTGTTCTCGAAGACGCGGGCAGCAGCACGGACTCGACTCCCATCAGCGATGCCATCCACGGCACCATTACGCTCACCACCGGCAACGTGAATCCGTGGACCATCAACGTGGACCAGATGGGCGCCAACCCTGCAACGCTTGCCGGACTGGCCGCATACATCAACAGCCAGAACAACGGCTATACCGCGACAGCGCAAAATGTCGCTGGCTCCAACGACGGCACCGCCG
>CAZQDD010000128.1:0-3449 GCA_964591805.1 uncultured Acidobacteriaceae bacterium | reverse complement strand
CAGGACCCACGCCTTAAAAGTGTTGTTAACAGTTGTATAATCAGCGACTTACACGTTTAGCTTACTCCATGCACGACGCAGTAGAATCAAGTAGATACAGCGAGCTCACCTCTCTGGGTGCCCGGAAGGTGCCCAGAGGGATGATCCTTCGCCAAGCTACCCAGACTCGACAATGTCGCCTCATGTAAGGTCTTACCGGCTCGCATCAGAGCACCGCTCCATCTGGCATTCCCATTCCCGGAGCGCCTCAGAGTGCCAATTGCTGGGTGCCGATTGCTGAAACAGTTCGACAGCTACCCACGGCGCTGTTCGTTTCTCCAAATACAGTATACGGGCGGAAGTGTAGGGAAATCTAGGAATCAGGTGTTCCGCATCCGGAGCCACCAGATATACATTTGCGAAAATCGCGTCATCCTTGAAGTTCGCGCTTTCGGCATCGAGAACAACCAACTCTCCCGCGTGAGTGCCGACCGGAGAGAGTTCGGGAAATTGATGGAGAAACAGGCACGACTGAAGCAACCTACCAACTCCCTTGAGTTCGGCGGGACGGGCCCTTCTTGTGTCCGGGAAGTCGGGGAACTTCTCGTTTTGCTCTGATGCCGGCTCTCCGTCCAGCGTGGGTATGTACATACGCCTCACGGGGCGCGGTTGCCCCCGCTTGCTATGTATCTTGAAACTCGCGTGGAACACGCCACTCTCGTGCCAAGAATTATGTGCGTCAACGGGTCCGTCAAGCGCGTACACAGGGAAAGCATAGAAATCGTGCCCCTTGATCTTGAGGACCAGGATTTCTCGCACCTCCCCCAAGTGTCGAAGCGCGTAGCGTAGGTTGAGTTCATCCGATGCTGCTGGTCTGGAATTCATCAGGAGCAGTATAAGCTCGGCGCCGGCCTTCCCTGCATCGCATCACGACCTCGTCACACACCTCGGGACCAGTCTTCCTGTATGACGGTCGGAAACGTGGGACTCCCGAGCCTACTGCATCGATTCGCGGATTCTCAAATCTATACGATTTAATCTCGTTTCCATGCCAGAGTTCGGCTGAAACACAGTTCGTTCACTCTCTACACGGTTGCAAATGTAGTACAGCAAACCGGCGCATTTGGACTTTTGGACTTTTTTCGATTCCCGTTACCCGGGTAACCTATGTGGCATTCATCTCCTGTTTAAAACTGCATTTCGCTCGCTTTGGGACATTCCACCCGGGGCTCTTTCTTCGCTGTGCGAGTTCATATGTTCACAACGCACTATGCTGATCAATTTACGGGGTGGCGAGCAATTGGAGCCGCCGTTTTGCGCCCGAGGCAATCGACGCAGAGATTTCCTCCGGGAATTCCTTCGGCAAGCGCGAAACGGCGGACTCAAGGGCCTGTGAGGCTCCGGCAAGCAGTTCATCAACGATGGATTTCGTCACCGACTCTGCCAGCCCAGCTCGCTCTCCGGTTTCGATAAAGTGGCGCTTCACAATCTTGCGAATGTGCCAGTGGCGCGTCGTACCGACCGCCATTGCCAGTCGATAGTGCTTCCAGGGGATCTGTTTCTTGTCCACGTTCGGCTGAGCGGAGATGACGTCATACAGCGGCGTCAACCGGAAGCGCCCGCCGGGCGAGAGGAAGATGCTGAAGTTCTTGGCGTGGCCATCCGTGGCGCCGAGCATCCAGAAGACAATGTTCGCCTTCATGAAGAGACGCTGGTCCGCCAGAGGCTCATCGCTGCCCCGCAGAAGTCGGAGGATGTTCTCGATTCCGGGACCGCCATCGCCTTGGTACTTGAGAGTTGGCGGCACGGAGAGCGCCTGGCAACAATCTTCTTGCGGAAGCCGCAGAAGCCTCTTGTCCCGGGTCCAGAGCCGGTCGAAGCGCTCGACGATCAACACCCGTGTGTCGCCGAAGCTTGCCATTTCCGCCTTCGCAGCGGGAATGCCCAGAGCGTCGAGGAACTTCAGACACAAGTACTCATTCTCGACACTGGCGGTCAGGTCGATCCCGTTCTGCAGCTTGCCGATGGAAGGTTTGAAGATGTGAGTCGTCGCGGTTGTGCCATGCGGCTTGTGCCACCGGTTCTTCCAGCGCAGGAGTGCTGTTTTCTCCTGTGCGCCCGCGATCGAGATGCGGAAGGAATCATCCTCGGTGATTCCCAGGGGCGCTGTACCCAGATTGTGCAGAAGTTCCGAGATTTCTCGTTCGCCAACCGGCTCGGCATCCACTGCACCGGCGGGGGTCGGGGCAGCTCCCTGGGGCAGGAACTGCAAGGCACCAACGCAATCGTGGCCAATCGCTCCCAGCAGGCTGTATGCGTCCGTGCCTTCTGCATGTGCGCGCTCGGCAACGCGACGTCGAATAGCGTTGTTGTCTGGCAGGAGATTGTCGAACACTGCGAGGACAGGGGCTCCGCTGTATTCCTGTTGACGAAGCGGCAGCGAGAGCGAAACCGGCATAGCGGATTCCCACTCCAGCCACGTTCGGTCGTACTGAAAGAAAATCGCTCCCGAAGGCTCCCGACGGAGCTGACCGACGAGACGGCTGTTCAGATAGACGTCGAGAGGCCTGTGCTTGCTTCGAGCCATCAGAAGATAGCCTCAATGTCTTTCGCCGTGCTCTTGGTTCGCGGCCGGATCACCATTTCCAGGTCCAGTGCGGCCAGCGTTCGCAGTACGGTGTCCAGCCGGACGGCGGCAGATCTCTCGACATCAGAAACGGTTCGTTGTCGTACCCCGACCTTTGCAGCCAGTTGTTCTTGTGTCATCCCCAGCTGCCGCCGCCGTTCGCGGATACAACTTCCCAGCTGCAAGGGTGTGCGGGCGAGCGTTTCCATGACAGCCTCCGTTGTAGGCGCTATTCCGCCTAACGATACAATAGGCGCTTTTTCGCCTATCGTCAACATAGGCGAACATCCGCCTAGACTCGGCAGGGAGTCGGTCTGGGCGTCGGAGACAGCTTCAGTAGGTTTTTCCCCTTGCGCAATGGGCGCATGGCGAGATTCCTGATGAACCTGATGCTGGCCGCGAGCGGCTACCTGTGGGTGGTGATTCCTCTGGCGGAGCGCGAAGCCTACATGGCAGCTCTTGAGAAGGCGAGCGTCGGCGAGGACATTGGGCCATTCGCAGATCTCCTCGCAAGTCTTGTGGAAAAAAGCCTGGCGGGCGAGCCGCTTCCGGGTGTTCCGAAGAAGTCAATCTGAAGCCATCGTCACTTTACAACACGCCCGAACGCACACGTCAGCCCTGCGATCCGAGTGTCCCTGCACCATTTGGACTTTTTTCGATTCCCGTTACCCGGGTAACCTATGCGGCATTCATCTCCTGTTTACAATTGCGGCACGTGAATCCTGCTCATCCGTACTCGGCAGATCGCGGAAAGGGGAGAATACGGAATGAGCAGGACTGAAACGCCTTGTGCGCCTGCGCAGTCGCCAGGCTCTGAAGAACAAGAAGCCGCACCACTGACGAT
>CAZQDD010000127.1:0-3471 GCA_964591805.1 uncultured Acidobacteriaceae bacterium | reverse complement strand
TTGTGTTATGTCGAGTTGTTGATTATGCGCAGTGCCACATGGAAACTGCCAACCGATTCAGTTGTTATCGCGTTTAGCGTCATCGGACACTGCGCATAATTTATAGACTCTCCAAGAAACGCAGCAACTGCTCAGGCGGTCGGTAGCGGAACCCGCCTGTTTTCGCTGGTTGTAGGCGATTGAGAGCACGTTGTTTCATAGAGAGGTCAGCTTCGATATACAGGTGAGTGGTGGATGGGCTTTCATGCCCAAGCCACAAGGCAATCACCGTGATGTCAACACCGGACTGGAGGAGATGCATGGCCGTGGTGTGACGAATGGTGTGTGGAGAGACGACCCGCTGGTGTAAGGAGGGACACTTCTCAGCTGCCAATCGAGCGGCAAACTGCAAGCGCTGCGTTACATTGGAACGGGTCATTTTGGTTTGATTACGATTGGGAAGTAGAAAATCGGAGTCTTCCGCGGGAATGAGGTGCCGTTTCCATTTACGTAGCAACGAAGTGGTAGTGCTCCAAAGAGGAACAGCTCTGTCCTTGCGCCCTTTTCCATAGAGATGAACAGAAGGAGCATGTTCCAGAACCAAATCCTTGAAGCGTACTCCGATGATTTCTGAAACACGCGCCCCTGTGTTGTACAGCATAGTCAGCAGTACACGGTCACGCTGTCCGGTCCAAGTGTGAGGATTGGGCGCAGCAAGGATGGCTTCCATTTCCGGTCTGGAGAGAAAGCCAAGCATGGGCCTGTCATAGCGTTTTAGCGGAATTTCCAGCGTTCGTTCGATCACTGGAAGTGCAGTTACATCGTAATGTGCTGCGTACTTCAAGAAAGTACGAAGCGCGGCGCGACGGGCATTTCGGCTGCGTGCAGTGTTGCCGCGGTCGTGCTCCAAGTGATCGAGGAAGGCAAGCACAAGGTTTTGATCGAGGTCGGTAAGCGTGAAATTTGCCGGTTTCTTTCCGAAACGTCTTTCGGCAAAACAGAGCAGCAGCTTAAACGTGTCTCGATAGGCAGAGATCGTGCAAGGGCTAAGCGCTCGGTCCTGCTGGAGATGATCGACGAAAAAGCGTTGCAGTAATGTGGCGAACGTCGGATTCGATGAAGATTTAGGCATGGCGCTCCTTTCGAGACTTATCTGCGAATTGCTCGAAGTTCTTTGCTGCAACAGTCATCAGCTCGGGGATGCCCGTCAAGTACCAATAAGTGCAGGACACGCAGGCGTGCCCGACGTAAGTCGATAAGGCGGGCATCCTGTTATCCACATCGGTGCCCTGCTGGTACCAGCGCAGGATGCGCCGGCAGATGAACGTATGCCTCAGATCGTGTATGCGGGGCAAGGCGCGGTCGCCGCGAGCAGTCCACTTGAGATCCGCGCATAATCGCTTGAAGACGTTCAGAGCCGTACTCCGAGATAACCTTGCGCCGGATCGAGAAACGAAAAGAAATGCTTCCTGTGATACCGGCGCAAATAACTGCCGAACGGCGGTGTAACGCCGCAAAGCTTCGCAAACTGTCGGATGAAGCGGCACGAGCCTAGACTTGGCAAATTTGCTCTGCCGTACTGTCAGAGTTTCATGCGCGGGATCGATGTCCGCGTATCGTAATTGCAATGCTTCGGAAATGCGCAATCCTGTGGCCGCGAGCAGGCCAAACAGCGTTTCGTAGAGCACCGGCCGCAGCCTCCCTCGTGGCCTCATCGCACGGGCCGCAGCCAAAAGATCGACAACCTCCTGCTCTGTATAGATATGCGGTGTGATCCGCTTAGATGCTTTACCGAACATGCGAAGGTCGGGAATCTCTGTTCGAGAATCGAAACGAGCGCGATACTTGGCAAATGGCCCGATGATCTTCAATCGGGCGGCCCAGACTGCATGGGGAGCCGATGGCCTCTGTCCTTGAACCCAATCCAATATGAGGCGCTGCGTCAATGAACCGCGATGGCCCGACTGATCTGCAAAACGCGCGAAAGCCATCAACTGGAATCCTGGACTCGCGAGCGCAAATCCACAGCGGCGTCGTTCTTCGAGATACTCTTGCACCAAACACTGCATCGAGCGCTGAGATGTCATAGCAACCTCCCTGGCCAAGGCATAGCCACTGTACGAAGTCCGTTTATGTCGACCTTGGTGTAAATCATCGAAGTATCAAAGCTACGATGCCGAAGAACGTCAGAGATTTCCTTGAGCGGACTTCCGGCACGAAGCAGCCGACTTGCCAGGCTGTGCCTGAGAATGTGGGATCGTGTGTATGGAAGCCCGCATCTTCGATATCCCTGCGCCACTGCTTTTTGCACGACGCGAATCGTAACGGGTTGGTCCAAGGGAGCATGATGACGCACGAAGATTGCGCGGTTGGAAGTCTGGGGACGTCCTGCCCGGAGATACTGCGCAATGGCCTTTCCTGTTGCTTCAGGCAAAGGAAGGACATCTGTGCGGCGTGACTTGTTTCGAACTAGGCGTATCACACCGTTACGCCAATCAATATCTGAAAATTGCAACTGCACAACTTCACTGCCACGCAAGCCGAGATCAGTCATGCAACGTACCATAGCGTAGCCTCTCATGCCCATGGGCGTCTTTTGATCAAAGGAATCGAGCAGCTTCTGTACCTCTTGATCGGAAAGTGTCTCGGGTAATGGCGCTGAACGCCAACGAGCCACCCTCGGAATCACATCGAGTAATCTCTGCGCAGGTCTTCCACTGAATGCGCAAAAATGAAAATAACTACGGAGTGTGGTCGCAAGGGAACGAATCGTTCCTGGCGTATTTGTCTTCGATTCCCCCAATACGAAATTTCGAACATCCGCAGGCTGGGCCGTGGTTAAACACTGAGATTTTGAAACGCCTGACTGACGTAGAAAGCGGTGGATTACTCCGACGTGGGCACGACGAGTCTTTTGAGTAAGCCCTTTGACCTCATCCAGATAGCGATCAAAGCAATTCAATTCCTCTTGTAGTGGCGTGAGGCGGAGCGTTTTCGTGGTGGCCACACCACATGCACGAAGCGTTTCGAGCAGATGTGTCAGGGATACTCTGATGCTGTCGCGGCTGCGACGTACTGGCAAAGCACAGGTGCAATGCGGCAGATGCTCGGTGATAAAGCGAGCAATGCATCGTTCGTCCACTTCAGCCAAGCTGACTCTCTGCTGCGTAATCCAAGCCGCAAAGTGCCCGGCACAAGACAAGAAACCGCACATGGTCTCCACTGTGTAGCCCCTACGCTGAAGGTCTGATGAAAACTGTGGAATATAGGGAGCAAGAACGCTGTTTTCCAACCACGCTCGCGCCTGAACGGGAATAACGACTTCGTTTTTCATGATGTTCTCCTGGGCGTCAGAAACACCCACACCAGAAGATCACTGAAATTATGTGTAGTACGAATAAAGCCATGAGAGAGAACAACCGCTTGTTCGTTTGCGCAATCAGTCTCCGGTACGCGGCACTGCGCATAATCAACAACTCGACATAACACAAG
>CAZQDD010000126.1:0-3494 GCA_964591805.1 uncultured Acidobacteriaceae bacterium | reverse complement strand
CCACAGTCCACTGGGCGCGGGAGAGCATCTGCCCCGCCTCGCCCTTGCGCCGGATTTCCAGCAGCGCCTCGGACGGCCGGTTGAGCAGTTCGACCACCTCGAAGCGGTCCTCCCGCGCCGACTCCAGCAGCTGCTTGGCGATCTCCGACGTGGATACGCTCTCGCCCTTCCGGAGGGCCGTCAGCTTCCGGATGTCCTCCAGCCGCTTGCGCAAGGCTTCGCTAATGCGGAGGGAAAGGGTCTGGGTCTGCTGCAAAGTTTCCGCCATGTACGACAGCATAATCCATGTATGTAAGACATGCAATCGGTCCTACAGAGGAAGGAACTGCGGAGGGAAGCGGCTAAAAAGGAAGGCTCTGTTTTCAGGTAGTTCGCATACGGGAACGAAGGTTCCTATATAGGAACTTTGATGGCGGAATCGCTGCGTTTTGAAGTGGTTCCCCTACGGGAACCAAGGTTCCTATACAGCTCCCATTCTGGGGTGGCGTGTCACCCCTTCAGCCGATGCGAAGCATCGTCTTTTTCTTCGGAGCTTGGATGCTGCCCGGTAACGCGCTGATTCCCCGCGGAACCGATCACCGCGAGCGGCCAGCGGCGCGGCTGCGCCGCTCCGCTCGCCCACCCTGCGGCGTTACGAAGCGCTGACTATTTGATCCTTCGCGGCCGGAAACCGGGAGGACGATTGACACCTGTGTGATTGCCGAACTCCTCCTTGATCTTGGCTACAACGGTCGGATCGTTCAGGTCCCGGTGCCACCAATGGTTTTCAGTGTCGAGTGGCTTTTCGTGCCTGCGTCGGCCATCGGACGTACCGAGGAGCGTAATGAGGAGTCGAAACGCCTTCAGCAGCTCATTTTCGGGGAGATTTGCAATCTTGGAGAGTTGCACGCGGATTTCACCCGTCTTGAGAAGTACGCATGGTGTGTAGGTCGGCTTAAGACCGCTATTGACAATCGCATTGGCCACGTCCTCATGGTGAGGGCTGGCGTTCGCGATCATGAAATTCACGTCCTGCAAGGTGGCTCGCTTTTCACCTTCGCCGAGCGAGTTGAACCAGCGCTCACCTTCGGTAATGTCAATGAGCCCCTGAGCTAACTGATTCAACAAAATCTGTTCGTCGATCTTCATAGGTTACTTCTTTGGCGTAAAGACCACGTGCGGAAGACTTGGATTCAGATTCGTAAAGTTGGGAGCAGATGAGTTGTAGTTCTGGAAGATGTCGATCCCGCTCTCTGCTGTCCCCCTTATAGCTCCGCCCGCCGTGCCTCTCGGCAACGAACTTTCCGCAGCGTGCCTCGCACTCGACGCACCGTTGAGTATGTAGTCCCAGTCTGACGCGACTCCGGCAGTTCCCGCCGCCCTACTTCCAACAAGCACTATCGTTTGGCCGGTCTTGTCGGCGGCATTCTGAATTCGGAGTGCCTCTGCCGCGGTTATTCCAGCTTCCTGCCAAGTACGTGCACCTTTGGCTACCTCACCCGCCTCTCCTGATGGCAGGACCATTGCGATGAATCCACCAACCTCAATGCCGAAGTCTTGGTTCTTCGAAGTCGGCCATAGATTGAAGAAGTCCTTGATCGCGTTAACGTTCGCGGACGGTGCGCCCATCATCTCGGCAGTATCCAGAAGTCCGCTAAACAAGCCTTTGACGGCCCCGAGTGCGCGGTCCTTCGTCTGCCCCAACCCTGATGTTGTGGGTAATGGGCCTATTGTGGGGCCGCAATCCTTCATGTTCTTCCCACAGTCAAAACCGTTATCGCTTGGATCAGCCGGGTCGAACGGATCGTGGCCGGTGGGATCGTTGTAACGGAGCGGGTTATTCAAACCGTAGCTATAGAGATTCCAACTCTGCGGATTGTTCGGGCTTTGACCTACAAATGGCGAGTCCGGGCTAGTGAACCTCCCCTGCGCGCTTCCGAAGTACCTCGCGCCGAAGTAATCGAGGCCAACTAGTCGGTCTACCGCCGTTCCATCGTAAACCTGCCAGGAACCCCAACGCAGAGTTGAGCTTAACGAGGACTCGGGCCTGATGGCAGTGGTGTTTTTTGGGGCGAGACCCCTGACGCGAGTTTCGAGCAAGACGGGGAGCGGCGCTGATGTGATTTCTTCTTTAGCCGCCGTGGTCACCGTGATGCCATTGTACGTTCTGGCGCACCGGAGCAGAAGCCCCCTTTCCCTCATCTCAGGGATGTCTTCGCAGCGGCCCGGAGCGGTCAAGGGCGCGCCGGTTTGTGGCGCGGCGGAGCGGACCCTTGACGGCGAGGACCGCTGTGGAAGCTGAGGAGGGAGGGAAAGGGGGCGCGGCCTCAGAGCTCAACGATTGCCAGGTTGGGAATCAGCCGGAAGTGTCGCAGGTTCCGGGTGCCGACCGCATAGCCGAAGTGGAGGGCGGCGACGCCGATCAGCAGATCCGCAAACGGAATCGTGCAACCGAGCTTCCGTGCATCCGCGTCAACCTTCGCGGCAAGCTGCGCCATCTCCCTGGTGAACGGTTGTATCGGGATCGCCGCGAAAACGGTGTCGAGGTACTCGCGCCGCTTCCGGGCCTGCTCGGCAGTCTGGGCGCGATGCAGGCCGTGCTCCAGCTCGATCACGGTAATGGAAGAGAGCACGATTTCGGTCTCGCCGTGCTCACGTTCGAGTGTCGCCAGCAGTTCGCTTACCGGTCTGGCGTCACGCTCAGCGGCGATCAGCACCCCGGAGTCGAGGACTAACCCCATGCCGGCGGATTCAACGGCTCGCGGTGGGCATCGATGGCCGCTTGCACGTCCTTGGCGAAGTCGGCGTCGGGCACCGGCGCGTAGCCGAGCTTCTCTTCATACGCCTTCGCCAGCGCGATGCACTCGCTGATTTTCCGGCCCGGACCCTGCGGCGTCTTGATGACAGCCACGGGGCGATGGTCCTGCTCCACGATCACCTCGACGCCTTCCTGGACCTGGGCCAGCACAGCGTGGATATCGCGGGCGAGTTCGGCTTCCGTAATGCGGACCGTTGCCATCACTTCGATCATAGCGTTTCTTTCCTCTGGTTGGCTTCGGTGGCCGGCCGCCATGCACGGACGATGGCCTCGAAGTGCTTGCCGTAGCCCATGGCATCCGGGTACTGGTGGCAACTGTTAGAGGCGGCGAGCGAGGGTACCAGAATTGGGTACCACCCTTCACCAATCCTTCGCCCCGCCTTTCCCGCTTTTGCAAGCATCTCAGAACGGTCCTCGCCGTCAAGGGTTCGCTTCGCCGCGCCCAACAACGGCGCGCCCTTGACTGCTCCGGGCCGTCCTTAGCAACGTCACAATGAAGAGGGAAAGGCTCCCTCCGAAAGGACCCGGGAACCAGTCGCCGCCATCGCCGCCATTTTGGTACCCTTTTCAACCGCCGCCGACAGGCAACCGGCCATCAGCGCAAACACCCGCAGCATGTCCACCGCGATTGACGTGTCTACGCCCCACACGTCCGTCAGGTCGAAGCCGCCGCACTCGCCGGCATTCCACCAGGCCA
>CAZQDD010000125.1:0-3591 GCA_964591805.1 uncultured Acidobacteriaceae bacterium | reverse complement strand
GCCGTCCTCATCGAGCGTAACGCGAGACCGACGATTCAGCTGGACAACACGCTTGTCGCGCACGCATTGGGCAAGATCCTTGTCGGGAGTACAGATGATGACGCGGTCCACACGCGGATCGCGAGCAGCAGTCGCCGCTGCGGCCGCGAGCGCGTCGTCAGCCTCGAACTCGATCATCGGCCAGACGACCAGGCCGGCCGTGGAGAGGGTTTCTTCAAGCAAGTTGAACTGGGACAGGAGATCGGGTTCGATCCCTTCGCCGGTCTTGTAGCCTGGCCACAAGCCATTGCGAAAGGACTCGATGACGTGGTCGGTCGCAACGGCAATGTGGGTGGCTCCGCCGCGAATCATCCCGAGGACCGACGCGAGTACGCCTCGCACGGCGGCAACTTCGCGACCGTCCTGATCCAGCGCGGAAGGCAGGGCGTAATAGTGTCGGAACAACTCGTATGTGCCGTCGACCAAATGTACGTCCAGGGTGCAACTCCAGACCAACCAAGTGTTCCGCCTTAATAACTGTAAAGTATTTTGATCTGGGACGCATAATGTTGCCAGGGCGGCAAGTTTATGGGTCCAGTCACACAGCAGCTCGGCAAGGAGGTCTTCTCAGATGGCCAGATTGGCTGCCAAGGCCCGTTGCAATTACTATCCGCTGCCAGACCGGGAAGCGGAGTTGATTCGGAGTTGCCTCACATTTCCTGCCCAACCAGGCTCTGCACTCGACCCTTGTGCTGGCGAGGGCCGAGCTATGGCGATCATCACGGTATCCTCGAAGGCCGTCAGGTATGGGATCGAGCTGGACTCGTACCGTGCGGAAGCTGCCACGAGGGTTCTGGACCATGTCATCCAAGGCGACGCCTTGAGTGCGCACGCGCGCGTTGAATCGTTCGGATTGATCTACGCCAATCCGCCATTCGACGCAGAGTTCGGGGAGTCGGGCAACCAACGCTTTGAAGTGTTGTTCCTCTCCCACTTCGCACGCTGGCTTGTCTCTGGCGGGGTGCTCATCTACGTCCTGCCGGCACAGCAACTGGCGGGGTGCGGCAATGTTCTCGCCTCGCACTTCCGAGAGGTCCAGGTGTTCCGGCTAGAATCCCGAGAGTGTGTCCCTTACAAACAGATCGTCGTCTTCGCTATTGCGCGCTCCAGGCGAGAGCGGGACCGCGCTCGCGACTCGGAAATATCGTTCAGCAGAAATCGCTTGGCGTCCGCAGCACGGCAGTATGAGACGTTGCCGGTTTTATCGCAGAGGCGAGTCGAACTGCGAGTTCCGCCCACCGGTCCGGCCGAGATCTCCTATGCCGGTTTGCCGTTCGACATCATCGAGGATCTGCTGATCACGTCCCCGGCGTATCGGCAAGTTGCACAAATACTCGATCCCCAGCCTATTTCACTGAACACAAGGCCTCTCACTCCGTTGCACAAGGGACACATTGGCCTGATAAGGCACATTGCAGATTTCTCTTGCAAACCTCTGGAAAAGCGGCTATTTTTTAGGTGGCGACATTCCATAGCGAAAATGTTTTATCGGATGCACTCGCTGCTCGCGCTCTTTGCTCCTGCTCAGTAACCAGTAGACGGACGTCGTCAGCATCATTTCGTCTCTCCCGGCGCGGGCGTTGTGTCACGCTCCGGCAGGCGCAAACCTCGGCTCGCTTGAGAGGAGCGTGCGTGATGAAACTGGTTTCTACCCCGGACCTTGACCATCAGTATCAGGTTGTACGTCCTGACGGCCTCCCCGATGTGCCGTTGACCCTGTTTGCGAACGATTTACTGAGGTCGTTATCGCCGTCTTCCGTTCCAATCTACATGCGCGAAGTGCTCGCCGCCTTCGATTGGGCGCAGAGCGATGCATTGCCCAGCGGAATCGCTGGAGCCTTTTGGGATCGCCTGCAGAGGTGCGGTGCGTGCTCCGGGAATACCTGATCGTCGCGGCAAAATGTAAGTTGACCACGAGGGCCGACCGCCTCGGCGTGAAGGTCACGTATGTCTGCCAGACCAGCGAGACTGGAATCAACATCCGTATTCTGCTCGCCGCGCTCCGGCGCTTTTACGACTACCTTATCTTGAACGACGGCTACGGGCATGCGAATCCGTTGCTCCAGGAAGAAATGGATCAGATCAGGACGGATCTGCGCAATGGCTATCGGCACGCGGTGCGAACTGCCGAAGGACGAGATCCGATGCCGTCGGTGAGCGGCGTCGACCCGCCCTTCGGTATTCGACTTTCTGCCAACTTCTTCCGCTGCGTAGACCGCGAGTGGATACCGCGGACCATCGATGATCCCGACTTCCCGCACCTCGTCTACAGTGCTGGGAAGGACTACGGTTGGGGATTGCGCGAGTTGTGCGTGGTGAGGATGCTCTTCGAATCGGGGGCCCGCATCAGCGAGATTCTCGACCTGAGCGCGCTCGACTGGTCGGGGAGCCAGTTTATGAATCAGTTCGCGGCGCGCAACAAAGGCAGTTTCGGGATCAGGACCAAAAGGCTGGTGGTCTCATCGGCGACTGCGAAATTGTGTCACCGTTATTTTGACAATGACATCGAGGGGCGCCGCGCTCACGACCGGCAAGGACTTGCGCTGAATGACCTCGCGAAGCTGGACGATGAGACGCTGGGAAAAGTCCCGCTGTTCCTTACGGACCGCGGAACTCCAATGAGAGCCAAAGTTTTCCGGCGAGGACACTGGACGCCAGCATTGCGGGCGGCAGGTATCCATGCAAGTCCGCATCTGGCAAGGCATTGGTTCGTCACGAACGCGCTCCGCATGATCGAGAAGACATCAAAAGACGAAAATGAAATCGTCAGACGCAAAGCGGAACTGGTCCAGTATATGGGCTGGCGCACTGCGGAGCGCACGCTGAGAGCGTATGAGCATGTAACCCGGGACGCGACCTTTGTCACGACCACCCTGACGACCATTCATGCCGCCATGAAGAAGCGGGAGGACGCGATCAAGAGGGACCCCGCGGTTCTATCGCAGTACCAGCCCGTCCAACAGTCGAATGCCGGCGTTCGGGAGGATCCGGATTTGGCTCTGTTGACGGGTCCAATGACCTCCCAAGAGATCGCGGCGCGGATTCAGGCAGATCTCGGGCCTACGTGGCCGCGAAACCGGACGCTTCCCACCGATGTGCTGACCCCTCTCTGCGAAGCCTTGTGGGAGGAAGGCGTCATCCCGAATCGCCGGATTGTTCAGCGCTGCCTGCCAGGTTGGAATGAACACGCGATGGGACCGGGCGTAGTCGCTTGGCGCCTGCAGAAAGGGATGCCGCAGCAGGGAGTGCGCGGTCCGCGCGCCGTGCCAACGAACCTAACGGAGTTGGCAAAGGTTGTTAGCCCTGTGATCGCCAGGGCGCCCCAGACCTGCTTCGATCCGGCTAACGATAACCGATGGCTGACGCCTTCACTGCCGGTCCTCGCGTATCTCGGCAGGATTGAGAATCAGTCGGTTCGTAACGCCATGGCACTGTTTGCCATCCTGCGCGCGGATCGGCAACAGTTCTCGATGCGCAACCAAATCTCCAACTTCGCCTATATCATGCGCCGCGTCATGACCGAGCAATCGATCGAGGATGTGAGTTCGATCG
>CAZQDD010000124.1:0-3601 GCA_964591805.1 uncultured Acidobacteriaceae bacterium | reverse complement strand
CCAGCTTCCCAAGCTGGACGTCGCGGGTTCGAGCCCCGTCTCCCGCTCCATCTTTCAACAACTTGGAAGCGCCCACCGATCCCTCGTTATTCCGTTTATTCCATTAAGCCAAGTTCGCTGACGCGACCTGACTTTCGGGTCGCGATTTTCGAAGCACCGCGGCTTCGAGTTTGTTCACGGCTGCTCGCTTCTGTTCCAGGTCGGAGCTCGTGTACACTTCCATACTCACTCCGAGTCCGTGGCCCCGTTGGTCCGACGCCACCTTCGGGTCGACGCCAGCCTTCTTCGACAGACTGGCGTTCGTTTTCCGCAAAACCTGAAAGCTCGCCCAGCTGAGCCCAACGCCCTCCAGCTTCGGCTGCATGCACCTTCGCCAGAGATTGTCGAGCGAGAGCGGAGTCTTCAGCGTCTCGGACGGGAATACAAATCCATCCGGCGAGGGGTCTTCGGCGAGGCCGGCCCACTCGGTGATCAAGTTGAGCGTGCCGTCCGAAATCGCTCCTTCGCGGGTCTTTCCGTTCTTCGGTGTGTTCAAAACCCGCTTGTAGACGCGCTGCTCTACCCGGATGATGTCGCCTTCGAGCGCCTTCCAACGAAGCGCGAGAATCTCTCCGGGCCGAAGTCCCTCGAAGATCGCCAGCCGCGCGATCAGCTTCGCCCTGAGGTCGAGGACCCCAAGGTATTTCGTCACCTCCTCTTCTGTAAGCGGGCGCATCGTTCGTCCAGGCTGACACTTTCTCGGAATCCTTAACTCGGCTGCGGGATTGCTCAGCACCAACCCATCGGACAGCGCGAGCTTGAAGATCCCGTTTAGAAACCACCGCAAATGGGCCACAACGCTCGACGACAGATCTGATGCCTTTCGGTCGAGAAGATCTTGCAGTTCCTCTCGCCGCACCCCGTGAAGTAGGAACCTCCCCAGTTCCGGGATGAGATGGCATTTTACGATCTGCTCCGAAGTCCCCGCAGTGGATTCCTTCCAACTGCGGCGGCAGAACGGCAGATACACGTCCTTGGTGAACTGCTCGAACGTGAAGACCGCTCTCGTGGTGTGACCCGCACCGCTGTTGACGGATTGCAGAATGGCGCAGAGCACGCCTTCCGCCTCCGCCTTGGTCATTTGGGAGTGACGCCCCAGCATCTTGCACCGCCGGATGCCGTCCTCCCGCCAAAAGGCAACCCACACACGATGACGCCCGTGCGTCCGGGCTTGCAGGCTGCCTTTCTGAAAACGCTTTCGACGCATTACTTCGCCTCTTTCCTGCGTCGAAGGCGTCGATACTCGGCATGCCTCGGATCTTATCATGAGCGCGCCGCGCGTTGATCGGCGGTCTCCAGCCATTCGTCGATCCATTCGCGCTTGATGAGGACGCGTCGCCCAACGCGAAAGCAACGCACGGGAGGCACGCCGAAGACCTTGCCCTGGATCACGTTGGACAGATGCGCCCTGGAGACCTGCAGGTAGGCCGCGGCTTGTCTGAGATTCATCACGGACGACTCAGTTTGCATGTCCCTCTTCCCATTGAATCGTCACCCAGGATCAAGTCGGCGCTCGAAGGCCGACTCAGATCAGCTTGCTTTCGTCTGGTGGGCCGGGAGGATACTCGAACGTGCGCTTTTGCGCCAGGCCGCGCCGCTTTTCGGCAGTCTGCTGCTCGGCGGTGCGAGCCGATGCCTGGGTTTGATCTTTCACAATGCTCCTCTCAATCGATGAGGTCTTGGTGATCGAAAACGGGTCGTACTCAAATGTGGATCGTCTCTTTTTCTCCCGCTGTTCCCGCAGGTTGCGGAATGGATCGTGGACAGGCGGCGCTGGCAGCCCGTCCGCTGTGTTCGTCTGTGTGGGCGGCGGTTGTGGCGCGGACCTGGTGGATTCCCGACGCCTTCGCCGGAGTCGTGAGACATAGACGCGGAATTGCGGGTAAGGCGTCTTCAGACCATCGAGTTTCGCAGCTTCCCAAACTTCCCTGAGTTTCGTTCCCCGGGCGAGCGCGGCTTCAATCTCTCCCCAAGCTGCGCTCACTTGTCCGGCGTTCGTCGCCGGCAGAACCGAAACGAGGGATCGCAAGTGAATTAGGGCTGCACTTGCTCTCTTTTGGCGCAGCGGCGGGTTCGACTCCAGCGGTGCCAAATTGTTCCCTCATATAGAAAGGGAATGGCGCGACCATGGTGGGACATGAAATTTACAAATTTGTGGTCCGACCCCCCTGAATTTACGCGGCGGGAACAGCGACACTCCAAGAGAATCAGCACGTATCGCAGTTCCGCTTTGTTTCAACCGAGGGGTCACTCCATCTCGGTTTTGTAACAGATTGCAACCGACTGCAACGTTTTGAAACAGTCTGCAACACTTCTGGATCGTCGGCGGGCGTCTGCAACAGATTGCAACAAATTGCAACAGTCTGCAACACCGGCCATCAGCGACGACGGCTCCCAGACAGCCAAAACCCGGTAGTGGAACATAAAAGTTGGGATGCGTCGTTGGTTTCTTGAGCAGCCTTTTGGTTACCTCCGTTGTGGTTAGGTCGGGATGCATTTCGGCCAGCGTGCATCCCGGTTGGGATGCGCACTCGATATTGCGACTATTTCCATTCCACATAGCCCCTGCCGTTACCTACACGGGTGAAGGGGTGACTGGCACAGCGAGCAATTCGATTTTTCCGAAACGACAGCGAGCATCGGGGCAAGTCAGGTGGTAGATCATTCGTCTCGGACGAGCCAGCAAGGCCTCTCTAGCCCTCGCCAAGGTTCGCAAGTCACGATACATTCCCCTGGCTGATCATGTCGGCGCGGCCAGACCCAAAGATAGTTATCGCGGAACGTTGCTGCCTAAATGTGCCACAGTACTATTAAGACCTCAAGTTCCTTAAAAACTGTTGAGATTGCTGCTGAAATCATGCGAGATTTTCTGAAGTTTAGCAGCCCTAAAAGGTCTAGTACCCGCCGGCGTCGAACGCGGGGTTCTTATCTTCTGGAAGGCATCGACTGGCGAAGACCGGTACGAACCAGCGCACCCTCGGTTGCCGTCTAAAACATCTCTTCGCGAAAATGTTCGCGTATCTTCATGTCATCGAAAAGTTGGTGTGACATAGTTGCGGTATGGACGCCGGGAACAGTCAGGGCAAACGCGAGAGACAGCTTCCTAATCTCGACGCGCTCGATCCCCAGGCGTTGAAAGCCCTCGTGCTGGCGCAGCAGTCCGAACTCGACTCCCGTGAAACTGAGATCGAGAATCTGAAGTTACTCATCCTCAAACTGAAGCGCATGCATTTCGGGCCTCGCGCCGAGAAGTTCGACCGCGACATCAAGCAGCTCGAACTGCGGCTGGAAGACCTGGAAGCCAACCAGGCCGCCGCCGAACCATTGCCCACGCAGGCGGCGACGGTCGTGTCTCACGAAACCCGCCGCAAGCCGGCGCGCCGTCCGCTCCCGGCTGAACTACCCCGTGAGACAGAAACCATCGCGCCCGCGCAGGAAGCCTGTCCCGACTGCGGCGGCACGTTGCGGATGCTCGGCGAAGACGTGTGCGAGACACTCGAATACGTTCCGGCCCGCTTCAAGGTGATTCGCACAGTGCGGCCGAAGCTGAGCTGCGTGCTGG
>CAZQDD010000123.1:0-3675 GCA_964591805.1 uncultured Acidobacteriaceae bacterium | reverse complement strand
TCCATCCACCACCTTCACCGAGCCTAAAGCTCACCGCCGCGCTCCAGCCTCCGAATTGAACTCCTCCAGAACACAGGTATTGTTTTCAAAACAATTGTGCGATGTGTACAAGCAAGCCTAATAGAGGACGCCCCGCGGGATATCCTTAACTGAGGTTCCAACCTGGGAGGAATTCGACGTTGAAACGCTTGTCTCTTGTTTGCGTGATGCTGCTCTTGATCCCGATTGCAGCACTGGCGCAGTGGCGGTCAATTGGCCCGTTTGGAGGCAACGCGCGCTCCCTCGCCTACGATCCCGCCAACCCGGACCACATCCTCCTTGGCTCTGGTGCCGGGGCTTTGTTCGAATCCGTCGACGGCGGTAGCCACTGGCGGCCTCTCGCACACCTGGAAATCGGCGATGACCTTATGGTCAAACGCCTCATCTTTGACCCCACACATCCGACAACGATCTACGCTGCCGGCTGGAACGTCTCCGGCGTTGGCGGCGGCTTCTTCTTGACCCGCGACGCCGGCAAGACCTGGAAAGAACCGCTCGCGCTGAAAGGCAAGAGCATCCAGGCACTGGCACAGGCCGAGTCCGATCCGCACATCCTTATCGCCGGGGCGCTGGATGGCGTCTACCGCAGCAGCGACAGTGGGGAGAATTGGGAGCGTATCAGTCCCGCCGGGCACCCGGATCTCAAGAACTTTGAGTCAGTCGCCATTGATCCGCGCGACCCGACGATCGTCTACGCCGGAACCTGGCACTTGCCGTGGAAGACGACCGACGGGGGAGTCACCTGGAACGTCATGAAGCACGGCGTGATTGACGATTCTGACGTGTTCTCGATCATCCTTAGCCAGTCCACTCCCGAGACTGTTTTCGCCAGCGCATGCTCGGGAATCTACAAGAGCGACGATAGCGGCCACCTCTTTCATAAAGTGCAGGGGATTCCCGGCACTGCCCGGCGCACCCGGGTTCTGCAGCAGGATCCCAAGGATTCCATGACCGTGTACGCCGGAACCACCGAGGGGTTATGGAAGACCACCGATGGCGGCAAGACCTTCCGGCGCATCTCGCCGCCGGACTACATCTTGAACGACATCCTGGTGGATCCGCGCGATCCGAAGCGGGTCTTGATCGCAACCGACCGCGGCGGCGTGTTTGCCTCCGACGATGCGGGAATGACCTTCCGTCCCTCCAATGACGGTTTCTCGGATCGGCAGATCTCAACCGTGATCGCGGACCCAGTCAATTCTTCCGACCTCTACGCCGCAGTACTGAATGACAAGGAGTTCGGCGGGGTGTTTCACGCCCACGGCGGAATCTGGAGTCAGATGAGCGATGGACTTGGTGGGCGCGATGTCTTCGATCTCGGCCTGTCGCGCCGGGGACAACTGGTGGCTGGCACCAATCGTGGGCTTTTCCTGTTCGACGGAAAAGAACAGAGTTGGCTTCCCTATCGGAATATCCCGATTGTGAAAGCTACATCACGCGCGCACGGCGGCCGGTCCACCTTTGAAGGGCGCGTCTTCTGGGCTCTTGCCCTGGCGGACTCCCATTGGTATGTCGCAACCGATGCAGGCGTTCTGCACAGCGAAGACGAGGGCGCTAGTTGGACAGTTGTGCAGATCGAGAAGACGCAATCATTCTTCTCGGTGTCAGCGCACGACCAGGTGGTAGCGGCGGCATCGGTGAGCGAGGTATGGCACAGCGCCGACTCCGGTCAACACTGGACGCAGTTGCGTCTTCCATCCGAGGTGACGCGAGTCTATTCCGTAACCGTCACCAGTGACGGCGAGGTCTGGGCCTCAACGCGTGCGGGAGCAATGCGCTGGATTCACGAAGATGGCAAAGAAAGTTGGGAACACGTGTTCAATGGCCTGCCCGTCCGCGAGGTGACCTCAATCCGCGAGAACGGCGGGGTGTTTCTGGCTACCGGCGCCGCGTCGAACGCGGTGTACGTCAGCCGCGACCGAGGACAGAGTTGGAAAGCCGTCGACCCCGGCGCTCCGTTTGAAATTACCGGTACGGCCATGCAGGGCGCTCCGCCCTACCTCGTCAGCCGGCACCACGGGGTTCTCGTGCCGGAGCCAAATGCTTCTGCCGCAGACCAGCACTAGAACCATTTTTCATTCAGAAGGAGATCCAATCATGTCAGCATCATTGGGACATCAGTACGAGGACGTTCTTGAGAACGCCGGCATTCCAAGCGAGAAGGCCCGCCAGCTGGCTCACACCGTTGCAGAACTGACCCAAAAGCACTTCCTCGCCATTGCCGCCGACTTTGAGGCGAACGGCTTTTCCCGTTGTGCCCTCGCTCTTCGACTCGAGTGCAACACATTCTTCGCCAGCTAACAGGCTCCAGCAGCCCCGCATAATCCCCTGAGATAAACCCATGACCACACAATCGCTGTTGTTCGTCGGTCCCGCGCCGATTGACGCGGTGCGCCTGCCTAATCACGCTGTCCAGCCATCCAAGTCGGAGTTGAACCAATTCTTTACCCCGGCCTGGGCCGCAGAAGCGCTGGTTGAGCAGTTCTTTTCCGATCTCTCCTCCAGCGACCTCGTACTCGAACCATCGTGTGGAAAAGGGGCTTTCTTGCAAGCCATCCCTGCTCACGTACCCGCGCTCGGAGTTGAGATCGACCCCAATCTGGCGATCGAGGCCGCCCGCACAACAGGGCGCGAGGTGATCACTGGCGACTTCTGTTCGGTCGAGCTGCCCGACGGCATAACAGCGATGATAGGCAACCCACCTTTTGAGTTGAGTCTTGTCGAGCGGCTGCTTGCACGCGCGGCTCCGATCATACCGATGGAGGGGCGCTGCGGCTTCGTCCTGCCAGCCTACTTCTTTCAGACCCATGGCACCGTCGAGAGATTCCGGCATCAGTGGGCGATTCAGCAACAGATGATTCCCCGAACGCTATTTCCTGGCCTCAGTAAGCCTTTGGTCTTCGCTCTGTTCACGCGCAGCACCAGTCGGGCACTTTTCGGCTTTTGCCTCTACGACCAGGCCGTGCAGTTCGATCAACTTGCCCAAGATGCCCAACGGATACTCACCGCTGTCGCACCGCGCCGCAGCTCGTGGCACGCCCTGGTAGAAAACGTTCTCGCAGGTTTCGGTGGCTGCGCTTCCCTGCAGGACATATACCAAGCCGCCGCACCGCGCCGGCCGACTGGCAACCCGTGGTGGAAAGAACAAATTCGCAAGGTGCTTCAGCAGCACTTCACTCGCACCACAACCGGCGACTGGTGCCTTCCTGCCGCCGCCTAATCTCGGAGATTTGATGACTACCACTCCCTATGTTCCGAAGACGGAGCTTGTCGCACGACTGGCAGAACTCGACGGCATTTATCAAAACTGCATTTTGAAGAACGAAAAGAGCCGTATTTTCGGGCAGATTGTTCTCGAGCTCTATGCCCAACTCACCGGCCTCACCATTCCCTCACAGGATGATGCCGGCGATGGGTGGGAGACCATCCTTGGCGACGCTCTCGGCGACCTCCGCCATTTTGCTGACGGAGTTGGAGTAAATTTTGATGAACGCATAGACCGAGGCGAAATGTACTACGAGGAAGAAATGGAGGCGGTCTTGGGAAGCCGCCGCGTCTGCGGCGGTTGCGCCGGATACCTTGGCGACACTCCGCAACATCACCCAAGCTGTCCCAAACAGGAAGTTGCAGCCTAGA
>CAZQDD010000122.1:0-3694 GCA_964591805.1 uncultured Acidobacteriaceae bacterium | reverse complement strand
AAGCAGAAGACCGCCGACCTGGAGCGCGAGCACGCTCTCCTTTTGCGTTGCAAGGAGCAGACCGAGGCGGAGAAGCCTCTGCGCGAGATGGAGCTGACCCCCGACGAGAAGAAGCTAGTCCGCGGATTCATGTTCCTCTCGCAAAAGCCCATCCTCTACGTCCTCAACATCTCCGAGAGCACAACGCTGGGCGCGGACGTGGAAGCCGCTGTCGCGAAGTATGGCCTGGCTGAAGCGGCCATGCGCCCCAACTCCGGCGCAACCGCCATCTGCGGCAAGGTCGAGGCGGAGCTGGCCGAGATGGAAGACAACGAGGCGGCAGAGTTCCTGGAAGGCTATGGCCTCACTGAGAGCGGCCTGGTGCGCCTCATCCGCAAGAGCTACGAACTGCTTGGCCTCGCCAGCTTCTTCACCGTGGGAGAGCCGGAGACGCGCGCCTGGACCATCCCCGTCAACTGCCGCGCGCAGGAGGCCGCCGGGGCCATCCACTCCGACCTGGAGAAGCACTTCATCCGCGCCGAAACCATCCACTGGGACACCTTGCTTGCCGCCGGCTCCGAGGCCGCCGCGCGCGCCGCAGGTACCCTCCGCCTCGAAGGCAAGGACTATCCCGTCAAAGATGGCGATGTGCTCAACATTCGCCATAGCGGATAGCCACGCGATGAACATCACAGCCATATCGGCGACGCGCTTCTGGCTGGCCCTTGCGCTCGGCCTCTTCGCCGGGCTGGCCGACTACCTCGGCGGATTTCTGCTTGTCCTGCGTTCGCCCTCGGCCCGCGCGTTGCGTTACTTCGTCGCCCTGGGCGCGGGTTTCATGCTCTCCGCCGCTCTGCTGGAGATGCTGCCCGAGGCCTTCAAATTGAACGTCAGCGCCAGTTGGACGGCGGCACTCATTCTCATCGGCTACTGCGCCGTCCATCTGCTGGAGCACACGCTCGTCCCCCACTTCCACTTCGGCGAAGAGACCCACGCACACGAATTTCTTTCCACCAAGAGCAGCTACTCCGTTCTGCTCGGCCTGGCCACGCATACGTTCTTCGACGGCGTCGCCATCGGCTCCGGCTTTGTTATCTCCACGTGGCTGGGCTGGGTACTCTTCATCGCCATCTTCCTGCACAAGATTCCCGAGGGATTCACGGTGGCCTCCGTCATGCTTGCCGGCGGTCAGGGCCGCCGCGCCGCGCTAAACTCCGCGCTCTTCCTTGGCGCAACCACCCTGCTCGGCGTGCTCGCCATCAACCTTGAACCGGGATGGGTCAAGGCCGGGCTGCCACTGTCGGCGGGAGTCACCATCTACGTCGCCGCCACCGACCTCGTCCCCGAGGTCAACCGAGAGCCCGGCGTGCGCATGGCCCTCGTCTTCTTCGCCGGCGTCGCACTCTTCTTCCTGCTGCGTCTCATCGGGCCGGGATAGAGCCTGTCGCACATAGGGCCTTTTGCGCCTCGCACATAGACAAGTTACCGAAATGCCGAGTTCAGGGGCAGTACAGGTTACTGCTAGGTGGACGGTGACTAGCCCGGAACCGTTCAATGGACCAGCTTGCGAGTGCGGAGTTAAGCGGTTGACCGCCCAGTTGCGTGCGCACGTTCAAGCAGAGATCGGTTGGTGAATGTTTCTATACAGCCGAGGACGACACAGATAACACAGAGAGATATGGCGAAAGGCGAGCCATCCCTCGCGTTTGCTGTAAGCCATGTTGCTGGCATGAATCGGGTCAAGGAAAGAGCAATACTTTCAAGGAGAACGATCGCGGCAACAAAGCCGCCGTGTCGCCGCAGCAACCGAGCCATTATGTGTTGGACGATCGGACACTCGAAGAAGTAGGGCTGCATGCAGCGTTGGGCACTGAATGTTCCCAACGCGACAAATGCTGTGTAGGGGATAAGTGAACCTAGCTGGATGCCATATGGAAGATCGGCAATGGCCAAAAGGAAAAGGAAGCTGGCAAACATGACGATGATGATCGGGATCCAGAGGGCTGGGCGATCGATTGTAGAGCGTTCGTGGTCATAGCACACGCATAGCGCAGAGCCTTCTGTGGGCTGCATCTTCTCCGGTTCGTCTAGTTGTTCGAACATTCATCCACCTGCCCGATCTAATGCGCTATTCATTCTAAGTGCGTAGTCGCCCAAACCGGAAGTTACCTAGTTCCGGCTATCCCACCGCCTCAGTCGTAGTGCACGGAAAACGGGGTTTTCGGCAACTTCACCGATCAGATCAGATTTCCGACTTTATTCGTCGCACAAAGTGTAGACAAAGATTCAGCTCGTTATTGCAGCACTTGTAGCGTGACAACCGCCGTGTGCAACAGTGCATTTCCCGTTGGCCCGGTCGCCGTCCCCGTCACGGTCAGCGTATAAGTCGTCGATTGAATCGTCGCGTTGTCCGCATTGATCCGATTGCCGCAGCCTGTCGCCAGCGTTGCCAGCAGTAAACAGAACGCACCCGCCACGAATCCCAACATCCACTTGCGTCGTCGCGCAAACGCCATCACCGGCAGCAGCAGAATTGCAAGCACGCCTTTCCCCGAAGCATCCCAACTTCCCGGTCGCGTCTTTCTCTCCAACACGCCGAGTGGCAACGGCGTCTGGATCGTTACCGTAAAGCTGCTCACCGCGCCGCCCGGCGGAATGTACGACGGGCTGATCGACGCGGTCGAACTCGTCGGCACTCCCTGCACCGCCAGAGTGATTGGGCTTGCCATCGCCGCACCCACCATCACAACCGAGAAGCTATACGTCGCCGCGCTGCCAGCTGGAATGCTCTGCGTGGTCGCGCCAGTCGCCGTCATCGTGAAATCCGAGGCCGCGCCAACCGCCAGCTCCGCCGTAGCCGAACTGCTGGGCAGAAAGTTCTCATCGCCGGAATAAGATGCGTTTAAGCTGTGTACTCCCAGTCCGAGCACGCTGGTGGTGAACGTCGCCCCGCCCGCCATCAGCGGAACCACCGCCAGCGGTGTACTTCCATCCAGCAGCGTCACCTTGCCCGTGGGCACGCCGCTGGTGGTGCTTGTCGCCTGCACTGTCAGTGTTACCGGCAGCCCCAGTCCGGGCGCGCTGCTCGAAGCCGTCAACCCGGTCAGTGACGGTGCTTGCGCAATAGTGACGCTGGCCGCCCGCGTCACGCTCACCGAATAGTTCCCCGCCGCGCTTCCCGTCAATGTCACCGCAATCGGATAAACGCCCGCCGGCGACAAGCTCGTCGCGCTCGTACTATAAACCGCCGCAACCTTGCCCGCATCCTGCGCCAGTACTCCGTTCAGTGTCCCGCTCAGCGCCGGAATGGCTTGTCCATATAGGATGGCCGTGGAATTTGCCGCAGCCGTAATCGCCAACGGCGACACCGTCATCCCCAACACCCCAGACTGCGCCGCGGAGTGCGCTGCATCGCCCGCATACGTCGCGCTCAGGCTGTGCGCTCCGGCAACCAGCGTGGAGGTGTTGAAGCTCGCCGCATCGGAGATCAACTCCGCCGTGCCCAGCGCAGTTTGCGTCCCGCCGCTGCTCTCCAGGAATGTAACGCTTCCGGTTGCATTCGTCGATGTCGCCAGCGTAGCCGTTACCGATCCGTTGCCATAGGCCACCACCGACGGCCCGCTCAGCGTCAGCACGCCCGGCGGTGTCGCTCCCAGTCCCGCAATCGTATGAATGTCCGGCACGGTCTGCGCGTCGAGCTGGCGCACCCGCTGGT
>CAZQDD010000121.1:0-3701 GCA_964591805.1 uncultured Acidobacteriaceae bacterium | reverse complement strand
CCTGACGCCGAAGGATTTCACTTCGAAGGCAGCCTCGGTTTCGGCCATCGCCGGCTTTCCGTAGTCGATCTGTCCCCGACTGGTGCCCAGCCCATGTCGAACGAGGATGGTACGTGCTGGATCACCTACAACGGCGAATTCTATAACCACGCCTCATTCAGAGAACGCCTTCTAGCCCAAGGCCATCGCTTCCGAGGTCCCTCCGATACCGAGACCCTACTCCACCTCATGGAGGAGTCTGGGCCCGAAGTGCTCACGGAGGCGGCTGGCATCTTCGGATTCGCTTTCTGGAACTCGCGTTCGCGTCGCCTCACTCTGGCCCGCGACCCACTCGGCGTCAAACAGGTCTATTATCACGACGACGGGCGCCGTGTCGTCTTCGCGAGCGAAATCAAGGCGCTGCTCCTTTGTCCGGACGTTCCCCGCGAACCGGATCTTGAGGGCATCAATCAGTATCTACATTTCCACACCGCACTATTTGAACGCACGTTCTTCCGAGATATCCGCCAGCTTCGCGCCGGAGAGTACCTGGAAGTCGGACGTTATGGATCTAAGCTCCGCTCCTATTGGTCAGTGCAAGAGTTCGCCCGATTTAGCAAAACTCCGGCGCAGCTCATCGAGGAACTTCGCGACCAACTCGGCGACGTGGTGAAAGACCAATTGATGTCCGATGTCCCAGTGGGCTCTTTCTTCAGCGGTGGTATCGATTCCAGCGCCGTCGCTGTTTATGCCTCTCGCAGCGGCAAGAGACCCGTGTGCTACGGGGTTCACTTCACGGGACAGGGAGTCATCGACGAGCGTCCGTACCAGGAGACTGCCGCCAGTTCGCTTGGGCTGGAGCTGCAATTGATCACCATGGACGGCTCCTCCTTTCCAGACGACATGACGCGCCTCATGTACCATCAGGATGAGCCGGTGATCGGGGCGGCAATGTTCCCCATGTTTTACGTCAGCAAGCTCGCCGCTAGCCAGGTCAAAGTCTGCCTTGGAGGACAAGGCGCTGACGAAATCTTTGGTGGATACGCTCGTTATGCTCTAGGTCGGCCCTCTCAGGTGATGCGGTCCTGGTTCACCGGCCGCCGCGGCCATGCCAAGCTCGATAATCGGGTGGCCGACGTCGGTGGCAACCTTCGCCGCCAGTTTTACGACCCACAGACAATGTACCGACTGCTGCGCAATGCTGGGAGTCTACTGAATTGGGAGAAGGCTTATTTCGAGAACTTTGCCAAGATCCCTGAAGCATCCTGGGCGCAGGTATTCCAGTCGCCAGTTTTCTACAGTCGGGAGCGCTGCCGTCAGTTGTTCCACGAAACCGTGAACCGCTCCTCCGCGACAGACCCGGCGGACAAAGTCATGCATTGGGACGCCCAGACCTATCTCACAGGTCTCTTCCACCAGGATGATCGGATGAGCATGGCCGTCGGTCTGGAGTCCCGCGTACCTCTCGCTGACCCTCGCCTGGTGCGCTTCGCTTTCCGAACCGGTTTCGACCTGAAGTTCCGCGGTGGAGCCAGCAAGTGGATCCTGCGCCAAGCGGTGTCGGACATCCTCCCTCAGAGTGTTCTGACTCGCCGCAAGGTCGGTTTTGACACTCCGGTCGAGTCCTGGGTGAAGGAGCAGCACTCCGGCTTCCTCCGCGACGTGCTGCTATCGAAACGCGCGCGTCAGCGTGGATTTTGGAACAGCAAGGCTGTAGAAGATCTGCTATCCCATCAGAGCGCCCCTGGCTGGTTTGACGTGGTCTGGAAGGTCCTATCCATTGAAACGTGGGCTTCTGTTTTCCTGGATGGCTCCTATAGGGGCGCTGCCTTCCCGAACGTTGCGTACGTCCACCGGAATTCTCCGAACCCCGCGGAACTTCCTGCCAAGCGCATCTCCCCCGAACTGGGAGTGCGCGAGCTCTGGCAGGAGGGCCGTGAGCTCGGGGCCAGGAAGACCCTGGCCCGAAGCGTGTGGGAACTGAAGACACGGGGTGGGATTACCAGACTCACCAACGCCAACGCCAACGCCAACGCCAACGCCAACGCCAACGCCAACGCCAACGCCAATGCCAATGCGGTCTTCCGTGCAGTGTTTTCCGAGCCCTCAGCCGTCGCGAACGCAGTTCGCCCGTTCATGACCTCGGCAGGGCTTTCGGACCTCGCCTTCCAGGCGACTGAAGCGACTCGCGGCCGTATTCTCTGCTTCGGCAAGTGGATGTCTGATTTCGGCAACCCCATAGATTGGCACCGCAATCCCCTCAACTACAATCGGTGGCGAGCCGACGCTCACTGGTCGAGCGTGCTTGCCGACGAAACGCGGGTGGGAGATGTCAAACTCAGTTGGGAAATAGCTCGATTTCCTCAGGCTTATATCATGGCCCGCTGCGCCGTTTTTTTCCCAGAAGCCGCGCCCGATCTTTCGTCTGCTTTCGTCTCGCAGGTCCGAAGCTTCTTGCAATGTAACCCGGCGGGCCAGGGAATCCACTGGAACTCCGGTCAGGAAATAGCCTTGCGCCTGATGTCATGGCTGTTTGGCTTGAATGTGTTCTTTCATGACGGTACGATTCCCGCGGACCTTCAGAAAGAGCTAAGCAACCACATTGCCGTCTGCGGAGCACATATCGCCCAGCACATCGAGTATGCGCGCGAGTCCGTCTACAATAACCACCTTCTGTCGGAAGCTCTGGCCCTCTACATTGCTGGTCATGTCCTGCCTGACGTTGAAACAGCTCATACTTGGGTCTCGGAAGGGAGGCGATTGCTGGAACACGAGACTAACCATCAGGTCTATCTAGACGGCGGCTACATTCAGCAGTCGCACAATTACCACCGTTTCGCGATTCAGATCTACTTGTGGGCTCTCGGTTTCGCGCGGTCTTATTCTGACCCGATTCCACCCGACTGGATTCGTGCGCTTGAGCGGTCCCTCGACTTCCTGCTCGCTCATCAGAACCCGGCGGACGGCCGTCTCCCGAATTACGGCGCAAACGACGGGGCTCTCCCGCTCCCGCTTTCTGCCTGCGATTTCTCCGATTTCCGGCCTACCCTCCAGACAGCGAGTATTATGACCCGCCAGGAAAGGGTGTTTGATAGCGGTCCTTGGGACGAAATGGCAGTGTGGTTTTGTGGCCCCTCCGCGCTGGACCTTCCGCTTCGCAAGGTCAACCGAGCCTCTATCTCCTTTTCGCACACCGGATATCACGTCTTGCGCGGCCGCCAGCCGGAGAACTTTGCTGCCTTCCGATGCGGAACTATCCTGGATCGTTTCTCTCAAATCGACATGTTGCACCTGGACGTCTGGTGGCGCGGTCACAACGTCTTAGCTGACGCCGGCAGCTACCTGTACAACGGGCCGGAGGAATGGCACGGTCATTTTCTCCGCACCGAAAGTCACAACACGGTTCAGGTGGACGGCCTGGACCAAATGCTTCATTACCGGAAGTTCAAGTGCCTGTATTGGACCACGGCCGAGCTGCTGCACTTCGAAGACAATCCTGACTGGGCTCTCTGTGAGGGCGAACACTATGGCTACAGACGGCATCCGGGCCGCTGCGTTCACCGGCGCTCGGTGCTCTTCTTGAAGGACGACCTCTGGGTCGTGGCGGATAGTCTGGAAGGTTCCGGCACCCACCGCGCCCGGCTCCATTGGCTCGGAGGCGATTTCCCGTACCGACCGGGCCTGGACGGACAAACTTCACTTCAACTGGAGACACCGGACGG
>CAZQDD010000120.1:0-3741 GCA_964591805.1 uncultured Acidobacteriaceae bacterium | reverse complement strand
CCAAGGGAGCCATCTCCACCATCGTTCCCATGGTCAGCCACGTGGACCACACCGAACATGACACCCAGGTGCTGATCAGCGAAAAGGGTCTGGCCGATCTGCGCGGGCTCTCACCCAAGCAACGCGCCCGCCGGATCATCGACAACTGCGCCGCCGACGAATTCAAGCCGCTGCTCAACGACTACTTCGACCGCGCTTGCAAAAGCCCCAACGGCCAGCACACACCGCACCTTCTCGGCGAGGCTCACAGCTTTCACGAGCGCTTTATGAAAACCGGGAACATGAAGCCGTAACCGCTTCTCCAACCATGCACGCCATGGCAATCCCCGCTGCTGCAGCGGGGATTTTTCTTGCCTGCCGCAGCCTTCGGGTTGCGTCCCAATCCATCCCCGCAGCCGCGGCCCTTGCTCCCAAATCTCCGCCCAATGGGTCTGCATCCGTTTTCTCTTCTCATCCCTGCCGCCCCGGCTTATACTGACCGCCTATTTCATACACGTCACATGCGCATCCTGAGAAGTTCCCATTCGTCCGCGAATCTTTCTCCGCGGCAAACGGCCCGGTTTCAAATCCCAGGCAACGCATGCTGCCTCCAGGTCCTGCTTTTCTCGCTTCTGTTGTTGGCCGCGCCGCTGGCGGCTCAAACCGCCGCTCCCGATGCGCCCCGGCAAATCCAGCGCAAGCGCCCGGAAAACTTCGACCTGCTGCGCAAGGATCAGCAGATTGCCGTGCTCCGCGCCCAGAGCCAGCTCATGGCGGCGGAAAAACTGCGCCAGCAACTGGTCCAGGAAAAACGCAACCAGCAGTTCCAGATTGACGCCATGGCCCGCCGCGGTCAGTTGCAGAACGCGCTCTCCGCGCTCCTGCTCATCTGCCTCCTGCTCACCGTCGCTCTCGCCTGGTCGCTATGGAGGATCAGCGTCGTCCGCAACAACGAGGCCCTGGAGGATCCGCTCACCGGACTCAAGAATCGCCGCTTCCTGGTTCCTTTCATGGAGCACGAAACCGGACGCCTGCGCCGCTCTGCCGTCTCCGCTCTCATCCTGATCGCCGACATCGACCATTTCAAAAACGTCAACGACCGCTGGGGACACAACGTGGGAGACGAGGCGCTGGTGGAGGTTGCCAGAGCCCTCCGCACCTGCGTGCGCAACTCCGATGTGGTGGCGCGATGGGGAGGCGAGGAGTTCGCCCTCGTCTGCCCGCAGTCCAGCGCGGAACACGTCGCGGTGATCTGCGGCCGCATCCGCCATCAACTTCAGCGGACTCCAATCCCCGTGCCCGGCACAGCCGGCTTTCACCTTACCGTCTCCATTGGCGCAGCCGTGTTTTCGCCCGCTACCAGGGATGAAAACTGGATGGCCACGCTTGCCCGGGCCGATCATGCCCTCTACTGCGTCAAGCAGGCTGGCCGCGATGGCTGGTTGCTGGACACTTCCGTCTCCAGCCAGACCGGTGAACCCGCGCCGGCCACCACCTGACGCCGCGCGCCCGGTTCTGAAACCGCTTGCCGGCCTGCCCGCTCCCAACCTCACCGGCTTATCCTCTCCTGCCGAACCGGTTTCCGCTCCGCCACAGCGGACGCAAAAGGCTCTACAATGAACGCTCTGGAGGAAATCATGCCTTGGTTTCATCGCGCCGTGCTTCGCCGTGCCACGCTTCGCCGTTGCGTCTGCCTGCTGCCTCCGATCGCACTCTTCCTGCTCTCCGCGTCTTGCAACGGTTTTTTTGTCTCTGAGAACTCCATCCAGTCCGTCGCGGTCAGCCCCACCGCCGTCATCCTCAAGGTTGGCACCGCGACCGCCGTTGGGGACACCTATACGCTGTCGTCTCAATCCACCACCGTCGGCGGCACAACCGCGGATGACACCGCCACCGCAACCTGGAGCAGCAGCGCACCCAAGACAGCCTCGGTCGCCAGCGGCGGCGTAGTCACCATCCCCATCGGCAGCACCACGGCGGGCGCCACCGCCACCATCACTGCAACCGACGGAGGACACAACGGCAGCAGCACGGTTTACACCTACAGCGGCACTGCGCCCTCCACGCTGACCTTGACGTACTCTTCCGGGGTCAATCCCAACCTGGTCAGTCCCGGCTCGACATTTTCCGTTTTCGCAACCGCCGATATCAACGGCAACAGCAGCCAGAACATCTCCAAGTACGTCACCTGGAATTGCAGTGACACCTCCAATGCCACGGTGGACGTCAACGGAAACGTGACCGTGCTCAGCACGGCAACCGCCAGTACTTCCTTCATCATTACGGCCACGGCCACCTTTGCCAGTACCACCGTGCAAGGCACCCAGACGTTCACCATTGACTAGCCGAGGTGTTTTCCCGGAATGCGGCGCGTTTCACTCGCGCCCATTCCGGTCCCAATTCAGGGGATTGCGCCCTAGCCTGCGCTCCATGAGCGCATTTTCCCTGATATACAATCGCTGCAACGGCAGAAGAGCCGAATCCGCAATTATTCCAGAAAATAACTCATGGCTGAGATCAGAAAAATCGGCATCTGTACCGGCGGGGGAGACTGCCCTGGGCTCAACGCAGTCATCCGCGCCGCGGTAAAAACCGCCATCCTCAAGTACCGCTATGAGGTCATTGGCATTCGCGACGGCTTTGACGGCCTCATCTGGCCGGAAAAAAGCCGCCCCCTGCTTCTGAATGACGTCAGCGGCATTCTGCCCCGCGGCGGAACCATTCTTGGCACCACCAATCGCGGCAATCCCTTCTCTTATCACATCAGCAATGACGGGCATGAGGCGGTGCGCGATTTCTCCGATGAAGTCATCCATAACGCCAAGGTCATGGGCCTGGACGCTCTCATCGTCATCGGCGGCGATGGCACCCAGAAGATCGGCCTCGACCTGGCTGCCAAAGGTCTGTCCGTCGTCGGCGTTCCCAAGACGATTGACAACGACCTGTCGGCCACCGACGTCACCTTCGGCTTCGACTCCGCGCTCCATGTGGCAACCGAAGCCTTCGACCGCATCCACACCACCGCCGAATCCCACCACCGCGTCATGATCGTGGAAGTGATGGGCCGCGACGCGGGCTGGATCGCGCTCCACGCCGGACTGGCCGGCGGCGCCCACATCATCCTGATTCCCGAAATTCCCTTTACCATTGAGAGCGTTTGCGCCTACATCGGCCAGCGCCATATCTTCGGCAAGAAGTTTACGATCATCTCCCTGGCCGAAGGCGTGCAGGTGCCTGAGGAGATCCGCAAGGACGTTTTGCGGCGCTACGGCTCCATCCCAAAGGCCATCAGCGTCGGCAACCTGATCGGTGCGGCCATCGCAAGTTCCTCGAAGAAGGAAGTCCGCGTCACGGTGCTGGGTCACACCCAGCGCGGCGGCTCGCCATCGCCTTCCGACCGCATCCTGAGCACCCGCTTCGGAGTCGCCGCCGTCGATTTGATCGCACAACGCGGCTTCCTGAAAATGGTGGCGCTGCGTGGCGGACGGATCGAGTACGTCGATATCGCCGAGGCCATCGGAAAAATGAAGTCCGTCGATCCCAAGGGTGAACTCGTCAATACCGCCCGCTCCGTCGGAATCCACTTCGGCGAGGAGTAAAGTGTCTCACCCGGCGAGGACCACGTCGCCAGACCGGGTGAGACATTACCTTTCTAGATAATCCTTTTTGGACTGTTTATGACTCTTTTGCCAATGGTTTGCAACGTTGCGGAACCATTTACCCCTTTGCAATATTGCCCTGTCCAAACCATGCACTAGATGG
>CAZQDD010000119.1:0-3811 GCA_964591805.1 uncultured Acidobacteriaceae bacterium | reverse complement strand
AAGGAACTGCGCTTGGCCTATCGCCTCCGCCGCATGGAATTGCAGAAGGAGAACGCACCGAAGACCGATTTCGCCACGCTCGAACGCGCCTACAACATGTTGGCGGACCCGGACATCCGCGCCCAGTATGACAGCGTGCTGAGGGATGCCGCGGCCCCTGTTGCATTCCCCTATTCGGGTTTTGGGTCTCTCATAGTGCGGGGAGAGCGATCCGCGGACAGCGGCGTCTTCTTCGCAAACCAAATTCTGGCCTTCCTGCCCGAGCGCCGCCGAAGAACCGTTCCTGTGCCTCTCCGCAAACTCGATTATTTCGAGGACTACGCCATCCTCCGAGACCACAATCGCAAGATCGAGGTTCTCATCGACCACCAGTTGCTGCCGCTGCGATGGGACCCGACCTGGAGTCGATGGCGCCATCTCATCTCGGCGACGGTCGAAATCTCCGCGGACTTCGTTCACACGGGCCACTATCGCAAGCGCGGCGGCGAGTGGAAGCTGATCGAATCCGAGACCGCGCTTCCCAGCACGGCGGAACTGACGGCTCCTGATTCTCTCGAAGAGGAAATCTTGAAAGCGCGCACGGCGCACACGCGTTTTGGCAAATACTGGAAACAGATCGACCGACTGCGCACCCACGTCCAGGCAATCCCGACCGAACGTGATGAACTGCGCCGGCTCTGTTGGAATGAAGGTCTACCAGGCGATTTTGATGTCGCACAGATCAACTGGCGCCCCGATTACGACTCGTACTACCACGAGCATCTCAACAAACATGCGCGGACCATGTACGTCTTTCGCGATGAATACATTTTCGATCTTGAGAGGTCCGTGGTCGTTGAGGTGCCGCAAGCCGGGCACGCTACCTACGTTTTCAGCAAGCCGCCAGATGTTAAGCATTGGGTCTGGCAGTACGCCAAGACCACGCGGCAGGACATCCGTCACAACCGCGGCAATATTGCTGAATTTCTCGGTTTCCAAGGTCGCATCGTTCACGGCAAGAACAAATCCGAATGGCTCCGAGAACTCCTGCTGCGTACCGGCGAACCGCCCAACCCCGCCGCGCCGGGCGGGTGATCCGCTCGCGGCAGCCTCTCCGCGCCGATGAGCCCCCTGCTCGCCCCTTCGGCTTCAGGGAGGGATTCATTCCTTCCACGGCCAGATGTTAGTGCGGGGCGTTAGACAACCAGATGGATTTGGAAGCTCACCGGAAGCTAGTCTCCAGAAACGCCACACATTACTCCCGAGTCGTGGCGAAGTCCCGGGAAGGGCTGCTTTGCGCCCCGGTGTCCTGACGTAGTATTCTGAAATTTCTCCGTGCTTGACCCCAGTTTAAAAGACCTTTGGACGCCTGCGGGCCTTTTGCTCGGCTTCCAAGTCACGCTTTTCAAGTGGCGCTTGGAGCGTGAAGCCGAAGTTGGCGACAAGGGCGACATACCATGGCTGACGCCATCCGATTACGTGAGTCTAGTCGGCATGCTCGCATTCGTGTTCGGCGTGGTCCTTCTTCCTGTTTCAGGCTTAGTTTCTACAGCCTTCGCCCGTTGGGCATTCGGGCTGGGCGCATTGCTTTTTGTGGGCCAAGCACTCGGCCTCGCAGGCCACTACCAATTATTCAATCGCTCCAAGAAGCGGCAGTTCGTGTGGTTCTCAGGGCAGGAGAAAGTTGTTGTGGCGCTCACTGCTATTGCAGCTATCTTATACACAATTGTGACCTTTGCGCATCATTGAACCGTTCCCCGCAAGAAGCGATGACAGCCGCGCCCATTGCGGCAGCATGCCGTGCCCCATCCCCGGCCCTAAGCGCCGCTCAAACGAAAGAGGCAACAATGACGACCGCAAAGGCGACCACCGCGGTCGCCCAACTCAGCGACCTGCCTCGCAATGCGAAAGGCGCCGCGAGCATCGGGCGCGCGATTTCCTGTGGCTCCCCTTCCCGTGAAATATTGAAAGAGAAATACACAACGGAACACCTGCGCTATATCTCCTAAAGCGCGTCTAAAGCCTTCTTATCGGCAGCGGAGTAAATGAGTAACACGAAACCAGTGTCGTAGCCTCCCTCGGACCGGTACAGTTCGATTGTCGTTGAGGGAAAAGACCACAGAACCTGGCTCTCGACATCGTCACCCTCCGGCCGCTGGTTGTCGCTTTTGGGCCCGCCATATTTTTGGATAAGCAGTTGCTTCAACTTGTCAAAAACAGTAGCGCGAAGCTCAGCGCGTTCCTGAAACTCCTTTGCGGGCCGGATGGTAACGCCGGCTATCGAGTCGGTGTCCCGATCGGTTTCAACGCTGGCGGTGCACGGAAGGCCGCCGATATCGATGTTGTTCACAACAAAACGGACCGGGTACCGTCCACTGGTGAGCTTACTCTCTGGCTCTGCTAAGTCGGCGGCAGCGAATAGCTTCTTGGCCTGCGCGACTGTCATCCCCCACGTGACCTTATTCCAACCGCTTACGTCAGGCGCAGCGGCCTTCCGCGACGTGCTGTTTGGGCGCGCGGGCTGAGTAGTGGCCCGTGGTTGGGCCGCGGCGGTTGTCGCCAGCAGCGAAAACCCCGCCAATGTGAAAGAAGCACAAAAGCTCTTAATCATGTTCTACAATTCTAGTACCGCGCTGCCCTAATGAAAACCACGAGACGGCTGGAAATCCACCCCTCTGACTTGCTCGGCGCACTTGGCCTATACCCCACCCACGGCCGGTTTCCGGTTTCAATTACTCTCTCGCGTCGCCGGCCAGCACACTATAGCGGGCGGGCATGGCAGGCCCCGTCGACGCCACGGCCGGCGCTACCGTCCAGTGGTCCGCCCCGCCGTCCTTATGCTCTTCGACCCACCGTCGCGTGTAACTCTTTAGACCGGTCAGCCATTCTTGTGCATCCTGCGAATTCAGTTGCGCGGATTCCACGGCCGTAAAGTGTTCGCTGCCCGCCTGCCGCTCCTTGGCGCGCAACATATACTCGGCCAGTTCGCCCGTGGCCCTCGCCATAGGCAGATACAACCAGGCCGGTGTCAGCACGAAGGCCAGTTTGTCGGCCACGCAAAGGCGGGAGACTTGCCGTCCGTGCCGCTTCGCCCAATAGCGCGAATGGGCGGCTGTGAAGGCTCCCCAGGAATCGCCAAAAAGCAGCGCCATGATTCTGGCGCCGAGCTCGACATGTGTTTCTCCATCGGCTCCGTCCATGTCGCGCTTTGAAAAATAGCCGACGTCGTGCAAACAGAAGCTGGCCCACAACCTGGCGTCCCAGGGGAAACCATAGAGTTTCCACCAGGCGACGGCAAGAAACCAGGGATGAATAATCGCACAATGTGCCCCGTACAAAACTGATCTCGTTCCAATGTTCATGATGTGCCTCCTGCCGGTCGGGCCCCACTCGTCCGTTCGCTTAGCGCGCGAAGTCCGGTCAAGGCTCTGTTGGATGGCAGCTAGTCGTTGGTTCAGCGGGCGGCGACAGCACACTGGTCACACGACCGACGCACCATCCACAAGAAGTCCGTCAACACTTTCAACAGGCTGCTTCAGTGTGCCATTGGCCGCGATGTCGTGAACGGCCTCCAGGTTTTCTTCCGCGCCCAGCGGCGGCGGCGCTACTAACCGGGAGTAGTGCGGATGCGAGCAGTCCGAGCATGTCGCTCCAACGGTCACGGCCTTTACCGCGTCGGCAAATCCGGCGGGCAGTTCGATCTCCTCGCCGGAGCGCGTGAAGAATTGCGGTCGTACACAGCCGCTCAAGTCCTTGTCTTTGCCCCAGAGTTCCAGTGCCAGATACCCCTGCGCTCCGCGAAATAGTTCTTCGGCGCGGAGCTTCGGGCGGT
>CAZQDD010000118.1:0-3910 GCA_964591805.1 uncultured Acidobacteriaceae bacterium | reverse complement strand
ATGATGGCCGACGAGAATTGGCTTCCGTTCGAGGACATGTACGAGAAGCGGATCATCGACGCGCTCACGGCTGGGCGCCGGCGCTTCGACAAAGTGCTTCGCTTCAACACCCCTGCTTCCTATCCCCAGCCCGGCTTCGTTCTCAGGGACGCGGCGCCGAAGACCACCGCCCTCTATATCGTTCGCCCTGACGCCGACGAGGCCTACTACAGGCACCTCGACGAGCAAGCCGAGAGGAGCAAATACCTGACCTGGCGCTGGGAGCTATCGCAGAACGCCATTCCGCCTCTGCCGATCTCCATGGAAGAGGCCAAGGCAATCGACCGTGAGAACGCGCCGCAGGTTTCCTTCACAGAGGGTTGGTTGTAAACGTGACTGCCTTGTGGCGCTTCATTCCCTTGTGGGCTGTTTACCTGACGGCTCAATCCACCAACGCCGTGCGTAGGCAATGTTCGCCCGTTGTTGCGCATGTCCAGCTCAGTCCATGCGACTGACCATCCCGAGGAAAACTGCATCATGACACTTACTTCAAGCGCCCCCAAAGCGAATGTGCTTCGGGGCTTCGCCGTTTGCGCAATCGTCGGTCTGATGGTTGTTCTTGCAGGTTGCGGGTCCTCTGCTTCCGGAACACATCCGTCCTCCAACTCTCGAAACACCTATGCTACCGGCCCCGAGCCTTACGGCATCGCGGTTGGTGACTTCAATGGTGACGGCAAGCTCGACATTGCCGTTACCAGTATGTACAGCAACAACGTCACGATCTTGCTCAGCAAAGGTGACGGGACCTTCACCGTCGCCCCTTCGCCGTCCACCGGAAAATCCCCAAACGGCATCGTGGTAGGGGATTTCAACGGTGACGGCAAGCTCGACCTCGCTGTGGCCAACGAGTACAGCAATACGTTGACGATTCTGCTCGGCAACGGAGACGGAACCTTCAGGGCGGCTGCTTCGCCGGTGACTGGCACCACTCCGTTTGGTCTTGTAGCCGGTGACTTCAATGGCGACGGGAAACTCGATCTTGCCGTGACCAACCAACGCAGTAAGACTGTGACCATCCTGCTCGGCAACGGCGACGGGACGTTTACCCCAGGTGCGGTCTCCCCTGCCACGGGATCGGTGCCAATGGGCATAGTGGCAGGGGACTGGAACGGCGATGGCAAGCTCGATCTGGCAGTGGCCAACTACGAGAGCCGCAATCTGACCATTCTGCTCGGGAATGGCGATGGAACCTTTACAGTTGCGCCCTCGCCCGCAGTCACGGCGCCGGAGAGTATCGCGGTCGCTGACTTCGACAGTGACGGGAGGCTTGATCTAGCTGTAACCAGCAACGACACGGTTAGCGTCCTGCTCAGCAATGGAGACGGGACGTTTACGGCCGCGCCCTCGCCCGCCGCCCCAAACACATCAGCGCTGACTGTCGGGGACTTCAATGGCGACGGCAAGGCGGATATCGCCGCGATCGACTACGGCAACAGTACAGTGACCATTCTCCTGGGTAACGGCAATGGGACATTCACACCTGCGCCGTCACGTTCCACCGGCCCGACGCCGACAGCGATCGCGGCGGGTGATTTCAACGGAGATGGCAAAGCGGATCTCGCCGTGGATATCAACAACGGCAGTGGCTCGGTGACCGTCCTGATGAGCGAGTAGGTTCTGTTCGGACCGTAGTCTGCGGCGATTGGCCACCCTCCAGGGTGGCCAATTTTCATTCCCCCGAAGATTTTTCTGGACATACAAAGAATAACAGTCATAGTATCACTATGTACTTGTGAGTTGATGGTTCTGGACGAGCAAGTGAGCAGTCCATCAACAGAAGAAGGATAGGCCACAAAACATGACGAGAAGTTTCCTGCTTGCGAGACTGTTAGCCATACAGAGCACCATCGACCGGGGTCCTTCGGGCATCTGGGTGCGACGGGCAGGTGCTCTGAAGTCATGGCTCACTTCCGTGTTGATCCTCGGTGCGCTATCGATATGCGTTACGCCGTACCTGGCAGGGCAGGCATGGAATGGACTCAGCGCGGCAGCGTCTCCCGCCGTCCTCAGCCCGGAAGGCGTTGCGGTTGGAGACTTCGATGGCAGCGGGCACCTCGGCTTTGCGACCTGCGACGCCAACGGATATGTGTACGTCTTCTTGGGCAATGGCGATGGGACATTCACCCCTGCGGCTACGACGGCTTCTCCATACTGCTCGAACCTGGTGGCCGGGGACTTCAACGGGGATGGCAAGCTTGACCTGGCGGTCAATGACTACAACAACTACACGATTACCATCCTGCTGGGCAACGGAAACGGCACCTTCACGCAGGCTGCCTCGGTGGCGCTGGGCACAAACAACAATCCAACGGCCTTGGCGGTCGGAGATTTCAATAACGACGGCAAGCTCGATCTAGCCGTGGGCGTTACTGTCGGCTCCCCCTCGGACCTGGTGAAGGTATTTCTGGGCAATGGCGACGGCACCTTCAGAGCTGGCCCGGTTATCACCTTGGGCGCTTATTGGCCATATGGAATTGCTGTCGGCGACTTTACCGGCAGCGGGAACCAGGATCTCGCCGTGGCCGCCTACGCTGGCGCTAGCGTCATCGTTTTCCTCGGCAACGGGAATGGAACATTCGGTGCAGGGGTTTCATACACGACCGGCGGCTCCCCATGGGGCATCGTCACCGGAGACTTCAATAACGACGGCAAGCTCGACCTTGCTATATCAAATCAGGGCAGCAACAGCGTCAACATTCTGCTGGGCAATGGCAACGGCACCTTCACGGCGGCAGCATCGCCCGCCACAGGCAAAGGCCCCCGCGGAATTACAGCCGCCGACTTCAACGGCAACGGGAATCTCGATCTCGCCGTAGTCAATGAAACCAGCAGCACGATAACGATTCTGTTGGGCAATGGCAACGGGACCTTCGCTGCAGCCTCTCAAACGCCTGCCATCGGGTCGACGGCGATGGCAATCGGGACAGGAGACTGGAACGGCGACGGATTTCCGGACCTCGTCGTGGCCAACTACAGCAGCAACAACATGACCGTGCTGCTTAACCAGGGACCGTTTCCGACCACAACGACTCTGGCTGCCTCTCCGAATCCTGTGACCTATGGCGGGTCACTGACGTTGACGGCGACCATCGCCCACCACGGTCTCGGTGATCCATCCCTTGGTGGGACGGTAACCTTCTACAGCGACGGCACGTCGATCGGAAGCGCCGCAGTCTCGTCGAATGTCGCAAGCCTCTCGACAACCGCCCTCACCGCTGGCACACATACCTTGACGGCGCAGTACTCCGGCACGACCAGCTACAACGCCAGCACCAGCAGCTCCGTTAGCGTGACCGTCAACCAGGCCTTGCTGACGGCGACGGCAAATGACGTCTCAAAGGTCTACGGAACGGCGAACCCGGCACTCACCGCCAGCTATTCCGGCTTTATGAACGGGGATACCAGTGCAGTCCTCAGTGGATCTCCCAGTCTCAGCACAACCGCCACGGCCTCCTCGCCGACAGGCAGTTACACCATCACCGCCGCAGCCGGAACGCTGAGCGCAGCGAACTACTCGTTGGTATTCGTCAACGGCACGCTCACCATCACCAAGGCGACCTCCAATCTCTCGATCACGTCAACCATCAACCCCTCAATCTACGGACAGAGCGTCACATTCACGCTGAAGGTCGCTGGCTGCGGAAGCGGTGTGACGCCGACTGGCACCGTCACGTTTACCGAAGGAGGAACCACACTGCTCGGCGCGACCACTCTGAGCGCGAGCGGCACAGCAACCTACACGACATCGGCCCTGCCCGCCGGGGCGAACACACTCACACTCAACTACAGCGGTGACACCAATTACTTCTAGGCTCCGGCCTAGCATTTTGGGTCACCCGCTACTGGAGAAGACTGCGCGGTGGCCCCTACC
>CAZQDD010000117.1:0-3954 GCA_964591805.1 uncultured Acidobacteriaceae bacterium | reverse complement strand
TCTTCAGCCATACCTTGGACTTCAGGCTCTTGTTGATCTCCTCGTTGATTCCGAACTGCTCGTAGAGCGGCGTGTCCTTGGTGTACAGCTTGATGCGGCGCACCAGGTTTGGCTGGAAGCGCGATGCAAAACGCACGACGCGCTCATACTCGCCTTCATTGTCCACCCAGATCTGGGAGAAATCGCTGGTTACCTGGTCGCGCAGAATACGCTCCACCAGGTTCAAATCGTGATAGATCAGGGACGGACTCTTGCTGGATTCGGCGCGGGTGCGAATTTCGGTCCACAGATGCTTCAGGAAACGAATGTCGGCGCGTAATTCATCTTCTTTGATATTGGAGGCCGCGGTGCGAACGATGAAGCCACCGTGCCCGTTCTCACGCTCGCTGGAGACGATGCGCTTCAGGCGCTGGCGCTCCTCTTCGCTGCTGATCTTGCGCGACACGCCGATGTGGTTGACCGTCGGCATGTACACCAGGAAACGGCCGGGAAGCGCAATGTGACTGGTAATGCGAGCGCCTTTCTTGCCGATCGGCTCCTTGGCAATCTGCACCAGGATTTCCTGCCCTTCCTTCAGCAATTCGCTGATCAAAGGCAGTGCACGCGACTGCTGACGCGAACGCATCCGTCCCCCACCGCGCGGCGGAGGCGCGCCACGGCGGCCGCGGCGTTCACGGCGCTCAAAACGCTCCGGCCGCTGGCGTCCGGTTTCGGGGGCAGCGGCAACCTCGGGCTCTTCGCTCTCGTCTGCTTCCTCGCCCTCGTCCTCTTCGTTGTCTTCCCCGGCAAGCATCTCGGATTCCTCGAACTCTTCGCCGCCGAAGTCGTACTCTTCATCCTCTAATTCGTTCTCTTCGTCGCTCTCGCGTACCGCTGCGCCAATCTGCGAGCCGTTTCCATCCTCCAACGCATCTTCTTCGATCTCGCGCTCTTCATAGCGGTCGAAGTGCTCGGCCAGGGCCGGCATCTCCGCCTCTTCCTCGTCGAGTTCTTCGTGCTCAACGTGACCGCCTTCAATCACAAAGCTGCCGAGCTGACCTTCATAGGCAGCCGGCTCCTGCTCTGATGTTTGGCCCGGTTCGGACCCGGACTCCTCTGCGGCCTTCCGTTCACCGGCCGCGGACGCGGCTCCATCCATTTCTGCAATTACCGATTCGTTCGGGGCCACAGCGGCTGCTTGTTCATCCTGCACGGCGCTGAAGATCTTCGAAACTCGATCGCGCCAGGAACGGCGGCCCAGGGCGCGTCCCGGAGGTTTAGCTTCGAGGTCCTCGTCCGCGCCTCGTTCGATCTCTCCAGGTACCGTTTCCGCGGGAGCCGGTTGGCTGTGATCCTGGGTTTGCGATGGCTCGGGTTGCGGTGGCTCGGATTGCGTCTCGGCAGCGGGAAGCTCTGAGACCGTGGAGGCTTCGTTGGGAACTCCCGCCGGCAAAGCTGCTGCAGTTTCCTCCAATATCGGTTCCCGGCTGGGTTCCTCGGCCAGTTCAACGGTCTCCCCGGCTGCTCCTTCCGCCTCACTTTTTTCAACTTCCGCGGCGTAGCGCTGGGTCAGGGATGAAAGTCCGTTCACGCCTGAATAGCTGGCGCTGGACAACGGTTCATCCGGGCTTGGTTCAGATTGGTTTGGAACTGGGTTTTCCAGCGCAGCGGTGGTTTCTGGCGCGGCTGACGGCTCGGTTGGGAGCGCTGCTTCTGCCGGCTCCAAAACAGACACCGGTTCGATGCCGCGATACTTCGAAATTGATTCACCCGGCAGAACAATCGGAGTGTAGTTCTGCGGCAGAGCGAAGCTCTCCTGCTCACGCGGCTCGCGTTCAAGATCGCGGCCACGTCCACGGTCCCGGTCACGATCCCCGCGGCGTCCACGTCCACCGCGGTCGCGATCACGGCCGCGGCCATAGCCGTGATCCGATTCCTGGTTTGCGTCAGTTTCCGCGGCGGGAGCCGGCGCCGGAGCTTCCCCATCCGGGCGGTTGTACTTGGAAATCGACTCGCCGGGCAGCAGCATGGGCGTGTAGGAGATCGCCGCTGGTGCAGCATCCTTTCCATCCGCTGCCGGTTCATCGGCAGCTTCAGCCCTGACTTCGGGCTCGATCTCATCTTCGTCCACCGAGCGCGCCAAACCATGAGTTACCAGTCCACGAGGCTCGAATCCGCGCAACTGGCGCCTTTTCGGCTCACGCGGGGCGGCAGCCGCAGGTTCAGTCTCGACAGGCGTTTCCTCGGAATCCCCGGCATTGCCTGGCTCGCCTGCCAATTCCTTGGAATCGCTGACACCAGGTTGCGCCTCGGCCAGGCGATCGTCCGTCATGCGGTCACGTCCGCCACGTCTGCCACGGCGGCGGCGGCGTCCACGCCAGCGCGGTGCGCCCTCATCCTTACCCTCGGTCTTTTCTTCCTCGCCGTCACCCGCTGCTTCTTCGGGTTCCTCGACATCCTCTTCTTCCGCGGCCTGTGGTTCGGTAATGATCAGTCCGTTGGCTTGGGCCAGCGTCGCCCCGGTAACTTTCAGATCCTCAAATTCGCCGTCTTCGTCTTCGTCCTGAAGTTCCAGAAAGTCGGACACATAGAGAAACGCGTCGCGTTCCAGACCAATATCGACGAATGCCGATTGCATCCCGGGCAATACGCGCGTGACCCGCCCTTTATAAATCGAACCCGCCAGCGTGTACTCGTTCTCGCGCTCGAAGTACACCTCGGCAAGCTGGTCGTCTTCCACCAGAGCCACCTTGGTTTCATGCGGGGTGGTTGAAACATACAATTCTTTGTTCATGTTCGCTCCCGGCCTGGTCGCAATGAGCAGGCTGTTGTGAGCCGGAAGCATAAAGGCAGGATGGTCAGTTTTGAAGATCAATGCGTCGCGCCGCGCTCTCTGGCTTCTCGGCCAGGGCGCGGAACGGAGTTCGCCCGCTCGATTGAGTTGCGGGGATCATGCGGCCAGTTTTGCCTTGGCGCCTTGCGCCATTCAGGGCTCCGGCTGCGTTTGATGTGAACCTATGCACCGATTCCGTACTCCCCGGAGACTTTTGCTCCGGTCCGGTTACGTTGCGCCTGGGTTTTGTGGCCACTTCTCTCCAGTATTTCCCGCAAATTTCAATTTCTGGAATCCCGGATGGGGCCGTTCCCTGCCCTTTGATCGCAGCGTAATTCTTCATTTCTGACCGGCCTGATTCCCTTCATCGCCGGCTTTGCCCTCCCATCGAGGGCTTCATCTCGTGTATGCGGCCTGGGATTTCCCCCGCCGAAAGCCCCGGCGATCATCGCCGAAGACCCATTCCCTCCGCCTGCTTCCGGCGGCTCTCCTGGGATTTTGCAAAAAAGTCGTGATCCGCGAGCCTCACGTGTCATCAAGGCATGGCGCGGACGCTACGAAGTTTCCGTGGCTCCGGAGCTTCCGCCAATCCGGAACCAGGGTGCGCTTTACGTGTCATCCTAATTTACAAACCGGCGCATGCGGACGTTCATCACAATGCCCAGTGCCAGGAACGTAAACAGGATCGACGATCCTCCGTAGCTCATCAATGGAAGGGGAATACCCGTCACGGGCATGAATCCCACAACCATTCCCACGTTCACCAAAACGTGGAACGCCAGCACCGCGACCACTCCCATGATCAGGAAGACCCCGGCGCGGTCCGGCGCGGTTTGTGCGTCATGGATCAAACGCATCAACACCCCGAAGTATAACAGCATTACCACCAGCGCGCCCACAAACCCATGCTCTTCGCTCCAGGCTGCGAAGATGAAATCAGTATGCGGAACAGGGAGGAATTGCCCCTGTGTTTGGGTTCCCTTGGCTACGCCCTTGCCCCACACACCTCCCGAGCCCACGGCGACCAACGACTGGATCACCTGATAGCCGGAACCCCGCGAATCGGCTTCGGGCGCGACAAAGGTTGAAAGCCGCTCTTTCTGGTACGGTTTCAATCCCCACTTCCACATGGCGGGCATCAG
>CAZQDD010000116.1:0-3978 GCA_964591805.1 uncultured Acidobacteriaceae bacterium | reverse complement strand
CGGCGACCGCGGCTCGGTTTGCGGGAACCGGAGCGGAGAGAGCACCGGGTGCGCCTGTTTGTCCGGGTGCTACAGCGGTAAACATCGAGACAGCCAAAAGAACAAATCGGCATGCACTAATCATCATGGGCCTCCCTCGATTGCCAACCGGCGCCTCCAACCAGGCCCGGTGCCGTCAGCGTGAAATCGCCAGAGATTCAACCAGGATTTTCATTCTACTCTCCCGCGTGAAAAGGTTCATGTCTGAAAGCGCTGCGCTCGTCAAGCGCCTCTTTTTTCGGTCACATCAATTTCGGAGTTTCGTAGCCCGTCACCGAAAATCGTGCTCATTTCGAACTGAGCTACGATGAAGGGCGACCAATTTGCCATGGCCGAGACCGAAACCGCGACCTCGAATCACCTGCTCTCCGCATTGAGACCTCGGAGCCTTACGAGTGAGGCCGTATTGCTGTGCTGGATTGCCTGGTTCCTGTTCCGGTGCATTGGTCACCTTTTCCGGTTTTTGGCGGACCACGACATATACTCAGCCATTCTCAGAGCGTACGATGACGCCCCCTTGATGTTGCTCGATTCGATTATAGGGCCCGCGATTGTCTATGGCCTCTTCCAAGCTGGCGGGACCGTGCGGCGCTCCACTGCTGGACACAAGCGACAGGATCGACAGTGCCCGATGTGCGCCGAGGGTGTGAGACTCGAAGCTACCAAGTGTGGATTCTGCGGCACGAATCTCCCGCTGCCATCCGGCATAGGGGAGAGTGTGCCGCCGCACGATCTCGTCCGCCGCGGCCTTATCGCGCATGCGTTTATTTGGATATTTCCTCGCCTGACGGCAGTTTTCACCGGCAGACAGACGGGGAGCAGGGCGGCAGCGGGCCAGGCGGGGGCGGCGCTGGATACAAAACGCCTTGCGGGCGCTTGGCTGCTCATCGGAGTAGTTCCGATCGCCTTTGGATACACATTCCACCCAGTAGGGTGGCTCGTGTCTGGTGATTACTCCGCATTCGTGACCGCCTTCATTTACGTGTGGGCTGTGGTCTTCTTTTTTTGGAGGTGGCCGCAAGTCTTTGGGCTGTCACGTCTCCGACCCCGGGTGGGCGACCTCGCCGTTGGAGCTCTAGGCGGATATCTTTGCACTAACGTCATCGTACTCATTCCTGCAATACCAATAGCCTGGCCCTTGGCAACAACCTGGTCCACAGGGTCATATTCTCGACATCTAGAGCTTCTGTTCGTCTGCCACGTTTTGGTGATCCCGGCGGGAGAGGAGCTGTTTTCCCGGGGAGTGATTCTTGCCTCCCTCTGCAAGAGGATGCCGGTGCCGTGGGCCGTCTTGATCACGTCGGTAGCCGCGACGGTGCTGCACCTCCCGCCGACGCGATGGCTCAGCATATTCGTGGCGTGGCTGATCCTGTGCGGGATATATCTCGCTCGAGATCGGTCCCTCCCAGCGTCGATCGCCGCTCATACCGTCACGAACGCGTTAGCCTGGTTTCCCAACCTCGTGGTTGCGGGTCATTTCCTGAAGTGAACGCGCAAGCGTCCAGCCCGGTGCATGGCAGGCTGGTGGAAACGCGGTACCGCCTCTGGACTGCTCCATCCAGTTGTTCGGCCTGACTGCAATTCAGGATCACGTGCGTGCGTTGTTTAGGGAAGCCTGGTCGCAAACGCTAGTGGTCGTAATCGGCGATACCGGACTGAACTCGTCCAGCGCGGAGATGAACGCCAGTTGTCTACGGTGTCCCCACATATCGTTCCGGTTGCCGAAGTACTTCGAATTACGATATACTATAATTCGTCACATGGCGCGCAAGACAGTGTCTGGTCCGGCAACGGATCCCGAACTTCTGATTCTCTCCAGCCTGGCGGCGGGACCCAAGCACGGGTACGCGGTAATGCAGGACGTCGCCACCTTTGCCGGTGTCGAACTCGGCCCAGGCACGCTGTACACTGCCATCACGCGTTTGGTGGATGAGAACTGGATCGAACCGATGGAAGCGAGCGGGCGTCAACGTCCTTACCGCATCACATCCAGTGGGCTTTGCCACCTGCACGTTCAGCTTGAGAAGATGCAGCGGTTGTCGAGCTTTGGCTTAAAGAGGATACGAGCTGTATGACTCTGCGAGATCTCCTGCTACGAACTTACCCGCGCGCCTGGCGTGACGAGTATGGCCCTGAAATGGCTGGCATTCTCGCGCACAAGCGGCTGACACCGGCCCTGGTCGCCAACGTACTCGCCAGCAGCGTGCGGCAGAACCTCCATCCCGATCCGTGGAAAATTTGCGCCTTAGGCCTCGCGATGTGGACATCCGGTCTAATTCTAGGTGCCCGCGAAGGGCTTGTCCCTGCATCGGATTTTGTGTTCTGGTATGTCGCCGGCCAACTGTTTCTTTTCGCGGCAAGTGGTTGGACTGTGCTACGCAAGAATTCCGGAATTTGGATGGCGACGGCCTCTTCCTTCAAAGCGGCGCTGGTTCCGGATGCTACCTGCGTCCTCATCGCCAGCGTCAATATGCTCCGGTACTGGGGCTTGTCGAATCCGGTCCACGGGCACAGTGTGCATTACTGGATTTTGAAGAACCTTGTGATCAGCTTTCTCGTTGTCCTACTTTTCGGCTTGGCCGGGGCTTCACTGGCCCGCATCGTTAATCGCTTCAGCAGATTCGCGCAATAGGGCCCTTAACCTCTGCACGCATGGCGTCGGGTCCTCTGCACCGCCGCTCCGACGCGTTCTTGTCGCAAAACAGGGGTTTGCGGACTTCATCCTGGCGGAGTCGCCCCGCGACCGGGGTTCTTTCGCAAAAATGGCCACAATACATGGAGGGGATGTGTGGCCCTCAGATATACGGCGTTTCTCGGCAAAATGACAGGAGGCCGACTTCAAAGTGGCAGTTGTCCACCTTGTGGACCTTCCACTTTGCACAAAGCGTGCGCTGGGGTGTACGTGGGCAAGCCGAGGGTCGCGAGTACTGGAAAAACGAACATGGTCTTGAAGTCGTGGCTGATGACTATCCGCTGCTCCATTGCTTCGTCCTGCGTCGGAAACTCATAGATGAGCACTCGGGTCGCCCTACGAGGACACGAAGGATCTATCATCAAAGGCCCAGTGTGATGGCGCCCGTCTGAAACGTCTACGCCGCTAACCTGAAGAAGGTTTGAGTCGACTGCCCACCAGCGAGGTTTCGCCTCGATATAGGTTTCGCCAGCACCCTCCATCGGCTCCAGCGTTCGACCGCAGATGTTGTAGGCTCTCCAGGTCCCGACGAGCTTCTTTGCGTACGTATAAGCCCGAAATCGTTCGCGGAACTCCCAATAATGGTTAACCAGAACATTGCCGACAACTCCTAAAAGGAAGCCCAGCAAAAGACCGGACCAAAACTCGCTCATACGACTAGATTGTACTATCGGTGCATCACCTTGACGATTTGTCATCTCGGACTTTGGCCCGACCGGTGGTCACGAGCGCGCCAGGGAATCCGGCCCCGCGGGCATTTGGGAATTCGATTTCTCTGCAGGTTCTGCGATCTCCGGCTGAAATGCCTCAACCGCCGGCTTCGCTAGGTGATATTGCGTGTTCCTGCGGAGACTCTTCTGAAGCCGCCTCTGTTCCGTGCGAATCGAACAGACCCGGAGTTTCCGCGGTGTCCGTCTTGGTCCCGAACACCGGTTTACCGTCCTTCGCTAGCGGCCCCGGTTTCGCCTCAGCGGTCGTTGAGGGCGGCCTGGAAGCGGATCCCTTCCGCTTGTTCTCGATGTCCTTTTTCTTTTCCGCCTCGACTGTTTTGATTGCAGTGGCGTGAGCGGCTTCGATCTCAGCGAGGTTGGACCCAAGCCTCACAAATGCCTCGGTGAACCCGACGAGTTGGCCGGCGAACTCCCGATCCAGTTCCTCCGGCGCACCAGTAACGGTCAGCGGCGTTGTCAGGGCGTCGTCGCCAGAATCGCTGTCCTTTGTGCGCTTCGGAATCACGTTTACTCTGA
>CAZQDD010000115.1:0-4065 GCA_964591805.1 uncultured Acidobacteriaceae bacterium | reverse complement strand
TGATCCGCTTCTCGTACATGTCCTCGAACGGAAGCCAATTCTCGTCGGCCATCATGACGTCCATCCGCTTGAGTGAGGCAATGCCCAACTCGCTGAAGCTGAAGGTGCCGATGGTCATCAGGTGGAAGCCCGGATGTGCACGCAACATCTGGAGCTCGCCACTGAATGCCTTCGAGAAGCGGTTGTAGATGGAGTCGTCCATCAACAGCGGAAAGTCCGGCATGTGCTTGGCGATGAAGTTGTGGCCGTACTGCGTGTGCTGGAGCTCCTTGTATTCCGCTATCAGAAGCATCAACCGCTTCTTGCCCGATTCCCCGGAGGTGATCTTGGATAGTGCGGCCAGCCGACGCGCGGCGATTTCGTCTTTCGCCTCGACCCGGAAGGGTTCGGGGAGCAGGAGAATCTCGGCCAAGGGGAGACCCTTGGTGGCTTTGTCCCTGGCCGCAGCCTGGATACGGTTCCAGACCGTCCACCAGTTGCGCTTTCCGGCGAAACCCGGAGCCCATTGATTCAGCTCAGCCTGGTGCCAGAGATAGTGCAAGGTGGCGCGCAGCGAGAGCTTGCGGCCGTCCGATGCCACCTCGGTCCTCTTCGAGTCGCCAGCTGCGGTCGGCGCGCGCCCGCCGCCGTCGGTCAGGCTGAAATCCAGCTTGAGCGTCGTTGTGCCGTCCGGACCTTCCTGGATCGCCGACCCCATGACCGCGCCGTAGCCTGTCATCTCTGGCGGCAGTTCATAGGAATCGCACTCGGCGGTGTGCTCCTGAGCGCTGTTCGGCATGCGCTTGCACAGGTAGGTGTCGCCGTGACGGGCTATGTACATCGGGATGCCCTCATCCCGCTCGTGGCCCGGTTCCGACCGCCGGCAGAGGCAGCGAGGGCGCACCTCTTCGATGTTGGGGGAGTGATAGGCCTGGGCAAGCGCCACAGGAAACGCCGGATCGCTGGAATCTACTTCGAAGTTGGCAATCTGGTACCGGGCCATGGTGAAGCCTTTCCAGTGCTTCTATATGTCATAGCGTTACTATCACATATATTCGACACAAAGCAAGTGGATCGGCGTTGTGGGCTCGATTGGGCCTAATCGTTTCCCTTCGGATAGGAAGTGGTCCGCTTCGTCATTCCTGAGTACGCTGGGTGGTCACTCGTGAAAATCGCTGCACGGATTTATGCGCAAAGAACCCACAAAATGGGGGATCGGCCCGGCGGCAGCGGATTTCGCGTGCCATGGATTGAGCTGATTCTAGGCAGCCACGCGATTTATATTACTGCTTTTTCGCATATATGCTATATTTATGGAATGACATTAGCATCTCAAATCGCTGGGTACCGCAATAAGGGGTTCACGACCGAGCAGGCCGAAGTCATCGCCCTGATGCGAGTGGCGGCAGGCGTACTCTTTCAGGACTTCCCGGACTCCTTCTTGCTGTTCGGTGGCGCGGCCCTCTTGCTGTTTCACCAGAGCGTACGCCATTCCGGTGACCTCGATCTGCTGGCGAGGGTGGAGGAACGTCCAAACCCAGATGAAATTCAGGCTTCTCTTGCAGCAGGACTGTCGTCCGCTGCTGAAGCCTTGAATTTCGCTCCTCTCCGATTCGAGAACGTCTCTCAGGGAAACCTGGGTACGAAGCTCTGGATCGCAGCCGGTGACGGCCGACGACTCTTCCGGGTGGACTTGAATCGATTCGGTTCGGTGCTCCAAAGCGAAATTGAGGAACACGCGGTCGATATCGACAGCGAACACATCGCATCGGTGAAATCGGCTTCTCGCGATTGCCTTCTCTTGCAGAAGGCGGAATGTTTTCTCCTCCGCCGGATTGTCAAGACCCGAGACGCCTTCGATGTCCGGCTGCTGAAAGAATCCGGCGGAACGCTCGACGATAATCTCAAGAGCAGCCTCACCGACACCCTGATGAGCTGGGAGATCGAGGCCGAAGACATCGTAAAGAGGATCGAGCAGGTCAATGTGCAGCGGTGCACCGCAGAATTGCGGCCCGTTCTGCCAGCAGATGTGTTTGAGACGCTTGCCAAAGACGGCTTCAAGCCGCTCCGAGATGCTCTGTGCGAGCTATACGCGGACTGGTTGTAGATCCGGCGCGAGGACAGAAAATGGATTGGGTGACGACAATTCGCGACGAAGCGCAGCGGAGCCCAATTCTCCGCACGGATGAACTGGCGCGCAAATACAAGATTGTCCCGGTTGCCGTCACCCAAGCATTGGCGCGCCAGGAGGACAGAGGCTTAATCGAGCGCGTCGGCAGCAAAGTCTATTTCAACTGGATGGCTGCGGATGCGACTCCGCGTGAACTGGTCAATATTCTTCGCGAAAAGGCATACATCTCACTGGAGTCAGCGCTGCGCGAATACGGTATCAGCACCCAATCCCCGCAGGTGCTCACGTGCGTTACTACAGGGCGCCCACGGGAATTCAACGCAAAATCCATTCGAATCAGCTATCGAGGAATCAGCCAGCGCCTTTATTGGGGATACCAAACGAAAAGAACCAGATACGGCAGCTATCAGATCGCGGAGCCTGAGAAAGCACTGCTTGACTGGATTTATCTGAACCTGCAAACCGGAGTGGTGCCCGCATTCGACGAACTCGAAGTGGGCAAGCTCGACCGCCGCAGACTCAGTGAGTATGCCCATCGGTTCCCGTCAACGGTGAATAAACTCTTGCAGCCTGTGCTCCGCACCGACACGCTCGCCAACACAGAACGAACACTGAGGACCGCACGGCGATAAGCCTCGTTATTCCAGCCACACCCAGGAATGGAAGCTGGCGCTCTTCCTGAACGACTCATCCATCGGAGGATAGTCCCACGGGCTGGTAAACACGTCGAATCCGAGAATCCACTCATCGGCCTGGGTCGCGCAGTGAGCCAGGCGATCCGCCTCGGAGCCGGTCCAGAACAACGCAGCTGACGCCGGTACGAGTATCCCGTCCTCGGCAAAGGCTCCAATGAGCCGATCCCGAATCTGGAGCGCCTCCGGGACGCCCTCCAGGTCTCCGGGCTCTGCGGCGACCTCACGGTCGAGGGCTTGGTCTACGAACAGCTTCAGGTCGCCATAGATGGCCGCAACCTTGGGGAATTCCGACAACAGCAGCCCAAATGCGCCGCCTATTCCCGCGCTTGATGACATCAGTAATTCTCCTTTGTTTTCAGAGACTTCCCTTGGCATCAGAACACTAGCGTCCGTGTCCTCCGGATTGCTTTGCGCCTTGGAAGCCTGCCCATGTCGGCGGCACGCGGATCGCCGAAAGCCAGCAGATTCATGGGTATTCGTCTGTTAAGAGTCTATCGCAATTGTTTGATAAGTCCGATTTGTGGTTCTTACGCAACAAGCGATGATTCGCTTGAATGGCGAAACCAAAACCCAACAACGCAAACATCCTCGTGGGTCTTGGGGAGCGTATTCGGAAGCTCCGGAAGAAGCGCGGCTGGACGCAGGAGATCATGGCCGAGAAGATCGGCATGGATCGCAGCTTCATCGCCGACCTGGAACGAGGAAAGCGGAATATCACGATCCTGAATCTGGTTGTCCTTGCGCAAGGTTTCGACGTGACACTATCACAGTTGCTCTCGCGCCTTTAGAACAGCCCGCCGTCCATATTTCAAATCGGATGATGTGTTGCTAGGCCGCACCCGGCTCTCGGTGTCTCCGTCAGTCCTCGTCGGGAAGCATGATCGTGATCACCGGCTCGCCGCCATCTCCTGGTCCGCAGATTGCTTTCAAGGCCACCGTCTCCCGCTTGGTTCGGTTGATACGCTCTCCATCGACGCTCAGACAGCTGACCACGCTGACGGAAAAGCGGACCTCGGTACCGCCCTGCTTTGCCGCAAGCTTGAACATGGTGAGCACATCCCACAGCCTGCCAGAAATGTCCTGGCCCGCCGGCAGAAGCGTTCCCGGCTCCGATACCGTCCTACTATAGGCGGAAATAGTCATAGCGACGGGATACTTGATCCCCGCCTCGGCGCAGATATTGAGGCCAGGGCGGAAAGTGAAGGATGGGTCGTTGAGGTTCACGAGCACGCCATCCTCGATTGCCTGGGCGCGAGAATA
>CAZQDD010000114.1:0-4106 GCA_964591805.1 uncultured Acidobacteriaceae bacterium | reverse complement strand
TTATCAGCGGTGGAACCGGGACCGGGAAGACCACGCTCTTGAACATTCTTGGCCAGTCGATCCCCGACCACGAGCGCATCGTCATCATCGAGGATACCGCCGAGTTGCACATCGAGAAGCCCAACATTCTGGCCGCTGAGTGCCAGACCGACACCTACAAGAGCGCGGTCACGTTCGACGACCTGTTGAAGGCCGCTCTGCGCTGGCGTCCAGACCGCATCATTCTCGGCGAGGTGCGCGGAACCGAGGCGCGCACGCTCCTCGATTCCTTCAACACTGGTCACTCAGGTTCGCTTGCCACCATTCACGCCAACTCGGCCGCAAAGGCGCTTCGCCGCTTTGCGAACCTCGTTCTGCGCAGCCACTCCCAGGCGACCTTCGAGGACATAGAAGCTGAGATCGGTGAAGCCGTCGATCTCGTCATTCATGTCGAGCGCGAACCTGGGCGACGCGTGATCCGTGAAGTGCTGCGCATGAACGGCTATAACCGCGCGGCTCAGTGCTTCCAAACCGAGTACGTTTACCAGTCTGGAAACCACGGAATAGCGGAGGTCAAGCCATGCTGAAAGCCATCTGCAAAGCGCCCGTTTCCCGTGAGCAATCCGCCCCACATGCGCGCCAGATTGCGGACATCGCTTCGGCTCGCCTTTGGCTTGCCGAAGGCGCTCCCATCGCGGACGTTCTCACCATGCTCGAAGTCCGCCACCGTTTCGAGCTTTCCCCGCACGATTCCCGTGCCTATACCGTCGAGATTCTCTTGGCTGCAAAAGCGGAGATCCAACCCCTTATCACCCACCGAAAGGAGATGCACAATGCCGCTGCTTGAAATCGTTCAGACCCGTCAGGTTTCCGCCACAATTCGCCTCGACAGATTAACCGCCGAGCAGATCGACCAATACGCCACCTTTCTTCACGCCTCCGCCGATGAGGTCGTGGACAAGGCGCTCACCTACGTTTTCGCCAAGGACCGCGACTTTCAGGAGTACCTTCGGTCTCCTGAAGCCGCCCGCGCCGCACAGAGCCTTCGTGTCCGCCGCTCGCCGCAGAATGGCGATGGTGCGGAGCCACAGCCGCATCGTGCCAGCAGTGCAAGAAGAGTAGAGGCCGGCAGTGAATCGCGCCCGCGCAGCAAGGATGGAGCGGCCTGATACCCGTTCGGTGCTGCGCACCGGCTTTATCTCGACACTCCACCCCTGAAAGGGTACTGGCGAGGAACCTTGGTTCCTCGATGCGAACCTACTCAGACGGCTGGCGTTATCAAAAACAACGTTCCTTGTAAGGAACTATCTCTCGGAGGCGTTATGCAAACTGACGAATCCACGAATGGACTCCAGACACAGCGATTGAAATGCCGTGAGGCGCGCACGCGAAGTATCGGCACAAAACTGACTCCCGCTGAGGAAAAGGAAATTCTTGCAGCTGCGGAAGCACAAGGCAAAGTGCCGAGTGAATGGGCGCGCGATCTTTTGCTGCGCGGGGCCATTGCCGACAATCGCGGTCAAATCGAGATGCACATTTTTACCGAGCTTGTCGGGCTCCAGATGCTCCTTATGGACACGCTCGAACCACTCTTGCGCGGCGACAAGCTGGCTCAGGAACAGGTCAATACCATTTTCCGCAAGGTGCAAGCAACCAAGGCTGCGAAGGCTCAGGAACTTCTCGCCAAGCGCAGCCAGAAACAGGAGAAGTAGCCATGCCAACCGTTCAACAATGGGGCCGCAGAGAGTCCATCATCTGGCCGCCGCGCGGCTATCTCTACACGCTCGGAGCGTTCTTTCTCGCGTGCGTTGCGACGGGATTCTTCGTCTACCTGCGCTTTCAATTTGGCCTGCAGCCGCTCCAACGCTACTACCTGCCCTACTACCTGCGCAGCGAGACGGCGGGCATTGCGCATTCAGCCAGCAAATACGAGATGCTGTATGTTTCAGACGGCGAAACACCGGGCCGGGCCGCGCTCGAAGCGGATGTGCAGCCGGGCTCTACGCCGCAGTTTGGCGGCAAGCCGTTGCCCTTGACACTAACCCCGGAAGCCGCAGTCCATGGCACCTACTTCCTCATGCGCGAGGCTCCGCACAACTATCAGAACAAGGTGATCCATGCGTGGATTGCGCACTGGATATACGGGGATGTTCCGCTCTACAACCTCTTCAAGATGCAGCTCCTCTTTGGACTAGCAGCGTTCGTCCTGCAGCTTCCATTTTCGATCCACAAGGACATCGGACGCATCAAGCAACTGCGCTACGGACGCCGCCTCAAAGGCCCTGTGCTCGTGAATGCGAAAGAGTTCACGGCGGCCGTATCGGGCAATGGCATTGGGATCAAGACCGATGATTTCAAGCGTCCATTGCGCATCCCGCGCGATGCGGAGAACAAGCATTTCCTCATCGTGGGCGACACCGGATCAGGCAAGTCGAGCATCATTCGCCAGATGCTCTACCAGGTCGATGCACGCGGCGACAGCGCCATCGTCTATGACCCTGCGTGCGAGTTCGTGAAGCAGTTCTACGACGAGCATCGCGGCGACATCGTCCTCAATCCACTTGACGCCCGGATGCCGTACTGGAATCCGTCCATGGAGCTGCGCCGCAAGGCGGAGGCCAAGGCTCTTGCCGTCTCGCTTTATCAGCCCGAAGGAGTAACCAACCGCTTTTTCGTCGAAGCGCCGCAGAAGATATTTGCTCATCTGCTCAGCTATCTGCCGACGCCGGAGGATCTGATCAAGTGGATGTCCGACCCCGCCGAGATCGACCGCCGCGTCAAAGGCACGGAGTATTGGATGCTGATCGATCCGAAGGCTCCCCAGCAACGCACCGGCGTACTCGGCTCCCTCAATATGAGTGCGGACAGCTTCCGTCTGCTACCGAAAGAGAGCGAGACAACCAGTGTTTGGACGGCGACCAACTGGGCGGAGTCGCGGCGCGGGTGGATCTTCATCACGTCGCGTCCGACCATGCGCGAGGCGCTTCGCCCGCTTATCAGCCTATGGATCGACACGCTCGTGTTGCGCCTGCTGAACGAGCCGATGCCGGACCAGAAACCTGTATGGTTCGTGATTGACGAGCTGGCCAGCCTGCAACGGCTGCCACAGCTCCACACGGCCATTACCGAGAATCGCAAATCGCAGAACCCGGTAATTCTGGGCTTCCAAGGACGCAGCCAGATGGAAGCGCGGTATGGTGAGGATTCCGAGGCCATGCTCTCGCAGCCTGCAACCAAGATCTTCCTTCGAACAACAGAGCCCCGCGCCGCGAAATGGGTCAGCGAAGCCATCGGCGAAGTCGAGATTGAGCGGCTGCGCGAAACCCATTACGACGGTTCACGCGCAGGCAGGAACTTTGCGCTTGATCGCCAGACCGAGCCGCTTGTCCTGCCCTCTGAGGTCTCAGGACTCGACGATTTGCGCGGCTTTCTCAAGTACGGGAATCACGTTGCTCGATTCTCGTTTCCGTTCATTGCGCTCGAAGAGAAGAGCCCTGGATTCGATGAGCGACCGATGGATGATCTGATCGTGCCGAGCACACCTCTCCCGGCAGAGCCGGAAGAGATGCAGGGCAATCTTCAGTTCCCTGAGCATGAGGTTCAATCTGCCGGACATCAATTGGAGTAGACGGACATGCTGACCATTTCCAAGCCGCTTTCCGCAGGGCAAGCGCAGAGCTACCATGCAAAAGAGTTCACCGCGAAAGAGCAGAACTATTGGTCGGAGCGCGGGGTCATTGCCGGCGAATGGCAAGGTCGGCTGGCCGGGCAGTTCGGCCTTGTCGGAGCGGTTTCCGCCGAGGAGTTTGCCAAGCTCAGCCAAGGTCAGCATCCGGCGACTGGTGAGCAGCTTGTTCGCCAGCGGGCCTCCTATGAATACCAGGACGCAGACGGCAAAACCGTCAAAACCATGGAACATCGTGCGGGATGGGATGCGACCTTTTCCGCTCCGAAATCCATCTCACTTACAGCGCTCGTTGGCGGCGACGACAATGTCCGTGCAGCCCATCGAGAAAGCGTCCGTTTCGCCTTGGAGCAGCTCGAAATGTACACACAGGCTCGGATCGGCGGAAACCATCCGCCCGAAACGACGGCCAAGTTTATCGCTGCCAAATTCGAGCACGACA
>CAZQDD010000113.1:0-4168 GCA_964591805.1 uncultured Acidobacteriaceae bacterium | reverse complement strand
TCCTCCCGTTTCACGAGTCCGGGGTTAGAGGTGGGCCAAATCAGTTGAGCGAACTCAGCGGAATTTAGCCATAGACAGCATGCTTCTCAGCGCCGCGGCTCCGCGAAGCAGCCCGATTAGGAACTATAAACGCACCAGGGTCTCGCGATCATCGCGAGATTGATTTCGCGGCACGGTGATCGGGGGACGCATCACCGGGACGGCTAAGAACAGCGCGAGCATCAGAATCCAGTTTTGGCCTTTCGGCAACGTTATGCATTCAACCTCCGCCAGCGACGTGACTTCCGGCGGGCCGAAGTCGTTGTTTTCGAAGGGTTGATCGCGGCAAAGTTATGCATTCAAGCGGCAGCTTTATGAGTCCTGTCACAGCTGCTGCTGATGTTGGTGGTGGTGGTTGATGATGATGATGATGATTCGCTCTCGGTGGTGTGTGACTGGACCCGTGATGTTGCCTGCAAGTAAACGCCGTTGAAGAATTCCCCTGGATCTATCTGAGGCTGCTTAGGAACGCTACACGCTACCAGCCGCGCCGCCCGCGGTTGAATGAGCGTTGTCCGGCGAGGACATAGGCCTCCCGCGACTGTGCGCCCCGGCTCAACGCGGTGTAGTGCCTTGTAGCGCGTAATTCCCTAAACGCACTCAGGCCAATACATCCAGGAACCGAGCGGGGACCACGCACTCAGGCTCGATCGCGAAGGAACATCCCAACACGCCCATGGCAGGAGCCACCTCCCGACCGACGTCCAGTTCAGGGCGGCCGTCATCTCCGATGTCGATGATCTGAAATCGTCCGCCAAGACAGCGCCGGTATATCCACGCAAACCTCCTCAAGTCCCGATTCTGGCTTGACGCGAAGGTAGCGGCATACGACGGAAGAGCCACCATCTGTACCCAATCGCCGACCTTGAGTTCGGCTCGGTTGCGGAATGGCAGCAGTGGCGAGGCCGCCAATGCCAGGAGAGTCCTTCGATCCATCATCGGAATAGCCTAGCGGAGCACGACTGGAAATGCAAACATTTTAGTGGGGTGATATTGCACACAGCGCAATGGACTTTCTCATCGTCTTTAACGCTTGGCGTGCTTGGCCGTCTGCAAGAACTCAGCCGTTTCTTTAGTCAAGATCGGACAGTATAAGCGCCCCCACTTCCGCAGCCAGTTTGCCGCTGCGCGCGGGTCATTGAATCTCGGCGAAGTAACCCAGAGGCCCAATTTGTCGTTCTCGTCAATTCTCAGGTTGCTGTGGGGGTAAGCGTCCGGCCGAGGCCGTCTTGACGACTTACTTCATGTTTGCTGCGGCGAGGCGGACCAGGCGTTCGTAGCGGAACTGGTTGCGGATCTGGCTGAGGAAGAACCGGCCTTTGGACTCGGCACCAAGGAAGTCCCGATAGTGTTCCGGAGGGAAGTCGAAGTAGCGGTAGACATCGCCGCTGTGGAATCGCAGGTAGAGAATCTGCGCCTCCCCAGCATACGCCACTGCGGTGAGAAGTTTGGATTCTAGCGGCACCCAGTCCACGTCTTTGAGTCCCTCTCTCATTCTCCAATAGTGTCCACGATCGCGAGATTGTGGACACTATTTCCATTCGAGGCTGATTGAGGGTGTTCTGCAGCCTGGCCGCTGGCAGGAGTGGCTGCCGTCAGTTTCCAGGGCAGCAACTCTTCGATCCGGTTGATCGGATGATCGGCGATGCGCCGCATGACGCTCGTCAGATACCCTTCCGGGTCGATCCCGTTCAGCTTCGCCGAGCCAATCAGACTGTAGATCGCCGCCGCCCGCTCGCCGCCGGCATCGGAACCGGCGAACAGATAGTTCTTGCGTCCCAGCGCGACCGCACGCAGTGCACGTTCGGCGGCGTTATTGTCCATCTCGACGCGGCCATCCTCCGCGAACAGCAGGAGCGCAGTCCATCGTTCGAGCGCATAGTGGATCGCCACCGCAACGTCCGACTTCCGCGACAGTTTGGAAAACGTCGCCTTCAACCAGGCATGCATCGATTCCAGCAGCGGTTTCGATCTCGCTTGCCGCACTTGTCTCCGCTCCGCCGGTGATCGCCCACGGATCTCTGTCTCGATTCCGTATAACTGGGCAATGCGCTCCAGCGCTTCCTTCGCGATCGGAGATCGATGCGCTTGATAGAGATCGTGAAACTTACGTCTGACATGCGCCCAGCACGCGGCCTCGATGATCGCGCCTTTCTCGTAAAGTTGGTTGAAGCCTGCATAGCCATCGGCCTGTAGGATGCCTTGATAACTACTCAAGTGTCTCGCCGGATGTTCGCCTTTGCGATCGGGCGAGTAGGCGAACCAGACCGCAGGCGCCGCTTGGCTTCCCGCCGGCCGGTCATCGCGAACATAGGTCCAGAGTCGGCCCGTTTTTGTCTTGCCGTTACCGGGTTCCAGCACCGGCACCGGCACGTCATCGCCATGCAGTTTGTCCGCGCTGAGCACATAGCGTTTCAGAGAATCCACCAGCGGCCGCAGCGTCCGGCTCGCGCCACCCACCCAGTCGGCCAGCGTGGAGCGGTCCAGGTCGATGCCTTCCCGCGCGTAGATTTCCGATTGCCGATAGAGCGGTAAGTGATCGGCATACTTGGCAACCAGCACATGCGCCAGCAGACCAGGTCCGGCCAGACCGCGGTCGATCGGCCGGTTCGGCGCCAGTTCCTGCACGATGCGCGAGCAGGCGGCACAGCTCAGCTTCGGCCGCACCGTGCGTATCACTTTGAAGCGCGCCGGCACGTATTCGAGTGTCTCGCACACGTCTTCGCCGAGCATCCGCAACGTGCCGCCGCAGTCGGGACAGGCTTCCTGCGCGGGCGCGATGGTTTCTGTCTCACGGGGTAGTTCAGCCGGGAGCGGACGGCGCGCCGGCTTGCGGCGGGTTTCGTGAGACACGACCGTCGCCGCCTGCGTGGGCAATGGTTCGGCGGCGGCCTGGTTGGCTTCCAGGTCTTCCAGCCGCAGTTCGAGCTGCTTGATGTCGCGGTCGAACTTCTCGGCGCGAGGCCCGAAATGCATGCGCTTCAGTTTGAGGATGAGTAACTTCAGATTCTCGATCTCAGTTTCACGGGAGTCGAGTTCGGACTGCTGCGCCAGCACGAGGGCTTTCAACGCCTGGGGATCGAGCGCGTCGAGATTAGGAAGCTGTCTCTCGCGTTTGCCCTGACTGTTCCCGGCGTCCATACCGCAACTATGTCACACCAACTTTTCGATGACATGAAGATACGCGAACATTTTCGCGAAGAGATGTTTTAGACGGCAACCGAGGGTGCGCTGGTTCGTACCGGTCTTCGCCAGTCGATGCCTTCCAGCAGCATCGAGAGCTGAGCCCGGCTCAACGACACCACGCCCTGGTCCGCTTTGGGCCAGACGAAACGGCCGCGCTCCAGACGCTTGGCGAACAGGCAGAGCCCGTCACCATCCCACCAGAGAACTTTGATGAGATCGCCGCGCCTGCCCCGGAAGACGAAGACGTGGCCGGAGTACGGGTTCTGTTCGAGCACGGTTTGCGCGGTAGCACTGAGACCGGTGAAGCCGCGCCGCATGTCGGTGACGCCGGCGGCGATCCAGATGTTGGTGCCTGTTGGCAGCGAGATCATCGAGCGAGTTGCTCCAGGATGAGGCGGAGACACTCAGCGTCGACCTTCCCTTCGACGCGCAGCCGCACTTTGCCCATCTCGATGTGGATGGCACCGGAAGCCGACACGGCTGGTCTCACGTCTTGGCTCACAACATCGGCAACGCGAACCGGAATCAGTTGTGTTGACGTTGTCGTTGTCGTCGAACCGAGACGACCTTCGTGATAGAGTTTGCGCCACTGGAAGACCTGGTTGGCGTTAACGCCATGAGCGCGCGCGATCACCGCGACGGAGGCGCCGGGCGCCAGAGTTTCTTCCGCGATGCGCCGCCGTTCCTCCTTCGAACGGTACTTGCGTTTGACGACTGGCGCCACGGCCGGAGTGATGTCTGTAATTCGGGTTGCTGGCATTGCGAGTGGAAGCCGCCCAGGCTTTCCACAAGAATGACGGGGGAAAGGCCATCAAAGGAAGACGGTAGTCACCGGACGGTTACCTGTGGGGGACGCTGAGCTTGATCTCATCTGCGGCGTCGAGCGGCGCGGTGAAGTACCCAAACAGCGAGTGGGCCTTGCTCGTAAGTACATTCACTGATG
>CAZQDD010000112.1:0-4222 GCA_964591805.1 uncultured Acidobacteriaceae bacterium | reverse complement strand
GTGTCCGTGATCTGCTCTTCGAGCAGTTGCTGGTCTGAGAGAGCCTGATCCAGCGCATACTGATACGGGCGCGGATCAATGGCAAACAACAGCGTGCCGGCGCGCACAAAGGCATTGTCTTCGACCGGAATCGTGACCAGGCGTCCCGTCACCTCGGGAGCGAATTGAATGTAATTGGCGCGAACGCTCGCATCCTCAGTACGCGGATGGCGGCTGGTTCTCCAGAAGACACTCAGCAATAAGGCAGCGGCAACCGCCAGCATTGCCATCGATATTTTGATTCCGTTCCACCACGGACCCAGCTTTCCTGGTTCCATTAATTCACCTCATATCTATCGGAAAAACAACAGCCACAGCAGGCACGCGACAGCCACTGCCACGCTTGGATAGAACACCACTACCGGCTGAACCCGGCCTTGAAGCTTGCGCTGGAGCAACTGCCAATGAACAAGACCGGCAGCACCCAGTCCTCCCAACAGGCAAAACATCCAGGAGGGCAGAAACGATCCTGCAATATCAATCGAAGGAGCGCGCGAGCATCCTCCCACAAGAACAGTGAGCGAGAGTACACCGAGCGCTTTTGTGAATCGACGAAGCATTTTCATCCCTTTTGCACGGCTAAGGTTGCGTTGTGACGGACCGGGCGCCATCGGGTCGCGGCCGAAGAAGATTGCCCGTCGTATAGCCGAGATTTGCAGCGCTGGTCAGCACCGCCGATCTGGCCTCGACATCCGCCAGCCTTGCCTCGGCAAGCTGCGATTCGGCGTTGACCAGGTCGATGAGATTCTTGACCCCGTACCCATAGGCATCCAGAGATGCGTCATACGACGTTGTCGCTGCCAGCAGCAGCGTCTGCGCAGCTTCCTGCTGGCGAACGGCCGTCCCGAATTGAAGGTAAGCCACCCATGTCTCGCGGACGATGTCGTCGCTCTTTTCCCGCAACTCTTCCGCGGCCTGGCGCTGCTCGGAGGTGCGCCGGAGCACTTCATGCCTGCGCAACCCGCCATCAAAAAGATTCCACTTGAGCTGCATCCCCGTGCTCCATACAAACTGCGTCGTGTTCCCGAGACTGGGCTGGCTCACCGTTGGCCAAATGGACTGCGAAGATCCTTTGGATTCGAACTCGACCGTAGGCCGATAGGCGGAACGAGCCGTTTTCACTTCAGCGTCTGCTGCGTGAAGCCTTTCGGCCAGAGATTTCAGATCCGGTCGATCCTGCAGGGCGGTTTCGACAAAACTTGCCACTGAAGTGGAGACGGCTGAAAGGTCGGGAGCAACGGCCGGCTTCTCAACGGTGATTGCGTCGGACGGTTCCACGCCCAGCGCTTCGCGCAGTTTCACGCGTGCAATCTCCTCGCCGCCAAGACTTGTCTGGAGGTCGTACTCGGCGCGAGCTGTGCCGGCCTTTGCGTTGAGCACATCGGGAAGCGTCGCCCGGCCATTGGCAAGCTGGGCTTCAGCCGCAGACTGGGTGGTACGCGCCGTGGCCAGAATTTGCCGAATCGCCGCGAGTTGCTCCTGTGCGGTCACCAGATTGTAGTAGGCGACAACCACATCGTAGGCCACATCCTGGTTGACACGCTGAAAGCTCGCCACTGCGGCAAGCCGCTGCGCTTTGCTGGACTCCAATTGAGCGTGCCGCCGGCCAAAGTCAAAGACGGTGTACTCCATCGCGAGCCCGGCATCGATGGTTGGACTTTCGACCATGGTATAGCCAAGCGGGGCCAGCGGCTTGGGAAACGGATTGATGAATCTCTCGTTGCCGAAGAGGGCAGTCCCGGCCAGGCGAGGAAAGTATTCGCTGCGCGCAATGCCTATCCCCTCGGCAGCCTGCTTCGCCCTTTCCCAGGCAATCCGTGTGCGAGAATTGTTGGTCTCGGCAATGTCGATCAGCTCTTCCAGGCGATAGGGGCGTCGGGGATCGATGGTTGCGAGAGTTTTGGGCGCAGCCATCTTTGCCGTGCATGTTGCGGCCGTGGACAAATCGGAAATCGTTCCCAGGCATTGTGCCGCCGCAGAAATTGTGCAGAGCGGGAAGCAAGTGCCTATAAGGAGGATGCAGCGCAGGCTGATGGAGCGCGGATCAGTTTGTTTTGTTGTGGGCTGGATTCGCCGCATGTTTACAGTGTATACTTATTATGCATGGTACGCAATATGAGGCGGGCAATGGTTCTTGCAAGACTGGAACAGTCCCGTCGGATCGAGAGTTGAACTGTGATCAAGGCTATCCAAGAGGAAGAGCCCCGAAAATTCAAAGCTGGGGATGATCTGCGCGGAAGGCTTCTCGAAGCGGCAAGCCGCCTGTTCGGCGAATTTGGCTATGAACGCGTTTCGATCCGCAGCATTGCGCAGGAGGTGGGCTGCTCGCAGATGGCCATGTATCGGCACTTTCCTGACAAGGAGGCTCTGATTCGCCACCTCTGCACCGAACTCTACCAGCGATTCACCACCCAACTGCATGACAAATTCGATTATTTACCGGACCCCAAGGAGCGTCTGCGCCAGGCACTTCGGAACTTTGTCCTCCTGTCCGTCAAGAACCCGCATCATTATCGTTTGACCTTTCTTGTGCCGGCGGTGGACGAACAGGGGTTGGAGATGCGTCACGCGGTAGCCAATCCGGCCATCTCCTATTTCAGGGAGAATCTTAGGCTTGCGCTTCCACAGGGCAGTTCGGACCAATTGGTGGAGGAGCGTTTACATCAGATTCTTGCTTCGCTTCATGGCATGACCATCATGCTGATTACCAACCCTCGGGCCTATAAGCTCACCAGGGACGCGGCTCTCCGGCAACTGGAATCCGCATTTGATATTTTCCTGAACGCGCCGGACATCCCAAGAATTACAGGATGATTGCCAGATTCTTGGCCACTCATTCCGACCGGAATGAGTAGTTGACGCTGAACACGGCCAGGTGTCCTCCGAGAAGCCGGTTTCGAAGTGCACTGGCCGACTTTAGGGGAGTAATCCGGGAAAAACTGTAACGCGCAGAAAGCACTACCGATATTCAGATTCTTGTTCTACCTCACACTGTCGCGGGCTTGGCGTTGCCTCCGTGCCACAACCGTGCGGGTAGTACACAAGTGGTAATTGACGCATAGCCGTCATCCGCCCAGAACTACGCAGCGCCGCGTAGTGGCAATCGCGTCGGCATCCCTGCGATTCATGCTGCGAAATATTGCTGAGCTACTTTTTCTCTGCCTAGCCGAACGTGGCCAGACTCACATCGAAACCTGTACATGGTATAAAAGAGACCAGATGCAACGGTCGACACCTGACCTAAAGGAGATTTAGTTTCAGGAGTGTTGCTATGCCCCGCGCCAAAACGAAAGTCATTCGCCCCTTGCTCGGCAAGGCCCCGACAGGAATTCAAGGACTGGATGAAGTCGCAGGCGGAGGCCTGCCCAAAGGCCGTGTCACCCTGGTATGCGGCAGCGCAGGATCCGGCAAGAGCTTACTCGCAATGGAATTTCTCGTGCACGGCGCTGTTCGATACGGTGAACCCGGCGTGTGCATGGACTTCGAAGAAACCGAGGAGAAGCTGACGGCCAATGTCGCATCGCTGGGTTTTGATTTGCGCGCGCTTGCCAAGTCCAAGAAACTGCTGGTGGACCACGTTTCCATTGAGCGAAACCAGATTGCCGAGACGGGAGAGTACAACCTCGACGGCCTTTTCATCCGTTTGGCCCACGCAGTCAAAGCGATCAAAGCAAAACGCGTTGTTCTGGACAGCATTGAGGCACTTTTTTCCGGATTAAGTGACTCAACGATGCTGCGAGCAGAACTCCGTCGGCTATTCCAGTGGCTGGAAGACCACAAGCTCACGGCTGTCGTTACCGGGGAAGCGGGAGAGCACACGCTGACCCGTCACGGGTTGGAGGAATATGTCGCCGACTGCGTGATTTCGCTGGACCACCGCGTAACCGAACAGATTTCAACGCGGCGATTACGAATCGTCAAGTACCGGGGCACCTCCCACGGTACCGATGAGTATCCGTTTCTAATCGATCGCGAGGGCATCTCGGTGGTGCCGATCACCTCACTGGCACTTGCCCACAAAGCATCAACGGACCGCGTTTCAACGGGAATTGCCACTTTGGACGAGATGATGGAAGGTAAGGGAGTCTTCCGTGGGAGCAGTGTGCTGGTGACGGGCACTGCGGGAACCGGGAAGTCCAGCCTGGCAGCAAGCTTCGCCAGCGCCACCTGCGCCCGTGGCGAA
>CAZQDD010000111.1:2403-4258 GCA_964591805.1 uncultured Acidobacteriaceae bacterium | reverse complement strand
TCCAGGCAGGCTGAATATTGTCGAGGTCGTCGAAAGTGATCTGCCGATCGCTGCTCCCGGCCGCGACGGACCTTATGAATATCTGGTAATGGCCGGTTCGATCGGAGGTAAACGCTAGGTGGCTGCCGTCAGGAGAAAATGACGGCCAGCGATCCAGCGCCATGGAAGTCGTGACCTGCTCCAGCGCGGTGATGCGGGGCGCGTTGTTGCCCGGGGTACGGCGAATCACCCAGACGGCAGCGACGATGAGGATCGCTCCCGCCACCGTGGGCATTAGCAGCCAGCGGCGCGACCTCCTTGGAATCAGTTCCTTCGGCGGCGGGGAAACCTCTGGAGTTTCCGGCGTTGTGCGGATTTCCGCGATGAATCGATAGCCCGCGCTCGCAGCGGTTTGAATGTAACGGGGGGAGCGCGCGTCATCTCCCAGTTGCTTGCGAATCTGGGCAACAACGCGCGTCAAGGCGTTGTCGGTGACGGCCGTTCCTGCCCAGACCTCCTGAATCAATTCGTCTTTGGAGACCACCCGGTCGCGATTCTCGAGGAGATAAAAGAGGACCCGGAGCGCTTTCGGCTCGAGTTCCGTAATCTGCCCTTCACGCCTCACCTCCAAACGGTTGGGGTTGGCGACGATGTCTCCGAAGGACCAAATTTCGAGCCGTTCCGGCCTAATCACAAAAACCTCAGCAGAATCATCGCGATCATCACACAATCATCATGACTGTCACGTGCGTGAGCGGGTAATTTGTCCCTCAGGAGACCTTATGAACAGATTCAATATACCATCGCATTTCGATCTCTGGGACGGCGTGTTACAGGAGCTGATGAACAGCCTGCCCATCGGAACACCGGAATCTCACCTCCTGCGCTGGCAGACACATTTTCGTCCTGGACGGGCTGTCCTTACGGGACACGCAGAGGGCCCGCAACCCGCCTCGCTGTTTCCGAATGCCACCGTACACTACCTCACCATGCTCGTCAGCATGAAGGAGGTTGCCGAGACGATGGAGAACAGGGAGTCAGGCAGGGAATTCGAGGCCAACATCGAGTCGTCAATAGCACGGTTTATCGACGATTACTGCGGCACACCATGGCCTTTGCCGGGTGGTCCGCCATGGGCTGCCATACTCGCGGCTGAATTGGCAAGTGCCGCGAATCTGCATACAGGATCGCTGCGCACGGGGCTGCTCCGGCTGGCCGGACGCGTAGCGGAAAGGGCGCTCGGCGCGGCTCAGACGCTGGCGGCCGGCTCATAGAGAACGGAGCAGGAGGGGAACGACATGAATCGATTTCGCAAGCTGGTCCTTGTCGGAGTGAGTGGCGCCGCGGTTCTCTCACTGGGCCAATCCCGGCCGCAGGCTGACCCCGTTGATCCTTTGGCGGCCAAACTGGAAGGCACCTGGCACGTTTCGGTGACTCTACGCAATTGCGACTCGGGCACGACCATGCCGCCCTTCCAGTCGCTGCTCACATTTGCACGGGGTGGCACCCTTACGGGTACCACCTCCAGTCCGGACTTTCTACCCGGACAACGGAGCCCTGACCACGGCGTTTGGAGTCCGGCTGGCGGGCACGCCTTTCGCGCCGTCGAGGAGGCTTTCATTCTTTTCGATTCCCCCTCGCGGCAGAATCGGCACGGCTTCCGCAGCGGAACGCAGCGGATCAATCAGACAATCGAGCTCAAGAACGATGATGAATTCACTAGCAGCGCCTCCACGGTCTACTTCGACATGAGCGGCACCATGCTCGCCGCGGGCTGCGCCAGCGCCGTGGGACGGCGGCTCAAGTAGGTTCCCGTCCCGATCTTACGAAGCAGGATACTGACATGAGAACACTGACTTACTCGCTGTTAACTTTG
>CAZQDD010000111.1:0-2303 GCA_964591805.1 uncultured Acidobacteriaceae bacterium | reverse complement strand
GCGCCCCTCGCTGGCAACGAAATCACATCGTTTTGGATTGGTGGAATCGGAGACTGGACCGATCCCGCGCTGTGGTCGCCGGCCGGCGTGCCGAACAACGGCGCGAGTAATTACCTGGTGACCGTCAATTCGGGTGGACCGGATGTCGCCAACATCCTAACCCAGAACATCTTCCTCGATGCCATAACGGTCGGCACTCAATCCACCGTCCACGTGAATGACCAGGGGCTGGTGCTGGGGTCGCCCGCATCGGCTTCGTCGATGCTTACCAACGCCGGAACCGTCAATCTCACCAACGCCGCAAGCTTGACGCTCGATTACTCGGCAGGCGCCGCCGCTGCGAATTCGGGCACCATATTGGTGGGCGACGAATCGGCGATCTACCTTACCGCGCCGAGTGCGGGCGGCGGCACCTTCACGAACACGGGAAGCATAGCGCTGCAGGCGAACCCCCACGGATCGCAGATCTACCTGTCCGGCAATGGCGCGGCCTTTACCTTGAACGGCGGCGGCAATCTGACGCTGAGTGACAACCCCGCAAACCTGATTTCCGGTTCGTTCGGCACAGAAACCCTGGTTACCGATAACAACCTCTCCGGCGCCGGAACCATCGCCATGCTCGCCAACTTCACGAATAACGGAACCGTGGTGGCAAACGGAACCAACTCCCTCGTGTTCAACATGGACACCGGCACGGCCAGTGTGACCGGAACCATTGTCAACAACGGTTCTATTCAGGCGGTTTCCGGAAGCTCACTCATTCTCCAGGGGTCCGCCGATTTGGCAGTTACAAATAACGGCGCCATCACCCTCAACGCGCAGGGAGCTAATGCCAGCGTGCTGCTTTATAACGACAACAATACTGGTTCGGCGCTGCGTCTGTCCGGCACCGGCGGCCTCAGCCTGTCTGACAATGTCAACAACATCGTGGCCGGCGCGAATGGGGATGAGACTCTGGTCAACGGACTCGGGCACACTATCTCTGGCGCTGGAACAATTGGTAACTTCAAGGTGATCGATAACGGCGGAACGATCACCGCCAGCGGAACGAATCCGCTGATCCTGTCTCTCAATAACGGACCCACGCCGCACGGCGACCTGGTGAATTCCGGCACCCTCCAGGTGAACGACGGAAGCACGCTAGTGCTTCGAGCGGCGGGCGCGCTGATCGACAATCCCGGCTCGATCACGCTGAACGCGAGGAACGGCGTGAGCACTTTGCTTCTGGACGATGGGGGACTAGGCGGCCAGTTCACCATCTCGAATGCAACCGGCGCTACCGGTAACGTCATTCTCACGGACAATCCCGGGAACCGCATTCTGGGAACCGGTGGCACTGAAAGTCTGATCCTCGGTAGCGGCCAGCTAATTTCGGGCGCCGGAACCATCGGCAACTTCAATATCCTGAGCAATCAGGGAACGATTGCCGCGAGCGGAACCAATCCGCTGATCCTGAGTCTCAGTGGCACGGCTGTCTCGGCGGGCGAACTCATCAATAGCGGTGCCATCCAGGTGAATGACACCAGCATGCTGCAGTTTCGTTCGCCGGGCGTGACGGTCGACAACGAAGGTCTGTTTGCGCTCAACGCGGCGAAAGGGACAAGCGCACTGAGCTTCGACGATTCCGGAGCGGGCGCCCTGTTCAGCATTTCGAACACAGCCACCGGCGGCGGAAACATCGCTCTCTCCGACAATCCGGGCAATCGCATCGTAGGTGTCAACGGCACGGAGAGCCTCTTCCTCGGCAACGGCCAAAAGCTCTCCGGCGCCGGGACCATCGGCAATTTCAGTTTCCTCGATAACCACGGAACCATCACCGCGAATGGCACGAATCCGCTGGTAATTGGCCTCAGCAACACCGTCAACCCCTTCGGGAACATGGAGAATGCCGGCATAATCAATGTGAGCGACGGCAGCACGATCGTGATCAACTCGGGCGCCTGGATCAATAATGTAGGCTCCATCAACCTGAACGCCGGCACCCACACGAGCACGCTCGCGTTCAACAACACCCAGCCCATGCTCCTCGGTTCGGCAACAAGCGCCGGACAGTTGGTCATGTCGGACAATCCAGGGAACCGGATCGTCGGTGTCACCGGGCAGGAAACTCTCGTCAACAATACCGCCCATACCATCCAGGGTGCGGGAACCATCGCCAATTTTGGCGGCGGTTTCCTGAACGACGGAGTCGTAGTCGCAAACGGCGTAAATCCTCTGGTGATCGACATCACCGCCGCTACTGCCCGCGGCAATGCCGGCGTCACCAACAGCGGAGTCATCGAGATCTCGAACGGCAGCACGCT
>CAZQDD010000110.1:0-4295 GCA_964591805.1 uncultured Acidobacteriaceae bacterium | reverse complement strand
TTTGCTGAATTCCTGGAAAGCTTTCTTGCTACACCAGTCATGATCGCAGGAACGACGCACCGTGACATTCCGTTTAAGGCCATTCTCGCCCGCGCATCCCAGGCGCGCGGTCGGCAGTGAGAGCGTGCGGAATCGCCTTTGCCGTCACTTTGGCCTCGGCATTGGCGCTTTTATGCATGACTGAATAATCTGTAGCCCTCTCATGGCGCGCGACTTGGAAGCCGACTACCCTCCCCATCATCTGTCGATGCTGGGTTCGGGTTGAATACCCGGCGTCTGTTGCGTTGTCGGCAGGCGCGCTTGGCGGGCGCTGCCTGGGCACATCTGCGGGTCAGGCGTCCAACTGGTTGAAGCCCGATGCCTCAAAAGGTCAGTTTCGGGACACAATAGAGCGATACCCCTCAGCCCTTCACTGACCGGGATTAGCGCAGCACCCGGCCAGGTGGAACGCCCGGCATCGCCCCCCTAGGATCATCCCAGAACGGTGGGGTAACAAAATCGAATATGTTGGCCTTGCATCAAGCCACCAGACGCAAGGATAATTGGAGTGGGGAGGCGATGATGCTCAACGCTGCCGGGTTCATGGAGGTACCCCGTCCGCATCGGACCCCCGCTACGATTGTTTCCAATGAATGGTCAGATAGAGTTTTCGCATTCGATTACGGTGAGGAGACGCATATATGGGCTATTACGACGACGGCTGATGGGACACAAATCCACTGTGAAGATTTGTCTTTGGAAAATTTGGAAAATATTGAAAAATCAGGCTTTGGTGAATTTCTGAGGACCACCGTATTGGTGGCCGACAAAGCCTCTACCCAACTTAGATTTGGGTGGCGGTTGGTTTGCGCCGATAGCAAACGTATTGATCCGCTAGACGCCGCCTACAAAGAGGGCGTCCTCGATTACTCCAATCATCCCCAAGACACATCGCCACCGTGGAGGACCCATGTTTTCCAGCACCCACAGCCACCAGGCCAACATGGCCGACGTCTGCACCGAGATCAGCTCCTACCTGGTCAGTCTCACCCGCACGGACATCGATACAGTCGCCCGTGTGCTCGTCATGACGCTCGGCGGCGACGCTGAACGTCTTTTTCACCCCCTCAACTTTCTCCAGAAGGCCGTCAAGCGGCTCTCTCCTCAGCCCCCCCGGCGGGGACGTCCCACGTCTGAATGGGTCAGGTTGGCAACTCCCCTGATTGACTCCGGCAAGTATGTGCTGCCAGGACCCGAGTGGGAGTATCGGAAAACACGGGAAGCGTGGGACGCGCTCTACAAAGCTGTAGGAATACCTCCTCTCGCCCGGCAGGGATTTCGCAAAGCGATCAAGATGCACTACTCCCGCAAGAACAAGCGCAAGGCCAAACGGCTTCTGGCAGCGGGGGGAAAACAATGGGCCACGCACCATTTTGTAGATCTGGTGCCCTTCCGCGAAACGGCGCACGATTGAAAGTGAGAAGTCACCGAACGCCGAGAGGTCGGAGAAAGGAGAATTTATGGGTTGGGGCAGTTACAAGGACGACATCGATGATCGCCGTGCTATCAACAAACCAGATCCGCCGCCACCTCCTCCACCGCCAGATCCGCCTCCTCCACCGCCAGATCCGCCATCGCCGGCGCCCGCAAAGTAAAACTCCGTGGGCCACTGAAGTAGCACGCAGCGATCCGTGACCTTTCCGGGGGGCGCATAAGATGGGCTCCCCGGTTCAAAACGACTTCTTCAAGGCGTCGCCATCATTGGCTGTGCTAACTAAGCCGTTTGTCGAAACCCGGGAACCCCGGCGCACCATTCCCCCCGTGTTTCACAAAGGGTCCCTTGTGGGACGAAGCGGGGATGAAACAGGAGCGCCACGACGAGGTCGGCCCGCCTGGGATTCGCGGCGCGTCGAGACGGCGCCCCGCAGGTTGTCAGCATTGCGACCGGGCAGCCGATCTAAACTTGTTCCTGGCTCACGACTCTGCGGGCAAAGCTCCGGGGCTCAGAGCACGACTGTTTTGGTCTCCCCCAAAAAAGGCTATGATGAACATGACTGGCGGCATTCGAAGCCGCATAGGCACACAAGCGATGGAAAAATTCGAGGAGGAGTTAACCGTTCCGACTGGAGGCACAGCCACAACCTCCGATGGAGCAGTTACTGTCGGTTGCGAAACCGCCTACCCGCACGAAGCGCAGATCGGCTTCTCGCTGGCGTCCGGGGAAACATTCAATCCGGAGGAACTCAAACCCAGTCAATCACACGAACTCAATTCCAACGAGCACTCCTACCGAGTGGTACTGCTTTCCACGAATTACAATACGGTCCGCGTGCGTGTGATTCACTTCCCTCGGGAGTCCCTCAAACCCAAACGGGTAGAACCTTCAGGTGTTCGCATACTTGAAACACGCATTTCCCGCATGGCCGAACTAAAAAGATTGGTTCAAGCAGAACTTCCGGAAACGGGGTTCAATGTGGACTCAAAGTATGACGGGACATTGCTTACCGTTTCTGCGGTCACGCGTAAACTGGGGTTTTTTCGGTCTGGGGAAACTCGGACTGTTTTGGAGATCTTCCATCCTGCGGGGCAGGGGTTGTTCAAGGACGGCCAGTTGGACGACCTGCATGCCAACGTATATGACGGATCCTTCCTGACAATCGCAAATAAAGTGGCGGAATCCTACGCCTCGAAGACCCGGAGGTCGGTCACAATCCTCAAACGGTTCTGAGCCCGGCGTCTCGAAAAAGGTAAGGTTCGGGACAAACGCGGGACAACCTGAAATCAAGGCCTTCAGCGTCTTGAAAGTCAGTCCCAAAATCGCGATCAAATAGCGGCCGTCGCGGCGCTGGGTTGATGACGGCGACGTCCCGAAATCCTGTCCTAACGCCAGGCATCATTTTCGCTCCCCCCTCAGGATTTTCCTTTAGCGAATCCACTTTGGCGGGTCATCGTGTCGCAAAAGTGACCCACTGACCGGCTAGTGACGAATTTCCCCGGCGTGGTTCGCCGAGTGTTTATCTGTATGGCGCTCAGCGGGACCAGGGCGCCGCCCCGTTGGCCGCCTAATGCACATGCCGGAGACGCCCGGCATGCCTGATCCCAAATGCGCTTTCCGTCAGGACGAGCTCAGGCTACGACACCTTATATACAGCACAACGCCAGCTTGGCGCTCATCCCGGCCAGCCTCAATCATCGGCCAACCAGCAACCCCCGTCCTGAGTTCACCAGCCTCGATATTGAACAATGTCAATACATCCGACGTCACTCAGGACTTAACCGTTTGAACACCAGGAGGTTCAACATGCAAACGCACCAAGCGGCGGCATTCACCGCCAATCCCATCCTCACACTCGAAGATCTCGGTTTGAAGCGAACTGTCAGCCTGGACGAAGCCAGCCGCGGGTTGGCCGAGCGCTCCGAGGCGCAGATCGTCCGCTGGGTTCAGTTCCCGGCGGGAGCGCTGTTCTTCGTTCTGGCCCAGGGCGACCCAAGCTCCGGAGCAGTTTACATATTTGACCGAAGGAGCGGGGTGTTCCACCTCGTGGTCTTCAACGACAAGAACTGGGGCGGCTACAGTGTGGCCGAGTACGAGGTGCTTGAACGAATTCACCGGATTTCGCGCCTCGCGCAGCGGCCGTGGTTGCTCAACCGGAGGTGCGAATCGGGAAAAACGCACTGACCGACAGCCTGACCCGTTTCATTTGCGCGGGTTTTGAATTCGGGTTATCAAAGGGCAGGGGGAAAGGAGGAGCCACCATGGCGAACCGGCAACACGCAACTTCCACCAACGTGGAGGACTACTGGCAGTTGTTCGTCAACAGGCGCGCCTACGTCCTCCAATCGAAGCGGCCGCACCCCGATAGCGGCCGCTACTACTACTTTCGGCCGAAAACTGGAAAGAACGGCGAGCCAGTCAGTTTGACGGCAGCGACGATCCGCCGGCATCTCGAGGGCGATCTGACGCTCGGTGTGTACGCGATGAATCCGGCGACCCAGCGCTGCAAGTGGATTGCAATGGACGGCGACTACAAGGAGTCACTCAAACATCTCTGCGAGTTGCAGTGGGAGTTGCAGCAACAGAAGGTGGAAGCGGCATTGGAACAAAGCCGGCGCGGCGCGCACCTGTGGATCTTCGGGGAGCAACCGCTCCTCGCTCGGCAGTGCCGCCTCCTGATTTCCGGCTTGGCCGAGAAGCTCGGTATTCCGGTGAAGGGCTCGGGGACCGCCGAGGGAATTGAGGTATTCCCGAAACACGACGAATTGAAGGATGGCGACTTCGGCAATGCCGTCCGCGGGCCTCTGGGAATTCACCGCGC
>CAZQDD010000109.1:0-4313 GCA_964591805.1 uncultured Acidobacteriaceae bacterium | reverse complement strand
CGGTGTTGACAGCATCGGCCAACGCTTCGCCAACCTTGGCGCGCAGCGAATCCAGGAACGCCTGATCGATCACCAGAGCTTCAAACGTACGCTTCGGGCGGCCTACGGTTTGCGCGAACTCGCTGATGGCGGCGCAGATCTTCTTGATCTCGCCGTGGGCGAATTCGATGGCGTCCACAACCCGGTCTTCCTCAACCTCGTTGGCGCCGGCTTCAATCATCACGATGCCGTCGGCGGTGCCGACGACCATGATGTTGAGCTTGCTATCGTGCTGTTCGCTGTAAGTGGGATTGATAACGAATTCATCGTTGACCAGGCCGACGCGCACCGCGCCAATCGGACCGGAAAACGGGATGTCGGAGATGGTGAGCGCAACCGAGGCGCCATTGATTCCGGCGACATCCGGGTCGTTCTCAGTGTCGGCCGACAGCACAAAGGCGATGACCTGGGTTTCGGAGCGGAATCCTTCGGGGAAAAGCGGACGGATCGGGCGGTCAATCTGGCGGCTGGTCAGAATCTCGCGCTCGCTGGGGCGGCCTTCGCGCTTGATAAAGCCACCAGGGATGCGGCCACCGGCGTATGTGTATTCGCGATAGTCAACGGTCAACGGAAAGAAATCGATGCCAACGCGGGGCTCGGCATTGGCGCAGGCGGTTGCGAGGACGACGGTTTCGCCAATGCGAACCACCGCAGACCCGTGGGCTTGTTTGGCCCAGTGACCGGTCTCAAATGAAATGGTTTTGCCGCCAGAGAGTGTAACGCTTATTTCTTGTTTCATGTATTCCCTTTCGCCAGGGGCGCGTCCACGGTAGGAGCACTCCACCACAGCAAGCGCGAGCAGTACGCGTCAAGCCGCAGTTAAGAATGCGAACAGGAACAGTTCCAGCCGCTGCCAGTGTTGCCGGTACTCCCAGCCAGCATGGCCGACGCCGACGCTGCAGCAGGTTGGAAGTACGCTGGCGCTACCCATTACGGAGCGGCGCCAGCACAAATCACGGGAGCCAGGCTTCCGAGCCAGACTCCGGCGGACGTTTACTTGCGGATACCCACCTTCAGAATTACAGCCTTGTAGCGCTCGGTATCGTACTTCTTCAGATAGTCAAGCAGACTGCGACGCTTGCTGACCATCATAAGAAGCCCACGACGCGAGGCGTGGTCCTTCTTGTGCGAACGGAAGTGCTCGGTCAATTGGCCGATGCGCTCACTAAGAAGGGCAATCTGGACTTCAGGGCTGCCGGTATCAGAGGTGTGGGTCTTGTACTTCTCGATGATGTTGGTTTTCTGCTCTCGTGCTAACACTGGGAACTGACGCGCTCCTGCTTCTTCTTTTTCATTGTTGTAACCACTTCAAAATATCATGTTTAGGAAACAAGCGCAAAGATTGGCACAAGTTGCAGGGGCAGACTCGGCTCAAAGGCCGATATCTTGGGCACCGTGCCTTGTTTGACCGCAAACCAAGCCGCATCGCTCCTTTGCCGCGGCCGAGGGCGGCTGCAACAGCACTGGGGCGCCCGGAGTGGGCTTGTGAGCACGAAAACTGCGCATTTCTAATTCGTGTATTGCGCGACCAGGCGGAGAAACTCCGCGTGAACCCGGGTGTCGTCGCTCAGTTCGGGATGAAACGTTGCGGCCAGTAACTTACCCTGGCGAATCAGCACGGGGTAACCATCGCGGGCGGCGAGCACCTCAACCTCGGGACCCACCCGCTCGATTCGCGGCGCGCGGATGTAGACCTGCTCCAGCGGGCCACCTTCAAGCTTACTGGGGCCTTCCAGGATTGCCGAGTCGATCTGGCGTCCATAGGCATTGCGGCGCACCGTGATATCCAGGGCGCCAATGCCGTTTTGCGCCGGGCTCACGACTTCGCGCGCCAGCAGGATGCAGCCGGCGCAGGTTCCAAAGGCCGGTTTGGTTAGAACGAACTCCGAGAGTTTCTTGAAGCCCGCTTCTCCGAGCAGGTTCAAGAAAACCGAAGATTCGCCTCCGGGAATAACCAGGCCGTCGAGATCGTCGAGCTGCTCGGGTTTGCGCACCAGGACCGCTGTGGCTCCGAGTTGGGCCAGACGCTGACGGTGCGCGTCAAAATCGCCCTGCAGGGCAAGGATTCCTATGTTTAGCATTGCTATTTAATTTAGCAGGTCTTGGCGAAGCAATTCTGTGCGAAGAGCCGCGAACCGGCTGGCGCAATCAACAGAGGCACAGCTATGCGCCGTGCCTCTGTCTTGCATAAACCACTTGCGAGCGCCTACCAGCCGCGTGTCTGCAACAGGTCGGCCTCGGCAATGCCGGAAATCGCCAGACCCTTCATCGATCCCGTCATCTGCTCGCTGACCTCGGCCAGAACCTTGGGGTCCAGGTAGTGGGTGGTGGCGATCACGATGCCACGGGCGCGTGACTCGGCTTCTTCGCGCTCCTTGGAAATTGTGAGATCCAGAGGGGTTGCGCCGTCCTTCATAAAGATGCCGCTGCCCACAAACACGGCCTCGGCGCCAAGTTGCATGACCAGCGAAGCATCGGCCGGGGTGGCGATTCCACCGGCGCTGAAATTTGGCACCGGAAGCTTGCCGGCCTTGGCCACCATGCGCACCAGTTCGTAGGGAGCCTGGAGCGTCTTGGCCGCCAGGTAGAGTTCCTGCTCGCTCATCACCGTGAGTTGCAGCATCTCTTTTACAATCTGGCGCATGTGTTTGACGGCGTGAACCACGTCGCCGGTACCGGCCTCGCCCTTGGTACGGATCATGCAGGCGCCCTCGGCAATGCGCCGGAGGGCTTCACCCAGGTTGCGGGCGCCGCAGACGAACGGCGTCTTGAAGGCGTGCTTATCGATGTGATGTTCCTCGTCGGCCGGGGTGAGCACCTCGGACTCGTCGATGTAATCGACGCCCAGTTCCTGCAGAATCTGCGCCTCGGCAAAATGGCCGATGCGCGCTTTGGCCATGACCGGGATGTTCACCGTGCTCATGACTTCCTTGATGATCTTGGGCGAGGCCATGCGAGCCACGCCGCCTTGGGCGCGGATCATGGCTGGGACGCGCTCCAGGGCCATCACGGCGGCCGCGCCGGCTTTCTCGGCGATCTCCGCCTGTTGCGCGCTCATGACGTCCATGATGACGCCGCCTTTGAGCATTTCCGCGAGACCGATTTTCAGCCGCAGCCCGTTGCCATTGGTATCTGACATTGCTATCTCTCCCTGCATAAAGTGTTGCTTTGGAGCCGATCCTCAGGACGCAACCGGCCACAAGCGGCAGGCGCGCCAAGACCTGGGGAGCAAACTATTATTCTAGCGCGTTCCAGCAAACCCTGCCGGCGCCCGGAGGCGTGCCCGGCCGCAATTGGCGCCCGAAGGGCGAGCACACCGCCGCAAGTCCAATTATCCAGTGAGATTCGGAGCGCTGAACAATCCCTGGACTCTGCCTCAATATTTCAATTCTCCCTAAACATTTTGTTAAATTGTTGACTCCAATTCGACACAAAACTATAGTTGCATGATTCGTCACCTTACCGGGGTTCAAGGAGACATTGTGTCCTCTACTGCTCAATCTACAAACACAACCCTGCCCAAGGGTGTTGCGCCCCTAGGCTCCGGCTCTGGCAATTCTTTCCTGTGGCGTCGTCTGCACTCGTTGACGGGCATTGTTCCAGTGGGCTTGTTTCTACTGGAACATTTCATTTCCAATGCCGAGGCGACCAACGGCGCGGCTGCCTATAACGCGCAGGTGAAGTTTCTCACCGGGCTTCCCTTCCGCCTGGGTCTGGAAGTGTTCGGCATTTTCATCCCGCTGGCCTTTCACGCCCTCTATGGGGTCTACATCTGGTGGCGCGGGGAAAACAATGTCATCGACTATCCGTGGACCGGCAACTGGTATTACACGGCGCAACGCTACACGGGAATCATTGTCTTCGCCTATGTGACCTACCACATCTGGTACATGCGTTTCGCCGGAGTTCATCTGGTCGAGCACTACGATGCGGCGTTCTGGAAGGTGCAGAACGAACTCTCGCATCCACTGGCGCTGGCCATTTACGTGGTGGGCGTAGTGGCCGCATCCTGGCACTTCGGTTACGGGCTCTTCCTGTTTGCTGCCAAGTGGGGAATTGTGACCGGGACCAAGGCTCAGAAGCGGGCGCAGAGTGCCGGGATCGTTCTTTCCGTCGTGCTGGTTCTGGTTGGACTCTTTACGATTTATGCTTTCACCGCCAAGTTCCCGGCGCAGCCGCGTGACCCGGCATGGGACCAGCATACCGAGAGTGTTCCAGCGGCGCAGAGCCGGATGATTCCTTCCACGACTCCCAGCAGCCAGGCAAGATAGGCC
>CAZQDD010000108.1:0-4325 GCA_964591805.1 uncultured Acidobacteriaceae bacterium | reverse complement strand
GAACCCGCAGGAGCAACAAGAGCAGGTCCGGAATTCTCAAACTGTGCCGCGCGTTGCTGATTGACTTGCCGCCAAACATCGTCGGCCGTCTCTCCAACGCCTCCCTGTTCGACCAGTTCGCGGGCCATAGCCGACATCATGTCGGTATCTTCTTCGATACCGGCGAGGCCTTCGCCGCTGAACTTGCCCTCCATCATCATCGAAACGAGCACCTTCCGCCCCATGAGACGGATGCAGTTCGACTGCATCGTTTCCGCATAGGAGAAGAACTTCACGCGCACATCTTTGCGTTGGCCAATTCGCCAGGAACGGCGGCTAGCTTGACGCAATGTGTAGGTGGAGTATCCCGTCTGGTAAAAGTATAGGGTTGGAAAAAATAGGAGATCGAGACCAGTTTCGACCAGCCGTGGATGGCAAATGACAACATCTACGCCCTGCGACATTTGCCGCGTGTACCACGCTTCGCGCTTGTCGGTCGCAACCGAGGAGCGAAGCACCGCAACACGGAAGCCAGCGCCACGTAGCACCTTGTCGAGCCGGCCCACCACGTCATGCTTGCCTGTGTATGTCGCGAAGACCTGGCATTTGCGACCTTCGGCAAGTTCCGCGCGAATGTCGTTGATTAGTTCACGTTCCTTCGGGTAGATGGCTTCGTCGTTCAGGTTGTCGGGTTCCGCAACTTTGATAGTCACGTACTCGCGTGCCTGACGATCCCACATCTTCCGATAGATTGTGTCCCAACCAAAGGGGTGGTCCGGATAGCACAGGAGCGTGTTGAGCATGATCGAGCGCAGGCCCTTGTCCTTGGGGTATTGCGCGATGGTCTGCTTTATCTGCTCAGCGAGATCCTCGTACGCAGACCCAAGCTCCTTGCCAGCGTCCACCTCAAGCACGGACTCCGTGTAGGGAGGCAGTGCATCTGCGATGTCCTCCAACGACACAAAAGCCGTGGAATTCATCAAGTGGTTGCCAAACAGCATTGGTGAGCAACCGGGCCGGCGCAGAATCTGGATCGTCTTCTTGGAGTTCCGGGAGCAGGAGTTCTCGTTCTCGGAAATCTTTTCGACGGTCTCGATCACGCCGTACTTGCGCTGGAACATCTCGCGCCCCGTGCCGCCCCACTCGAAGCCTTCGCGAACCATCTGCGGGGCATCGATGCGATAGAGCACGTTGTAAAGGTCGTCGGCGTAGCCGCCCATCATGGTGCCGGTCAGGGTAATGACCTTCTTGGCGATGCGCGCCAGGACCGCCAGGCTGTTGCCTTGCGCGGTATCGCCGGACAATTGATGAACCTCGTCGGCGATCGAAAAGTCGAAGAAGTCTAGCATGTAGCGGCCCATGTAATCCATGGGCGCCATACGCTGGATCTTCGCGCGGTCGGCCGACCAGAGGGGCGAGTAGAGCCTGGTCCCGCCCTTGCTGCGCTCGACCGTCTCGGAGTGCTTGCGCCGATCGTCGAAGTCGTCGTAGGTGAGGATGCCGTTGGTGGACTTCGCCACCGGCAACGCCGTGTCAATGTTGACCACACTGCCGGCGTGCTCGCTGCTCTGCGCCCCCTTGCCGTAGACGTGCTTCCAGTAGTAGCCGAGCTTGCCCTTCTCCTTGCCCACGATGAAGTAGGTCGGATAGGGGTGCTGCGCGAGCCACTGCTTGCGTCCCATGGCGCGCAATTGGGGCAGGCTGGTGGCGAGCCCTTTGCGCTTCATCAGGCCGTTGATGTACTGAATTTCCACTACCCCGTGCGGCTTCTTCTGGTCGCCGCCGTTGCGTAGATCTTCGATGATGTAGGTCTTTGCGTGGGGAACCGCAATCAGAATTTCGCGTGCCCATTTCTCAGTAAGGTGAGGGGGACACATAACAATCGTGGAAAATGGCTTGGAGTGTGCGGCAACATACGCAACACCGGCTCCGGCCATGAAAGTCTTACCTGTTCCGCACTCGCCAACGACCTTGACCGCATCGTGATCTACGAGGTACTTCACACATCCCATGATCGCAAGTTCCTGCGCAGGCAGGGGCTTACGCAGCAAACGCGACAACTCGGGCGCAGGCGGGTCATTGGGAGCGTGCAAAGGCGGGTAGGTATCGACGATCCTGCGCCCGAGTTCGTTGGCGTAGGTGCGCAAATAATTATAGAAGGTCTGCATTTCCATTTGCGTTTCGCTCTTTGTCTGTAGGAAGAGGTGGCGGAACAGCGCTAACTGGGCCGCCTTGTCGTGCAGCGCGGCAAGCAGTGTCTGCCGGGCGCGCTTTTGAAACTTCGTCGGGTTGTGGGGTTAACGTCGGAAAGGGTTGAACGATCAGGTTATGAGATTCAACGTCGGTTATTGCCAAATGCGCATCGGTGATCTAGTGCGCGCACGGTAGGCTCTTGCAGCACAAAGCTGCAAGGAGAGTTAGGCCGCCATAGCAGCGGCTCGGAAATTGCCAAGAGCAGGCGAAGCAACCTGAAGCGCATCGCGAACCGTAAACTCCGGCCAATGTACCGGCCCGTTCGTCTCAGGAAACGGGAGATGCTTCTCCTGGACCCCGTTGCCGAGAATCTGGAGCAGTTCATCGCGGCTCGCTCGAACGCTGTAGGGATTGCAGCCAAAGCCAATCAGCGGGGTGATGCGCTTTTGCGAGTCGAGTTGGTCAATGACCCAGTCGCCCCACTCAGGTCGCGCGGGTAATCCCATCACCGAGGCCATCAAAGACCAGGCGACATCCGAGGAATAGTTGAGCAGAAAAGTACGGCCGTCAATGCCGTTCTGCCGAAGGGTTTGAGAGACAACTACCAGGTGCCGAACCGGATGCTTCATGCCCGGCACCAGGACTGTGCCGCGCAGGTTCGCCGCGTTCTCTCCCATTCGTACACAGAGACCGATCTCGCCATCATCACTGGGGTATTTCAATGAAAAGGCTGCATTGGATGCGATTGCCGCCGAGATGGCCGCGATTTCATTGTCGCCGCCAAATACGGAGAGGAGGAGACCTTCGTCCTCCTCGTCGCCCATATAGCAGTCGCAGTGCACGCGGAGCGTTGTGCTGATTTTGTCGGTATTTTGCCTGAACTCGAGTTGGCCTAACCGAAGGTGAGCGTTTTCCAAACTGTTATCTCCTCAAGCGCCGCGCGTCCTGCCGCGGACAAATCGGCTTCATGCAGCTGCTTTTTCGCCAGAGTCATCGGCGTTATTGTCGGTTAGAGGTGGTTTCTCGCCGAGAACTTGGGTGCGTCCATCCTCGAACAAAAGGGTGACGTCATTTGAAAAGCGCTCAGTGTGGCGCTTGACGAAGATGGTTTCCCCTGTATCTTCATTGGTCTCGACTTCCTCGACGGTGGTAACGTGCTTCGCTGAGCGCCAGCGTGCGAGGTGGCGATCTTCACACTCTCCGAATACGCCATTCAACAAACCGGCGGTGCACAAGAGACCCACGTGACCCGCGTGTAGCGGTGTCAACGGGCGGCCCTTGCTCACGGTCGGAGCAGGGAGGAAGAACTGCTGGATAGCCTGTTGATACGCATAGGACCGCGGCAGCATATCTTCGATGCTGTCCAGCGGCAGGCCAACGTAGGTCAGAGTCGTGCCCGGCGAAGATGGGACGACGTAAGGCTTCTCGTTGCCTGACAGCGTGGGCAGCGGGATGTAGCCCTTGCAGTAGTTGACGAGTGACTGTCTGGCGTTACGAACGGTCGCGCCGGTCACACGCTTGCGAGTGCCAAAAACCACAATCTGCCCGAAGCGCTCGGATTCCGGGTCCGTCATCAGATAGGGGCGAACGTCGGTAAAATGCGTAGACAGAACATCCACGCAATTCTTCAACCGTTCAAAGGGGATCACGAACACGAGCACACCGCCAATGCGGAGCCAGTTGAAGGTGTAGTCGAGGAACAATTCCTCCATGCGCCGGTTCGAGAGACTGCCAATCTCGCTGTCATATGGAGGATTGAGGTAAAGCAGAGAAAACCGCTCAACCTTGCTGCGCGTGTCAAATGTGCTGCCCTGGATTGTCGTGATGCCCGCGGCTGCCGCCGCGGTGGCACGGGCGGCATCCAACTCAATGCCGTACATGCGGACGTTGCTACCGGAGGTGATTTTCAGCAGTGCTGCGCCCGTTCCAACGCAAGGATCGACCACGCTGGTGGTCTCAGGGCCGAACTGGAGAAGGTTGCGGATCTTGTCGCCCTCGTCGGGCGGCAGTGGGTAATGGCCAAGCTTTAGTCTTCCGCCCAAATGCACGGTACGCTCCAACAACATGGATTTTTTCAGTCTGGAATAAAGGCATAACCTTGCCAAAATTAAGGCATAGTTGTGCCGGCTACGGCGGGGTCGTCGGCGGGCATC
>CAZQDD010000107.1:0-4352 GCA_964591805.1 uncultured Acidobacteriaceae bacterium | reverse complement strand
ATGCGATCCAATCGGATGGACTGCCGATGCCGAGTTCGATCAGAACGGTTGCGAATTGCGCCGCGGCTGCATCGCTTCCGAATGACGAGTGTCGAAGGCCAACCTGATCGAGTCGCGGAACGCTCAGGCTGCGTCCGGGCGCAATCAGCCAGGGGGCACGAGTCCGAGTGGCGCCTTCAGCGCCGGACTCTTGCGCCCGTAAACGTTGTGCCGAAGCGCGTGCACCAGAATTTGGCAGGACTGTTGGAACTGTGGACATCTCTTGAACTCCCGAACGATCTGGCTGGTCTTGCCAGTCTGTCCTTCGATTACGCGCTGGAGCTCGCTGAGCACGTTCTTCTTCGTCATCCTTTTGTGCCGATCGCCTTGGCGAAGTGGTAAACGAGTTTGTTCCCGATCGCCTCAGGCCCAGTAACGACAGCCGTCGCAATCTCCGGGTACATCGCTGAAAATGCAGTCCGGACTTCTTCTACGGTGAGCCTCGGACCAGGGTCGGATAGTCGGACTGAGTCATAGCGGAATTCTCGAGTCATGGTTTCGATGGTCATCGATTTTCAAACCTCCCTCTCTTCTTCTCTTTTGTGGCGGCCAGTGACCGCAGCCAGCATTCGCTGGGTCGCCATGTGGTGTTTCTCCAAGAGCACAACAGGATTGCGCTTTCTGTTATCATTCGAAACCGAAGGAGCAATCGCGGTATGGGTTTTTTGAAAAACCTCTTTAGATCTTCGAAGATCTCTGCGGCCAAGCCCGCGTGCGGTAGGTGTGGAACACCTGTTATCACCAACGCTGAACGCCTCCAAGGTATGCGTGACATAGCCGCAAGGTATGGTGGCCGCGTGGATGAAAACGGGCAGGTGGACGTGGATCGGGGCATCAGCAGCTTTACAGGACCCAATTCTTTCGAGCAGATGGCGGCTAGGTCGGCGCAAACAGAGGAGATTAAGCACAATCTCCAGCGCGATCTTAACGAGAACGCGAGTCGCTGCGGCTTCCGCTGCACGCAATGCAGCACAATCTACTGCGGCACCTGCTTGGGCAAAGAAGCTAAGACACATCAAGTCTTCGGCGGCAAGGCGTGCTTCGCGTGCGGAGGCAACGTCAAGTTCATCGACGATCCCACCGAGCAGGCCGAATACTACATCATCAGCTATCTTCCGCCAGGGCCGAGCCCGGCGAACCGGGAGTCACTGATTTCACGAATCCTGGCGGCGAACGGTTACGCTAAGGGTACTGCAGGCGTCTATTTTGCGGTCTCGGCCAGCGGCCCGGAATCCTTGGAAGCTTTCACCATGGGGTTGATGTTCAGCTATGAGCAAAAATCAGGCAAGGAGATCGACAACGCGCGCACGAAGATACATAAGTTCGGTACGGACGCCATTCAAGGGAGAATGATCGCCATCTTTCATACCGGCAAGCCCTACGTCCGGAAGGCGGCGCGCTAGTTTGAGGCTGAAATTATGGGTATCTTTGCACGCATCTTCGGCTCGGGTAAGAAGCAGCCCCAAGAGAAACCACCGGCGCGTAGCGCGGCGGCGACCCAAAGCACCCCTGGGACGGACAGGCTGACCTACGAAAAGGCGGCGGACTTCTCGGCAATCCTCCAATATTGCTCGGCAAAAGAGAAGGAAGGAAAAGACTGGCCTTCTCCCAACCTCCTCCGCCAGCTCAGCGAGGTACTTCGCGACGCGCCCATCCGAAACGCATCGCGGGCGTCGGTGAGTCTCACGAGGAAACTCCCCGCGATCTGGAAGGGCCGCCAAGACCTTATGGTCACCGAAAATCTTCAGTTCACGCGTTCACTCACTGGTGATTTCGCAGCCGTTGTTGACGAAATCATGGACAAGATCGGACGCGCCGAAAAGATTGGCGTGTTCGTTTCGCTAAATCGTGAGCCGGAACTGGGCGTAACGGTGAATGGCCATGTGGTCGAAGGTGTATTCAGTTTGCTGACCGTGAAATTGCCATCTAGCCGTTTCGCGCTGTATTCGTGCCTTCAACAGGCTGGTAGTGATCCCGCTGCTCGAAGGGCGCTCGACCGCTTTTCGGAACTCTTGTCCATGTCCCGGACGGATTTCCAAAAACATCTGGATGCGGACTTCGAATGCATAAAGGCGAACATGGTGCAGTTGGCCCGAGGTGGCAAGACCATGGAGTTTCTGGCGGAATCATCGAGAAAACGTGCTGATGAAATCAGCGAAACCGCCGCAGAAGTCTTGGTATCGGAACCCGCATTCGCCGAAACTCTGGCCAAACAGCTTGCAAGTACATACACTTTCGTGAAGGAAGCAGGCAAAGCTGCGGGTAGCAGATATGCTGCTAACGACCCGTTGAGGGAGTTGAGGAAAATGGCCGAGAAGATGGGAGCCGAAGACCTTTTCGCAGATACTCTAGGAGAGGTTCGCGCCAAGAACGCCGGCCCTGTCATGGATATGGGTCGTGCTGCTCATCTTCTGATGAGAGCCATGCGACGAGACCCAAAGCTCGGCAATCGAACAGCGATATTAGATTCCTTGCGCCAGCTCGAACATGCGGGCGATCCGTTCGTCTCGGGCAATGCCGTCGAGGCACTGAAGATTTTCAGGCAGGCCAATCAGCCCCCGCAACCGCCAACGCCCCAGCAGTTGGGCCAGCCCAAGCCCAGCGGGGTTGTCCCAGGGCGTCGTTCACCCGGCGGCGGCTACCTTTGTCCGTATTGTGGGAAGGGTACCTATGAACCTTACCCCGACTCTGGGAGCCCCAACCGGCGCTGCAACGAATGTGCGACCGTGTTCAGCACCACAAGCCTTGCGTCTGATTAAAGGTTCGTTCGCCACTGTCGAAACTGCCGTGGCAATGATTTACCGCGGCCCAACTGTCGAATGCCGCGGTTTGTTACACTCTAGCGATGGACTTCTTGAAAAGGGTCTTCAGCGGCCGGGCGGCTGACCGCCCCTCCCAATCACCGAATCTGTCTGATCCAGATCATCCAGCGCGACGGGAGATTGCCGAAGCCTCTCATATCGCGGATCAGATCATCAACCTCGTCCCGGGCGTCTTTTCCGTTACCAATACCGAAGCGCTTCGGCTGGCCTCCGCCATCGACAGGGCGCTTGTTATAGCGCCCAACAATTCGAATCTCCTTATCGCCAAGGCTGGAGCGCTTTCCTGTGGGCTCCAAAATGACACCGCTAAACAGGTTATCGACCAAGTGCTGGCAATTGACGAATCGAATTTCGAAGCACTTATGAGACGCGACCATTGGGCAAAATGGGGCCATTTGTTCTTGTACCCGCCATGGTCAACTTCCGCCGGCTCGCTGCATCCGGTCATGGCTCAAAGTCTCAAGTTGAACCAGTCGGTACAACTAGTCCGAGATGGCTTGCAGATTGGAATAGCTATCGTTAAGGACGCGCATGGTCAATCTGATGTTCAGATCTCTAACAAAATGCGGTCTACGTGGCATCCCGTGCTTTCGGATACTCCTTACGGGCCAGTCGTTGCCCATTACGTTTTGGTTGAAGACGACCCAGCTGCTCCGCTACGCATGGAATCCTTACTAACGCCATCGCTCCCCGAAGCAATGGAACCATATCATGCGTACTGGTTGCTGCAGCGAATGAGTCGACTCTCCTCGTGCTTTATCACCATCACCGACGGTGAGCGGGTAATGCACAACGTTCGACATGTTTTCTCCGCTCCACTGAAAACTGAGTTACAGCGGATATGCCAAGCCCTGACTGGCAAATCTCCAAAGGCAGACTCGACGGCGCAAATGAATGCAATGCAGTGGTACATGAAAAATTGTAAGATGCCCCGCATTCAGTTTTGAGACTGGCACCGTCTCGGCCGAGCGTCGACTTCTTCCGTCGCGAGGTGAGCCCCAAAGGTCCAGCCGGTTCCGGTGGCAGATCCCATGATACGCCGTCCACGACATTTGCCGGACATGGCGCCTAACCACCTTGGCTGCGTTGGTCTATGCGAACGCGAGATTCTGCAAAGCGGTCGGGTAGACTAAGAGCCCGCCGATGCGTTGGGGTGTTGCGGCTGGGAAGTGGTCGGAGTTTCCCCGGCGGCGTCCTCTGACGCCGGATTATCGAACAGGCTTTGGCTTTCAACCGGCTGTTGGGGACCTTTGCTCCCGAAGATCGGTTTGCCCTCCTTGAACTCCGCGGTCGGTGTTGAGGTGGCTGGGGGTGTGCTTGCAGGCCTGGACCCGTTTCCCTTCTTCTTGTCGTCCATCTTCTTCCGGTTCTCAGCTTCGACCGCCTTAATCGCGGCCACGTGCTGGGTCCTCAGTTCGTCGAGATTCGACCCGGTCTGAGTGACTGATTCGGTAAACGACGCCAGTTGGCCCGGCAATTCGCGGTCGAGTT
>CAZQDD010000106.1:0-4458 GCA_964591805.1 uncultured Acidobacteriaceae bacterium | reverse complement strand
CGAAGGTGATGTACGGGTAGAGATGGTGCGATTGAGCCTGCGCTTCGAACTCAGCCTTTAATGCAGCGAGCTTCTCCGGATACTTCTTCGCGAGATCGATGCGTTCGGTCGGATCGTCGTTCAGGTTGTAAAGTTCCCACTTGCTTTCGTCGAGTGGCGGATTGGTCGCGGCAAACTTGACCAGAATGTCATTGGGATAGGCCAACTCGGCCTTCCAACCGTCCTTGTAGATCGACCGCGAACCGAAGATGTAGTAATACTGCTCGGTGTGGTGCCAAGGTGCGCTGGCATTATTGATCGAATCGGCGAACGAGATGCCTTCGATGGGCTGCTGTTTGACGCCGCGGATCTCTTCGGGCGCCTTGATCCCAACCAGATCTAGCGTAGTTGGCAACAAATCGATCACGTGACTGTACTGATAGCGAATGCCGCCCTTGTCAGTGATGCCCTTCGGCCATGAGACGATGAGCGGATTGTGTGTGCCGCCTTCGCTGTTGGCGTCTTCCTTCCAATACTTGAAGGGCGTGTCCGCGGCCTGCGCCCAGCCCAGCGGATAGTTGCCGTTGGTCGATGCGGGCGTGCCGATCTCATCGCTTTTTGAAATGTTGTAGGCGATGTTTTCCTGCTCGGTTACTTTTGCATTTGGCAAGGTCAGACCTGGAACAGCGCGCCGGTCGATCACTCCGTTCTGCGATCCTTCCTTGCTGGCGCCGTTGTCGCCGATCGAGATGAAGATCAGCGTGTTGTCGAACTGGCCGATCTCTTTCAGGTGATTGATCAGCAGTCCGATTTTGTAGTCCGTATAGGTCAGATAACCGGCATAGACTTCCATGAAGCGGGCATAGAGTTTCTTTTCTTCCGGAGTCAGAGAGTCCCACGCCTTCAAGTCCGGATTCCGATCGGGCAGAACGGCGTTGGCAGGAATCACGCCGAGCTTCTTCTGGCGCTCAAAGACCTCCTGGCGATACCAGTCCCAGCCCTTGTCAAACTTGCCCTTGTATTGATCGCTCCAATACTTGTCGACCTGATGCGGCGCGTGAGTGGCGCCGGGCGCGTAATAGAGGAAGAAGGGCTTGTTGGGATCGATCTTTTTTACGCGGTCGATATAGAAGATCGCCTTGTCGGTAATCTGATCGCTCAGGTGGCGGCCGTCGGGTTTGACGTGCGCCTGATCCTCGACCAGATCGGGCTTGTACTGATCGGTTTGCGAACCGAGAAATCCGAAGAAGTGATCGAAGCCCTTGCCCGTCGGCCAGTGATCGAAGGGGCCCAAATCGGAGGCCTCTTCATCGGGTGTGATGCCGTACTTGCCTACGGCGAAGGTGCTGTATCCGTTGTCGCGCAGAATTTCTGCAATGGTGCCAGCCGTAGCAGGCACGCGGCCATCCCAGCCGGGGAAACCAGCGGATGCGGAAACGTGCGAGAAGCCCGACTCATGCACCGATGCGCTGTTGCGTCCTGTCAGCAGGGCCGAGCGCGTGGGCGCGCTGATGGCGCAGGTGTGGAAGTTCGTGTAACGCAGGCCGTTGTTGGCAAGCGCGTCGAAGGTAGGCGTATCGATCAGGCCGCCGAAGGTTCCGGATGCGCCATAGCCCACGTCGTCGATCAGAATCCAGACCACGTTGGGTGCGCCATTGGGAGCCTTCACCGGCTCAGGCCACCATTCTTTGGATTCGGCCAGAGTCCGGCCGACGACGCCCTGATAAGGTTGCGATGTTTGTGCATGCAGCGAGTTTCGTGCGCCCGCCGCCAGTATCAGCGTCGAAGTCAACGCTGTCAAAATACTTTTCTCATTCATCTTCGTCCTCTCGAATCTGAGTCTTGACTCAACAACTCGGCTATCCGTCGCCAGCATGGAATTGCGCCGCCTCCCGAAGACACTCGGAGCGGAATGCGTGCTTGTTTCCTCGTCGGAAAAGAAGTTATGCAGGAATCAACAACAACGCTGTCTACACATGGGCTGGCGCATTGCGTCCCTCCCATGCGAAAGCGCTGACACGCCCAGGGCCGCCTTTTCGCACCCACTCCATCACGCGTGCCGGAGCGCCGTTTATCTTCAATTCATTCGCCATGAAACGCATATACGGATCAATGTGCCGGAAGAAGTGTTTGTATCCGGCGCAGAGATAGTTCAATCCGTATTCGCCGCTCGCCGTTGTGGTAAAGCGGTGCTTGGGGCATTCGCCGTTGCAGGCGAAGCGCACATCGCACTGGCGGCAATCGCTCACTAGTGCGAACTCTTTCGCGTTGCCAAAGTTCTTCTGCTGCGGCGAGTGCAGCATACCTTGCAGTGTGCGTTCCAGAATGTTACCGAGCTTGTTTTCGGGATAGACAAAATGATCGCAGGAGTAGAGGTCGCCGTTGTGCTCGACGACCAGCGCCTGTCCGCACTGGGGCGAGAAGACGCACAGGCTCTGCGGAACTCCGGCCCAGGATTCCAGCGCCACATCGAAGGCCTGCACGAAGACGCGGCCCACGTCCTGCCGCACCCATTCATCGAAAACCGAGGAGAGAAACTTTCCAAACTGGAGCGGCTCAACGGACCACTCGGAGACCTGCGTCTCCTGCCGAGCATAGGGCTTCAACAGCACAAGTCCATTGGGATCGGGCACGCTTGCCTGCTGCTCCACGACCGGGATGAATTGCAGATATTTGCTGCCGATCTCCTTCAAAAAGCGGTAGACCTTCAGCGGGTGATAAGAGTTTTTCCGATTGACGACGGTAAGCGTGTTGAACTCGACGCCATGCTTCTTCAGAAAGCCCAGGCCGCGCAAGACACGCGCATGTGTAGGCTGGCCGCCTTTGTCCAAACGGTATGCGTCGTGCAACTCCTCGGGCCCGTCGATGGAGAGGCCGACAAGAAACTTGTTGCGGGCGAGAAACTCGCCCCACTTATCGTCGAGCAGCGTTCCGTTGGTCTGGAATGCATTGTCGACGCTTTTTCCGCCGGCATATTTTTCTTGCAATTCAACCACGCGCTCGAAGAACGGAATGCCGAGCAGCGTCGGCTCGCCGCCCTGCCAGGCAAAACTCACTTGCTGCCCTGGCTGTGCCTGAATGAACTGCCGGATGTAGGACTCCAGCACCGCATCGCTCATGCGGAACTCGCGCCCGCCCTTCGCGTAGAGATTCTCTTTTTCCAGGTAATAGCAATAGGTGCAGTTGAGATTGCAGATGGCCCCGTGCGGCTTGGCCATGATGTGAAACGGCTTGGTAGCGCTCATTGTTCCCCGTCATTCGTGGCGCGGTTGCGCCGGAAAATGAAAAACCCACGAGTTGCGCTCGTGGGCGGGGATGAGAATCGATTCCGTGTAGAACCGAAGCTAGGTTTCCGCAATCGCACGAGGCTGTTCAACTGCCAATGAAACAGCAGGACAACAACAGGTGCGGATTGGGAGTGTATGTGCCATCAATGCTCCGGTTCTTTTCATCATGCCAGCCTCAGGCCTTCCCGTCAAGGACGAAAACCAAAAGGCACTTGACACTGGCCTCGGTTCATGGCTGAATAGAAACAGATGCGCCGCTTGAATCGCAACTCGCAATTGGTTCACCAGGCCACGGAGCCGGCTCCCCGCCGCTCGTGTTGTTGATCGCGCAGCATCCTCTTTTCTCATCCAACAACCTTCAGTCGCCGCCGCAGCGCGCATAAGCGCTCTGCCTGAGCGTTTTCTCGAAGATCATCCATCAAAGGGAAGCCTGACATGAAATCAACCTTCATTGCTTCATTCGCGCGCAGGTGTTGTTGTCGCCGCACTCACACCTCTCTTCCTGGTGCCCTGCGTGCCGTGCACAGGCGCATCGTAGCAGTCTGACGAGCGACAGGCGTACTACCGCCTATCGCGTGGCTCACGGCAAATGCTGTGAGCCATTTTTCTTGTGGACAGTGTTGTCCGCATTTGGAGGCAGTTGTGAACCGACGTACAACCATTCTTCGCGAACTTCGCAGCAACGCTCTGTTGCTTGCATCGGCTTTCGTGCTTCTCATTGCCGGTATTCTTGCTCACGGGCAAGCCGTGGAAAAGGGCACTATTACGGGTCTGGTGAACGATTCGTCTGGAGCCATTGTCAGCGGTGCAAGGGTCAGCCTGTATAACATGGCTACCGACATCGCTACCGAAACAACAACCAATAACCAGGGACTGTTCGTTTCACCACCACTCGATCCGGGCGACTACGATATTCAAATCAAGGCCGAGGGCTTCAAAAGCCTGCACCAGAGCGTACGTCTCGAAGTTGGACAGCGCGTTTCTTCGAATGTGACGCTCCCCATCGGCAATTCCTCGGAGACTGTCGAAGTTCATGATTCAGGGGTTGCGCTGCAAACAGAGAGCGCCACGATCGAGAATCTCCGCACGGAAGAGGCGGTCAAGGATCTGCCGCTGAATGGACGCAGTTTTGCGGGCCTGGTCGGACTGGGTGCGGGAGCGGTTCCCGCGCACACGCAGATTCAGAACATTC
>CAZQDD010000105.1:0-4477 GCA_964591805.1 uncultured Acidobacteriaceae bacterium | reverse complement strand
TAGAGCAAAACCGCGCAACTCGGGATTGTCAGCCCGCTGAGGATGTAAGCCGCCAATTCGACCGCCTGTTCATTGCTGAAGTGATAGACCTTCGTCAACAAGAACCAGTAGACGAGGCAAACGAGGCACAGGCCAATCGCGATGAGGAAGGCCGGTGTTTCAGAAAGCGGCGTGCTTGCTGGCCGCCGGTCACCAGATGCCGTGTTGTCCATATTGGTTCTTTTTGATGATCGAGCAGGTTTAAGTGCGAAGGAACTGGATGAAGAGCATGTCGGCGCCGGCGACGACTGCGTAGAATGCAGCCGTCTTCAGCCGCCGGTGTGCCATCGCTCGGTGCGCCGGCGCGGCGCTCGAGTCCGACCTGTTGCGCATGAAGCCGAAAACTCCGCAGGCAGCCCAAGCGATGATCCCGCCGAGGATGGTAAGCAACAAGGTCACCTCGACTCTGGGATGCTCATACCACGGCGGCAGATCGATGAACCCGGCCGGATGTGCCGGGCTGGGCAGGGCGGGCAAGCGTTCGAGCCACGCTACATATCCCACCTCCACCAGCATCAATACAGCCGCGCTCACTAGTGGACCCGCGTCCTCTCCTTGTTGCAGGATTCGGTTAAGAATCGGTTTCTGCTTCCTCGGCATTTGCCTTCACCTCGCAATTGCGTTGAGATTGAAGTAAACAGCCAACCCCAACGCGGTGAAGACGAGCGTCCCAAGAATGACCGATTCCTGCCTTATCTGGCGGTGCGTTTTGAGATCGAAAGGGTTGGCTGGTTCCAAGACGATATTCGAGAGGCGCTTCCAGACGCCGGCGTCGCACGCCTTTGCAAATCGTGTGCGGAAGCTTTCCACGATCCGCGCTGCCGAAGGGCTCTGGATAGCGGCGGCTTCCGGCGGGATCGCAGGGCTCACCCTAGCTCGCACCAGACAGAGAACGTGCTCCGCCGTGATCTCCACATCGTGCTCCATGGTTTTCACAGGACCAGCACTGCGCTGACTTCTCCGGCGCCATCCGGCGGAAAGGCAAACTTCACGACGGCGGGGCCGTTCGTCCGCGGCGGCCACTCAAACCCGATCAATCCGCAAGTGGTGCTACCCGGCGCGACCGCGTTCACGTGCACCTCCGCATTCAACACTTTGACGGGAGCCTGCCCTTCGCTCGTAATGCGAATCCCGTCGCCCACGAGCTGGGCTTGAGACAGCATGTAAAGCGAACTGGAACTGCGCGGCGAACGGAGCGTGAACACGCCCGGCGTGCCGAGTACGTATGTCGACGGGCCCTTGTTCTGAATTGCGTAGCGGACATAGATGCGATCGTCCCTCCGATAAATGTCCTTCAGGATGACTTCCACACGGGCGCGATTCTTCGGTTCCCCGGCCAGGCGTACCGGTGTGCTGGCAAGCAGCATCTCCGAGGCGAGCTTAGCCTCCTGGATGGCCCGCGGATCCTCGGTAGGTTTTTCTGGAACCGCCACCTTGGCGACAGTGGGGCTGGGTTCCTGGTCGATGGCGAAGTGCATCTCCTCGACGGATGGCGCCGGGACCAGTTCGTAGCTCAAACGCCCGGACGCTGTCCAGATAAACAGGTTCGTTGTGGCTTCGGGGTCGAGAGGCTGGACAAATACCTTGTTGCCGCGCCATTCAATCTTGTATGACGAGCTCCCCGCCGCGACCTCGATGACGGGCTCCGCCAGTTCGATGATGCTCAAATGGTTTGGGGCCGTCTCGACCCGGATCACCTTGTGCCGATCCGACTGCTCCGTTTCGATCCTCTGAGCATTGGCCGCCAGGGCAATGGCGATAGTGAAAACAACGGTTTTCTGCATGCCCAAGTTTCCACCAATTCCTGCATCGCTCCAAAAAAAGGGCCACGGCTTCGCTTCCGAGTGCCCAGCAAAAACGGTGGACCAAATCCCCCGGTGACCGAAATCCCGGCACAACCATCTGGTGAGGCGGAAAGAAATTCCGGGTTTCTATGCCTGCCTGGAGTTTTGCAGGACCTAGCCGACTACTTCAAACACTTCAACGTCAGGCAGGATCTTCCGTTGGCGGTCGGGTATCTTGCACGGGCCTGTCAACTTGATGGCGGGATGTAGCTGCGGGAGTGGCAACATGGACGGATTCGCGCCTTGCCTCCGGTTGGTGCGTGATCCGCCCAGCAATGACTTCGCGGCAGCTCAGGTTCGCCCACTGGCTAGGGCAAAATCTAGCGGCGCTTCGACAGCTCAGCTACGAATTTCGAGAACAGCTCAGTGCGCTCAGTGACTTGGCTTCTCACGCGTCCAGCTGCTTCGGACAGCGTTTCCTCGTCAAAGTGCTCCGGGCCAACGATGTGCTTGTCGGACTCCTGATACCTCTCGTGCATCTTCTCGTCGATGTCCCCTATGGTGCTATCGTTCTGCTTCTCCCATTGGTCCAGCAGTTCTTGCATCTCCTTCAGTTGCTCCGGGGTGCTGGGCCGCATGTTGAGAATCTTGTGACCCTCCCCAATCTGCCCTTCAAAAAACGCCTTACCCTCAGCCGACGACATGATGGGCGGAATCTCCGGCAACACGAAGTTCTTCTTCACGGCGGGTTTCTTCCTTTCCGGCTTCTTCGACGCCATGTAGAACATGATCGCACGCGGCGAAGCGATGTTCTCAGGCGTTCCAGCTTCAATTTCGCGCCACATGTTCTTCGACTTTTGCCTGCCGCCCTCCCACGCGCGCAGTCAAAGCCCGCTCATCCTAGCCACGCCTTGCCAAGTAGATCCCGTGCCTACCTCCAAGACGCGGCCCAATGTCCCGGCGTGGACAAACGTCCACAAGAGCTTTGCATTATTGCGTACTGAAAACCTTGGACTCCCGGCGATAGATTTTGTTGTACCTGCCGGATTGAGCAGGAAAATGGGCACAAACCTTAACTGCGAGAGCGACTAGACGCGTAGGGCCAGCTAATCGCGATATACGCCGCAGTACTGACCGCAGGCCCACTGGAAGGGGGGCGGCGGCGATCCGGGTGCTAAGAAGTTCAACGCCCATCCTGGACCGGTTTTCGCCTGCTACTCTTGTCAAAGCGACACAATGGACCGTTCTCCGCGCGGAGAAGTAACGCGTCATGCGAGGGCTGGACTGGAGAGCTGATGGAAATCAATCACTGGCGTATCAAACTGAGAGACGATGAGGGCGGCGACGACTTGTGGCCACTGTGCGAAAGGGACGGACTCATCGCGATTACCTATGACGGAGTGAAGGATGTTGACCTTCAGGCGCACTCCCGTTCGTCCCCGCCACCACGATGGGACGACTTGGAGCCCGGGCAAAAGGGAAGCATTAGTCGCTTCGCTTGGGATATACGAGGTGGAGATGTCGTATACGTGGGTGATTCGAAGAAGAAAGCGATCGTAGCTGTCGGTCATGTCCGTGGCAGGCATGGCGAGAACCCATATCGGTTCGCTTCGGCATCACCGGTAGCTCCACGCGGTAAAGATCCGTGGTGTCATCTGATCGAAGTCGATTGGAACCGTAACTTCCTTCCCTTTTCCTATCGCGACAAGACCGGCCAGACTACTCTCTTACAACTCAATCGTGATAGAGTTCAGGAGTTCGAGCGACTGGAGCGCCTGCAACTGCTGCGATCTGGGGATCAAGTAGCTCCCGAAGACGAGATCGCTCATCTCCGGCTCCTACAGGAGGGCTCCTACTTCCGATACACTCCGGCCGCGACGAAAGAGATCTGTCGTCAACATGTCGCACTCTCGAACAGATTCGCATCGTGGCTTATGGCTACGCATCGGGTTAGGCTAACGCAGGAAAAGGAGCAGATTGATGCCGTGTTCCAGATAGCGGAAACGCGATTTCTCGTGGAGTTTAAGATTGCATACAACAAGGAAACACGGTATGCGATTCGTCAGGCGCTGGGACAAATCCTCGAATACAACTACTATCCTCTGCGGTACCCCCACGATCGCTGGCTGCTTGTGCTCGACTGCCCTGCGCGCGATGAGGATATCGCATTCATCAAAAGCCTATATGACCAGCTTCACTTGCCCGTGTTCATCGGATGGGAGGCGGGAGCCACATTCGAGTTTGGTGACCAGCACGCGCTGATTTCACGCGAAAAGCCGGCGCCAGGCGCATAGGATGCAAGCGTGCCCGCTGGGCTCTCCCGGTCAAGGCGGACGGACACTGGCGGTCAACTACGTTCAAACCGCGCCAGTGTCCGGATCGTCGCCACGTCGGACCTCGGCTCCGGCTGCGGCCAATATTTCCAGCGATCGATCCTTCGTTGTACTTATACGCCTACCTGCCAGGTCAGCCTCCACCATATTGGCACCCTGCTAAGCGAGCCCACCAGACTACGGTCGCAGAGTAATGGAAAAGACCTCCAGGGCGGCCAAGGGAAATGGTCCGCCCTGGAGTAGTCGAGTAGTCGTCAATTGGTGTTCTTCAATATTGGAATGCCGGGACGCTGTTGCGTGTTCGGAAGTTCCAGCCTTCCG
>CAZQDD010000104.1:0-4500 GCA_964591805.1 uncultured Acidobacteriaceae bacterium | reverse complement strand
TGCCCAGCACGATCACCGAACGATGCACCGGGGCCACCAGCACGGAGAGCAGAAATCCTTCGTTGCGATCCTCAATCAGAGACATCATGGCGAAGATCGAGGTGAACAGTACGATCATCATCAGCGCGCCGGGGAAAAAGAAATCAAGGTAGTTCTGGCCGCGGCCCGTGGTGGGATTGCGGAAGGAGTTGCCAAAACCGGCGCCGATCACCAGCCAGAAGATGAGGGGAGAGGCGATGACGCCCACCACGCGGCTGAGGTTGCGGTAGAAGCGTACCACCTCGCGCCGCCACAGTGAGAGCGCGGGCATGATGCTGAAGGTGGAGCCGCTGCTGAGTGCCGGTTGTACTGTTGTTTCGGTTGCCAAGTTCAGCCCCAATCCTGTTTAACGCTTTTTCTTTTTCGCGGTTTCGGCCACGCGCTCTTCCAACCCCTGCGCATCTTCATTCCAGAAGCGGTGGCCGGTGCGCCGGATGAAGACATCTTCCAGCGTCGGCTTGCTGACCCGGACCGCGTCGATCTCGCCGGGGAATGCCTCAACTACGTCGGTGATAAAGCGGTGACCGGCCTCGCGCTCAATGCGGACGCGGCCATCGTCGAGCACCACGGCGTCCACGCCGAAGCGCGCGCGGATGGCGGCAGCGAGCCGGGGCGGATCGTGGGCGTCGAGCAGGATCACGTCGCCGCCGATCTCGCTCTTCAACTGCGCCGGCGTGCCCAGGCCGACCAGGTTGCCGTGGCTCAGGATGGCGAGGCGGTCGCACTTTTCCGCCTCTTCCATCAGGTGCGTAGTCACCATGACGGTAATCCCCTCCTGGTCGCGCAGCAGTTGGAGGTATTGCCAGAGATCGCGGCGCGCCCCTGGGTCCAGGCCGGTGCTCGGCTCATCCAGCAGCAGAACCTGGGGATGGTGGAGCAACCCCTTGGCCAGTTCGAGACGGCGCTGCATGCCGCCGGAAAAACTCTCGGCGCGGTCGTGGGCGCGGTCCGTCAGCGCGACCCGCTCCAGCATTTCAGCCACCCGCTTTTTCAGTATCGCCCCGGTAATGCCATAGAGATGGCCGACGTGGATGAGGTTTTCCTCCGCCGTAAGCTTCACGTCGATGCTGCGCGACTGGAAGACCACGCCAATCTGGCGGCGCACCCCGCCAGGGTCCAAAGCCACGTCGTGGCCCAGGATCAGGGCGCGTCCATCGGTCGGCAGCATCAAGGTTGTCAGAATGCGGAAGATGGTGGTCTTGCCGCTGCCGTTGGGGCCGAGCAGCCCGAAGATCTCTGCGCGATTGACCTCGAATGACACTCCGTTCAGCGCCGTGCGGTCGCCATAGACATGGCGCAGGTTTTCGATCCGGATCACGGCGCCGGGGGCGCGCCCGGTGGAAGCGTCGTGCTCAAGTTCTTGCGTCCTGGTGGTCAAATCAGTCCTCGGTGTTTTACCAGCCGGGCGCCCGTCATGCGGCGCTGTTCAGCATCATCAGTGCAAAGAGCAGGGGCAGGTAGGTAACGGTAGCCTTTAGCAGCGAACGCGCCAGTATCCGCGAGCGCGGTGTGGAAGGCGGCAGGCATTCGCTCCAGATGCGGGCGCAGAAGTAGAACAGGGCCAGTCCCAGGGCCGAGGCGCCGATAAAATAAGACAGCCCGGCCATGCCCAGCAGGGTGGGTGCAAGCGTGGTCGGCAGCAGGGCCGCGCCGTACATCAGGATCTGGCGGGCCGTGGAGCGTCCGTCGCTCTCCACCACCGGCAACATGCGGATGCCCGCCCGGGCGTAGTCATCGCGGTAAAGCAGGGCGATGGAGTGGAAGTGGGGAAACTGCCAGAAGAAGACAATGGCGAACAGCACCAGCGCCTCGTAATCCAGCTTGCCGCGCGCGGCGGTCCAGCCCAGCACTCCGGGCATGGCCCCGGGGAAGGCTCCAATGAAGGTGCACAGCGGGCTGATCTTTTTCAGCGGCGTGTACATCAGCAGGTAGCAGACGGCAGTGAGCAAACTGAGCAGGGCAGTGAGCGGATTCAGCCTGACCCACAGCAGAGTCGCGCCGCTCGCGGTGAGTACCGCCCAGACGGCGATGGCGTGGCCCACGCCCATGGTCTGCGTTACCAGCGGGCGCAGCGCGGTGCGCCGCATCAGGGCGTCGCTTTTCCGCTCGATGATCTCATTCATGCACGCGGTTCCGGCTGCAACCATGCCGATTCCGGCCAGCGCCCACAGCAGTTTGATGGTGAGCACCGGCAGCGCGGACTTGCGCGCCCCGAAGAAAAAGCCGCACCAGGCGGTAACCACCACCAGGGTGGTGACGCGAATCTTGGTGAGCTGCGCATAGTCGCGCAGAATCTCCATGGGGCCGCGCGTGGCGACCGCCAGCGGTTGGGCAGCGGCCGTCGTCATGCGCGCACCGCCCCAGCAGGTGGCCGCACTGCTTCCAGTCCGGTCTGCGACTTGGTTTCCAGCTCGGTTTCCGGTTCGGTCTGCGCTTCAACGTGGCGGCTAATCTGGATGGCGAGGATCACCGCCGTAACCAGCAGCAGCGCGCCGCAGGCAACGTGGGCCACGGTCGCAATCACCATGCTGGCCAGCGGGGTAGCCGTCCCCCGGCTCCACAGTACGCGGGTAATGTAGCTGGCGATGCCGAGAGCGATCTGCACTCCCAGCAGGATCAGCAGCACCCTGGCCGGCGTGGCCAGTTGCGGCGCCAGGCGATGGCGCTTCAGCACGGTAATCGCCAGCCAGTTCACCATCACGAAGACCACGCAGGCGCCGAGGATGTGCGGCAGCAGCCGGATTCCCGAGTGGCGGAAGGCAGCACCCATGATGAGCTGTCCCCAAACGGCTGCCACGGTCATCGCGGCCAGCGTGGTAAGCCGGGGACGCGCGCCCGCGTGGATGAGGATGGCAGGCGCCTGCACCCAGCTCCGGCTGGTAAGGAAGGCCATGCTGACCATGATGCAGAAAAATATCTGTGCCAGGGTCGCATGTGCCGTGGAGACCGCGGGCGGCAGATAAAACAGCACGGTCAGTCCGCCCAGTATGCCTTGGGCAATCACCGTGCCCAGTGCGCACCAGCCCAGAATGCGCATCCAGCGCCTCTGCTCCACCTTTTGCGTCCACCAGGCGACCGCAATCGTCAGCAGGCCGATGAACTCAGCCAGCATGCGGTGTCCGTGCTCAAACTTTACCCCGCCCACCAGCGGCGGAATGCGGTAAAGGGAACCGAACGAAGTGGGCCAGTCCGGTACGGAGAGCCCGGCGTCGTTGCTGGTCACCAGCGCCCCGGCGACGATCAGCAGAAAGACGCACCCGGCCGCCAGCATGGTGAAGCGGTGGTGCGCGCGATGATACGCAATGCTCTGAGCGTTTGGAAATTCCGTCATGAGGTTCAGGGAACTCGATGGGCCGCGGGCCGGCATACGATTTCTAATCGCGCCGCATTCTCCCGGGCCGGCGAATGTTTCATTCTAGCAACCTTATAGGGAGAAGATGATCCTGGCGGCGCTGGCGATGCAGCGGGATGGGTGCGGCGGCGACATTTTCCCGGAAAAGCATTCCGATTTTCGCAATCCCCAGCGGAAAAACCAGGTGGCGCGGCGGACGCGCCTCAGCCCGCCGCCAGCTTGTCAAATGGCGGAGACCAACAGGCGTCGAACCATGCGGAAGCCTGTCACGCTCCGGGATGAGTCTACACCGGCGCGGTTTCCCTGGCTGCCTGGTCGCGCCAGGCAGGATTCTCCATGGCCTCGATCACGGCGTCGGCGAACTCGCCCGTGCTGGCCACCCCGCCCATGTCGCGGGTGATGTGCTGGCTCTCGCCATAGACTGCGTGCACGGCATACTTCACCTTGTTGGCCGCGTCTGCCTCGCCCAGGTGGCGCAGCATCAGGATGCCGGAGCGCAGCACTGCCGTGGGGTTGGCGATGCCCCGTCCGGCAATGTCCGGGGCCGATCCGTGCACGGCCTCAAAGATGGCGCACTCGTGTCCGAAATTAGCTCCCGGAACCAGACCCAGCCCGCCGACAAAAGCGGCGCAAAGATCGCTGACAATATCTCCGTAGAGATTTTCCAGCAGTAGCATGTCGTACTGGTAGGGATTGGTGACCAGTTGCATGCAGGTGTTGTCCACAATGTGCTCGCCGTAGGTAATCTCCGGATATTCCGTGCTGATGTTGCGCGAGCAGCGGATGAACAATCCGTCGGACAGCTTCATGATGTTGGCCTTGTGAATGGCGTGAATCTTCTTGCGTCCGAACTTGCGAGCGTACTCGAAGGCCCAGCGCGAGATGCGCGTGGAGGCCTTTTCGGTAATGATCTTGATGCTTTCCACCACGCCCGGAACCACCTCGTGCTCAATGCCGGAGTACAGTCCCTCGGTGTTTTCGCGGATGATGATGAGATCGACGCCGGGGTAACGGGTGGCCACGCCGGGAAGATTGCGAATGGGCCGGAAGTTGCAGAACAGCTCAAACTGCTTGCGCAGTTGCACGTTGATGCTGCTGAATCCGCCGCC
>CAZQDD010000103.1:0-4813 GCA_964591805.1 uncultured Acidobacteriaceae bacterium | reverse complement strand
GGCAACAAGGGCGTCATCGCGCGCATTCTGCCGGAAGAGGACATGCCGTACCTGGAAGACGGAACCCCGATGGAGATTGTGCTGAATCCGCTTGGCGTGCCTTCCCGTATGAACGTCGGCCAGATCCTGGAAACGCACCTGGGATGGGCCGGGGCCGAGATCGGCAAGAAACTTACCGAGCTTCTGGCTGAGTACGGCGATGGCGCGGAGCAAGCTCGCCGGGCGATTCGCGAACTCTTTACCGGCATGCCGTTCGTTCCCGACTTTGACGGCATTGACGACGACAAGCTGCTCAAGATTGCGCACGACCTTGAAGAGCGCTGCTACTTTGCCTCGCCGGTGTTTGACGGATCGAAGGAGTTTGAAATCAAGGCGCTGCTGGAGCGTGCCGGGCTGCCGACTTCGGGCAAGACGTTCCTTTACGACGGCATGACCGGAGAGCGCTTCGAGCAGCCGGTAACGGTGGGCTTCATCTACATGCTCAAGCTGTCTCACCTGGTCGATGACAAGATTCACGCGCGTTCCATTGGACCGTACTCGCTGATTACCCAGCAGCCGCTGGGCGGCAAGGCGCAGTTTGGTGGTCAGCGCTTCGGCGAAATGGAAGTGTGGGCGCTGGAAGCCTACGGCGCGGCCTACATTCTGCAAGAGCTGTTGACCGCCAAGTCCGACGATGTTTACGGCCGCACCAAGATTTACGAGGCCATCGTCAAGGGCGAGGCGGCCATCGAGCCGGGCGTGCCCGAGTCGTTCAACGTGCTGATCCGCGAACTGCAGGCGCTTTGCCTTGACGTGGAACTGGTCAAGGTGAAGCCGAGGATTCCGGTTGAACCCGCTGCGGCGGTAGCCGACTAGCGATTTAGGCGGCGTCCGCGGATCGTCAGTCCGCGTCCGCCGCTGGCTCGCTCTCAAGAGTTGAACCTGCAGGCTGCGCTTCCGGCGGCAGGCAGGAAGAAATTACGGTTCGCACACAGTTGGCTCTGACGGCCAACGGAGGCGGACCGGCGACTGGAAGCCGAAGGCGGCCGCGCAAGGCTGCAAGTCCTGGACGGCTATCGAACGTCCAGGTGAGGAGGCAATTTGTACCGCTCGAGCCCATTCGATCTCGGAAACAACATTGCGGATTTCGACGCCATCAAGATTCAGCTCGCCTCGCCGGAGAAGATTCGCAGCTGGTCGCACGGTGAAGTCACCAAGCCGGAGACGATCAACTACCGCACCTTCAAGCCGGAGCGCGACGGCCTGTTCTGCGCCCGTATCTTTGGCCCGGTCACCGACTGGGAGTGCCTCTGCGGCAAGTACAAGCGCATGAAGCACCGCGGCGTCATCTGCGACAAGTGCGGCGTGGAAGTCACCCTCAGCAAGGTGCGCCGCGAACGCCTCGGCCACATCGAGCTGGCTTCCCCGTGCTCGCACGTATGGTTTTTCAAGGGCCTGCCCAGCCGCATCGGGCACATTCTGGACATCTCTTTGCGCGACCTGGAATCGGTGCTGTACTTTGAGGCCTATGTCGTCGTCGAAGCTGGCGAAGCTCCGGTCAAAGAGCGCGAAATCATCAAGGACGAAGTAAAGTTCCGCGAACTCGATCTGCAGTTCCGCGCTACCGGCTTCAAGGCCATGATGGGCGCCGAGGCAATCAAGGAACTGCTGAAGCGGGTGGACGTGGAGACCGCCTCGGTGGAACTGCGCGAGAAGATGCGCACCGAGACCTCGCTGCAAAAGCGCTTGAAGTTTGCCAAGCGCCTCAAGGTGGTGGAGGCTTTCCGCAAGAGCGGCAACAAGCCGCAGTGGATGATTCTCGACGTGATCCCGGTCATTCCTCCGGAGCTGCGCCCGCTGGTTCCACTCGACGGCGGCCGCTTTGCGACCTCGGATTTGAACGACCTGTACCGCCGCGTCATCAACCGCAACAACCGCCTGAAGAAGCTGATGGACCTGCACGCGCCCGAGGTCATCGTGCGCAATGAAAAGCGCATGCTGCAGGAAGCGGTGGACGCGCTGTTTGACAACGGCCGCCGCGGCCGCGTGCTGCGCGGCGCCAACAACCGTCCGCTCAAATCGCTCAGTGACACCCTCAAGGGCAAGCAGGGACGCTTCCGCCAGAACCTGCTGGGCAAGCGCGTGGACTACTCGGGACGTTCCGTCATCGTGGTGGGTCCGGACCTGAAGCTGCACCAGTGCGGCCTGCCCAAGAAGATGGCGCTCGAACTGTTCAAGCCGTTCATCTACCATCGCCTGGAACAGACCGGCCACTGCAGCACCATCAAGCAGGCCAAGGAAATGGTGGAGCAGCAGGAACCGATCGTGTGGGACATCCTGGAAGAGGTCATCAAGGACCATCCGGTGATGTTGAACCGCGCCCCAACCCTTCACCGCCTGGGCATCCAGGCCTTTGAACCGGTGCTGGTGGAAGGCAAGGCGATCAAGATTCACCCGCTGGTCTGCACCGCCTTCAACGCCGACTTTGATGGCGACCAGATGGCGGTTCACATTCCGCTGTCGCCGGAGGCACAGGTGGAAGCCAGCGTCCTGATGCTGGCTTCGCACAACATTCTGTCGCCTGCCTCGGGCCAGCCGATCACGGTCCCGACCCAGGACATGGTGCTTGGCATCTATTACCTGACCAAGGCCAAGGTGGACGCCAAGGGCGAAGGCCGCGCCTTTGCCAACATTGAAGAAGTTCTGCTGGCGCGCGAGGCCGGCGAGGTTGAAACCCTGACCCCGATCCGCCTGCGCTACTCGGGCGAAGTGGTCGATTTGACCACGGCCTACGACGACCAGGAGATCATCCACACCGAAGGAGTGCAGCTCAACCGCCAGTTCATCAACACCACGGTGGGCCGCGCGATTCTGAATGACCGCCTCCGGGTGGCTGCTCCGGAGATGCCCTACATCAACGGCCTGCTCAAGAAAAAGGGCATCAGCCAGTTGGTGAATTTCTGCTACCTGAAGTTCGGCCTGGAGACCACGGTGCGCATGCTGGACGAGGTCAAGACCCTGGGCTTCATGGCGGCAACCCGCTCGGGCCTGTCGATCGGCATCGACGACATGGTCATCCCGGCTTCCAAGAAGGCCGTGGTGGACGATGCCCAAAACCAGGTGATCGCCGTGCAGCGGCAGTATCTGGACGGCGCCATCACCCAGGGCGAGCGCTACAACAAGGTGGTTGAAATCTGGTCAGGCATCACCGAAAAAGTGGCCGACGAAATGTTTGGCGACATGCAGAAACGCGACAAGGCCGGGGTGATCAACCCGATTTACGTCATGGCCGACTCGGGCGCCCGCGGTTCCAAACAGCAGATTCGCCAGCTCTCCGGCATGCGCGGCCTGATGGCCAAACCTTCCGGCGAAATCATCGAGACCCCGATCACGGCGAACTTCCGCGAAGGTCTGACCGTGTTGCAGTACTTCATCTCGACCCACGGCGCGCGCAAGGGCCTGGCCGATACGGCGCTCAAGACCGCCGACTCGGGCTATTTGACCCGCCGCCTGGTCGATGTCTCCCAGGACGTGATCATCAGCGAGTACGATTGCGGCACCGCCGACGGCATCTATGTGGGCTCCATCGTCGAAGCCGGCGACGTGATCGAAGCGCTGCGCGACCGCATTGTGGGCCGCGTCTCGCTGGAGAAAATCAAGGACTACGAAGGCAACGTCATCGTCGAGATCAACCAGGAGATCACCGAGGACCTCGCCGTTGCCATTCAGGCGGCAGGCATCGAGCGGGTCAAGATTCGCTCCGTGCTCACCTGCGAATCCAAGCGCGGCGTCTGCGTCAAGTGCTACGGACGCAACCTGGCTTCGGGCCGTCTGGTCGAATTGGGCGAGGCGGTTGGCGTCATTGCCGCGCAGTCCATCGGCGAGCCCGGAACCCAGCTCACCATGCGTACCTTCCACGTGGGCGGCACGGCATCGCGGGTGAGCGAACAGTCGCGCCAGGAAGCCAAGAACACCGGCACCGTGCGCTTTATCAACCTGCAGACCGTGCGCAGCAAGGATGGCGGCCTGGTGGTGATGAACCGCAACGGCTCCATCGTGGTGCTGGGCGACAAGGGCCGCGAGAAAGAGCGCTACGCCGTAGTCTATGGCGCTCACCTCAGGGTGCAGGAAGGCGATACGGTCAAGCTCGGGCAGACGCTGCTCGAGTGGGATCCCTACACCTTCTCCATCATCACCGAAATCGGCGGCGCGGTTGCCTTCAAGGACCTGCTCGATGGCACCACCTTGCAGGAAGAAGTGGATGAAGTCACCGGCCTGTCGCGTCATGTGGTCATCGACTCCCCGGATGAAAAGCGCCAGCCGGCGCTGGTCATCAAAGGAACCAAGGGCAACAAACGCTACCTCATGCCGTCGCGCGCTCACCTCATGGTGCAGGATGGCGACGAGGTTTCTCCAGGCGATGTGCTGGCCAAGATTCCGCGCGAAACCACCAAGACCAAGGACATCACCGGAGGCCTGCCGCGGGTGGTCGAATTGTTCGAGGCGCGCAAGCCGCGCGAAACCGCCATCATCAGCGAAATCGATGGTGTGGTGAAGTTCGGCGAAGTCGCCAAGGGACAGCGCAAGATCTACGTGGTCGCCGAAGACGGCACCGAAAAGGAATACTCGGTACCGCGCGGCATCCACATCAACATGCAGGAAGGCGAACGCATCCGCGCCGGCGAACAGTTGATGGATGGGCCGCTCAACCCGCATGACATTCTTGCCGTGCTCGGCGAAAAGGAGCTGCAGGCGTACCTGGTCAATGAAATCCAGGAGGTCTACCGTCTCCAGGGCGTGGCCATCAGCGACAAGCACATCGAAGTCATCGTGC
>CAZQDD010000102.1:0-4849 GCA_964591805.1 uncultured Acidobacteriaceae bacterium | reverse complement strand
CCTCCGACCCGCGCCCAGCCAAGTACACATTCGCCCAACTGGAGCGCGCCGAAACCCACGATGACCTGTGGAACGCCGCGCAGCGCGAAATGACCGTGACCGGCTGGATGCACAACTACATGCGCATGTACTGGGCCAAGAAAATCCTGGAGTGGGCGCCCGATCCCGCTACTGCCTTCGACTGGGCCGTCATCCTCAACGATCGCTACCAACTCGACGGCCGCGACGCCAACGGCTATGCCGGCATTGCCTGGGCGATCGTCGGCAAGCTCGACCGTCCCTGGTTTAATCGCCCCGTCTTCGGCCTGATCCGCTCCATGACGGGCGCCTCCACGGCAAGAAAATTCGACTCTGCGACCTATATACGCCGGCACAGCGAGCCCCGCTGATTCCTTCTTTTGCTGCCTTGCCTCTTCTGTATCCGCAATCACATGGGGCACCATTCTCGGCTGTCCTATAATGGGCCACAATTTCAAACCCGGAAACTGCGTGTTTCGTTGAGCGTTATTCGATGGATTCTGTGCTCATCCCCATTGGAAGATTTTCAGAATAGGGGAAGCGAGAATCCGATTTCGGATGCGCGCCACGAAGCCAATGTTCGATCCGATCGTTTATCAAAATCTTCGTAATCACAGGGCAGGGAAGTTCAAACCTCCTGCGCTGGCGCCGGCACACCGCACCGCCTGGGTCCGCTTTGTGCTGGTCGCGGGTCTTCTCGTCGATCTTGCATTCGGCCCTGCGCTACTGACGCAACAACGCGTCGCGCCGATGCCGTCCGCATCTTCAGAACAATCCAGATCGAAGACAGGGACGCAATCCGCAGCGCAACCGCAGCCTCTGCCGCCGCGCGTTCTAGCCGCCCAGCGCTTTCTCGCGCAACGCGGAGTGGTTCCCGGCCATCGCGCCCAAGCCCGCTTGCTCACTCAACATCGCTTTAGCGCCGCAACTTCCGCGCGGCCTATGGCAGCTTCGGCGCAGAGTTCCGGCAACCCCGCCGCCAGCGCCACATGGCAGCCGCTCGGCCCCACGACCGTCCTTACTCCGGAATTCAGCCTGGTCACCGGCCGCATCTCCGCCGTCGCGTTCGATCCCTCTGACACGACGGGCAACCGCATCTTTATCGGCACCACCGGCGGCGGCGTGTGGAGCTCCAGCAACGCCGGCACGTCCACTGTTTCGAACATCGTCTTCAACCCGCAAACCGACGCCGTCGCCGCTCTGGGCGGAGCGATAGACGCATCCATCAGCATCGGCGCGCTCACCGTGCAGCCGGGCGGGACCGGAGTCATCCTCGCCGGTACCGGCGATCCCAACGATGTTCTCGATTCCTACTACGGCGCAGGCATTCTGCGCTCCACGGACGGCGGTAACAGCTGGACCCTGATCCAGGGAACCTCCGACGCAGAAGACGGGCTCAGCTCTCTTGACGTGGTCTTTGGCGGCGTGGGTTTTGCCGGCTTTGCCTGGAGTTCCGCCAATCCTCAACTGGTCGTGGCTGCGGTAACCGATTCCTACGAAGGCGATGTGGTCGATGCCGAAGGCGATTTGGTTGCCGCGAATTTGCCGGGCAGGACTTGCGAGGGTCTTTACTATTCCACAGACAGCGGGGCCACGTGGCATCTGGCCACCATCACGGACGGCAGCGGCGCCGTGGTGCAGTCGCCGAGCCATCCGCTGCTCGGGCCTAACGGCGACGCGGCCACATCCGTCGTCTGGAATCCGGTGCGCCAGTTGTTCGTGGCCGCGGTGCGCTATCACGGCTATTACCAGTCCTCCGACGGCATCACCTGGACGCGGCTCGCCGATCAGCCGAGCGCGGGACTCACCAGCCTCCTGTGCCCCACCAATACGCAGGTTCCCGGCGACGTGGCTTGCCCCATCTATCGCGGTACGCTTGCCGTCAATCCGCAAACCGGCGACACCTTTGCCTGGACCGTCGATTTAGACAATCAGGACCAGGGCCTTTGGCAGGACAAGTGCGCAATCAGCGGCGGTGCCTGCACGAACTCCACCATTACCTTTGCCCAGCAGTGGAATACCACCGCACTTGAAACCAGCACCCTCGAGGGAGCGGCAACCATCGCCAATGGCAACTACAACCTCGCGCTGGCCGCGGTGCCATCCGGTCAGGACACGCTGCTGCTGGCCGGCGAGAACGATTTGTGGAAGTGCAGCCTGGCCATGGGCTGCCAATGGCGCAACACCACCAACTCGACTACCTGCATGAGCGCCCAGGTGGGCGAGTTTCAACACGCCCTGGCCTGGAACCCCTCCAACCCGCTCGAGATCTTCCTTGGCAACGACAGTGGCCTGTGGCGCTCGATAGACGCCATCGGCGAAACCGGCTCGGGTTGCTCTGCAGCCGACTCCACACACTTCCAGAACCTGAATGGCAGTCTCGGTTCGCTGGCCGAGGTGGACGGCCTCTCGCCCGTAATCACTTCCTCGTACAACCTGATGGCCGGACTCGGCGTCAACGGCGTTGCCGGAGTCAAGGGCACAGCCGTCACCACGGATTGGCCGCAGATTCTCTCCGGCTACGGCGGTCCCGTGGCCATCGACCCCATCAACATCAGCAATTGGTATGTCAACGACCAGCCCGGGGTCGCTATTTATCTGTGCTCGCAATCCGCCCCGTGCACGCCCTCCGCCTTTGGCACGACACCGGTGGTGAGTGATGCCGATGTGGGAGGCGATGGCGACGCCATGCCTCTGCCCGCGCCCTTCCTGGTCGATCCTGTCGACGACACGCAGTTGCTGGTGGCAACCTGCCGGGTGTGGCGCGGCCCAGCCAGCCCCGGCTGGACCCTGGCGAACGCCATCAGCCCCATCCTCTCCGGAGGAGCTTCGGCCGTCGCCTGCAATGGCAACGCGCTCATCCGCTCCATCACCGCCATGCCTTTGGCTTCCGGCGGCGAGATCATCTATCTCGGCATGTACGGCTCGGCAACCAATGGTTCGCTCCTGACCGGCCACGTCCTGAGCGCCGTCTACAAACCCGCATCCGGATCAACGCCAACTTGGAACGATCTCACGCTGAATCCCGTGGTCAACAGCGCGCACGCACTCAACTACTACGGCCTCGACATCTCCAGCATCACCATCGATGCCCATGACACCACGGGCAACACGGTCTACGTCACCGTGGAAGGCATGCCCAACCAGGCAGAAGAAATTGAAACCGTGTACCGCACGATCAATGGCGGCTCTACCTGGACCAACATCTCGTCCAATTTGCCTTACGCGCCCGCCAGCAGCCTGGCGATCGATCCGCAAAACGCCAATACGGTTTACGTAGCAACCGATGCCGGCGTCTACTTCACGCCCGAGGTTGCCAACTGCGGGGCATCGTCTTCCGATTGCTGGTCGGCATTCGGCACCGGGCTTCCTGCCGCGCCCGCCGTGGCTCTCAGCGCCGCTCCCGCCTCCGCTTCAACGCACGTGCTGGTCGCGGCCACCTACGGGCGTGGCATCTGGCAAACGCCGCTTTGGACCGCGAGCACGGCTCTCAGCGCCGCATCTGTCGATCCCGCTTCGCACACCTTTGGCAATCAGGGCTTCAATTCCACCAGCAGTCCCTTCGCCATTACACTTCTCAACACCGGTAGCATCACCCTCCTGCCCACTTCCATTGACCTCACCGGCGACTTTGGTGAAACCGACAACTGCGCGAATCAGTCCATCGCTCCTGGCTCCAGCTGCACCATTCTGGTCACGTTTACGCCGCAGGCCACCGGCCCTCTTGCGGGCCAGATGATCATTTACGCCAACGTCTACGGCGGCCAGCTCAGCGTCGATCTCAACGGCACAGGAACCTTCTCCGGCACGGTCACTCTCAGCCCGGCCAGCGAGAGCTTCGGCCAGATCGAGGAGGGAACAGTCTCCCCGGCGCTCACCGTCACCGTCGCCAATAACAGCCTTGCGGCCGTTCCCGTCAGCAGTCTTACAGTCACCGCGCCGTTTGTACTTTCCGGCAATGGTTGCGGCGCTACCAGTCTCGCGGGCAACACCGATTGCCCGTTGCAGCTAGAATTCGCACCCACCACGACGGGCGTCTTCAATGGCCTGCTCACACTCACGGACGGTGCGGGAACGCAAACCGTCCACTTGAATGGAACCGCCGTGGCTCCGCCTACCGACATCCTCAATCCGCCTGCGCCCGCGTTGCTCGTCTTTGCCGCTACGCCCGAGGGACAACTTTCCGCGGCGCAGTCTGTCACTATCACCAACAGCGGCGGCATGCCGCTCACTGCCATCGCCCCTTCCGTCAGCGGCCAGTTTCAGCAGACTAATAACTGCACTGCGCAGTTGGCGGCGGGCGCGGTCTGCACGATCAACGTCGTCTTCGCTCCCACGCAACTCGGCGCGCTCAGCGGCGTGCTCACCATTTCGGATGCGCTCCGCACCCAGACCGTATCCCTGGGCGGTACGGGCGTTGCGCCGCCGGTTTTCAACGTCACTCCCTTGAGCCTCATCTTCACCAACACACAGCCCGGCGTGGCCAGCGCGGCGCAAACGGTCACCGTCGGCAACGCCGGCGCTTCGCCCATGGCCAATATCGGCTTTGCGATTACGGGATCTGCAGCCTCCAGCTATTCCGTCGCCTCAACCACCTGCGGAGCGCTGCTGAACAACGGCAGCAGCTGCACGGCGCAGATCGTCTTCACTCCCAGCGGCACCGGCTCCATCGCAGCCACGCTCGAAATCTCGTCCTCCACCAGCGGAGTCGCGGCGGCCTCAGTTTCTCTGAATGGCTCCGGGGTGCTGACGAGCGGCATCACTACCAATCCCACGCTGCTCAACTTTGCCGTGGTCGCCGCCGGCCAGACCAGCAGTGCGCAATCGGTCA
>CAZQDD010000101.1:0-4983 GCA_964591805.1 uncultured Acidobacteriaceae bacterium | reverse complement strand
AGTTCGCTCAACTGATTTGGCCCACCTCTAACCCCGGACTCGTGAAACGGGAGGACGGTCGGCCTGGTCGAGAAGATCTTCTCGCTCCCCTGGTAAGCTGGGTTGACGAGGTGGTCCGTGAGTCCTACTTCTGGTGTGCTAAACCGAACTGAACCAGCCGACGGCGATCTTCTCGTTTCATTCGAGATTCAAAATTTACCCGCGGATTACAAGGAATACTACAAGACCAAGCGGAACAACCTGTTTGCGAGCATTCAGGGCTTTCCGGAGATGTGGCGGTACTACACCGTCCTAGATGCGATCTGGATGCGGGAATTCAGCGACCTCCGGCCGCCGGGACATGTGAACCAGTGGTTTCCACTCATTCTCTACTTCAACGCGCACGCCAAAATCCGCATCAGTATCGAACTGGCGCTTTCCGGATGCCTGGCTGAAGCGCGGTCGATACTGCGAGACGGCATCGAGTTCGTCGCCCACGCCCACACGATGCTGCGCGATCCCAAACTTCAGGACGTCTGGCTCAGCAAGAACGAAGAGCCGAAGGTGTTCAGCGATGCATTCGAGCGCTACAAAAAGCAAGGGATCTTTCACGGACTCGAGGAGTTGCACCGGACGTGGGGCGAGTTGTCGGAGGCTGGCTCGCACGCAACCATCAATGCGATGAGCGACCGATTCGCGAGCAGGAAAATGGACGGTGGCGATGCGGCTTGGGAGTTTGCATATTGCGGTGTTGAAAGCCGTTATTGGGCAATGTCCCTGTTTTCGATGCTTCTCACGTGCTTCACGATGGAGCGCACGTTCTACTCCGATTACGACAGCCGGTTGAAGCTCGATCACGTTCTCGTCGAGATGCGCGCGAGTTTCGAACGCTACAAAGAAAACCTCCGCGGGGAATTGAAGGTCCGGTATCATATCGAACCGCCTGCGTCGCTGCCGAGAATCATCATCCCATGACGGTCTCCGGCCGTAACGCAAGCCGCAACCTACAGAAAACACCGCAAGGGATGCGAGGCGCGCCCAGGGAATTCCAGTGCTGCTTGGCCCACATTGGCCCATGGAGAAACGGCGCCCGCTCCCTCAGACGGCGTTCACGACATTTTGAGATCCTCCAACGCACCGATCAGAGCGGCCTTCGCCTTATATGTGACCGACAGGTCCATGAGCCTGGAAAAGGTTGTCCAGGCATTAATGAGGAACTGGTCCACGGTCTCGACGTGACGTGCGGTTTGGCCGTGATGAACAAAGGCTGAACGGATTCGGTAGACGACCTCAATATTCTTGACGATATCCTTCCGTGCCTGAGGCGATTGACCGATGAGAAACGCCATACGCTCGCCGAGGTTTTTCTGGATCGGCTCGTTGCCGTCCCGCAGCAACATCGATTCTAGTGCCGATAAGCTGAAGACGAGCTTGTCGGAGACGTCGACGGTGAGCGTCTGCCTGGAATAGATAATGAGAGCGTCGTATAGCGCGCGACAAAACTCGGTGGACAGATCTGAAGCCAGACGGTTAAGATTCTCCAGAATTCCGGGACGCAGCCGGATGCTGTCATCTAGGAGCCAATCGGTTGCGCGCCGATCCGCCACGCCTCGGCTGATCCGGTCGATACGGCCATTATCCATGAAGACCGTCGTGACTTGCGGGACTAATCCCGACGCCGTCGGTGTGCAGAGGCTCGTGAGCCGTGAATTGAAGTTCGCAGGCGAGAGAAAGCGCAAAAGAGCGGTTGCGTTCTCGGCCTTTGCGCGTGCGATCTCAGCGGCTCTGTGTTCTTCAGCGCGGACCCGTACGCACGCGGCGAGGCTTGCCTGAAGTTCGGACCTCCTCTTGTTAAGCGCGGCTGAGCCAAGGGGATCTTCCCGGATGTGTGCGGGCCTTCGATTCCACCACTCATCCATGATTTCTCGCGTAAAGGTTCGAAACGCCACGTCGCCAATCAAGAACTCCTTCGAGGAATACGTTTGGAACAGCGGTATCCAAATGTCGTGCTCGCGGATCGCCTCGTTGCTCCGCTTCGCAACGAAGGTAGTGAGCGTATCCGACCGCCGGCGCTCCAAGGTATCGCAAAGCCATTCGCAGATCTGCTCAAGCAGGAATTCGAAGGAGACGAATTCCGGGAAGGGTTTCGTTGCGGCAACAGACTCAACAAGTGTTTTGATGGGCTCAAAAGCTGGCCCCACCCATCCGACATGCATCGTCCCGGACACCCAGACGACACCGGTGGGATCGCCGAGAGGATTGAATTCGAACACGAACTTTGATCCGGAGATGATGTCTTCAGAACGGATGTTGAAAACCGGATGTACATCCGGTGTTTGAATAGAGGGGTTTGGGACCGCCCGGAGGCCCTGGACGGTCGTCAGAATGTCCCGCGTGCGTTCGTCAAACCGCTTCGCGGCTTCCGGGTGAAAACTCAGCTCTGGTGAATCCACAAGCGTCTCCTACCTATCGAAGCATAGCCGTGAAGCGAGAGCAATGACACCGCAAAAAAGGGCTGAGCCGGTGGCGTCGGGGGAGCGGCGTGGAGTTTGGCCATCTGGTAATAAACGCCGATTACGAGAAGTGGCATCCTTACGATTAGGACCGCCAAGTCGGCTTCGGGTCGGGCATTCTCCGAGTGGCGTAATCCGGCCAGAACGGGTCGCAGATACTTCGCAGAACACCTGCTCAAGGCAGCGGATCCTCGCGATTCGCGAGAATCCGGCCCGCGCTACAATTGGCGGTGGGATGCCCACGGCGCCGCAGAAGCCCCTTTCGGCCCTTCTCTCGCAAACCCTGGTGGCCTACACGGTGGAACTCGATTGCGAATTCGAGCGCCGCATGCTGGAAACGCTAAGCCGTGGCGCGCGGCTCTCGCTGGTGACATGGCTCAATCTGCTGCAGTTTCTGGGGGATGGACCGGTCTCGGTTCGAATGCTGGCTTCGCGCGCGCTCGCAGCCGAGGAGCAGATCAAAAATGAGCTTGGCTGTCTGGAACGATGGGGTTTCATTCTGCTGCAACCCGGGAAACGCCCCGGTTTCGGCAGCGGCCGGGGCATACGCGCCGATTGGCCCGTCCGGCTCACGGCCAGCGGCGAAATGGCAATCAGAATCTGGCCGGAGCTGATCCCGGAAATCGACGCCCGCTGGTCGAAACGCTTCGGCGATGACGCGACCTGGATGCGCCGCTCGTTAGAAACACTCGAGCACCAGATTGATTTCGAATTGCCGCAGGGTTTACCCGGCGCGATTCTGAAGCTGCCGGAGTTCACGCGCCGGAGATCGGCTTCTGAAGACGGCCTGCCGCTGCCGGTACTGCTTTCGCGAGTTCTGCTCGCGTTCGCGCTCGATTTCGAACGTGATTCGGGAACGCCGATCTCGCTGTGCGCCAATGCCATCCGCATTCTCAGCGACAAGCCGATTCCCGAAGCGGAGATTTCCAAACGAACCGGCTGTTCGAACGAGACCTCGGGCATCGGCTGGCAGCTTAAGCCGTACATCATAGTCGAGAGAGACGCTGCGCGCGGCCGCGGCAAGTTCGTGCGGCTCTCCGAAGCCGGCATGAAGGCGCAGCACAGGTACCACCGTCTCGCGCGTGAGATTGAAGAACGGTGGTTGGAATGCTTTAGTGGCGCTACGAAAGAGGTTCGCGAATCGCTGACGACGTTGCTGAAACGAAACCAATTGTCGGAAGGCCTGAAGCCGCCTCCCGGCACGACCCGCGCCGGCGCCCATACCCCCGCTTTAGGCCGGCGTGATATCGGGCCGGCCGCGCGCCAGCGCAAGCGGGATTTGGTAGTTCAGACCGAAGCATTCGTTCGCGATCCGGCAGGCGCTCTGCCACATTACCCGCTCTGGGACATAAACCGCGGTTTCGGCCCATAGTCTGGGCTACTGTCCAGGTGGCAAGCAAGAGCGCTCCCAGCCCGTAGGCTCGCACCGTTTCGGGCGGATCGTCGGACACTCATACAATCCCGAAACGCCCTTCGCTGAATCACAGATGCCGCTCGTTGCCCGTGGCGCGCTTCCCCCAACGCGACTTCCGGCCCGCGTCGCCCAAATCCGAGTTTTGTACGAGTGGCCCGATTCGCGCGCTCCCCCCAGCACGACCTTGACCCCAGAGGGGGGTGAGGATACCTCGTCGGCGACCGCTTGACACGACCATATGAACCTGAGCCTCAGGAGGCAGTTGCGCGTGTACGAGGCGGTTCGCATCGAGATATTATGGTCCAGTGGCGATACCAACAGATGACGAGCGGCTCAAAGCCGCCAGCTTGACAGAAGAGGAGTTCACGGGCGAATTGGAGGTAAACGGTAGCGCCAGCCTCGACCTCTTTCAGATACTTACTGCCGAACAGATTAACCAGTGTAGATCGCTTCCTGCCCAGGCGTGGCTCGATCCGGCCAAGAAGGACGGATACACGTTGCATTTCAAATTTGAGCGCTTGGCTGATCCTTGGGTTTTCGCGTTTTACGGATCGACTCTTGTGGGTGGCATGGCGCTTGGTGACAATATCTCCGTGGATGCGGATCATGTGTGCCGTGGAATTGGCGCGGAGTTATGTGCTGCGGGTCATGCACAATGTCCCGAAAAGCCACGCCCACGGAAGGTTACTGAACTCGGTGAAAAAACCATTCGCAGCGCTTACCGTTTGGTCCGCCGAGTGAACGGCCGCTAGCATCAACGTGCTCAGCACAAATTGACGCGCAGACGCGCTCCGCGCGGAAGTGGTGTTGCACCCTGCCAACATTCAGGGCCGCTCTCGGCTGAGGAACTGCCGCATTGGCGAGTGGTCGGCCACTCGTACAAAACTCGAGTTGCCCCGAAAGGAATTCTCTTGCGTCACTATGGTTGTACTCCTGTTGATCCTTGACCCCGACGCGGTGTCGGGATGTTGCGCTATGCAGCTTCCAGTTGGTCCGGTCCACAGCGAAAATCGGAGCGCTACGGCGATCGACGGCCCACGTTCCGCCTGTTGCCAGTGACGGAGGCGTCGAGTCGTG
>CAZQDD010000100.1:0-5130 GCA_964591805.1 uncultured Acidobacteriaceae bacterium | reverse complement strand
ACTCAGTTATGCCATGAAAGGCGGCTTTTTGCCATAGTGCGATGAGAAATCCGGGATAGTTCTGCTTGGAGTACGGGTTCAGGGCGTCGTTCTTGCCGTTCTTCCTGGTCCAAGCCGCCATCTTCGCTTCTCGAACCCGTTCGATCCTCCCTTTCGTTCCCGCCGCCTTCTGCCCGGCAGTTTTCGGGGACGTGCTTTCGTGCTTGTTCTCGTCCATGATTCAAATCTAATACCAATCGATGCGCGGCCGAGACGGTGCTGACCTCCGATTGCGAACCGATCAGCCAACAATCCCCCATCCGCGCGTCGGCTTCTCGTCCATGTGGATTGCTTCCACATTGCCGACGTACAGCACCCACCCCGGCAAGCAGTTATACTCTTAAGGGCAAATGATTCGAGCGGTGATGACAGCGCTGCTGTTGGCGGCCGCATGTACCGGCGGAGACTGGGTGCCCTCTCCGTCTGGCGCACTGTTCGTGCACTACACTTTGTGCTCCGTGCAGAACCCATGCACTCCTGAGGTGGTGATCACAACCCGAAACGGAGCAGAATTACGCCGCTTTGAGATTCGGAATGATGAGGGAGTTCCATGCGCCAGTATTCTCGACGTCCACTGGGCGAGCGAAGACATCATTGGGGCTGAGTGCCATGGCAACCCTTCGTTGAGCTATTACTACGAAGTCTCCATCACAACGGGGAAAGCTCTACATGAATATCTGGGCTACCGGTTTGTGAGATCCCCGGACCTCGCGAACGTGGCGCACGTAGGATGGATCATTCACTTTGCTCCACCGTGGGTGCAGAGCGAGTACCTGCAGGTGGGCAACACCATCATTTATCCACTTCCACCCGGAATGAAGCCAGTGGAGCAGAAACTACTGGAAATGGCGCCTGAGGTCGTGACCCAGAAGGGGCTTGTGTACGCTGGCGCCCATGAGTTCCGAAGCAGGTTCGTCTGGGCGCCTGATTCCCACAAAGTAGGTCTGGTCGACTGTTTGGTTGACTATCGACTTCGGGACGACTCTCCGGATGCTTTTGAAGAACACGGCAAACCAGAGAATGAGCGGTGCTTTGCGGTGGCGGTTGGCCTCGATGGCACGTTCCAGAGGACACCGCTCCCAGTGGCGTCAAGTCGGGACGCTGTTCTGGGATGGACCGACGCGCATACCCTCCGGGTAACGTACGGGGGCACGGGCGTCCAAGTCCGGGTGCAATAGCGCAACAAAATCAAATCCGGCACTGTCTCTGTCCGGCAGGTATGGGCCGTAAAGTAAGAGGGACTGCGCTTCCCGAATGTACATCGTTCATACTCCTTGCGATTCGTTGGCGGATCGCGGGCCATCGGGATGTTGGGCAGGGCCGCCTCCGTCAAAGTTGCCGCGTAACGCGCATTGCTGACATTTGCTGGGCACAAATCGCGCGTTCGTCCTTCATTGCCGGTGAGCCAAGAGCTCCCGCAACCGATTCCTTAGCACCTCTTCCCGCGGCGACTTCACACCGCTCTCCAACCAGCTCATAAGCTTTCCTAGCGGAAGTTCGTGGACACTCACGGGTGCTTTGACCGTTACCGTCAGCCGTGTCGCCGGACCGGGCGTGGCGTCGTTCATGAAACCGCATCGCCGGAACTCCGCTACCGCCAGCGCCGCCGCTTCGTACAGGGACGCCGCGGGGACCTGCACGGCGTGCATGATCCCCTCGCCATCGGTGAAGGACACGCGGCAGGTCTGGGTGTTCGGCACGACTCCAGCATAGGCGAAGAAAAGGAGAAAATCAACCTCGCCGTGCTGCCGTTGCTGCCGTGGCTGCCGTTGCCTCCGCCTTGCGTCAACGAGGAGCCCTCGCCGGCCCCGCCGCACACTGCCCGGCCTCTCAATGTTGGTAACATCGACGGCCAGCCCGCACTTGCCAGATCGCCGGCCATTGGCAAAGTGTTTGGCAGAGCCGGATCCGCGTCAAGAGCTTTAGGCTTCGGTGTCGATGATAGGAGAGCGCCCAGCTTCAAATTCGGGCGAGACGCCTAAAGCACTGAGGAACTCGGTAAAAGTACTGGTCAGATAGCCTCTCCCGCCCCCATAGTCAAAGTACGCTCCCGTAATCTCCTGGTACATTCCCGTGCGCGCGAGCCGACCGAGCATAGCATCCAGACTGTCCTGGTCAACACCAAGTTCCTTTTGCGCACCGATAACGAAGTCGGCCCAAAAGCGCGTGGTGCGGCTTAGCCGGTTATCACCCTGTTGCATCGGGTGGTTCGCCTCGTGTCGGCCCAGAAGCAGCAAGAGTTTGAATTCCCTCTCGCTGATCTCGTCGAGTGTTAGCAAAAACTCTTCATAGCGATCGATCGGCGTTGTGCACCCACCCTTAATGAATTCCCCAAATAGGCGAGCAAATAAGCGAATCTTTGCGTCGCGGGACTCGCTCAGCACATGTTGGGCCGTGGAGGTGTACGCGTCAAAGAATTCTCGGCGTTTAGCATCTTCTTCAGAGACAGCAAGGTTAAGGGCTGTGAACTCATCAGCGAACACTTGCAGTCGCCGGTTCTGGAACCATGCGTACGTCGATAAGATTCCAGCTTCCGCTACGGTCAAAGGCGGAAAAAGCTTTACTAACATCCGCAGCACCGGGGACCGCTGATATGCTTCGATGGTTTTCCGCGCAATCTGGCCCACAGTCTCAACTAGACCTCCGTCGGCTACATCGTCCGGGTCCGTCATTTGAATACCATAATAGCGGCTGTCACCCGCTATGCGCGGGGTGACACAGTCCGGAAGTCCGGATTTGGGAGACGAGGCAGACCACTACTGTTGGCGCCGACGTTTGGGACTCGCTGCACGTGCCCGGGAAGTAAGAAGGGAGACGGAATGACCATGGAGGATGCACTGGCAGACATCGAAGGGCGGAGTCGCGGCGGCCTGACGATATCGCCGGTGGTTGAACAGGAGGTCTCATGTCGAGACACCCAGCAGGCGACCCGACTTCTGGCCGAGGCGTACGAACATCTGCGGAAGCGCGACCCTCTCTACGCCGACCGTTGCCGGTCCGTTTCTCTCGCGCCGCCGCCCGCGAGTGTGCCGCCAGACTGATGGCGTCCGGGCCGGCATTGCCCGTCCCACGGCTCGCGATTGGGTGCATGGAACCTTTCCTGCCGTCCAACATGCATTCGGGGGCATTTGAATTAGCGCGTAACCTGCTGCTGGCTGGAGTAGGACGGCCCGAGGATTGGGAGCGGTCGAAGGGCGATCCGGTCGCGTTCATGCTCCATACTGTGGAGCACACTGCCGCCGACTTCAACCGCAAGGCGATCGATGCGGTTGCCCACACCGACATCCTCTTCGGGACCAGCCCTTACATATCGAGCTGGCACGAGAAGGATTACGAATATCCGGGTCGGGTGTTCCTGGCGGTTGAAGCCACTCAGGTTTCGATCGTTTACCTGCGCCCCACGCTTGAACTGCTCGGGAAGGCGCATCCCCGGCTGCCGGCGACCTTTTATCGAATGCTACTCGCAGGCGTGGCGTCCTGGATCTTCTGCTACGACGAGTCCGCCTGCGAGGCTTTCTACGAGTGGCGCATGGAATCGTATGCAGAGGCCAAGGAGAACGGTGAGGAGGGTCTGGAGAGGCCGCAGAGCATCGCGCATGCAAAGGGGCCGTGGCTGGCGAGGCGGTTCAAGCCGCTGCCTTCGTCCAAAATCGACGCGGCCATCGAGTCCCTGAAAACGGGGTCGCGCGCGCGCCGGATTCTGGAGGCCGCTCGGCGGCTGCAGGCTCTCTCGAGAGTTCGTGATCGCAAACGCCCTTACTGCGATGTGTGGGACGAATACTATCCCAACGGCAGTTTCTCGGTTCCATTTACAATCCTGGCATTTCGCGAGCAGGACCTGGTCTGCCAGGCGTTCCAGAGCGACGAAGAAGATTGGATGAGCGGCGGCGAGCAGCAGAGTCCCGCCTTCGCAACAGCTTTCAGTCCCAACGACCGCGAATCGATCGTCACCGGATTTGAGGATCTGCGCCACTTCTTGCGCATGATGGAAGCGTTGGGCGAACTGCTGGCGCTCCTGCCCGGCTGCGATGTGTTGGAGGAGCAAAAATGAGGTTCGACGCTCATTTCGGCGATGCCGAAGCGGTTCAGTTGAAAGCCGCGATCCTGCTGTACGGCGGAGCCAAGAGGGTAGCGTTTGCGTCAGTGCACGAGCCGTGCCGCGATCCAGAAGGCGGCGCGCCCTACCTCGATGCCGGCATGCCGATCACCATGGAGTTTTTGCGCACGCTGGCGCGGGGGCTGGGCCTCGGGATGGCGCCGGAGATCCTGCCAGAGACGGTCGTGATGCGAACGCCGGAGATGACGGCGTGGTGGGTGCCGGCCACGGTCCGGCCGATGTTCTTTTCGGAGACGTCGGACGGCAAAACGCTGAATGGTAAATCCTTCCCGCATCCACCGCTGGTGTTTGTGGTCGACGGCGAGCACGGGCTCAGCGTGCGCGCCCTACTGGAAGACCGCCGGCCGGGGCCGCGGAGCGCCATTGCGATTGCGCCTTACTGGAACGTCAGCCAAGCCGGGGAAGTCTGTCTTGGCTCGATGGTCACACCGCGCTCGGCCGGGCTGGCCAGCCTGGGGGAGTGGGTCGAGGGCTTCTTCCAAAGCGAATTCACTCATGCTGGAAGCGTCAAGATCACCAGCCACCACGAGGGCCATCTCGGGCTCTGGCGCGACTTGGCCGGACGGCAAGCGTTCCCGCCAGAATGGCTGATACCGGCCGGGACGTTGGAGGAGTGGTCGTGCCGCAGAAGCTGACCGAGCATGTGCCGCAGGTGAATTGGCGGAACCGCCGTATTGTGATCACGATCGTCGGGTGCGGCGGTACCGGGTCGCAGATCGTCACGGGAATGCCGTATTTGCACCAGGCGCTGTTGGCCTCCGGGCATCCGTATGGGCTGCGGGTATTCCTGGTTGATGGCGATCGGATCACCGAAACAAACTGTGTCCGGCAGCCTTTCAGCCGCTCGGAGATCGGGCTGTACAAGGTTGTGGTCCTGATTAACCGGTTGAACATGTTCTGGGGCCTCGACTGGGAGGCAGTGCCACATTTCGTTCGCTGCGGGCGGGACGTGCCCGATTCCGACTTCCTGATCT
>CAZQDD010000099.1:0-5140 GCA_964591805.1 uncultured Acidobacteriaceae bacterium | reverse complement strand
AGGCGATGATGACGATGAAGAAGATCGACATCGCCGCCATCGAGGCAGCGCGGCGCGGTTGACGTGAACACGCCGACACGTTCTTATTGGTCCTGGATCAAGGGCATTCCGAACAAGCCCCCCATTATCTCCGGATAGGCGACTATCCGACCAGAACGAACATAAGGTCGTCCCTGCGCTTTATTTTGCAACTTTCCCAGTATCTCCAACATCCACTTAAAACACTCCGGTCGGCTCACCCCCGTCCCGCTGGTGCTGCTTAGTTCCATCCGGTTTCTGACAAACGACAATTTCAATCGTCGCAGATGAACTCTGCGACTTGCGCAAAAACTATCAAAGGTGGGTCACACGCGATGAGTGCGTTGCCGATTCCTGTCTATAACGATGACGAGTCGCCCCTCTCCCACGACCGGTCTTTTTTGGGGCACCCGCGTGGCCTTGCAACGCTTTTCATGACGGAGCTATGGGAGCGCTTCAGCTATTACGGAATGCGCGCGCTGCTCATCCTTTTCATGACTGCGTCGGCGACCAAGGGTGGACTTGGGTTTCCTGTGTCGAAGGCAGGAGCGATCTACGGTTGCTACACCGCAATGGTTTACCTGATGGGTATGCCAGGAGGCTGGCTGGCAGATCGCCTCATTGGGCAGCGCCGCGCTGTGCTGTGGGGAGGCGTCATTATCGCGATGGGCCATTTCACGCTCGTCATCCCGGGCGAGCTGGCCTTCTATGCCGGACTCGCGCTCATCGTTGTTGGAACCGGGTTGCTGAAGCCGAACATCAGCACCATGGTCGGGGCGCTTTACGATGAACACGATGTGCGCCGTGATGCCGGATTCTCGATCTTCTACATGGGAATCAACACTGGCGCGCTGATTGCCCCGCTGGTTTGCGGCTACCTGGGTGAAAACTTCAACTGGCACTACGGCTTTGTTGCAGCCGGATTCGGCATGGTTCTCGGTTTGACCCAATACCTGCTGGGAGGAAAGTACCTCGGAAGCACCGACCGTAAAATCCGTGGAAGCGAGGCCGACTGGCGTGTCCTTCGCCACGTCTTAGCTGCTTGCGCGCTAATCGTTGTTGTGGCGTTCATCGGCGGGTGGAGTGGGATGGTCTCGTTCTCCGTTGAATCCGTAGCCAACGGCGTCGGGCTCCTGCTGGCGGCAATTGTGGTGGCGTTCTTCATCTGGTTGTTCGCTGCAAAAGGGTATTCGTCGAAGGAGCGCCGCCACTTCTGGGCCATTCTCGTGCTCTTCATCGCCTCAGCATTGTTCTGGTCGGCCTATGAACAAGCAGGCTCCACCCTGAACCTTTTTGCCGACCGGAACACGAACCTCCACGCATGGGATGTAACAAGCTTATGGGGACCTTTTCGCGCAAGTTACTTTCAGTCTTTTGATTCCCTTTATGTGATGGCTCTGGCGCCTGTTTTTGCGTTGTTATGGGTAAAACTGGGCAAGCGGCAACCTTCCAGCACTGCAAAGTTTGCGACGGGATTGCTGTTTGTAGCTCTGGGTTTCGCAGTCCTCATCCCGGTGGCACATGGTCGTGCTGTAAGTCCCTTGTGGCTCGCGCTTACTTATCTCTTCCATACCGTGGGCGAATTGTGCCTGAGCCCAGTCGGGCTGAGTACCATGACAAAACTCGCGCCAGCCAGAATTGGCGGGCTCATCATGGGAGTGTGGTTCCTGTCCATGTCAGTGGGAGATTACATCGGGGGGCGACTTTCCTCTCTCTACGAATCGCTTCCATTGCCCAGTTTGTTCGGAATAGTAGCCACGTTTTGCCTCTTGGTCGGAGGGATACTAGTCTTCCTGCTGAGACCGATGCGGCGGCTGATGGGAGATGTCAATTAGTTGGACAGTCCTCCGCCCGCTTGGCCCGGGATTACGATGCGCCTTTGGCAGAAACGATGGGCTAGGTGGCAACATAACGCTGCACTACCAGAGTAATTGATTGCCGTCAGCACACGACACTTGACGAGGAGATGATGTCTCGAGTTTGTGTCGTGAGCTGAGAAGGGAGTTAGAATCAGCGCATGATTGATACCGTCATGGGTGCGTTCCGGCCAGTTTACCGTGCCGACTCTTGACTCAGGCGTCGGCTTGAATCTTCAGAATCTGCCTTTGAAGGCGGGTGTACGCGCTCAAGACGCTTGTCAAAGACTCTGAAGAGGCAGTCGCAGTTCTGGAGGACGAAAGTGCTGACGCTATCTCACCCAGTTCCTGTTTCCTCGGCGTCCCATCCAGCATGTCCGCCATGTCGCGCATGCCCTGCGCAACCGAATCGTTGATGCTCTTTACCACCGCGAGTTCAGCAGGAGTCTCGTCTGCACGCGGCCATGCTGCCCTGGCGTGAAGAAATAATTCCTCCGTGCTGGCCAAAGCGTGCTGGATTTCATCACTGATCTCCGTATCTCTTTCGACGTGCTGATCAAGCTCAAAAGGAATCGCTTCGGCAAGCCCGCGAACTTCCAGAACGAGCGCGAGAACATCCTCGCGCAGCGCGGTTACCTGGCCGGTCTCCCTGCCGCGGATGAGCGATAACAGATCCGCCTCCATGCGCAGGAGCCGCGCCAAGCCAAGACGCATCCTGTCTACAACTCGCTTCGGGTGCATTTGGTGGAAGATCACCCACATCACGACGAGGGCAATCAGTATGCCCATCAGGCGATCTCTGGCCGGGTTCATCTGCAGTGGCGCTCCAAAGCCATGCACTTTGCTCATGAGTTGTCCCTGCCCTGCGGATCCACCTAGGGGAATGGAGTACTCCTGGAAGGCAACCAGGTAAAAGGAAAAAACGATCTGCAAGCCGACATAGCCCATGTGGGCGCTGCGCGCAATCCACGCTCCCATGAACGACACAACGGCAACCGAAATCAGAAAGGGCAGAGCGGAGTCGGCAAAGGGATAGACAAAGACGATGCAGCCGATCCCGAAGAGGATGCCTCCAATGGTGGCGCCAAGGATGCGGAAGAGCATCTTCTGATTGGTGGCGCCGCTTGAGGTGACTCCGGCCACCAGCACGGTGAGCGTAGCCGTCGAAGCCCCAGGCCAGGCTAGCGAATTATAGATGACGTAACAGAGGGTGGCGCACAGGCTCAGCTTGGTCGCATAGGTCAGGTACACCGGGTTGCTCCAGGCGCCGGGGCGGAACCACGGTTTCTTTTCCCTATGGGGAAGAGCCTTGAGCAGCCTTTCATGCGGCTGGAGCTGATCAGCGTGGGAAATGGACTCCATGGTGTATAGCAATTGCTCGATTTCGCCGAGCTGGCCGGCAGTTTCCTCCGGCTCCATTTCTTCCAGATCCCAGGCTTCCTCTGCGCTCTCTATTTGCAGCCGGGTCAGCATCGCGGCAATCTGTCCGAACCTGGGGCGCTGATCGTCATCGAGCTGCATCTGGTGTTGCCTGCCAAAGGAAGCGCTCACGTCCAGGAGACGCGCAATATAAGGAATCAAAGCCGGAGGGATGGGTTGCGGGGAATTTTCAGGGATGGAGTGGAGACGCACTTCCTCCAGGAGCAACAGCATCTTGCCTTGGCCGGCGAAGGCATATCGGGAGACCTTCGCAACTCTTCGCTTCATCTCCTGCGCAGGCTCGCCCCCTGCGAACCCCTGGAAAAGCTGCTGCAAAGCTTCCAGACGAGCCTTCATTTCCGCCTGCAATGCATGGTTCGGATCGCGCCGGGCAAAGATGTATTCGATGGCCACCTTGATGGTAACGGCCACCGCTCCTGTCGCAATCGGCCACATGGAAAGATGGACCAACTGCTCTGCAGGCAGATGCAGTTCCCATAGAGACAGGGTAAGAATGGGGAAGATTCCGAGATTCATGGCTGCCACGCGCACCGTACAGGCACGGAGCAGGAATGCGGAAAGAAAGGTGAAGGCCGCCACGCCCAGGACCCGGGCCATGGGATCATTTCCTGTCACCGCAATCAGCATCAGGGACAAGGCGACGCCTACACATTGGTAGAACAGTTCAAGGACACTTGTCTTGAAGGTCAGGTACGGCACATCGTAAGAAACCAGATAGATGAGATACACACCCGGAGCGATCAAGGGCGTCTGGAGGACAAGAAGAACGTAGGTCGCCAGTGTGGCCGCGAAGGCGGTGCGGAGTGCGCCCTCATAGCGGCCATGCGCGGGAGCGAGCTCCTGGTAGATCTTATTCAGCCATTCCGGTGTTTGATTGGCAGCCATTTGTTAGCGTCATCTCACAACGCTGATCGCGGTTTCGCCCATGCGAAATAGGGCCGGATCGGGGTTGACGACGCGGATGCGAATGGGAAACCGGGCGGCAAGATGAACCCAGTTGAGGGTGTGATCAATCTGCGGCAGGCCGTTGTTCATATTCGTGTCGTCCGGCGAGACGCCGTTTCCCATGCTCTCTACGACGCCATCGAAGCGGCGCGACTGATTTCCCATCAGATACAGATCGACGTGCATTCCCGGCGCAATGTACTTCAGCTCGGATTCGCGATAGTTCGCCACCACATACCACTTGCGCGCATCGATGAGCGTGAACAAGGGAACACCTGGCTTGGCGATCTCGCCCTCCGAAATATTGAGGTTGGTTACATATCCGTCAAACGGCGCAACCACGGTGCAGCGCTCCAGGTCCAGTTTCGCGCTGGCCACCTTGGCGCCCTTGGCCGGCCGCTGCGCCAGCAGGCTGTCCAACCGGTCCACGGCGTGAATGCCTTCGTTGAGCTTGGCCTGAGAAATGGCAACACCGACTTCCGCTTCCGTCTTCATTGACCGGGAGCGCGCTTCCAGCGCAAGCGACTCCTGCAGCGCGGCCTCGGCCTCCTGGTAGTTGTGTTCGGCCACTTGAGCCTTGGTGCGCGCATCGTCTACTTGTTCGGGAGTGACGTACTGCTTGGCCAGCAGCGGCTCGATGCGATGAAGGTTGTTCACGGCCAGGGTTCGTTGTGCCGCCGACGATTCCAACGAAGCCTTCGCTCTCTTGACCGCCGCGTCGGAAGCCTGCACCGTGCTGAAGACCGTGAGGGTCTGCGTCTTCGCTCCCACCACGCTGACGCGGGCCGCCTCCACGGCGCTGTTCTCCGCGGCAATTCGCCGCTGCGTGTCCGTGATCTGCTCTTCGAGCAGTTGCTGGTCTGAGAGAGCCTGATCCAGCG
>CAZQDD010000098.1:0-5191 GCA_964591805.1 uncultured Acidobacteriaceae bacterium | reverse complement strand
GCCGGCCACAATGTCCTGGGCCTTGTGCACCCCAGCAGCAGCGTAAGGCGCAGTCCGCAGGACGTACTCTGGGGCGGGCTTGTTGGTGAAGCGCTCGGCGATCAGGAAGAAGACGAAGAGTGCGAGAACCAGGATGACTGTCATTGCCTTAACCTCCGCCCCTTTTCATCGGGGCCGTAGTTTGAGTTTTTGCGGCTTGAGCTTTTCTTTTTGGCTTGCCGCGTACGCACACTCTTAATGCACTCTACTGGCCGATGGCGACTCAGAAAGCTATGGTGCGGAAAACAGGATGGTTAGCTCGACCTGCTGGGCCGATGCGTAAATCTGTCACACTGGCATCTGTTGTGAATCGCAACGTACCAGTCGCCGGCACAAGCCCAAATCTGAACCTGTTATCTCGTGGAATCAGCAGCTTAGAAAGGCAAAAGGAAAATAGGATGCAATTCACCACACCGTTGCGCTTCGCATCGTCCGCGAAGAAGTTTTCCACAGGGCGCAACGCAGCACCCGGCCAATCCAGTGGGAGGTTCAAAAATGTTCGCCGCAGGCACGTTCGAGTCGGGGTGAATTCGCGTGACCGTCTAGGGATGAGTGGAAGCGGTCTAGCTTGGAATTCGGTCAACTTCCAAGTTGCGGAGGCTGTTCTGGGCGGCAGGAATCGGCATCCCGTTGGGCGGATTCTCAGGAATGTTTGGCGGTCCCCTCTCGTGATCCCGCTTGCCATGCTTGTTTTTCTCTGCTGCCTTCGACCAAGCGGCACCGGCACCAGACCAGCCGCCTGATCCACTCGCTGTATAATCAATCTCGATAGCGTTGGGATCGGGTGATCGCCGCCCGCGAGGCTTACGCCGGCTTTGCCGGAGAGTGCATTGCGGGGGGAGGAAAGTCCGAACTCCACAGAGCGGTGTGCCGGATAACGTCCGGGAGTGGCGGCTTCAAGGCCGTCCGACGGAAAGTGCCACAGAGAAAATACCGCCTCGCAAGAGGTAAGGGTGAAAAGGTGCGGTAAGAGCGCACCGGGCGTTCAGTAATGAACGTTGCATGGTAAACCCCACACGGAGCAAGACCAAATAGGGACGGATGGACCGCGATGCGCAAGCGTTGTGGTTCTGCGAGCCGGCTCGGTTCGCCAAACGTCCGGGTAGGTCGCTTGAGCGGCGCGGTAACGCGCCGCCTAGACGAATGATCGCCGTGGCAGCAATGCCTTACAGAATTCGGCTTACAGATCCCAACGCTTCAATCTGCCGCCGCCCTTCGAGAGAAGACGGCGGCATCATTTACTTCCAGCCCGTCCCTGCCGGCGTTCCCTGTCCTCGGCCACCACCTGCTCATAGACTTCCACCATTCTCCGCACCGAGACATCCCAGGAATAACGCTGCGCCTGTTCCAGGCCCGCTACCTTCAGACGCTCGCGCAGGCTCTGGTCGGTGAGCACGCGCTGCAGCGCACGGCTAATGTCGAAGACGTTTTCCGGATTCACCATCAGCGCCGCGTTGCCTACCACCTCAGGCAGCGCCGAAGTGTTTGAGGCCACCACGGGCGTGCCGTGCGCCATCGCCTCCAGCGGCGGCAGTCCGAATCCCTCGTACAGCGACGGAAAGACGAATACCTTTGCCATGTCAAAAAAGATGCGCAGCACTTCAATCGGAACGAAGCCCAGGAAGCGCACCTCGTGCTGCATGCCGCTGCGGATCACGGCCCGGCGTATGTCAGGATTCCGCGAAACCTCGTCGCCGATGATGATCAACTTCAGATCTGGAAAGGCTCCGTCTTTGGCCAGTTCCGCCTTCAAGGCCGAGAAGGCCTCAATGATGCGCGCCACGTTCTTGTGCGGACTGATGCGTCCGGCGTAAAGCAGGAAGGGCGAGTCCACCTGGTAGCGTCCCCGCACCATCGCCTGCTCGGCCGGAGTGGCGTGGCCGCGCAGGAAATTTTCGTCGAGCGCGTTGTAGACCACCTCGATCTTTTCCGCGCTCACGTCAAAGTAGCGGGCCACGTCGCGCTTGGTAAAGTTTGAGACCGCAAAGATGCGCGCCGCGCGATGCATGACCTGCCGCGTCATGTAGGAGTGGATGGTGCGCCGCATGCCGTTGTTGGTGCGGGCGCGGTACATGTAATCCAGCAGATCGTGCACGGTAACCACGAAGGGAGCCTTGGTGATCAGGGGCCGCCAGAAGATGTGCGGCACATGGACCAGATCCACCTCATGCGCGGCAATGACCTTGTGCACTTCGAGGTAGGTGGCAAAGGTCTGTTCGGGATTCTGCAGGGCAAGGAGATGGAAGTTATCCGGCAGCGGGCCCAGTTGTTCAATGCGCGCGGCGGCGCCCACGAGGAAATACTCATTTACCGGATCGATGCGCCCCAGGGTGCGCACCACGTTGCGGATGTACGTAGCCAGGCCGAACTCCCACAGCCTGCGAATGTCCAGGGCGATACGCATACCGATAAGTGTACCTGCAGCGGAGCGGCGCCGGGATTGGAATTCCCGGTTTGCCGGCAAACGATTGACTTTTCCGGCAATCGTTTCCGGGGCCGGAAGTACTGAAAGGTCAATCGTTGCGGAGGCCGCGCAACGATTGCCTAACTGGTAACCGATGGGTACCGCAACGATTGACCTTTCAGTCCATCGTTCTGCCGGAAACCGCCTCTGGCGCCAAACCCAAAAGGCACGGCTGGGGCCGTGCCTTTGATCAAGCGTGAAAACTATGCGTGCAGTGTCTCGGGCTCGTGCGCCTTGCGGCGTTCGGGATAGAGCGGGAACTGCTCGCAGAGTTCGAGTACCTCGCCGCGAATCTTCTTGAGCTCGGCCGGGTCGTTGCGCTGTTCCAGGGCGCGGGCGATCCAGTGCGCGACCTGGCGCATTTCTGCTTCCTTCATGCCGCGCGTGGTCAGCGCGGGAGTGCCGAGGCGAATGCCGCTCGGCTTCATCGGCGGATTGGTGTCAAAGGGGATCGCGTTCTTGTTGACCGTGATGCCGGCCAGGCCCAGCGCCTTCTCGGCCTCGCTGCCGAACATACCCTTGCTGAAGACATCGACCAGCATCAAGTGGGTATCAGTGCCGCCGGAGATGATGCGATAGCCGTCTTCGGCGAGCACCTGCGCCAGCACCTTGGCATTGGTCACAATCTGCGCGGCGTACTCCTTGAAGCTTGGCTGCAGGGCTTCCAGAAAGCAGACAGCCTTGGCTGCGAGCACGTGCACCAGCGGCCCGCCCTGGCATCCGGGGAAGATCGACTTGTCGATGGCGGCGGCGAACTCCTGCGTGCTCAGGATCATTCCCGAGCGCGGTCCGCGCAAAGTCTTGTGCGTTGTGGTGGTGACAATATGGGCGTGCGGCACCGGCGAAGGGTGCACGCCGCCGGCTACCAGTCCGGCGAAGTGCGCCATGTCCACCAGGTAGAGCGCGCCGACCTTGTCGGCGATCTGGCGCATGCGGGCGAAGTCGATGGTGCGGGGATAGGCGGAGCCGCCGCCGATGATCAGCCGGGGCTGCTCGCGCACGGCGATGGCCTCCATGGCGTCATAGTCGAGGGTCTCGGTCTCGCGGGTGACGCCGTAGCTGGCGATGTGGTAGGTCTTGCCGCTGAAGCTGAGCTTGTGTCCGTGGGTAAGGTGTCCGCCGTGCGCCAGGTCGAGTCCCATGATGGTGTCGCCGGGCTGGATGACGGCGGCGTAGGCGGCCATGTTGGCCGAGGAGCCGGAGTGCGGCTGCACGTTGGCGTGCTCGGCGCCGAAGATCTGCTTGGCGCGGTCGCGGGCAAGGTTTTCGACCACGTCGGTGAATTCGCAGCCGCCGTAGTAGCGCTTGCCGGGATAGCCCTCGGCGTACTTGTTGGTGAAGACCGAGCCGGTGGCTTCCAGCACGGCTTCGCTGACAAAGTTTTCTGAGGCAATCAGTTCGAGACCTTCATGCTGGCGGTTCTCCTCGTTGAAAACAGCCTGGGCAACCTCGGGATCCACCACGCTGAGCGGACGGAACATCGACGAATTCGACATGGGAACTCCTGTTAAAACTGAATCTATAGGGTACGACGGATGGGGCGCGGCTGGGAAGAGCGGAGGCGTAACTCCGCATTTGAAAACGGCGAGCGGATGTGGGGCACGAGGGCATGGCGCCGTGGCATCGGCTGGATGCGGATTGCAGGCAGCCGATGCCGGTGCGGACTCACGGTAAGCTAGGAACTGGTTGGGTGGTAACGAATCGATCCATTCAGATAGAACGGCAGCTCGGCCCCTGAGTCGTCGACAACGGGGCAGGAACCGGGCTGCTCCAAGGTTACCCAGATCACCGATCCCGCAGGAAAGTCGAGCGCGATGTTGCCACTGTCATAGGAGGTGAAGCCAACGCCAACCGACACGTCTTGATAGACCGCGCTGCTGCCGACGCGGAGCGTGGCCGGAGAGCACACGCCAAAGCCAGCGTCTGCCGCAAGATCGGCCACGTCGATGAGTATCCTCGTAACCGTAATTGCCTGGTCGGTCACCACGTGGGCATAAGTGCCGGAAGGATCCGTGAGATCACTGTCGCCCGTGGTCCATGTGATGTAGGCCGAAGGAGCGCTACTGCTAGTGGCACAAGTTACCGTGCCGTCGGCGTTGACCGCGGAGACGGCCATGCCTGCCGCGCAGGTGCCGGTTACGCGGGCCTGCACCAGAGCGGTGTTGACCGCAACCGTTGGCGCCGTGGCGGTGCCACCCACGGTCACGGAGTTGTCCGGCGAGGTCATCAGGACGCCAACCGCCTGACAAATCACCGTGCCGCCTTGGTTGACGTAGGCGATGGCGCTGCCGTTCGGGCAGGTGCCGTTGACCCGCCGTTGCAAGTAGGTGGGATCGGTGTTGAGGGTCAGGACGTCATTCGCGATGCTTCCGAGGAGGCCCGAACCGAGCGCAACCGAAGGCGTAGAGCAGGTCCACGCGCCGGACTTCCAAATTGGATTCTGGCCGCCGGCGCATAGGGGCACGGCAGAGGTCTGGGTGGTGCCGTCAGGAAAGACGAATCCTCCGCTGGTGCTTTGAACGGCGCCGGCAACTGAGAGGGGATAGGCCGGAGTGGTGGTTCCGATGCCGACCAGCCCATCGAACTGTGCTTTGCCATTCACCTCCAGCATGGCCTTGGGGGTGGTGGTGCCAATGCCGACGTTGCCGGTGTTGTCGATGCGCATCCGCTCGGCGCGCGCGGTGGTGC
>CAZQDD010000097.1:0-5282 GCA_964591805.1 uncultured Acidobacteriaceae bacterium | reverse complement strand
CTTCGTTGGCCGCGCTGAGCAGCGGCGGATCGCAACTGCCAAGGCCGGAAGCGTGATTACCGTTTATCTCAACCCTGTGCCAGCAGTGCTGGGCGCCTCTTATCCGGTCGCCGGAAGTGTCACTGACGCCACCGTTGGCTCAATCGACTCGTGGAAGCTGGGTGTCTAAGGGCGACGTAGCTTGGCTGGCTGCTGGCCCGCTGTTCCCGGTAGCCGGCTCGCAGCCATGGTCCTCGCAGGAATCGGAAAGCCCCACCCGCTCGGGCAGGGCTTGTTGGGAATCAGCGTGTAGACGCTACTGATTTCAGCGTAGGGGCATGAACGGCTGAAGCTTCCGAGGTATACCAGCAATCCCCCTGGAGGTATTGGTCACACGCAGTGGTGATCCGCCAGCACCACCCGCCAGTGGGCCCGTTCGTGTCGAGTAACTCCGCCCTGATAAACTGACAACCATCTCTGGTCATGGGAGTGAAGTCCTGCAGCGTGGAGACATACAAACTGCTACGCTCCATCCAGCGTTGGTTCTTGGCAGCGCAAGGGCTTTGTGTTGCTGAGCCTGCCAATGCTGCGGTGGGCCTGGACGGCTCGGCGCTCGCGTGAACAGATGGAGCGCTCGGTGTTCCGCTCGACACCTCTTGTGCCAGCGCTGCGGAAGTTGCGAACATGTTGATGGTGGCCCACAATGCTAAGATTGCCATCTGTGGGCGGACGAGTCTGCTTACGGTGGTCAACATTTCTATCTCCTTTTTTGGAAGACCGTCGCGAAATTGATTGCGCGTTCGCAGTACGATCTCTTCTGATCGGTTTTAAGGCAATTCGTGCGAGCTGCCAAAAAATGCCCAAGAGATCCGGCGGCGGAACAGACGTGGTGCAGACTGGGTGCCAGCGATCATAAGCCCGTCAGGCCTCCTGTTTAGATCCCGCGGTCTTTTCCGTACAGGCCGGCGTGCGTTAGTGCTCAGTGCCGCTATCGCGGGCGGCGTTACGCGCCATTGGGCACGGTTGAACCCTGGCGCACCAGTTTTCGCACAGGGAGGGCAATACCTAGAGCCTTCGATTGTTTAGCGAGGGGGGAAAGATTCTCGGAATTTCGCCTCGTCGAGGAATCTGTGGGTAACTGGTACGCCTCGAATAGCGTGCGGAAGGTCGGTCCGCGCAGGTGGCGACGATGATGCCGGATAGCGAAGCCTCCGCCTTGGTCTTTTCGCAGCCAATTGTTTCCTGAACCAGTTTGCCTCACCCCGGCTGAAAGCTGGCGACGGCTCGGCGTCGGGATTGATCGAGGAAGCGTTGCCTGTGTGGTGTGATACAGGTGAGTACAGTTCGCCTGATGGTTGCGTTCTGATACTCTCTAACCCTAGATCGTCCCTCGGTCGAGTGCCAGTCGATACAACCCACCGGCCCAGATAAACGCTACAGTGTGATTCGCCCGGTGATCCAGCCGTTCGGCGGAGTTGACGGCCTTCGTGCGGATACCTTGTACTTCTACACGTCCAGTGCTAAGTTTTAGTAGAAGATCGAGGTGTACACTTTGCAGCTCAGATCCGACCTCCCGCAGGGAACCCTGGATCTGCTGATTCTCAAAATCGTCGCCCTTGGCCCGGTTCATGGCTACGCCATTGCGCAGCGCCTCCAGCAGGTCTCGCGCGACGTCGTCCAGGTGCCGCAAGGCTCACTCTACCCGGCCTTGCACCGGCTAGAAAACCGCGGTCTGATGGCCGCCGATTGGAAGGAGACAGAGACCGGCCGTGAAGCCAAGTTCTATCGGCTCACGCGCAAGGGCCGCGCGCGGCTGGAAAGCGAATCCGCGAGTTGGCAGCGGCTCACGGAAGCGGTCGGATTGATCCTCCGCCTTTCCGAGGGAGGCGCCGAATGACCTGGTGGAATCGGCTTTGGCGCCGCGGCAAGCTCGAGGAGCAACTCAAAAAGGAACTTGCGTTTCACCTGGAGCAACACACTGCCGATCTCATCGCGCGCGGCCTCCCTCCCGCCGAGGCGCGCCGGCAGGCCCGGATGGCACTTGGCGGCCCGGGGCAACTGAAGGAAGCGTGCCGCGATGCCCGTGGCACGCGCTGGCTGGAAGACCTCTGGCAGGACGTCCGCTACGCGCTCCGGATGTTCGCCAAGAATCCGGGGACCACGGTGGCCGCCGTGCTGTCGCTGGCCCTTGCCATCGGTCCGAATGCAACCCTTTTCAGCGTCGTTGATCGCATTTTGCTTCGACCGGTCACTGTCCAGGGAAGCTCCCGGATGTATTTCCTCGCCGTCAAAGGCGACCACCAGAACGAGTGGGAATTCCCGTCCTATCCCGACTTTTTGGATTACAAGGCAGGTGGGCGCGCTGTGGCCGATTTTACAGCCTCGGCGGGCCAGGCGGTGACGGTCAACGTGAACGGCGCCAACCAGTTGGTGTCGATGGAAATGGTTTCCGAAAACTACTTCCGGGTGTTGGGGGTGCGCGCCGCAGTGGGACGAACGATCGAGGAGCGCGACGCCCGCTTCGAAGGGGCGCCGCCGGTGATGCTGAGCTACTCGCTTTGGCAACGGAAATTCGGCGGGTCGGCCGATATCGTTGGCAAGACCATCATGCTTTGGTCCCGGCCAGCCTACATTGTCGGGGTGGCACCCCGCGGCTTTCGGGAACCGATGCAACACATGCTTCCCAACGACGTGTGGGGCCCGTTGAGCGCGGGCTCCGTATGGGACAAGAGCTATCGCGAAGGCATGATGCAGCGCGGCAAATGGACGGTGGACGTCACCGTCCGCTTGCGCGATGGCGTCAGCCGGCAGCAGGCCGAGGCTGCTTTGAGCGCCATCGCGACGCAACTTGCGCGGGAATATCCCGCCACAAACAGAGGCAAGGCGGTGAATCTGCGCCCAGTGGACAATTCCGGGATGGCCGCGATCGGCGCCATCATGCTTTCCCTGGTTAGCCTGGTGTTGCTGATAGCCTGCGCCAATGTCGCGGGAATCCGGTTAGCCCAAGGCGAGGCCCGCCGGCAGGAGTTTGCCATGCGCCTGACCCTTGGCGCGGGGCGTTGGCGCCTGCTCCGGCAGTTGCTCGCCGAAAGCGCGCTGCTGGCACTGGCGGCTGCCGGACTCGGCCTCTTGTTCGCACGCGCGCTGATCCAGGCGCTCCCCGCGGCTCTGCCGCCGTTCCCCTTCACGATAGACTTGGGGCTCCACGTAGATACCCGGCTGCTGGTCTACAGCCTCGTCCTTGCGATGATAACCACAGTGGCCGCGGGCCTGCTGCCCGCTCTGCGCGTTTCCCGCCCGGATCTGGCGCCGGTTCTCAAAGGCGAGGGTGCCATCGGCAAGTCGCGATCCTGGTTCCGAGGCTCTCTGATTATTGCGCAGATCGCGTGCTCGCAATTCCTGCTGGTCGGGACCAGCCTGCTGGTGGGGAGTTACCTCCAGGTGCAGCACATTCGGCCGGGCTTCGACATGGACCGGCATGTGCTCTTGGCTACCGTACTGCCAAACGGGGAGAGGCCCCAAATCAAGCACGACTACGAGGGTATGCTCGCCAGGTTACGCGCGGTTCCCGGAGTGCGGCGCGTCAGTTCCGTCGGGGATCCGCCGCTCAGCGGTTCGGGCGGAGGTGCAAAGCAGGTCACGATTCCAGGTGTTACTAGTGAGCCGGTGGGGATCGCCGGCAATGTGGTGGGCCCGGAGTATTTCACTGCGATGGGCACGGCGATCCTTCGCGGGCGCGATTTCACCGCGTCCGATTCAGACGGAACGGCCATCGTGAACGAGAAGATGGCGCGCCGTTTCTGGGGTGATGCCGGCCGCGCCATCGGCCAGTTTTTCCGAGTAAACGGCAAGGATCGCCAGATCGTCGGCGTAGTCGAGACTGGCAAATACCAGTGGCTGCTGGAAGAGCCAACGCCATTCTTCTTCCTCTCCACGCCCGTACAGCCAATCCTGATTATCGAGACGGCCGGCGATCCGGCCGCGATGGCCGGCACAGTCCGCAAAACGCTCCGCGAGGAGTTCCCCGGTTTCACCCTGTTTACGCTGGTCACGCTGCGCCAGCAGATGGTTATGGCGCTCTTCCTCTGGCAGGCTGGAGCGGGATTGTTGGGAACCCTCGCAATCCTAGGGATTTTTCTCTCCGGCGTGGGTCTCTATGGTGTGGTGTCGTATGGAGTCACTCGCCGCGCCCATGAAATCGGCGTGCGCATGGCGATGGGAGCGCGCCCCGCCGATGTGCTAAGACTGGTTCTGCGGCAGGGCCTTTCGATGGTGGCGATTGGTGCGGTGATCGGTACGGTCGTCGCCGTAGCGGTGGCGCGGGTGGTCTCGGCGGGCCTCTATCGGGTAAGCCCGGCGGACCCGTTGGCGCTGATCGAGGCCGCGCTGGCCGTCGCGGTGGTGACGCTCCTGGCCATCCAGACGCCGGCACGGCGGGCGATTCGCACAGATCCCATGGCTGTTCTGCGCAACGAGTAGTTGCTCATCCGGCTCTCGGTCGCCAAGGCTTTACCGACGAATCCGAAGCGCCATCGATCGCTCTGGGCGGATCACCCCAATTCGAAGGTTGGGCTGGGCTTCCTTCTTTGGGTTCGCGGACGACCTCCACGCTTTTCAACCACAGGTTGTCGAGGCGGGAACGCACTCGCCCACCATTTCGAGTATATTCTGGTGCAGAATAGAACGATTCGGCACTGATCGTCATGCCAATGAAGCGGAATCAACGCAGTGGCGACCTCATAGACCGAGTTCGCCAGAAGACAGAATGCCGCGCCTTGGAGCAGGCTAAGCGGGTCCCCTGGAAGCGCCTAGCCGAGGCAGCCGAGGAGTATACCGACTGGCAAGTGTTCACGCTGTGGTTGCGCGCCGTCGTCGAGGCTGCGCGAAGCATTCCCGCGATGGTCGAGCAGGAGATGGACTCCAGAACGCCTCGGCTCCTCGGCCGTGTCCGTCGCGACGTCGAGGCAGCCGTAAAGAACGGGGATGGTGCAGGCGCACGGATTTGGCAGGACGTCAGCCGGTGGGTGGAGACGAGCATTTTTGTCGTCGCGAAGCGGGCCGGCTGGTTGGATGCGGTCCGCTATTATTCTTCGATGTCGCTGCGTTCGATGAAGGCGTGGTCACACTGGGAGAACACTGACAAGCACTGGTGCGCTGCCCCGCCGAAACACTTTCCAAAATACGCGCAGTGGCAGTCCGAAGTTGCCGACGTGGCCCAGTTGTCGAATCCCAACAGCACAGCGCAACGGGTTCTTGATGCAGTTCGGGGGATTTCTGATGCGGAATGGAGCAAGCTTCTCAAC
>CAZQDD010000096.1:0-5388 GCA_964591805.1 uncultured Acidobacteriaceae bacterium | reverse complement strand
GCCCTGGACGACGAGGAACTGACGGCGCGTCTGACGCGAAGGAGTGAAAAATCCGGAGCGCGAGTTCGCGGAGTCTATGAGTGGATGCTCTCGGAAAAAACGAAGAAGGCCAACGCCGCCCTGATGGGACTGGGACGCACGCGGCGCATCGTGATATCAGACACGCTGCTGGCCGCGTGCAACCACGATGAGATCGAAGCGGTGCTGACCCATGAACTGGGACACCACGTTCACCGTCACCTGCTGAAGGCCATTGCGGTGCAGGGCGTGGTCACGTTTGCCGGATTCTGGTGCCTGAAACTTACGATCCGCTGGGCCGCCCTGGACTGGAAGCGATTCGATCAGATCGACTTTGCCAATCTTCCGCTGATGATCCTGGTGGCCACGGCGATCTCGGTGGCGCTGCTGCCGGTGCTGAACGCCTACTCGCGTTTCAATGAACGCCAGGCCGATCTGTATGCATGGAGATCGCTAGGTTCGGTGCAGGCGTTCTGCTCGGCAATGGAGAAACTGGCTGCGCAGAACCTCTCCGAGCGCGAACCTTCGCGCGTGGTGGAGATTCTGTTTCATTCGCATCCGGCGACCGGCCGCCGCATGAAAGCCGCGCTGGCCTGGGAAAATTCGCACAGGGAAACCGGCGGGGAAAACACTTAAGCAGACGGCCGCTTGGTGGCGGTGCCGGAGAGCTCAAACCGAGCCGGTGCCGCAGGATACAATTTCAAGGTGAGCACTCCATCTCCATCGCAAGAAGCCGGCGCGCGCTTGCCGTTTACGCTGGCGCAGCGGCTGGCGCTGTGGTGCATTTCGTGGCTGGGCTATGGGCTGATTTCGCTGATCGGCTGCACCCTGCGCTTCGAGCACTCGTCGGAGCCGGGCGGGGTGGGCGAGGACGGCGTGCCTCCGCCGTTTGTGATTGGCCCCTTCTGGCACCGCTCGGTGATTGCCGCCACGTGGTACTTCCGCGGGCGCGGGATCGCGGTGATGACCAGCCGCAGCTTTGACGGCGAATACATTGCGCGCATCATCGAGCGTTTCGGATTTGTGGCGGTGCGCGGCTCGAGCTCACGAGGAGGGCCGGCGGCGCTGCTGGGAATGAATCGCGCCCTGGCCAGCGGACACATTGCGGCCTTTACGATCGACGGGCCGCGAGGGCCGCGCTTCCTGGCCAAGCCCGGCCCGGTGATGCTGGCACGCATGAGCGGAGCGCCCATCCTGTGCTTCTACCTGGCGGCCCAGCGTCCGTGGGTGCTGCGTACCTGGGATCGGATGATGATTCCGCGACCCTTCTCCAAGGTGCATGTTCGCTGGACGAAACAGATCCAGGTTCCGGCGGAGGCGACCAACGAGGAGATGAACCAGTGCCATCACCAGATGCAGGAGTCACTGGAGCGGGCGCGGCGGGAGGCGGTTGCGGCCCTGGGAGCGGGCGCAAGCTAGAGGGTGGAAGGCTGGCGGGACGAGGCTCAAATGAGTATACGTGTTTTGATTTTTCTGGGGCTCACGGCCCTGCTCGAAGTGGGCGGAGACGCGTTGATTCGCGGCGGCCTCCAGCGCCGGGCAGCGCTGCTGCTGCTGGCGGGAGCCTCGGCGCTGGTGACCTACGGCGTTCTGGTCAACCTGACGAAGCTGAACTTCAGCCGGTTGATGGGGCTCTACATCGTCATTTTCTTTCTGGTGGCGCAGGCCGTGGCGGTGCTGGTTTTCCGCGAGCGCATCGACCGCGCGGTGATGGCGGGCGGAGGACTGATCGTGCTGGGCGGAATTGTGATGACGGTATTCCGCAAATAGGTAAGAAAACGAAAATGCACTATGAATAGTGCAAAAAGTGAGTCAAGATTAGCACAATAGTCAATCGTTTGGAAGGCAGAAATTACTAGTGTGCACATGGTTGAGGAGAGTTACCAAGGATTGGCGCCGTGGTTAACTTCCGGGCAGATGCGGTTGCCTTGGAGAGCAATCGTTGGACGCAAGGGCCGGGCTGGGCGCGGGCCGGATTGGGAAATCCACAGAAATATTTGCGCTGGGGTGAGGGAATTCAGGCAAAGCGGGACCGGTGCGGCGATGAGATTCGCCGGAAGACGAGGGGCGTGCAAGAGCAAGGTCAACAAGCCCGTTTATCGCACCCGGTCTTCCAGCACGTGGGAGAGAAGCGCCCGCTGGAGCGCGGCTTGTCCAGCCAGCAGCGTTCGAACCTCCTCCGCCTCTGTTCCAGCGAAGGGCAGAACATCGCCATCGTCAAAACGAAGAGTGGAGTTTTTGAATATGGTGTCCGAGCTGTTGCGCATGTAGTAGTTGCCGAGATAGAAAAATCCCGTCGCGCCAAAGATGTCCATTGGCAGGAACAGACGGCGGCCCGCGAGGTTGGCCGGGTTGGCGAGCGATGCTCCCTGCTCGAGGTTACGCCCGGCGGTGATTCCCTCGAGGTCGAGAAGGGTCGGCGCGATGTCGATATGCGAGGTGGGCTCTTCGATCCTGACGGGATGTTCGAGGACCTTGGGCACGTAGATGAGCAAGGGAACGCGCATGACAACGTCGTCCAGTTTGCCATGGGCTTGCAGTTGTACGGGCTGGCCGGGAAGATTTGGAAGGTAGCGCATTCCGTGATCCCCGGTGATGACGATGATGGTGTGATCGAGGGCGCCGTCCTGCTGCAGTTCGTCGATCAACTCGCCCAGCCATTCGTCCTGGCGAACCGCCAGCGCGTGTCCCCGTTCCATTGCGAGCTTCGAGACGTGGCCGTTAAACTCGCGGTACGGATCGTGACCGATCTCGGGAAAATAGGCGGCGGCAAACGGCCGCCTCGCCCGGGTCCACTGGCGAATATCCCGGCGCAGAGATTCGAGCGATTGCAGGTCGTGGGCTGCGACGTAATCGATGGGACCATAGAAAGTCGAAAGGCCCTCGCGATCGCGCTCCGGATCGATCGACGGTTCCACGATGGTTTCAAATCCTATGCTTTTGAGCATGCGGTCATCGCGCTGCGAGGGAATCTTCCAGACGTAACCGTAGAAGCCGGTGGCGTAGCCGGCATTGCGCAAGCTGCGGATGATTCCCGGGAGCCTGACATCGCGGTCGCCAATGACGACGCCGGCGTTGCACCTTGGATAGAGCGAGGTAAAGATGGAGAAGGTGGCATAATCGGTGAGAGGAAAGCTGGTGTAATGCCGCTCTCCCAGGAATGAATTTTCCCGCAAACGCCTGGCGTTTGGCATGTCGGGCAGGGAATCCTGGGCGGGATCAAATGCCTGCGCGGACATGGACTCCATTACGAAGAAGAGTATGTTGTAGTCTTTTGCTTTTGCGGTGAAGGCCGAGGTTTGCGGCGGCGGAACGTGAGAGGTTCGGCGATACTCGCGCAGAAGCTCGGACGCGCTGCGGGAAAGAGTTCTTACGCTGGCATCGCTCTCAAAGACCGCCGAAGAAAGGGCGCGGCCAAGCAACGGCGGCGTCCACGCCATGGCGGGGACTTGCGGCGTGTATGCGGCAACCGTTGCCGCCGCGGCGACGGCAAACGCGGCGATGCCGGCGTAGTTCAGCCAGCGGATTTCCTTGCGCAAAGCGATCAGCGCCAGCAGGGCAAACAGGGCGACGCAAAGGATCCACGCGGCGATTTCAAATTCGACGCGGAGGGGAAGAGCAATGATGGAACGGTCGTGGCTGTGGATGGCCCACGAGATCGCGATCCACATCATCTGCAGCGAGGTGAAGGCGCCGGTGGCCTGGTAGACGGCCGCTTCCAGGTTGAGGATGGCAGCGGCAACCACGGAGACAAGGGTGACGGAAGCGATTCGCCAGAACAACGGCAGAGGCCGGGTCAGGAAGACCCAGAGCAAAGGTACGACGATGCCGCAGTAGAGCAAGTCGGCGCGGAACAGGGACAAGGTTTCCCAGTGATTGAGGATTCCGGAACTGCGGAGGCAGATGGCGCTCTCGTGGAATCCTCCGCCCAGGAGCAGTGAGTATTTGAGGGCAAGCGCGCTGATGCCCAATGCCAGCCAAGGCAGGAGGACGATTCCCGGCTTGTTTTGATGGAGCCACTCTGCCACTCTGCGCATGCGCGATACCCGTGGTTGTCCGGTGTTGCCCTGAGCCTGAGGGCCGCTGGGCAACTCTCGAGGCGTGACCTCTGGCGGCTGGTTCACACGACGGCGGGGAATCCGCCGGGAAAAGATTCATGCGAACATGTGCCGGTCCCTTGATGGTAATCGAAAATTTCTTTTTCAGTTTTGATTTGCTGCAAGGGTGGGGTGAACGGCGAGACGCCTGGGCGGGGTGGTTCGTTGTCACTTTGTGAACTCCCGCGAGGGTGTGATTGGCCGGAAAGCCTGTGCGGCGGCCTGGGAGACGCGAGCTTTGCGGGGGCCTTCGCTGCGCCAGGGTGACATCTTTATGAAGAAGGCGACAGCCTTTATGAATCGCGGGTGGCACGTTATATTCAAGAGGGCGGCAGCCTTCGTCAAGTTGGCAACGGCGCCTTATATGGAGAAATGAGAGCCGCCCGGGAGCAGGCGGGTGGTGCGCGAGGATCGATTGCCGGGGAAAACTGTTTGGGCCGGTTGACCGGCTGGCTGGGGTGTTGCTATAGTTTAGAGGTTCTGCGAGTCTGTCTGTCGAATTCTGGTCGAGCTGTTACGTGTGATCAGCCCGAGGGCGCTTCACGGCGCCTGCAGTAAGGGCTCCCTCGCTGAAACGAATCTGCGCTGCCTGCGGCGCTTGGCTGCGGGGTATGCAGATTCAGGTTGCGAAACGGAGTGCTCCCAGCAGGAGTCCCTGGCGAAAAGCCTGGGCGAACGGTTGGGAATCAAGCATCACCGTCGCCGCCTCTATCCAGGAAACGTGAAACTTCCCCGCGTGTGGTGATTGCGGAGAGTATGGTTGAGCGCCGCGCGAGCGGAATTCGCTTGGCCAGCCCCGGTGGAAAATGGGTTGGGAGCGGCGGCGCCCGCGGAAATGCCCGGGTGTGGCCGCCAGAAGCGCCAGAGTGCGCCGGAATCAAAGGAGCTCGAAGAGTGCCTACGTTTAACCAGTTGGTGCGTAAGGGGCGCAATGCGCCGCGCTACAAGACGGCAAGTCCTGCTTTGCAGGCCTGCCCGCAAAAGCGTGGAGTTTGCACCCGCGTGTATACCCAGACGCCAAAGAAACCGAACTCGGCTCTGCGCAAGGTTGCCAGGGTTCGCCTGACGAACGGGATCGAAGTAACGACCTACATACCTGGCGTTGGCCACAACCTGCAGGAGCACTCGATTGTGCTGATCCGCGGGGGCCGCGTGAAGGATCTTCCGGGCGTGCGCTACCACGTGATTCGCGGCACCCTGGACGCGGTGGGAGTTGCCAACCGCAGACAGAGCCGCTCGAAGTACGGAGCCAAGCGGCCGAAGTCGTAAACGA
>CAZQDD010000095.1:3205-5501 GCA_964591805.1 uncultured Acidobacteriaceae bacterium | reverse complement strand
ACCCCAACGGTCGTTCAGCTTCACGTCGAGGCCGGCCCCGAACAGCATCAGGAAGCCACTGTTGACGTTGGACAGGTACATGCCGCCGGCCGCGTGCTGCGATGCCAACCGGGTGTAGCCTCCCATGGCGTGCGCAAACGGCTCGTAGCGTGAGAAGTGAAATAGGTAGCTGGCTCCGACGGCGCTCGTGATCAGGCTTTGATTGAAGGGATTTCCCTTACCGTAGCGAACCGTACCGATGTAGGCGAGGTGCTCTTTGCTGCGCCAATCGTATTCGGCGTCCACTCCGTTCGTGGTCGCCAGCTCGTCGCCATTCGGCGTCGCCAGCGCGTAGTCCGTACGTGTGTGATCGAAGCCGAGGTACAGCCGGTCGGTGAACTCATTGGCGCGCAGCGGGGCAACGGCCTCCGATTGCGCTAGACAAATGCTGCCGGACAAGAACCCGGCTGCGAGTAGAACCATCAGGGTGCGAGTCTTCACTTTGCACCCTCCACGGCCGCAGGCTGAGCGGGAACCGGATCGGCACTGCCCTGGCTGGCGCTATTGGTTGCCGCGAACCGGGTGAGATAGGGATAGAACGGAGTCAACGTGAACGGCAGCTTTTCCCTCACGGCCACAACCGGTGAGGATCGCGCCTTGTTCAGCTCAACCCGGCCGCTCCAGACATCCATGATGACGCGCGAGCCCAGGGGCAAGGCAGCGATCTGGTGAATGTCTTTGGGAGTCAGCTCCGGCGCTGAGGCCGCGACGAACATCAGCCGCGGCTGATCGCCAATCATGGAAGTGCTCAAGCGGCTCTGCAGCAGATTCGGAAGCGACTTGTTGCTGGCCTGCATCTGCTTCAGGAACAGTCCCATGCCCTGCAGCTTGTCCTTGTACGGCGAGTTATCCAGCAGAGTCAGGCTCTCCTCATCGGCCTCTTTCAGCTCGTCGTTGCTCCGCACCATGCGCAGCTTCTCCAGGGCATCGGTGTCGGGAAAGATCAGCCGGTCACTGAAGGCGAACCGGGTGTTGTCGCTATCGTGAGCAAGCACGATATGGCTCAGTTCGTGAGCCAGCACGGCCGCCAGAGCCGCCTCGTCGGGAAGCGCGTCAATCAATCCACGGCTGATCACGATGGTGTGGCCGATTGCGAAGCTCTCCATCGGAGCGGTAAGCAGCACTCGGCATCGGACCTCGGGCTCGATCACGAGGTTGTTGGTGACGATCAGGTTGTTGACTACCGTTTCAAGAACCTCGCTCAGTGGCGAGACCGGCGCGACGAGGCCAGCCTGCTCCAGGCGGAAGATGTAGTTGTTTTCTCCCTGGCGCTCCCAGGCCTTCTCGCTTGCCAACGGTGTGCTCGAATCCACCTGGTCGGAGACAGCATCCTTCGGGTCCACCTGAATTGCAGTGAAGACGTTGCTGAACTCCTTTCCGGTATCCAGCTGGCTCGTCGCATATCCCCAAAGCCGGGTCTGACCACGTAGCGCAACCGGGCTCTTGTCAGGCGACACATCGGACTCCTCGCTGTAGATGTAGGCGGGGAGCCAGGAGCCGTTGGCGACGTTGGCTCGCCAGGAGTCGAAGTGAATGTATGCCGCACCGTCCACCGGGCGAATGTAGGTGCCGTTGAAACGCACGATGTTGAGGCCCTGATCTTCGACCCAGATGCGCCCCATGAACTGGCCATGCCCTTTTGCGGTTGGACTCACATCGAAGACCAGACATCTCACCGTGCCCAGAAACTCTCTCTGGCGGTAGGTGAACTTGTAGTGCGCGCGATCGAAGTGCTGCATGTCGATCACACTCATCTGGGTGAAGCCGAGCGGCACCAAGCCCTTGCGGCGTTGAAATGTCGCTTCCTTGATCTCGCGAAGGAGCTGATGGGTGACCGGCGGGCGCTCCTGGGCAATGAACGGATCGTCCTCAAGACGGCTCTTGAACGAGGCGCGGCCGAGGAAGTAGTGGTCCTCCACGGGCACCCGTCCCAGTTCCCTGTCCTTCATAAAGCCCTGCACGTAGGTTTCGACGATGGGGGAGTAGTTGGCGAAGAGCTTGACGTTCTCAGCCTCGCGAGTAGTGATCTGGTCGATGGTCCGGTCGAAGGCATCGACGGACGGATGGACGGCCGGATGGGTTGTGGTGTCGGAAGCTACAGCGAATGTCCCCAGCGACAGCATCAGGATGGTCAGTACAGAGCGCCATTTCTTCAATTCGATCTCCTTTAAGACAGTGCAAAGACGACGTGGATGGTGGCGGGATAGTCGACGAGCTGGCCATCGCGCCGGGCGGGGGTAAAGCGGATCTGGCGCGT
>CAZQDD010000095.1:0-3105 GCA_964591805.1 uncultured Acidobacteriaceae bacterium | reverse complement strand
CACTCCCCGTCCTGGCTGGTGGTCGCCGGTAGCTGGAGTCCCAAAGCTTCCCACCACCGGGAGTGCCGGAGTTCGGCTTGCAGTGCTGGCCTGCTGTTGCGCCGGCACGCCGCCGGGATCGCCAAAGGAGCCGGTGTGGACGGGCTTCGCGGCTGGGATCGCAGGCACTGTGGCCAGCAAACTAGGCTGGAGCACCGGCTTAAGAACCGGCGGCGTGGGGACATCCGCCGTCACCTCAACGCGCGAGGTGCGCGGAGCTGGAATACTCGTCGGAGCCGCGATATCCAACGAGGGGGAGGCGACGGATGCCGGCGAGACAGATATCCGGGCGAGCGGACGAGCTGAAGGTGTGGGCGCGACCAGTGAAATCGCGTTGTACTTCTTCTGAATGAGAACCGGCGCCGCCGAACTCAGGCTGATGATCAGCACCAGTGCGACCACGGTCGCCTGAATGCCGAAGCTGGCGAGGAAGACACCGGGGCGTTTTCGATCCGTCAACTCGAAGTCGGCAAAGAGCTCGCCCGTCACGCGCGAGACGCGCTCAGGGATCACTACGATGTTGTGTACAGTGCTCATGTATCTCCTACCGCACCGTCAGCAGAACGGTTTGGCTGTGGCTCAACTGTCCTGAGGTGCCGGTCACGGTGATGGAATAGCTCCCCTTGGGCGTGCCGTCATGCTGCACATAGCGAGTCGGGGTGCCGCAGCCTGTCAGCAGCAGCGCGAGCGCCGCCGATGCGGGCAGCAGTCTCCGCCTGCGGCGCCGGAGGGAGAGAATACTCAGCAGGAAGGCCCCTGCGATCCCTGCATGCTGAACGGTGGTTGGGAAGGTCGTCACATTCAGCGAGACGTTTCCGGCAGAGGTCGACGGGAGGGTTACCCCAGCCGGTGCGCGCACGCTGAGCGATCCCGGCAGCGACTCGCAGTCCACCTCCGAGGTAGGCGTCGCGCAGGTGAACGAGATCACGCCATGGAAGCCATTGATCGAGGTGACCGAGACCGGTGCCGCAGCCGACTGCCCCTGGGCAACCGACAACGGCGAGGCCGAGAGGCTGAAATCCTCAGGGCCCAGCACGGTCTGGTTGATCACCCCGGAGGCACTGCCGAGAAGATTGGAATCGCCACTGTAGGCGGCATGAATCGTGTAGCTGCCCGTTGGCAGAGATGGAACCCAGCTCGCCAGCCCCGTGAGGTTCACCCCCACTGTGCCGGTGGCGACCACGGTACTTCCACTCTCCACCGTAAAGGTGACGTTGCCGGTCGTCTGGCCAGTCGCGGGGTAAGCGACGGCTGCCGTCAATGTAGGAGGACTTTCCAGTCCCACAACCGACGACGATGTACTGATCGTCAACGAGGTCGAGGCCGGGCTGACGGATTGTTGATAAGACGCGTCGCTTGCCTGGCCATGCGCGTGCGAGAGGGCAAGCAGAAGCGTGAGTAGTGCGAAGGCCGGAAGTCTCGAGTTCATCGCGTCTCCGAAACAATGAGAACCGCGGCCGGCGATGAACCGGCCGCGGGCTGGAGGTTACTTGTTGGAGCTCTTTGATCCACTGATTGAGCCCGTGCCACGGACGATCTGGTAATGGATGTCGCCGTTGTACGTAATCGTCAGCGTGTTGGTGCCAGCCGGCAGAGTGCTCGTGGTCAACGTGAAGTTCGCCGTTGCACCGCTGCCCGCCGTCAGCGTCGCGTTCTGGCTTGTCCAGCCGGTGAGCGAGTCACTGAAGGTCACCGACCCCGTCGGCTGAGTCCCGTTGACGCCGGTCACGGTACCGGTGAAGGTCACGGGCGAGCCATAGGTGGACGGATTCGCGCTGGAGTTGATGGTGAAGGTCACACCGGACTTGTTGACGACCAGGGAGACCGTATTCGAGGTGGTTGCCCCGTAGTTCGTGTCACCCGGATAGCTGTAGGTCAGCGTGTGCGTGCCAACCGCCAGCGTGGCGATGGTCATCGAGCAGGTACCGGCGCTCAGGGTGCAGGTGCCGATCGAGGTCCCGCTATCGAGGAACGTCACCGTGCCGGTCGGAGCCGGAGAGGACGGCGTCAAGGTGGCGGTCAGCGTCACCGTTGCACCAAAGGTCGCCGGATTCGGAGTGGCGGCAAGGACAGCTGCGGCCGTTCCGCTGCCGACGGTGAGTGTGCCGTTCACGTAGGTGAAGGTGTAGTCGGTATCCACCGCTCCACTGGGCGTGATCGGATAGCTGCCCACCGGAGAGGCGATGGTGGCCGTCGTCGTGTTCGTCGGCTGCGTCGTGAGCGATGCTGAGGTGTCGCCATTCACGAAGCCGGCATAGCTGTCGGTGAAGGCCGGATTTGCCACACCGACCGCGCGGGCGGCGTTATTGGCGGTGACCGTCAACGGAGCGGCGGTAATCGTCATCGAGCCATTCACGAATGAATAGGTGTAGTTGGCGAGCGTATTCAGCGTGCCCACGGCTGCGGTGATCGTGCACGGCGAGGCCGACACATGGGAGGCCGCGGTGCAGGTCGTGGTCAGGCTGGGCGCGCCGGTGATCAGCGACGAGGTATCGCCGTTCTGCCATCCGCTGGACGCATACGTGAACGTCGGGAGAGCCACCCCGTAAACCTTCGTAGCGGCGTTCGCGGTGATCGTCAGTGTCGCCTTATTGACCACCTGCGACAGGACCAAAGAGGTCGATCCAGCGTAATTGCTATCGCCCGAGTAGACTGCCGTAATCGAATGCGTGGCTGCTGCCAGGGTGGCGGTCGCATACGTTGCGACACCACTGGACAGCGTCACGGCGGAGCCGAGGTTCGTGGCGCCGTCCATGAACTGAATCGTGCCGGTTGGAGTGACGCCGGCGCCGACGCCAGTCAAGGTTGCCGTGAAAGTGACGCTGCTCCCGTAAGTGCTCGGGTTGGCCGATGAGGTGAGAACGAAGTTCGTGCCGTTGACCAGCGCAGCCTTGTTGACTGTCTGGGTAAAGGTGGTTGACGACTGGCCGAATGCCATAGTCGCCATCAAAAGCACGATCAAGCTTGCGATCGCGCCTACCAATCTGGAATTCTTCATCAATACCTTCCTGGGTAGGGGCCACCGCGCAGTCTTCTCCAGTAGCGGGTGACCCAAAATGCTAGGCC
>CAZQDD010000094.1:0-5851 GCA_964591805.1 uncultured Acidobacteriaceae bacterium | reverse complement strand
AAGGGTGGCGGGAGGCGGCTTAGTTCGGGCTTCTCGTCACTAGGCCGAATAGTCGCCTGTCCGGATAAGTGCCCATTGGCTCAACTGTTGCCATGCACTCATCCATCATGGGTTACTCACCCAAAACAGGATCGGTCCTGATAAACGCCGAAGGCTCCGCAAAACCGGATTGCGCCTGGATAGCCGCCTACCGGGAAATGACCGGAATTCAGAGTAATGAAAACGGGTGGCCTTGTAGGCCACCCGTTGTGATCGAGCTTGGTTGGTCTATGCGGGGCTGGGATGCTCGCCAGGGTTGAGGCCGGGCTGGCGGGTTGGCTCGGGACGGAGCACCTGCTGGACGCTGCCGGCATCATCGGCCGGAGGCGGCACGACACGGGCGGGAAGCGTTTTTCCCTGGATGATCATCTGCAACTCGGCTGAGTCCAGGACCTCGCGCTCCAGAAGGGCGGCAGCGATGCGCTCAAGGACGTCGCGATTGCCGTCGAGAACCTCGAAGGCGGTTTTGTAGGCGTGGTCGATGAAGCGGCGTACCTCGGCATCGATCTCGCGCGCGGTTTCCTCGGAGTAATCGCGGTGCTGGGAGAGTTCGCGGCCGAGGAAGATCTGCTCCTCCTTCTTGCCGAAGGTGAGGGGGCCGAGCTGGCTCATGCCCCACTCGCAGACCATCTTGCGGGCAATCTCGGTGGCACGCTCGATGTCGTTGCCGGCACCGGTGGTCGTCGTCTTGAGGAAGATTTCCTCGGCGACACGGCCGCCCATCATGATGGCCAACTGGCTCTCCAGATAGACACGGTCGTAGGTGTGCTTGTCGTCAATGGGCAACTGCATGGTGACGCCCAGAGCCATGCCGCGCGGGATGATGGTGACCTTGTGCAGCGGGTCGGCGTGCGGCACCTTGGAGGCAACCAGGGCGTGTCCGCCTTCGTGATAGGCGGTATTGCGCTTCTCCTCGTCGGTGAGGATCATGGACTTGCGTTCGGCGCCCATGAGCACCTTGTCCTTGGCGAGTTCGAAGTCGAACATGAGGACGGTCTTGCGATTCTGGCGGGCGGCCAGCAGGGCAGCTTCATTGACCATGTTGGCCAGGTCGGCGCCGCTGAATCCCGGTGTGCCGCGGGCGAGGATGGAAAGATCGACATCATCGTTGATGGGAATCTTGCGGGTGTGGACGCGGAGGATCTCCTCGCGGCCACGGACGTCGGGACGGGAGACTACGACGCGGCGGTCGAAACGGCCGGGGCGAAGCAGCGCGGGATCGAGCACGTCGGGACGGTTGGTGGCGGCGATGAGGATGACGCCTTCGTTGGATTCGAAGCCATCCATCTCGACGAGCAACTGGTTGAGAGTCTGCTCGCGCTCATCGTGTCCGCCGCCGAGTCCGGCGCCGCGATGGCGGCCGACGGCGTCGATTTCATCGATGAAGATGATGCAGGGAGCATTCTTTTTTCCCTGCTCGAAGAGGTCGCGCACGCGGCTGGCGCCGACGCCGACAAACATCTCGACGAAGTCGGAACCGGAAATTGAGAAGAACGGAACATTGGCCTCACCGGCGACGGCGCGGGCAAGGAGGGTTTTACCGGTTCCGGGAGGTCCGACAAGGAGCACGCCCTTGGGAATACGTCCGCCAAGTTTCTGGAACTTTTGCGCCTCGCGCAGGAATTCGATGATCTCGTGGAGCTCTTCCTTGGCTTCATCGACGCCGGCGACATCCTTGAACGTGACCTTCTTCTGCTGCATGGAGAGCAGGCGGGCACGGCTCTTGCCGAACGATAGCGCCTTGTTGCCGCCGGACTGCATCTGGCGGATCATGAAGAACCAGAGGCCGAGAATGACGACCAGAGGAAGCATCTGAAAGAGCCAACTGGGCCAACCGCCGCCGCTGACATCCTTCACCGTGATGTTGACGCCTTTATCGCGCAGGGGCTTGTACATGTCGGTGTAATTGGCCGGCACGGTGGTGTGGAAGCCTGCCTTCTCATCGCGGTAATCGCCGCGGACTTCGGGACCATAGACGGTAACGTCCTTGATTTTTCCCTGATCCACTTCCGCCAGGAATTGCGAGAAGTTGACTTCCCGCTCCTTGGTAGCCGTGCTGTTGTTTTTGACGACCGACCACAGCAATACACCCGAAAGCAAAATCACGAGCCAGAACACGACTTGCTTGACCGTCGAATTCACCGAAAAGCTCCTCATAATATAGAAAGCGGAAAAGGTCTCAGCCGAGACTTCTCAATTCATTAGATGCCAGTCCAGATCGACGGAACCAGGTTTTTCCACCCCTTCAGATTTTACCTGCTTTTCAAGATGCCCGCATGGGAAAGCGAATCGACGCCTTCAGCCTGCCGCGCGAAGCGGGACGGAAGCGGAGGCAGGAACGGGGCTGAACGCGCGAATTCACCGGACCGGGCAACGCCGTTAGGCTTGAACCCGAGGGGGAGCGAAGATGAATGGAAGATTGCGATCCAGGGCAGGAGCGCCCAGACCGAATCCTGCCAGCCATTGCGGGCCGACGCGGAATCCGTAGTAGGCAACGTGAAGATCGACGCGGCGGTCCGATGGGCGGTCGAGCAGACTGCAAACGGAGATGGAAGCGGCGCCGCGAGCTTGAAAAGTGCGAAACAGGAAATCGGTGGTCTGGCCGGTGGAGAGAATGCCTTCGCAGAGCAGGACATGGTGGCCTGCGACGTCGATCTCAGGGGTGTAAAAAATTTCCGTGGTGGCGATGTTGTGATCGAAAATTTCATGCATGCGGGGCGTTACCCACTGGCAGCGGACACTACAAGTGAGTTGGCGAACGAGGTCGGCGACGAACGCGAAACCGTTTTCCAGAACTCCGACGCAGAGCAACTCGCGGCCCTGGAAATCTTGCGATATCTGGCGGCCGAGCAGGGCAATTCGCTGGCGTAACTGGGCTTCGGAGATGACGATCTGGTAATTTTCGCCGCGCTGCTTATCCATCACAAACCACATCCTTCGTCCTGGGCAATCGCCCGGAAGACCGAACTCGCCACTTGCAAGCAAGACGAGCCGGGAACACGCGGGGCAAACCACCTCCGCGAATTACCGCTGTCCAGACGCGAGTGAAACGGATCACCCGCTAGACAACTGCACTTGCAGGACGGAACCCCAGCCGTCTTACGACCAGCGAACAACGCGATTATAACCCTGTACGGAACCAAGCCTTCCAGCGGAAACAAACGGATGGACATGTACGGATTCCGCTGAACCGCGCAGGGGGAAGCGTGTTCTGAATCAGGAATTGATGGAAAACGTTGCGGAACGAGGCAAGGCGCATCCACTTTGGCAGTGCTCTAGCCGGCTTTTGGGGCGCGCAGGCGAAGCAGCGGCGGGAGAAACTTTTCGCGGACCACTTCCGCGACGAACCCGCGCGGCAATTGGCAGCAACCGGCATGTCCGGCCAGGGCAAAATCGCGGAGGTTTTCCAGTTGCGCGAAGTCCAGTGCGAGACCGTGAGGAAGGCAGAGGCGTCGCAAGATGCGTCTTTGCAGGGCGAGCGGCTGCGCCTGGAGGAAATTCAACTGGACACCGCGCCCAAGGTCTGACGGCTGGGGAAAAACGGAGGCGGCAAGATCATCGAGGAATGCGCTCTCGGCGGCGGCGATCTCGGCGGTTTCGCACAAGGCCTGGCGCAGTTGCGGATTGTAGTCGCGCTCGAGAGCGGGGAGCAGTTGGCCGCGGACGCGATTGCGGAGAAACTGCGGACTGAGATTGGAGGCGTCCTGGCGAAACGGCTGGCCCAGGGAAAGCAGGAACTGCTCAACCTGCTGGCGGGTGATGGAGAGCATGGGGCGAATCAGACGCGGCGGTTCCTGTTGCGGAGCGGGCGGCGAGACGGATCCGGGAGCCAAGGGTGAGGCGGCCAGCTCCGAGAGATTGAGGCTGCGGTGGATTCCGGCGAGGCCGCTGGTTCCGGCTCCGCGGAGCAGGCGGAGGAGTACGGTTTCGGCCTGATCGTCACGGGTGTGGGCGGTGGCCACGGAATCGAGCCGATGGGCAGTGGCGGCGCGCTGGAAAAAAGCGTAGCGGGCGCGGCGCCCGGCAGCTTCCAGAGAGAGGTGCAGGCGCCGGGCCAGCTCTGCGACATCTTCGGTTGCGAAGGCGGAGTCGAGCGCGAGGCGGGCGGCGAGCGCGGCGACGAAGGCGGCGTCGGCATCAGATTCCGCGCCGCGCAGGGCGTGATTGAGATGGAGGACGACGGGCACGATTCCCAGCGCCGGGGCGAGAGTGGCAAGCGCCCGCAGGAGAGCGACGGAATCCGCACCGCCGCTGACGGCCACGCCGACGCGCTGGCCGGGACGGACCAGGCGATGCTTGCGCAAATAGCGTTCGAGCGATTGCAGCACGGCAACATGATAGCGGAAGCGGGCCCGGGCATGGGATGGGGCGTCATGGGCTGGGGCGTGCGAAGAGGAAATATAGCGAGGCTGGTGCGGCGGAGATTGAGGAAGGGTTGGGACGGATTCGCCCGAATTGTCAATGAACCCCAATCCGGGAATGACGGGTTAGGCATGGCGGCGGAAAGTTTGGCAGTGGCATGGAATCGGGGGAATATGTCACAGGAGGACGATTTTGTGGAGACCAGGCGGCTGAAACATGACGACCTGTCTCGTCCCGTCCCTCCCAGCTACGAGCAGTGTGTTGCGGAATCGATTGGCCCGAGGGCTGATTATGTGATTTCGCCGTTGCTGATGGCTGCGCTGTTCGACTGGGACGACGAGCAAGGCGAATAACCGGTGCGTTGGTCACAGGGATGCACCGCTGAAGGAAAGATGCACCGCAATAGAACGCATTGATAGGTTGTGCGAATCATCTCCTGAGCAGAAAAAAACAGGCAGGCCCGAGGGTCTGCTGTTTTTTGTTTGATGCGCCGCGCTTAGTCCAGCTTGGTGCTGCGCGATTCGATGAGGCGCTGGAGGCGAGCGGCGAAGTTCTGGATGGTGGCGCTGCCTTCCGCCTTGTCCTGTCCGCGGACGCGCACGTTGACTTCGCCGATTTCCGATTCCTTGTCACCGACGACGAGGATGAATGGAACCTTTTGCAAGGCATGTTCGCGAATCTTCGCATTCATTTTTTCATTGCGTCCATCGACGTGAACGCGGGCACCGACGGCCTTCAGCGCGTCAGCGACGGTGTTGGCGTACTCGATGTGACGCTCGGCAATGGGAACGATGACGACCTGGGTGGGCGAGAGCCAGACGGGAAAAGCTCCGGCGTAATGCTCGATGAGGACTCCGAAGAAACGCTCGACGGAACCGTAGAGGGCGCGGTGCACCATGAGAGGCTGATGGCGCTGGCCATCTTCGCCAACGTATTCGAGTTCGAAGCGCTGGGGAAGATTGAAGTCAAACTGCACGGTGGAAAGCTGCCAGAGGCGGCCAATGGCATCAACCAGTTTTACGTCAATTTTTGGGCCGTAGAATGCAGCTTCGCCGGGAATGAACTTGTAGGGAATCTGCTTGCGCTCGAGCACGGTCTTGAGCGAAGTCTGCGCCATCTCCCACTGCTCGGGCGAGCCGACGTAGTGCGCGCGATCCTCAGGATCCCAGCCGGAGAGCTCGACCTGGAATTCCTCGAAGCCGAAAGTGTGCAGGACGCTGATGGCGAAGTCGATGCAGCCTTCGATCTCGCCTTCGATTTGATCGGGAGTGCAGAAAATGTGGGCGTCGTCCTGGGTAAAGCCGCGGACGCGCATGAGTCCGTGCATGACTCCGGAACGCTCGTAGCGATAGACGGTGCCGAGTTCGCCGAGGCGGACGGGTAGATCGCGGTAGGAGCGGAGCTGATCCTTATAAATAAGGATGTGGAAGGGACAGTTCATGGGCTTGAG
>CAZQDD010000093.1:0-5922 GCA_964591805.1 uncultured Acidobacteriaceae bacterium | reverse complement strand
CATCAACGAACGCTGGGACTGCGGCGTGGTCAATCACAGCCCGTTTGCCGAGATTGCCGGCGTTCCGGTGGCGGTGTTTGGCATTCTGGGCTACGCGGCGATCGCAGGGTTTGCCCTGGCGCGGCGCTGGTGGTTTGTGCTGCTGCTCACCACCGGAGCCGTCGGCTTCTCCATCTACCTGACTTACGTCGAGGCTAGAATCCTGGAGACCTACTGCATCTGGTGCGTCACCTCGGCGGGAATCATTACGCTCACCGAGATGGCAACCGTGGTGGCACTGGTGCGCAGCCGGAAGTAGCGCCGTCATGGATCGCCGGCCGTTTGCACCCGGCCCGGGAGTTGCAATGTCCCTGCTTGCGGAGTTCGTGAAACAGGCGGCGCTCGACGAAGGCTTTGCGCTGGCGGGCATTGCACCGGTTGCGCCGCTCGGCGAGCTCGACTATTTCCCGGCCTGGATTGCCCGCGGATTCCACGGCGAGATGGAGTACCTGGCAAAGACCAACGATGCCGGAGAACTGCGCCGGGCCTCCATTGCAAACGTGGCTCCCTGGGCGCGCTCGGTGGTGGTCTGCGCTGCAAACTACAACTCGGATACGCCCTACTCCACCGCGTGCGACGACCCGGCAAAAGGATGGATTTCGCGCTACGCCTTTGTCCACTCCGACTATCACAAGCTGCTGCTGTCAAGGTTGCGCCGCATCGAGCAGCGCATCGTGGAGCACCACCCGGCCGCCACTCAACCCACGCTGCGCACCTGGTGCTATGTGGACACCGGCCCGGTGGTGGAGCGCGTGCTGGCGGCGCATTCCGGCATTGGATGGACGGGCAAGAACGGTTGCATCCTGAATCAGCAGCTTGGTTCGTGGCTGTTTCTCGGAGTCATTCTCACCTCGCACCCGCTGCCGCCCGATCTGCCCGCTCCCGACCGTTGCGGCAGTTGCACGCGTTGTATCGACGCCTGTCCCACCCAGGCATTGATTGCGCCGCGACAACTCGACCCAGGCCGCTGCATCTCCTACCTCACCATTGAGCAAAAAGGCGCGGCCCCGGAAGAACTGCGCGCAAACATGGGACGGCATCTGTTTGGCTGCGACATCTGCCAGGACGTTTGCCCGTGGAACCGGCGCGCCCCGATCTCACTTGATGCGGCATTTGCGCCGCGTACCGAACTCGTCAATCCCTCCCTGGAGTGGATTTCAGGTATGAACGAGGAGGAGTTCCGGCGCAGCTTTCGCGAAACGCCAGTGCGGCGCGCGAAAATTCGCGGACTGTTGCGCAATGCCGCCATTGCCATGGGCAACAGCGGAGAGAGAAAACATCTGCCGCGTTTGCGCGAGCTGGCGCAGCAGCCGGACCCGGCGGTCGCCGAACACGCGCGCTGGGCGATTGCAAGACTGGAGACGACAGCCGATGCCGACCTCACTGGGTAGCCAATCCTCCACCTACGCCAGCCGGTTGTTTTCCCGACGCCGTCTTGACCTGCGCGCCCGCCTGCTGACACAGCGCCCGAGCGGTGAGCACATCATCGTGCAGGCGCGCACGGTCGACGTTTCACGCAGCGGCGCTGGCCTGACGCTGATGCGCGAATTGCCTTCAGGCACCCAGGTTGTGCTCTGTCTGCGGCTACCCGGCGGCGGGGCCGTACTCAGCCTGCGAGCCGTCATCATCCGCCGCCAGGGATGCCGCGCCGGACTGCAATTCCTCGAGACGAATGCCACCCAGCGCCTGATGCTGTCTGAACTCTGTTACGCCTGAGAGCGGCGGCACGGCATCCAAGGAAATAGCCGGCGAGTCCGGCATCCGGGGGAGGGAGCTGCCGTGCGTGCGCGATGGTTGTATTTACCGCCGCTGTTGTTGGCGTTAACGTCCGCCGCCCTGGCGCAGCAGTGGTACACAGTCCAGACCAGTCACCTGACCAGCTACTCGGAAGGCAATGACCGGGGAGCGCGCGCGGCGGCGCTGCGCGGCGAACAGATCATCGCCGTCTTCGCCGAGCTGTTTCATCGCAACCCGATCGTGCTTTCCACTCCTCTGCGCGTGCTGGCAATGGCTGCGCCCGCAGGGGTGCCAATGCTGGTGCGCACGCCCGCCGCGAATTTCGTAGTTGTGGATCCAGCGCAGCCGGATTCGTGGACGCAAGCGGCGCAATCGATCGCCGGGCTCACCCTGGAAGATAACTATCCGCGCGCCCAGCCGTGGTTTGATTCCGGCATCGCCAGTTACCTGGCCGGAGTGCATTTCACGGGCGATTCGATGGAGCTTGGCGCGGCGCCAAGCGGGGTGGCAACCCCTGCGGCCGACGAGTGGATTCCGATGGCGAGACTGCTGGGGATCAACGACCCTGCAGGACTTTCCGCCGCCGAACGCGCCAGCTTCGAGAACGAATCGCGGGCGCTGGTGCGCTGGCTGATCGACAACAGCCGGCTGGCACAGGCGGGTGCTTATCTGAGCGCCGTGCAGTGGCGCGGCGCAACCCTGGAGCGAGCCTTGGCGGAAGCGTTCTCCATGAGCCCCGCCGATCTCGACCGCGAAGTGCGCGCGTCACTGGGAAAAGCTACCTTGGAGAAAATGCCCGCGCCACGCGTCGAGAATGGCCTCTTCAAGTCGCAAAAAGTTTCCGCCGCCGATGCCCATGTGATTACGGCCAGCCTCTCTCTGTTTGGTCCCAGGGCGGATGACTCGCTGCAGGAGTTGGTGGCGTTCATGCGCCTCAACCAGGAGAACGTGGCAGTCCATCGCTGGCTGGCCTGGGCGTTCCTGCAGCGCCATGATCTGGATGACGCAGTGGAGCACATACGGCACGCCCTGGCGCTGGATGATTCCGATCCTTCCATGCACTATCTCTATGCACGATGGGTGAACCAGGGCGAAGAAAACAGCATTCGCGGGGCGTCGGCGGAAACCCGCATGGGTAGTGAGCTGAAGGCCGCGCTGCAACGGGATTCGAACTACGCTGCCGCGCGGGAACTGCTGGGGCTGGCAGAGTTGAGCGGCCGCAACCTGAGGGCGGCACAGGCAAACCTTGAACGCGCCTCGGCGCTCTGTCCGCGCAATCCCCGCTACTACCTCAATCTGGCGCGTGCTTACCAGGCAGCGGACAACCTGGATGCGGCGCGCAAGCTTGCTCTTTACGCAGGCGCGGGAAGCGATGAGACGGTTTCGGCGGAGGCCAAAGATTTACTGAACGAACTGGCAACAGAGAAAAAGCAGCTCCAGCAAGGGGAGTCAACGGGAACCCACCGCGACGCCAACGCAAAACCAGGCAAATATGACAATCTGCAGGAGGCGATCGCCGAGGACGAGCAGGCGGAGGCTAGAAAACAGAGCCCGGAACCGTCGCCGGAGACGCGCAAGATTGAGTCCATGAAGGGCCGCATCGTCAGCGTCGAGTGCGGGCCGGGAGCGAGGGCGATTCTCATCGTGAGTTCCGGCGGACGCACCTGGCGGATTCGCGTGGCCGACCGCAGTTCGGCGGTGCTGATTGGAGTGGAGCAGTTCGACTGCGGCTGGCGCGACACCGCCGTATCGATCAACTACCGCAGCAGTGGCGAACTCCAGGGCGACCTGGTATCGCTGGAAGCAGATTGACGGGCGGGAATCGAGCGCAGCCGGCCAGCCAAGAAAAGGGCCCTTAAGAGACTAGGGCCTTATTGGAGTGCAAGCATTCATATTTCCCAAGTTCAGGCGTTCATGCTTTCCATGTATAAGCGCTGACGATCAACCACGGCTCACATTCTGAGCCTGTAGTCCTTTGGGTCCTTTCACACATTCGAACTCGACGGTCTCGCCCTCGTTCAGGGTGCGATAGCCATTTTCCTGGATCACAGAATAGTGCACAAATACATCTTCACCTGTACTGCGCTGAATGAACCCGTATCCCTTAGCGCCGTTAAACCACTTAACCGTGCCCTTTTCCTTCACGACTAACTCCTTTCAGGTCGTACAAAGAAACAGTATTTCCAACTCCAATTCGCACAACTACTCAGACTTTTACCCACGGCCTGAGCCCAAACCTACAAATAAATCCGGATTCCAGCATCTTTTCAAATTCCGCGACCCCAAAGGCCGGGCTGCGGAAAGGATGCTGGAATCCGGACTTAAAATACTGCGCTGACTGCCGACTGCACATCACTGATTCCTTTACTGCACCTTAGAAACTCTCCATCGAAGCATAATTCCGTAAGTAGGACATATGTATCGCAACCGGTTCAGGTTGGCAAGTGAATGTTGCGGCACGAGGGCAAATCATGCGGGAAAACGCCCAAAAAGGACGAACATCCGGCGCCTGGCGCGGGCGGAAACCGGCCGCGCCAGGCGCCGCAGAACGCGGTGAAAGCGATGGGATAGGGCGGATTTGGCTACAATGAAGATATCCTATGAATAGCGACAGCACATCGGCGGCCACGGCGGGCAGCGGCGCAACTTCCGCCAACGGCGATCCCATTCAACAACTGCGCACTTCCATGCTGCAGACATTGCGGCGCAATGGCGTGTCCACCTTGAAATACCTAGGGACAACCGAAGTACATACCTATGCATTTTCGGTGGCTGCGAACGCCATCCTTTCCTTCTTCCCGGCGTCGGTTCTGCTGTTGACGCTGAGCCGGCGGGTCTTCCATTCGCCGTCGATGGTGAGTGCAATCAAGCGCATGCTGGCAGCGTATTTGCCGAGCAACCAGGGATTTATCATTGCCACGGTGGACGCCATGTCGTCGACGCACAAGATCCAACTGTTCTCGATCGTGATGCTGTTCATCAGCTGCACGGGCGTGTTTCTGCCGCTGGAAGTGGCGCTCAACTCGGTGTGGGGCTTCAAGTCACGCAACTACCTGATGAACCAGATCATATCGCTTGGGCTGGCGCTGTGCTGCGGCGTGCTGGCGCTGTTGAGCGTTGCGGGCACGGCGGGAGTATGGGCTCCGGCAGCGGAAGCGCAGATCTGGCTCGGCAATCACATCGGCACCGGGGTGGTGTACTCGTTGGCGGACCAGATCAATATGACCATTCAGTTCATTGCGCTGAAGATATTCGGAATGATTGCCAGCGTGCTGATCTTCTTCCTGGTTTACTGGCTGCTGCCGAATGGAAAGGTTCCCTATAAAGCCGTTCTGCCAGCGGCGATCATAACGGGCGTGGCGTGGGAGGTTGCGAAGGTTATCTTCGTGGCGTGCCTGCCACTGCTGGACTTTCACGAAGCCTACGGACCTTTCTATGTATCCGTAACGATGATTTTCTGGGCTTTTTTCTCGGGATTGCTGCTGCTGGGAGGAGCTCATCTTTCCGCGCAGGACCTGCGCACGGCGCGGCGACGGTCGCTGCTGGCCCCGGAAGCGGCTGAGCCGGCAGCGGCAAAGATTGACCAGTAAGGCAATCGTTTGGGAAGCTAAAGTTAGTGATTGGTATATGGTTGCGCAAGGTTCGGAAAGATTGACCGAAAATACAACAGGCACCCTTGATTGGGTGCCTGTCTGGTTAATCATCGCGTACAGTGGTTAGTCGTGAGCCGGAGGTGCGGCGTGGGGATGGCTGCCGGGGGTGCCGACGAACCAGTCGACCCAATCCGTGACGGTCTTCCACCAGAGCTGGGAGTTCTGCGGTTTCAGGACCCAGTGTCCCTCGTCGGGGAAGTAGAGCATGCGGCTGGGGACGTTGAGACGCTGCAAGGTGGTGAAGAGCTGGAAGCCTTCGCTGACATCGAGGCGGTAATCGAGTTGGCCGTGGATGACCAGGGTTGGCGTTTTGAAGTTGGGCGCGGCGGCGGCGGGCGACCAACGGCGGTAAAGGTCAGGATTTGACCACGGAGTTCCCCTGAATTCCCACTCGTTGAACCAAAGTTCCTCGGTGTCGCCGTAAGCGCTCACGGGGTTGAACATGCCGTCGTGGGAGACGATGCACTTGAAGCGGTCGGTGTGGCCGAGAACC
>CAZQDD010000092.1:0-6206 GCA_964591805.1 uncultured Acidobacteriaceae bacterium | reverse complement strand
AGTTCGTGAAGCTCAGCACCACGGGCGTGATGACCCCGCCGCCCGATGGCGCGATGGTAATGGTCCCGCTGTAGGCCGCATTGGGCGTGACGATGAAGTTCGCGGATGCCGTATTCAAGGCACCGCCGCTTGGCCCGGCGAAGGTGAAACTGGTGGCCGGCGAAACGGGAGTGACCTGGTTCGACGCCGAGGAGGCCGGCCCGGGGCCCCTAGCGCCGATGGCGTAAACGGTAAATGTGTATGCCGTGCCGTTGGACAAACCCGGAACCGCAAGCGGGCTCGACGCACCCGAAGCGGTCACGTTATCGGGAATCGATGTTACGGTATAGCTCAGGATCGGCGACCCGCCATCGTTGGCCGGAGCCCAGAAGCTGATGGTCGCCTGTGCGTTGCCGGCCGTGGCGCTCACGTTGCGCGGCGCGCCCGGCAGATCGGGCAGGGGCGTTACGGTGTTGGATGCCGACGAGGCCGGCCCCATACCGGCGCTGTTCGCTGCCCTGACGGAGAAGGTGTAGGGCTGGCCGTTGGTCAGACCGGTGACGGTAATCGGGCTCCCACTCGCGGTGGCAATTTGTCCTCCGGGACTCGGTGTGACGGTATAGCTCGTGATGGTCGCGCCACCATTGCTCGACGGAGGATCGAAGCTGACTACCGCTTGCGTGTTTCCGGCCACGGCCGAGACATTGAGAGGCCCGCCGGGAGGCGCGGCGGATGCCGCAAATGCTCCCAGCGCAAAGGGGCCGGTCTCCACCGGGATGGTCGCCAGCATGGTGTGGCTGGCGGTGTCCACCACCGAAACGCTATTCGAACCGTGATTGGCGACATACAGACGCGAACCATCCGAACTGACGCCGGCTCCATATGGATTGGCCCCGACGCTGATGGCACTGACCGTGTCAGCGGGAACCGAGACGACCACCGCCGTCGTGCCAGTCGCGCCGGTCACATATACTTCCGTGCCGGTCGCATTGACGGCGACTCCGAAGCCGCTGATACCGAGCGAAACGGTAGCCGTAACTGTGTTGACGTCGGTGTCGATTACAGAAAGGGTCCCATCGCTCAGATTGGCGGCATAGGCGTGTGTGCCGTTCGGACTCAGCGCGATGCCGTGCGGCTGCGCTCCCACCGTGACGGTGGCACTGACCGTGTTACTGGCGGTATCAATTACGGAGACGGTGCCCGCGGAGGAGTTCGTCACGTAAACCCAGTTGCCCGACGGATGGGCCGCGATGCCAAACGGGGAGGTTCCCACGTTTACCGTCGCTGCCACGGTGCCACTCGACGTATCGATCACCGATACCGTGTTGGAAGCGGAGTTGGCGACATACACCCGCGAGCGGTCGGGAAGGATGGCTACACCTACCGGCTGAGTTCCCACGGCAAGCGCCGTGGAAGTGTTCACGGTCGTGTCAATGATGGACAGGTTATTGGAGCCTGTGTTGGCCACATAGACGCGATGACCGGCCGGATCGACCGCGAGGCCGCTCGGCTGGCTTCCGACCCCGATGGTGGCGACCACCACGTTGAGTGCCGGGTCGATTACCGATAAAGAATTCGACGTGGCGTTGGTAATGTAAACCGCATTGGCTACCGAGGTCTGCCCCACAATGGCGGTGACATCTGAAGCCGAGTTGTTCGTTGCGTTTCCATCACCGCCTCCAGCTACTGTCGCGGCGTTGGTCACACTGGCCGTTGTGTCGCCGGCTACGTTCACGGTCACCTGGACCTCGGGATAAGCTGCGCCGGCGGCCAGCACGTCCGCACGTGTACAGCTCAGCGATGCCACGGCGCAGGTCCAACCGCTGCCAGAGATGGCGATTGCTGTGAGGCCGGCCGGCAGCGCGTCGATGACTGTTACGTTGGTGCCGTTGGTGGCTGCCCCGCCCGAGTTGGTGACTGTCAGTGTATAAACGGCGCCCGTCTGACCTTGTGTGAACGTGCCGCTGTGCGTTTTGGCGATGGTCAGGTCGGGTACCCCTGTGATGGTTGCAATCAGGGTGTTGGAGTTATTATCCGGGTTGACGTCGCCTCCGCCGGACACGCTGGCGGTGGTGGTGACGCTTCCGGAGGCGCTGGCGGCGATGGATACCGATACGCTAATCGCTGGGTAGGAAACGGAGGAGGCCAGGGCATCACTGCGCGTGCAACTCACACTTTGGCCGGAGATGGTGCAGGTCCAGCCTGTGCCGGTAGCGCTGACCGGCGCGGTTCCTGCCCCGAACGTCGCACCAGCGGTGATGGTGCCGCTGGTCGGACTGGCGCCCACGTTGTTTACCACCAGCGTGTATGTGCCCGTGCCGCCGGCAAGCAGCGTGCCCGCCGACACGGTGATGGTCGGGTCGGGTACCGCCGTCACCGTAAATGAAAATGAGGCGGTATTGTTCCCGGCGTTGGCATCCGGTTCGGACCCGGATACGGATACGAAATCGGTGCGACTTCCGGGACCGGTCGCCTTGGCGGCGATGGTCATACTCGCCGTGCTCCCGTATGCCAGGTAGCCCAAAGCGCAACTGACTGTCTGACCGGAATTGGAGCAACTGCCCTGACCCGGTGTAGCCGAGACGAACGTGATTCCGGCGGGCAGAGTATCGACGACATTGGTCTGCGCGCTGTTGGCCGGACCGTTGTTCTGCACGGTGACGGTGAAGATGATGTTCGTTCCGTCATTCATCGGGTTGGGCGTGCCGGCGACGGCAACTCCCAGATCGGCCGGCGGCTTGGTGGTGGTGGTCTCATCCTGGGCGTTGTTGCCGGGGTTGGGGTCTGTCTCGGTCGCCGTTACGGCCGCATGATTGGTGTAGGTGCCGACATAGTTCGCCTGCGCAGTGAGCGTAATGGTCTCGGTTTCGTTATAGGCGAGGTCGGTCATCGTGCACACGACCGGTCCGGTACCGCTGCACGAACCCTTCGTCGCGGTTGCCGAGACGTAGGCGTATTGCGACGGCAGGGTGTCGGTCATCACGATGTTGGTCGCGCGCGACGGACCGTTGTTGTTGAGTGTGATGGTGTAGGCGACGGTAGAATTCAGCGCCACCGGATCCGGGTTATCGATCATAAACAGGCTGACATCCGCCGTGGGAGCGGCGACGGTGATGCTGGCGGCGGCGGTGTCATTGGTATGATCCCAATCGATATCGGGCGTGGTGGTCGATGACGTCGTAGCCGTGTTGACCATGGTTCCTGCCGCGTCCACTTCCACCACAACCGTCACTGTTGCCTGAGTGTTGTTGCTTAAGGAGCCAAGGTTGCAAATGACCGTAGAGGAGGATGTCAGGAGCGTGTTGAGGGCCGGAACGGTGGGGCAGGAGCCCACGCTGGGTGTCACGGTGATGACCCGGATATTGGCTGGCAGCGTATCCGTCATTTGGACGTTGGTAGCGGTCGTGGGCCCGCCATTGAGAGACGTGATCACATAGGAAACATTGGTGCCCTGCTGGGGAGTGGCCGGAGTGGCCACGACGCTGGTGGTGCGGAGGTCGGCGCCCGTCGTGATGGTGGTGTTAGCCGCGTTGGTGTTGTTTGCTGGCGTCGGATCGCCTGTAGTTGTGGAAACCGTCGCTGTGTTGGTGCGCGTGCCGGTGCCGTTCAGAGGGCGAATCTGCACCGTAACGGTGGCGGTGGCCCCTGAAGCCATATCGCCAAAATTGCAGCTCAAGGTTACGTTGCTGCCGGAGGCGGGAGTGCAGGTGCCGACGGTGGTGGCAACCGAAAGCAAGGTCGAGCTGGCAAGTGAGTCGGAGAGGGTGCTCGATGTGGCTGTATCTGGACCGTTATTGGTGACCGTCAGAGTATAGGTCAGCGGGAATCCCCCCTGTGCCGAGGCCGGCGCGGTTTGCGTCACCATGAGGTCGGCGTGGGTGGACGTGGATGTAACCGAACCGCTGGTCAGGCAATTGTTGCCCGCGTTGTTGTCCGGTACGGTGGCCCCGGCCGGGAGGGTCACGCAAGCGGTGCTGGCGCTCGAGACCGCGCCCGTCGCGGTCACGTTCACCGTAATCGGGGTAGTCCCGGCAACCGCTATGGAGGCCGTCCGCGTGCAAGTAGCCACCTGACCGGAAACACCGCAGGTCCAGCTGGTCCCAGTGGCGGAGGTCGGAGTGATACCCGCCGGCAGCGTATCCGTGAAGGTCATGGTGTCGAGAGCGGATGTCGCTAGTGGGCCGTTGTTTTTCGCGGTGACGGTATAGAAAAAGGAATCGCCCGTTGAAACCAGGGTCCGGCTGGGCGTCACGGTGACCATTTGAAGGTCGGCGCCGGCTGCCTGGATATTAACCGCGGTGCTGGTGGAGGAGTTATTCGCCAAACTCGGGTCACCTTGGTCCGCACTCTGGATGCTGACGACGTTCTGGACCGACGAAACCGTACTGGCGGTGGTCGCGATGGTGATCGGCGCACTGACGCCCGAATTCAGAGGTCCTGCCAGAGTACAGGTGATGACCGGCAGCGCCGAGGTATTACAACTCCAGCTGTTGGGCGTGATCGACTGGAAGGTCACGTTGGTGGGCAGCGTATCGGTGAGCGTCAGGGTGGTGGCGGCCTGCGGACCGCCGTTCTTGGGGGTCACGCTCCAGGTAAGAGTCTGTCCTTGAGAAACCGGCGATGGGGCGCCGCTGTTGGTGGTGAACGAAAGGTCCGCACCCGCATTAACGGTGGAGTTGAGGGTGGAGACGTTGTTGCTCGTGTTCGGGTCGCCTACGGCCGAACTGATGGATACCGAATTCGTCGCCGTACCGTAAGTTTGCGGCTTGGCCGTGACCGTGATGTTCGGCAAAGCGCCTATGCCGGCCGGCCCTGGCCGTGTACAGGTCGCCACCAGGCCGGCAGTATTGCAGGTCCAGCCCGTTCCGCTGCCTACGATCGTGGTTGCACCGGCGGGAAGCGTGTCCGTGACGACAATCGAGGTAGCGCTGGTCGGGCCGGCGTTGCTGGTGGCGATGGTATAGGTCAAGGTCGCGCCCGCAATCACCGGGTTGGGAGTCACCGTGTGGCTGGTGAGCTGCAGGTCCGCCGAGGCTACCACGGTTACCGTTTTCGAAGCCGTATTATTCGCGAGGTTGGAATCCGAGGTTGTCGCCGAGACCGTGGGGTTGATCGTCATCGTGCCCGTGGTTGAACTAGTGAGCACCAGCGTCACCGTCGCCGTAATGCCGTTGCTGAGCGTCCCGAGGTTGCAAATCACCGGGCTGCCGCCAGGGCAGGTGCCGGTGCTGGTGGTCACGGAGACGAAGGTAGCGCCCGACGGCAGCGGCGCGGAAAGGGAGACGCCAACCGATGTATCGGGACCGTTATTGGTGACCGCTATGGAATACGTCTCGTTTGCGCCTTGGAGCAAGGGGTTGGGAGTCGCCGAATTGATATTCAGGACGAGATCCGCGGCGTACGAACACGACGAGACGGCTATCGCCGCCAGGATCAGGCGAAGGGGGGTATTGAAATGCCTGAGGTTGGTACCGTAGGTCCGCCATAGGCTATCGGCCCAGGTTCTCAACGTGCCCCAACCATCGGCGGATTTGCGGCAGATCTGAGAGTCTCGCGCGCTCGGAGTATTGGAGGTCAAACCGCACTTATTCAGTCCCATTTTGCCCCTTGCCATATCGTCGGTTTCGGTGTCACCACAGCGCGAAGTACTCTCGCGGTAGCAGCCAGAGGGCTTTCGAGTCAGCGAATCTGAAGCAACAAGGTATCTATCGGCTCGCTTGCTCCTTTCGATCACATAATTCAGTTAATTCTTTGCGTTGGGCGCCGGACATCTATCGATTGCCGATCTGGCGTCTGGTCGGGATCGAACCTCATCTGGCTTGGATTCAGGCACTTCAATCCAAGCCGGTCGTGGCAATTGGTTGGCCCGCGGACGGGAGTGATGCCGGAGATCGATGTGGGCGAGCAGTGCCAATCCGCGAGAGTTTATTCAACGCGGTAGCGAGGACAAAGGTAAGCGTCTGGTCGAGCTTTCAATTACCCACAAGTTGGGCGCCCATGATGAACCCCAATTCAATATCGGTGAGCCGCGACACTCCACGCCACATGACGGTGTTACCCGGCGGGCCGTCCTGGGCACGTGCCAGGTAGCCTCCCAGCCGAGCAATCTTCGTCAGGTACAGGCCAAGAGTTGCCGGACCTTTGTCGGATGCGCGGTCCTGGATGAGCCTGTCCAGCACGCAGCTCAGCTTCGGCCGCACTGTGCGAATCACCTTGAAGCGGGCCGG
>CAZQDD010000091.1:0-6245 GCA_964591805.1 uncultured Acidobacteriaceae bacterium | reverse complement strand
GCCGGTGATTTATGCCAGGAAGGGACAACAAAGGTTCTCGGCGGCAATAAAGTGGTAAAGCTGTGCGTCGTGTGCTCGCCGAAAAGAACTCATACTAGAATATTTGTCACGATTCGCCTGCGGTGTCAAGTCCCTGTCCTCTTGGCGTTGCTGACGGGTCACGCCGTCAAGCACTCAATCCACTAAAAATTCAAACGCGGCCTCACTTGACACAACCGCCGTCGCGAACGCTGGCTGTGTCGTTCCGTTCATTGCTAAGGCATTGAATACATTGACCACAATATTCTTCTTGTGTTCTTTGAGACAAGTTCACAGGTCGGTCGCGGGATAGCTAAATGTGACGGTCGTCACACGCGCACGTGACGGCGGACACTGCATTAGCGCCTCCGTATCGGTGATAACTTGAATCTATGAGAAATCAGTTTGCACCCAATCCCCGCGGTTGTTGTTGTTGCGCACGGCATACGCTGGCGAAACGGGGACCGCGTGTAGCAAACGTATCTACGTCATAGACTCCAAAATCTGGATCTACGCGTAAGAGTCCGCTGACCAGCACAACTGGAGCGGGCTTTTCTGTGTCTTGTGATAAGGCCCGCACACCAGAACAACTGGGACGGGCCTTTTCATTGGGTGCGTATCGTCGCATAGCCGGGAAGAAGCTCCGTCTCACGCTGCTCATCAATCATCATCCTACTATTGCGAGGAGCCAATGAAGCGTCTATTTTCACTATTTCTCTTTGTCGTGGCTGCGGTTGGAGCGAACGCACAACAAACATCCATTGCTGGAACGGTTATCGATAGTTCCGGCGTTGTAGTAAAGGGTGCGGATATCATTGCGAAACAGGTCAATGCTGGCGCCATTTACAAGGCAAAAAGCAATGACGACGGTGAATTTCAGTTTCCCGAGCTTCCATCGGGAACTTATTCAATCCGGGCTGAAATTCGCGGCTATGCACCTTTTGTAAAGCAAGTGTCTGTTCCAGTTGGCGAAACCCTGCAAGTGTATTTAATACTGGACCCCATCACCGCTAATCTCGATGCGCCCCTTGACAGGTGGACCCCTCTCCTGTCGACCTTCCAAAGACCTTGTTCCAGCGTTAGCGCCCTGGACAATTTATCGCTGCAAATTTAACCATAACCGGCCTCCAGAGAATATCGCAGGTCACCGGTCGACGGTTTCCGTTGGCCTTACCACAATTCTTGTCATAATTCGGAGGAACTATGAAGCGAGTGTACATTCTGTTTTTGTTTTTCATTGCAGCCGGCGGAGCCTACGCGCAACAAACATCAATCACCGGAACCGTAGTTGATGCTACCGGTGCAGTGGTGAAATCAGCGTCGATTCGAGCAACACAAATCGACGGCGGCGCAACCTACAAGACCACGAGCAATGCTCAAGGAGCGTATCAATTTCCCGTGCTTGACGCTGCCACCTACAGAATCAGGGCTGAAAACGCGGGATTTTCCCCCGCCGAACGACAGATAACTCTGCACGTGGGCCAAACCTTGCAGGTGTTTTTGATCTTGAGACCGGCTGCGGTTAGCGCACAAGTATCTGTCGCCGCAGACGAAATTGCGGTCGATACCACTTCGTCGGCAGTTGCGGGCAACATTGATCCGGATAAGGTCGCAAATATTCCGCTTAACGGTCGCAATTACCTGCAATTGGCTTCGCTTGTGCCCGGCATCCGCGTGAATGCGGTGGATGACTCGCCGCTGCCGGTGGGGACAATTACCGGCTTTCAATTGAATATCGATGGTCAGCAGGTTACGCAGAATTATGCCTATTCCAGTGGCTATGGCCAACCGAAATTCAGCGAGGACGCTATCTCCGAATTTCAGGTTATCACCAACCGCTTCGACGCAACCCAGGGAAGATCCAATGCGCTTCAGATCAACATTCAAACCAAGGGCGGGTCAAACGCCACGCATGGAAGCGCTTTCGGATATTTTCGCAATAGCGCCTTCAATGCCGCAGACCCGATTGCGCAAAAGGTGTTGCCATATGCCGACGAGCAATACGGCGGAACGGCAGGCGGGCCAATCAGAAAAGACAAGTTTTTCTACTTCGGATCGTATGAAGGCGAACACCAGCCGAACACGGTAGTCCTGGAGCCTTACGGCTTCACTTCCGTGCTTCCCATTTATACCCACCCGGATACAGTTACTTCGGAAGAGTTTCTCTCCCGCTTCGATTACATCATCGGACCCAAAGACCGCCTCTCCTTGCGTTCCTCGGGATTCACCACCAGCGATCCTTTCAATGGACTGTCGGGAAACGCCAATCCAACCAACGGCGCCAATAGCAACAAGAACAACTATGGCGCTCAACTCGATTACAACGCTACGCGCGGCCTGCGCTTTGTGAATGACATCAAGGCTGGTTACACGCACAACGAAACCAAGAGCGAACCGCTGTCCGAGACACCGGAGCTGGATTTCCAGGATACAACGATCGGCGGCGGCTATACCGAGCCTGAGAACATCAATCAGGAGATTTCCAGCATTCGTGACGATGCCTACTGGCTCAAGGGCAAGCATAGTCTGAAGTTTGGCGGCGAGTATCTGCATGAACTGCTGCACGGAAGCTATGGCATGAACCGGCGCGGCAGAGTCTCGTTGACCGATAACGCGAACACCAACTTTCCCGAACTCTTTCCCAATCTCTTCGATTCCACGACTTGGGACTGGGCCGGTCTGAGCGCACTGACCACGTCGTATTCGCAGACCTTCGGTCCGCTGGGCAGCGGATTGCCTTTCAATATTCTCGGCGCGTGGCTTCAGGATGACTGGAAGTTGACGAAGCGGCTGACCGTGAATCTGGGCATTCGCTATGACAACAACATTGGCATCTTCGATCCTCATGTGAAGCTCCAAAGCGGCTTGGCACTGCCCAACGGCGGAGGGAACAAGAACTTCTCGCCTCGCTTGGGCTTTGCTTGGGATCCCACAGGTAGCGACAAAACAGTAGTTCGCGGGGGAGCGGGCCTCTATTACTCCGAGATACCCTCCAACATGATCCAGGATACGGCCATGTTCAATGGGCAGACTGAGGTTATCCCTTCACTAGAAGCCTCCTCCACGAATCCCATCAATCTTCTACTGCCCTTTGGCAATGTGACCGCGGCTCAGATTCTGGCCAATCCGTTGAATTACAAGCAGTCCATTCAGGCCATGGCACCCGATGTGGTAACACCGTGGACCGCAGAGCTGTCGGTTGGTGTGCAAAAGGAACTTCCTTACGGAGTGACGGCCTCGGCCGACTATCTTCACAACCGCACACATCATGATTGGACGCGCGCCGACAGGAACCTGGTTCTGGACCCCAATACCGGTTACAACCAATTCACTCTCATTCCCAGCGCAGATCCCAATCAGCCTCCAACTCCAGAACCCGTGCGTCCGAATAGCCTGTACAACGACATCAAAACCTTCGAGACGCCATCGAATGTCGGTTCGATCTACGACGCTCTTCTCGTCAGTGTTCAGGAACGGCCGACTCATGGATTTACTGGTGCTGTGGCTTACACGCTGGCAAGACAGAAAGACAACAACATTTACGGGCCGTTCGGATACCTGAACAATCCATTCAACGCGAGCACAGACTGGTCAAACAGCTTGGGAAACCAGTTGCACACTCTCAGAATCAGCGGAGATTACCTCTGGCGTTACGGTATTCGCCTTGGTGGACTGTATAACTTTGGCTCTGGCGCAAATCAAATGGTTTACGTCGGTTCCAGTCCGACCGGACTGGGGGGCGACACGATGAACCTGACCTATTGCGGCCAGGATGCAACTAACCCAGAGTGCGCTTTCAGTTCGTCTGAGGTGCCGTCAATTCGGCTGACCACTTACAACAATCCCAAGTACAACCATCTGGATCCGCGCTCCGGCTTCGACATTACCGAGAAAAACAATCTGGTGGGGCGCCCCGTGCATCGCGTGGACGCAAGTCTGGGCAAGGATATCATTTTTGCGCATCGCTTCAATACAACGGTGCGAGTCGAGGCGTTCAACCTGCTCAATCACTCCAACTACGGCTCGTACAATCCAGTGATCTTCTCTCCGGCGTTTGGAAAGCCGTCTTCAACCTCTGGAACGCTTGCTTACAGCGCCCGGATGCTGCAGTTCTCAGCACACTTGCACTTCTAATCCGATGCCCCTGCCGTCTGCCTCGTGCAGGTGACGGGGGCATTCTGAATGATGCGAAAAGGAGAGTGGCGATGCACGATTGCGGAAGTTATTGCGCATGAAACTGTTTATGCGCACAGATTGTTGTAACAGAAAATAGCAGCTTGCGGCCATAGGACGCAGGTCGAGAATGAATGGAGTTCTTCGAAAATGAAGATTGATGAATTTGACGGAAGCGGACTGGCACGGTACAAACCCGTTCGAGCAGTAGTCGGGCTGGACATCGGTTCCCGTGCGGCCAAAGGTGTTTTGTTGTTCAACGACCACATATACACCGAACTAATTACGACCGGTCTCTACATGCAGGAGACAGCCGATGAGCTGCTGGAGAAGCTGGTGAAGAATGCCGGCCTTACTCGAAGCGACGTAGCGTTTATCGTCGGCACGGGATATGGGCGCATCTCCCTCAAGTATGAGGACATAGCCTATCGAGTGGTCACGGAGATCTCCTGCCATGCGATGGGCGCTCACGTGCTCAATCCAAACACGAAAACTATTATCGATATTGGCGGCCAGGATTCCAAGGCCATCAAGGTTGATCCAGCGACTGGCAAAGTCATCGAGTTTGTCATGAACGACAAATGCGCCGCTGGAACTGGTCGCTTTTTAGAAAAAGCAGCTGCGGTGCTTGGTTTGGATTTGTCTGAGCTTGGTCCGGTCTCGCTCACCGCTACTGAACCCGCGCAGGTGAGCAGCCAATGTGTAGTCTTCGCGGAGTCAGAGGTTATCTCGCTTCGCGCGCGTGGCGACAAGGTGGGCGATGAGGCGGTGCGAGCCAATATAGCTGCCGGCATTCACTATTCAGCAGCTCGCCGAGTTCAAAATCTTTTAGGCAGAGTTGGCATTGAGCCGGACATGGTTTTCTCCGGCGGCGTAGCCAACAATATCGGAATGTGGAAGGTACTCGAAGAACTGCTCGGCCACAAGTTCAGCAATCCTCCAAAGGCAGACATGATCTTCACAGGAGCGCTTGGCGCTGCAGTTTTCGCTGCCAAGTACGCTAAAGTCAAACCTCACGCCAAAACGCATGATACGGCCTCTCTGCATACGGAATCCGATTTGGCCGCGGTCTTGAAGTCCATCGACAGCGCCGAAGATGCGTTCGTGAATGTGAAGAATGGTCACAAAAAAGTCGGCTATCTTTGCGCGTACACGCCACTTGAATTACTCAATGCTGCTGGCATACGCCACCGGCGTCTCTTCAAGGGAGGCAATGCGGCGACGGTTGCAGCGGGCGAGTTATATACCCAAAGCGTGGCGTGCGACTTCAGCAAGAGCTGCATTGGCCAGTTCCAGAGTGGAGATCCGCTTCATCTGTCGCTCGACAAGGTTTATAACTTTCACACCTGCGCGGCCATGAAGCGGGCTTCCGAAGTTATCGATCAGTTTGTGCCCACGCAGATGTACAGTCTGCCGAAACTTCGCCTGGAGCCGGACTCGCGAAACTTCTATCGCAATCAGATTCATGTTTTCCGCGGCGATCTTGAAGAACTAACCGGGAAGAAGATTTCCGAGAGCGATGTGCGCGAGCAGATCATTCTTTATAACAAGATTCGGCGGTTGCTGAAGAAGTTCTCCGAGCTTCGCAAGCGCAGCACGCCGGTTCTATCCGGTCAAGAGTACCTTGACCTGGTCAAGGGCTACTACTATCTGAAGCCAGAAGAGCTGCTGCCTGCATACGAGCATCTGTACCACCAGTTGCGTGACGTTCCAGATCCGGGAAAAAAGCCGGTTCGTGTCATGATGTCGGGATCTATCGTGGCAGATGGTGACCGCAGATTAATCGAGATCATTGAAGGCAGCGGCAGAGCCAAAGTGGTCATTGAAGATCATTGCACCGGCGTCAGACCGTTCATTCACACGATTCGGGAGTCTGGAGATCCATTCCAGGCGCTCGCTGAGGGCTATCTGGATCAGGCGCCGTGCGCGCGTATGAAACCGCTGGAAAGCAGTGTCGAATTATCCTCTCAACTGGCTGAAGAGTATGACGTGGAAGGAGCAGTGTACGTCTCGCTCAAATTCTGCGCCTGCTATGGCATCCCGCAAAAGCAATT
>CAZQDD010000090.1:0-6294 GCA_964591805.1 uncultured Acidobacteriaceae bacterium | reverse complement strand
GGAGGGGTCAAGCGGGAGGGCGAAGCGCCTCCCCTGTGGGGGTCCAGCGGGGCAACGCCCCCGGCAAGCGTCTTTGTTCGACCGCTGCGCGGTCGGACAAAGACACAGCTTGTCCAGTTTCTACACTGCGGGCTTCTTTTCATGGCCGTGAGTGAATCAAGCGAATCACTCTCGGGCAAATAAATTTGCGTTGCAGCGGCGGAATGTTCCGCCGAGGCAACGACGAACAACGCAACGAGCAAGGCGGGACGCTTCGCGTCCGGCCTTGCGGTACTGCTGAAAGATGGGAACACTGGCGGGGGCCAGTCCAACGCGCCGGGTAAAACACGGGCGGGCAGGCTATAAAAAGGAACAAGCTGCGAGGCTCGACAACGGAGCGTCACGTCTCGATATTACCATAAACGGTTGGAAAGCCGTAAGCAGTAATTAAGATGGCCGGGGAGTTGGTGACTGGCGACGGCCCGCCCGAAGCCCGGAGCGCGGAACGAGCTTCTTGAGTTTTGAGACCTCGGCCTCGCGGATATAAAACTGGTCCGTGGCAGGGTCTTTGATTACATCGAGCGCTTCATCCGTGGGCGCTGTCCCCTTAGTGGCCCATCTCCACATGGTGTGATGGTCAACACCGATGGTCTGCGCTGCTTCCTGTAAGCGGACATATCCGCTTTGGTTGTGAGCGTGGCCGATGGTGACAGGTCCGGCGGGTTCTTGTGAACGCCAGTCGATAAATCGGTTCGCTGCTCTCTCGATGCTCTCCTCGCTCAAGAAATAACGGTTGGCTGGCGCGAAATAGTAGCTATCGAGGGGCCGCCCTCCGAATTTTGTTCCCTTTTTAATCCAATGCAGGATGGTTGAGGGCGGCGCTTGAAGGACCGGCGCGGCGGTTGACAGCGGGAAATACCGCACACCGTTTTGAATGAAGCTTTTGCCGTCCTCAAGCATGCCAGCCCTGCGCTCTGCGCCGGATGTTTCACTTTGTTTTGCTTCGGGCTGTATAGCAGGGGGCCGCGCCGGTCTGCCAGAAATTTCTAGGTCAACAGGCTCCTCTATGCCATCGTGAATCCATGTCGCCTGAAAGGACCGAAGTTTAGGCCGTCTCGGTTTTGCTTGAGCGGTCTCTTCGGGTCCGGCTTCCGGCTTCCGGGGCGGTGGGTTGGCGGTTCGTCGCTCGGCCATCTTAATTAACATTATCCGATAGCTTGCCAAAAAGGGCGAAACCTCGTCCGGTCTGCGCTCATCTTAATTACCAGAAAAGGTAATGACGCCGTTTAGAGCAATTACGATTACGATCTTGACGGACACGGAACAGCCGGGAGCGGCGGTTTCGGGTCACAACGGCTGCGCCTTACCGGGTGCGGCCATCACGGGGGGAGCTTACCGGCTCCCTCCATTCCAATCACAAAACCTAACGGAAAGGAGAGACACACCGGGCGCTGATTGGCGCTCGGATGCCACGGGCTTTTATGACTGACGGCACGAACGGCAACAACAACGGCACAGGGCGGATTGAAGCCCTGCGGGAACGGGAACGGCAGATACGCGCGGCTATCGCCAAGGAAACGGTGAAGCGCAAAAAACGCGAGTTCAAGGAATTTGAACGGCTGAAAAACATCATCGGCGGCGCTCTGCTGGCAAGTGCTGCGGAAGATACGGCCTTCGCTGAAAAACTCAAGGAGCGTCTTGCCACATGCGCGGTGGTCGATAGCGAGAAAACCTTTCTCCGCGCGAAAGGCTGGCTCTGAAATGTGGCACGGGGCTAAAGCGATTTTCCGCGCGTTCATGGTGGCGTGCGTGTGTTGGTGGGCGCTGGTCTGGTTGATCGGTTCGTATCAGGCGGGCCGGGTTCTCGCTGTCGATGATCTGATACCGACGGCTGACAGATGGTTGGCGGTGTGGGCTGCGAAAGGACAGCCATAAATTTATGGACAAGCTGCAAGGTTGGGCGGTGTTTCTGTTTTTAGTCGTGCTTCTTTGGGTCTGCGCGTCGAGTGCCACGAAACGGCGGGAAATCAAGAAGCGGCGCAAGGAAGCCTATGACTTTGAGCCGGTCAATTTCGATAACAGCAAAAGCGCCTCGTCTGCGCGGTGGGCCTCCGACAAGCTGCTAAAGGCGGCGGGCTTGTTCAAGGGCAAAGGCTGGCGTATCGGCTACTCGCAATCGGGCAAGGTGATGCACTACGGCGGGCCGGGGCATCTGCTCTTGGTGGCTCCGGCGCGTTCGGGCAAGGCAGTTACGGTGCTGGTTGCGGCTCTGCTGGCAATCTGCAAGGCATCCCGCATTATCATCGACCCGAAAGGCGAGCTATGCGCCATCACTCACGCACGGGCCGCGCAATTCAGCAACGTAGTGGCGTTAGACCCTTTCGGCCTTCTCAAAAAACTCGGTGTCCGTGGCGTCAAAACCGTGGGCCTGAATCCGCTGGCCGCACTCGATCATAAATCCGTTTCCTTCGGCGGCGACGTTGAGAGCTTGGCGGATGCGATTGTCTGGCACGAAGAAGGAAGCGGCGGGGATACGCACTGGACCGATAGCGCCCGCCAGCTTGTCGCGGCGGTCATCCGGGTTTTGGTGAAACACGGGGGGCGGCATGAGAAAAACCTTTTTGCCGTCCGTGATGTGATCTGCGGCAACGTTTTCGAGTTCGCGCGCAAGTGGGTCAACTGCGGCGATAGCGCCGTCCGGCAAGCCTTGGGCCGCTATACCGCAACGGGCGCGGAAGCAAGCCGGGAACTGAACAGCGTGATTTCGACGGCGGTGACGCAAACCGATTTCCTCGGCATGGAAGGCATAAGCGCCTCGCTAACGGCAAGGGACGGGCTGCGCTTTGCCGATCTCAAGCGCAAGCGGATGACGGTATATATCATCCTGCCTCTCGACAAGCTGGCAAGCTGCGGCAAGTGGTTTCGGCTCTGCATCGCGGCGGCGCTCGGGGATCTGTTGAAAGCGGGTCCGGGTGGGCTTCCGGTGCTGGCCGTCATTGATGAGTTTTTTTCGATTGGTCCCTTGAAGGCGTTTCAGGCGGCAATGTCGCAAGCTGCCGGTGCTGCGGGCCTTCAGCTATGGCCGGTGCTGCAAGACCTGGCGCAATTGCAAACCATGTATCCGCGTGAGGGCTGGCGCACGTTCCTGTCGAACACTGCGGTAAAGATTTTCTTCGGCGGTCACGGCGACCACGAAACCTCCGAATACATTTCGAGCCTATGCGGTGAGCGCGAAATGGTCACTCTGTCCCGAAGCGTGAGTGAAGATCGCAGGGTTGATTACGGAGGCGGGCTGTATGACGTGAACGTGAACGATAGCGGCGCTACGGCATGGCAGAGGCTCTTTCAGGCTCATGAAGTCCGGCGCATGAACGGCGCGGAAATGATCGTGTTTTGTGAAGGCGTCGGCGGGCCAATTTGGGCGAAGCGCAAGCCGTACTGGAAAGACTGCTCGGGCTATGGGCGCAATCCCTACTACAGCAACGGCGGCGGCATGTGGAAAGCGATTTTCGGGTGAGGTGAGGCATGGAAACGGAAACGGGTTTCGATGTGGAAGGCTTCGGCAAAATCGTTGCGCTGTTTGACAGTGACAAGGTGGGCGAAGCGCAAAACGCCTTCACCAAAGCAGTGCTGCTGTGCCGAAAGCACGGGCTGCGCTTTGCGGATGCGGCGGGGATGGCCTTCGGTAACGCGGACACGGTGAGGCAACAGCTTGAAAGCCAGTTCAACGCCGAAGTGGAGCGCATGAAGCAAGCGGCCATGAAGCTGCGGCAGGAAAATGACGATCTGCGGGCGCAACTGGAAGAAGAGGACGGCGACACCGAGGGCGAACACGTCATTGACTTGCCGGGGCGGTTGCGCGGTGCATGGCGATTGTGGAAGTTCCGGCTATTTGTTCTTACCCTGTCGATCGGCTCGGCGGCAGGTGCCAGTGAATCGCGTTTGAATGCTTTGGCCGGGGTGCTTGGCTGGCTCTGCCTGTTCCTGTTCGGATGTTGGAGCGTGGCGCTGTTCCGTAAAACCGGCTTCGCGCAAATGCTGCTCAAGTGGCTGGTCTATGGCGTGGTGCTGCTGGCCGGTGCCGCTGCGGCTGGCAATCTTGACGCCTCTACCCGCCCGCCCGTGTTCCTTTTCGTTCTCGCGCTGGCGCTGGTTTTGACGCTCACAAAAATCAGCAATTGGCTCGGCGGATTGATACGGGTCCATGTCTGGGAATCTAAACCTGTCCGCGTGGTACGGGGGTGGTTCCGATGAGCAAAGCGATAGTGAAACACGGCGGGGGGCTGGCCGGTGTCGCCGGGAACGTTGCGGAAGTGATGGCGCTGCTTCAAGGCCGGGGCCTCTCCCCTACTGTCCCTGAAATGTTCGATCTCTATTGCGTCTGCGCGGTGCATGACAAGCCCTATACGCTGCACTTTGAGCGGCAAGCCTCCGGGCTGTTGCGCTTCAAGGAAAGCATCAAGGGCAAGCCGCCGTCATTGCCGGACAATGCCCGCGCGGGTGGCAAAGGCTGGACGTTGCGCCTTCAGTATTTCGAGAACCTTGCCGAAACGCTAACGCCCTGCGCGTGGTGCGGGGATGGGGGCTTCCATCACTGTTCACGGGACTGCGGCGCTCTCGTCTGCGGCGGCCGCATGAAAGGCAATACGTTTCATTGTCGGCTGAGTTGCGGCGCGTCGTGGGTGGGCGTGCCTATGCGCGAAATCAGAGGGACAGCGGGTGAAGCGCGGCGGGCTTCCCTGCAACCTTCCTGCCCTGCTCCCGGTCCCGCGCGGCTGCTGCTGCCTGCCGCGAAAGGCCCGGTGAGGTCGTCGCGCTTAGGGGTGCGCCATGAATACCTTGAGTGACTTTGATCTACTGACGCTTTCCGAAGTCGCTGAACTGCTCCACTGCTCTAAGGCGCACGTCTCCAAGGCGGTCGCCGGTCTGGTGCATGGATGCCCTGCAATCCCCGCCGTTTGTCTGGGCCGTCGCAAGCTGGTGCGACGTGCATCCCTGCTTTCATGGATTGAGCACAACGAACACGCTGCGGCGGACGATAACGCCCCGCTCGTCGCAAATGATAACCTCAAGTCATCGCCATTACGCGGTGCCGCGAAACGCGCATAAGGAGCATTCAATGCGCGGTAGACGGTATCAGACAGGAGGCATTAAGAAACAGCGTGGCCGGTGGGTCGGCATGTGGTGGGTCGATGGCAGGCGGAAAAGTCGCGTGCTCGGCTTCGTCAACAAGATGTCGAAATCAGCGGCCCGCGAAGCGGTCAATAAGATCGTGGCTGAAGAAAATGCAAGGCGGCAGGAAAACAAAGTCTGGCGCTTTGGTGAGTTCGTCGAGCTGGTCTACTTCCCCTACTACAGCCGGAAGTGGAAGCAATCGACGCGGGCAAACAACGTGAACCGCATAAATGTGCATTTGGTCGCGGCCTTCGGGGAACGGGAGTTAACAAACTTCCGGCGCGACGAGTTGCAAGACCTTCTCGACGGCAAGGTGAAAGACGGGCTTTCGTTTTCGGTCGTCGATCATCTGCGGTGGGACATGAAACAGGTTTTCGATATGGCCGTGGCTGAGGGCCATATTCAGCGCAATCCGGCGTTGCTGCTGTTCACTCCCAGAGATGCAAAGAAACCCGTTCGGCGGGTGATGACAATGAAGGAGGTGCAAGTCTGTTTCGGCGCTCTCGAACGAAGGGAACGCCTGATAGCGAAGCTGGCCGTTATCGCCGGGATGCGTCCCGGAGAGATTTTCGCCCTGACGTGGGGCCAGATGACAGCGGCTTATGCGGATATTCGGCAACGGGTGTACCGGGGCATCATCGACACGCCCAAAACCGAGAACTCGATGCGGAAAGCGGCCCTATCCGAGGGTCTGTTAGCCGAAATCGAAAACTGGCGATTGATGGCGGTTGAAACCGGCGACGAAGCATGGGTTTTTCCTTCGGAACGGATGACACCGTTATCGAAGGACAATTGCTGGCGGCGGTCGATGTATCCGGCGCTGGCAAAGGTGGGGCTTGAGTGGGCGAATTTTCTGGTCATGCGCCGAACGCATGCCACGCTCATGAAGGCGCTCGGGGTCGATGGAAAGCTGGTCGCGGACCAACTCGGCCATAGCCTCGACGTGAACCAGAACGTGTATACGCAGTCGCCGGTTGAAATTCGGCAGGCGGCGGTTAATCAGCTAGAGAAAAGCCTGCAAGTGATGTGAACGGAGCACAAACGGAGCACAGGGCGGAACAGGTGATGGAAGGTCGTTCTAACTTGCTGATTTTATGGAGCGGGAGACGGGGTTCGAACCCGCGACGTCCAGCTTGGGAA
>CAZQDD010000089.1:0-6378 GCA_964591805.1 uncultured Acidobacteriaceae bacterium | reverse complement strand
GCCATCCCTACCGGCCTACTGGAAAGTGAACTTTTTGGACACGAGAAGGGTGCCTTCACGGGGGCAATCTCTCAGAAGACAGGACGCCTTGAGCTCGCCGATCAAAGCACCCTGTTTCTCGATGAGGTTGGAGACATTCCACTGGAAATCCAACCTAAGCTGCTCCGCGCCTTGCAAGAACGGGAATTTGAACGTTTGGGAAGCACTCGAACCAAGAAGGTCGACGTTCGCCTAGTGGCTGCCACGAACCGGGATCTGGAAAAAATGATTGAGGACCGGGAATTCCGCAGTGATTTGTATTACAGGCTGAACGTGTTCCCTATCCGTATTCCGCCACTACGCGAGCGCCCAGAAGACATACCGCTCCTGGTCCGCAGCTTCACGCAGAGATACGGGCGTCGCATGAGCAAGGATATCCAGACGATTCCCGCATCCACAATGAAAAAGCTCGTGGCCTGGCATTGGCCGGGAAACATTCGAGAGCTGGAGAACTTTATTGAACGCTCAGTGATACTGACGCGTGGCACGATCCTTCAAGTTCCGTTGGACGAATTAGCCCACGGCAAAAGAACGATTCCTCTCGCTGGCACCCGCGAGTCAGGTGAGCGAGAGGAAATCCTGAAAGTTCTCAAGGCAACTAACGGACGTGTTGCCGGAGCCAATGGCGCAGCCGAGAGACTGGGATTACCTCGTACAACTCTGATCTCCCGGATGAAGAAGCTCGGGATCGACGCGCGACGAGTGTCATAGGGAGCGGAAGAGCTGCAGGAGCAGCTCGCATACGAGCTTGTGATAGCTGAACTCAAGAAAGTTGCCGGCCAGTTGCAATGACGCGTCGGGGCGGCACTCTCTCCTGCCGCTTGTAGTTTCCTGGCAGAAAGTTACTCGCAGCAAGGCGATCGCCTGCGGATAAGCGAACCAATAAGGAGTGTCGGTGCGAATTCAGTCTCTGTTTCTTACGTGCTGTTTCGTTGCAGGATTGCTGCTGCCAGCAACTGCTTTGACAGATGCCACCCATCGCGTCCAACGGCCAGAGGTGGGGATCGCGCTCAGCGGCGGTAGTGCGTTGGGACTCGCCCATATCGGAGTCATTCGCTATTTCGAAGAGCATCACATTCCGATCGACAAAATAGGCGGAACGAGCATGGGTGGCCTCGTCGGCGGCCTGTATGCCGCCGGCATGGATTCATCGCAAATCACCGCGGTGGTTGAGCAAGCGGACTGGAAAGCTTTGCTCAACCCCAGCGCACCATTTGCCGACCAACCTATCGTCGACAAACAGAAATGGACCCGCACGTTCGGCAACATGACCCTGCGGTTTGGTAAAGGGTTTTCACTGCCACCGGGCCTCAATTCTGGCGAAGCGCTTTCATTGCTCTTAAGCCACCTGACACTGGCCTACTCGAGCGTATCCGACTTCGACGAGCTGCCTACACCATTTCGTTGTGTCGCCACGGATCTTGTCAGTGGCGACGCTGTGGTACTCAATAAGGGCTCTCTTCCCGTCGCCATGCGCGCCACCATGTCTTTACCAGGAATATTCACGCCCGTGAAGCTTGATCAGATGGTGCTCGTTGATGGAGGGATACTCGAGAACATTCCTGTGAATGCGGTTCGCGAGATGGGAGCGCAAACCGTCATCGCGATTGCTCTTGAAACGCCGAAGCCAAAACCGGAGCAGTTCAAATCGCTCTCGGGTGTTTTGCGGCAGACCGTCTCGCTTGCCATTGCGAAGAATGAGCAGCGCTCCCTGGCGAAGGCCGATCTTGTCATTTCGGTTGATACTGAAAAGTTCTCCGCCACCGACTACCAACGATGGAGAGAGATCGTTGAAGCCGGCTACCAGGCTGCACAGGCACACGCCGCCGATTTGGCGCGGTTCGAGCTGTCAGCTGAAGAGTGGAACGAGTATCTCGCTCAGCGCCGCGACCGTATGCGCCCTTCCGAGCGAATAGGCAGAGTCCTTTCAGTCTCCAGCCCAAGTGCATCCTTCGAGAGGAATGCAAAGACCGAGCTTGACCATAAACTCTCAGACAAAGTTGTGCCGGAGCATGAGCTTGAGAAGGTCCTCTCGGGAATGGTCGCAGCCACAGCAGTTCCCGGAGCAGCCTACGCATGGCAGCAGGACGGCACGGCAGAAGGCGGCTACACAGTCAAGTTCTCTGAGCGACCGAATGACCAGGTGCTTGCTCGCGTATCTGCTCTTTATACCGTCTCTCCTGGCGAACCAACCCGATTCGGAGTGAAGTTATCGACGATCACGATCCCGAAGAATACTTACAAAACACGCATTCTCGCCACGTATAACCTTGGCTATGATCCTGGAGTTCAAGCCGAAATCTTCAAACCGCTCGGGAGTAGCGAGTTCTTTGTTGCTCCCCAGTTCATCGTCGATAGAACACATTTCAACAGCTACACGGGTCCTGTTCGGCAAAGTGATACGCGGGACCGATTCGGTGGAGCGCTCTATCTCGGCGCCGGCACCTGGCGGTTTGCACAGCTCCGGCTCGGTGCACAGGCTGGCTATGACTCATACGACCGCACAGTGGTCGTCGACGGAGTTGCCTCGCGAAGCGGAGGATTCACCATTCCGGAAGCTCGCTGGATAGTCGATACCCAGGATTCCGGTGGTCTGCCGACTCATGGGACCAAGGCAGAGGGATCAGCCGGATACGTCGTCCGGCAGACCCAGGAATACCCGTTTTTCCAGAACGAATTTAGTACGTTCCAACCTATCAGCAGCGGCATTACGGTATTTGCGCTGAATCATACAGCCACGAGTTTTGGTCGAAAACTTGGCTACTTTGACCAGTTCATGGCTGGTGAGCAAGTCAATATGGCGGCGTTTCGGTACCAGGAGTTTCATGCGAACACCTTGGCAACAGCCGGTTCGGGGCTCATCTTTTACGGCCGGCCAATTCCTCATGTCTCCGCCCATCCTGGTTTCGCAGTTTGGTATGAGGCGGGTAGGTTCGACATGGGCTCTCGAGGCTGGACGACGCATCAGAGCACTTCACTCGGAGTGTTCTTCCCAACCCAAGTCGGCGCAACAGGTCTTCAGCTCAGTTTTGACGAGGCCGGAAGAGCACGATTTCGGCTGATGCTGGGGAGCTTCTGACCAGCCACCGCGAGTGAACTGCACAGTCTGTGCCCGCTTCATCTCGGCGTCGCGCAGGAATTGGAAGACATCCTTCGCTCGTATTGCGCACCGGTAATTCCTATCTGGATGCGCGCTGGAATTGCGTAAGCCAGATAACTCTAGAGTTTCGTAATCTGGCACTTGTCTGTACCCCACCGCTCTCGGATGAACGGATGTGGATTGTCGCGCTAAAGCAGGAGCGACTGATCTTCGTCGCACTCCATCTCAATTCGATGATTCGAGTGTTGCGGTGTGAATCTGCGCGAATGGTAAAACTTGGCACTATTCGCATTCCGTTTCGTAGGAGTGTGGCTCCCCGTCGCGAAAGTGTCGAAGATGTCGACCTATAATTCGACGAGTGTCGATGGATTCGACAGTGTTCTATACTCTCGCCTCTTAAAGTCATCTCGAAGACGTCTCCCATAAGGCGCAGAACGAAGTTTGTTCAGGCCGGCGTTGCCTCTCGAAGGTTACCTCGGGGATCAATCACCCCGGCGCGCAGTTGACCTGCCCCCATTCTCCGCACGTGATCTTACAACTTAACTGACCGGCGCCGTAGCGGTGGAAAAGTGGGAAACGGCTGTTGCGTTTTCCAAGCGGGCGCAGCCCGCGTCTTTTCCACGGCTACTTGTTGCTGCCGCGAACTCCGCCGGGGTCTGATAGCCCAGCGAACTGTGTGGCCTCTGCTCGTTGTACTCCGTACTTCGCCTTCCAGGCATAGATCGTGTGCTTGCTCACGCCCATCTCGCGAGCTACATCCTCCGCCCGACGCCCGGCGTCCACCTGCTTCAATGCACCAATGATCTGCGATTCCGTGTGCTTGCCCTTCGACATGCCTCCGCCCTTTCCTGAGTACGAAATCATACTCGGTTGTGTGCGGATTTAGGGGAGCAGTTCAACTACCGACATTGATCACGCGATGTCTGCACTCGCGTGGGCTGATGCCCGGTTGGGAGTTGTTGCGATCATGGCTGATAGTTGAGGGCAGGGAACCCTCGGCCGGTCGCCAACTCTAACGCTGGCTTGGGGCCATGGAGGACGGTGGCCACAAGGACGCGATTTCGGCACTCCAGGGAAAGCCGTTCTAGCTAACGCACGCCCCTGAAACAAACCAAACATCGACCTCGTGGAATGAGCAGTAGCAGAGAGTCTAGTGGATGTCGAAGTGTTCGACACTAGTCGAAGCCCACATCTCAAATGTTCGTCACACTTCAGATGAACAACTGTCTCACATCCTGCAATTCCAGCAGATTCAGTCGTTTCAGTGTTGGATCGCTTTCTGTGTAGTTTGGCACTTGCCTTGCCTATACAGAAGACGACAAGCCGCAGTCTCCCCCAGTGCTTGTTGGTGTGAGGGGACTCCACCGTGAGGCAGCTATGACAGCAATGGCGCAACCGAAGAGTCAAAACAGCCTGGCGCATCATCTCGAGGTTCCGCGTACTCAGCGGGTGATGAGTGGCAGGCACACTGTCTTTGAGAGTGCGCCTCTGTTCCACGCTATTGCGGCAGTGGAGTCCCCCGGTAGGTGCCGGGCGCGCTGAATGTGCCCGGCACCGCCGAATGAATGGAGTGTGATGATCATGTTTTGGTTCAAAAAGAACGATGCCCGGAAAATCTCTCCAAGAGATCCTCGATTCGCATCCGCCGCCGAGATTCGAGAGACTTTTGAATCGCTGAACGAAGAACTGCTCTGGCTCGCCGAAGTGATTACTGGGAATGCCGGCGTGGCGGCTGACTGCGTGATCAACGCGACCAAACTCAGCGAGAGCCACTCGACAATCTTTAGGGATTGGCTCGCACAGTGGGCGCACAAAGCGACCATCCGCGTTTCCCTAGACCACGTGAGAGCAAGAATCTCGCGGGCGGCGGAAGAGAAGTATCAGCACGTCCATTGTTCTCACGCAGGACATGAGGTTTTATCGAGTGCTGAGGCTGCGGCACTGCAGCAATGGCCTGCGTTGACATTGGCCGCGCAACTGGACCCACTCTCCAGGACCGTGCTGATTCTCCGAGGGGTCGAACACGCGGCGGTTCAGGATTGTGCATTGAACTTGAGCGTGCCACGTGCAGCGGTTCTGGCCGCTTACTGCAGTGCCGTCGGTTGGCTCTCGCGCGGGACGGTATCGCAATTCCACGAGCGTGAGCCAATGTTCGCGCGTGACTTAGCTCCGTCTCTACAGAAACTGTGATCGTTTGTGGGAAACGCTGTACCGGGAGGAAATGTGAACTCGCTTTGTGCCAGACAGTCGGATCGGAACGAATTCAAAAGTCGTACCGATTCGCGGAGGAGCAATTCTCTAACGATGCTCGCTGAGAGATTGTTCTGCACTTTGATAGTGTGTCTGTCCGTCGCAACTTCTGCGATTGGCCAACAGGTAGATGCCCCCGCGCCGCAAAAGGGAATCATCCTAGGGACTGCAATCGATTCGAATGGCGGCGTCATTCCGGGTGCCATAATCGTTCTCGAAGACAGCTCGCCAAAGGGGCAGCGCATCATCGCTGCGAACGACAATGGATTCTTCAAACTAACGGATCTAGAGCCTGGGACAACCTATCATCTCAAAATCAGCGCAAATGGATTTGCAGACTGGACGTCTCCAGAGATCGTCCTCAGGCCAGGCCAGTGCCTCATCCTGACGGATAGCAAACTCCGGGTGGCAGAGGAAGTGACCACGGTGGATGTGCATTATTCATCCGTGGAGGTTGCCACCGGGCAGGTCAAGGTCGAGGAGCAACAGCGCGTGTTTGGCATCATTCCCAATTTCTATGTTGTCTATGATCAAAACGCCGAGCCACTCACGACGAAGCTGAAGTTCAAACTCGCCTTAAAAGTCTCCACCGATCCGGTTACTCTCGCTGGTGTAGCTGGGTTTGCCGGCATACAGCAGGCTGCAAATATTCCCAACTATGTTCAGGGTGCGAAGGGCTATGGTCAGCGCTTGGGCGCAGGCGCCTCAGACGGCTTTGCCAATATTATGATTGGCGGCGCCATTCTGCCATCGCTCCTGCATCAGGACCCGCGCTACTTTTACCAGGGCACGGGCACAAATAAGTCGCGTGCGCTCCACGCACTCTCCAGTCCGTTCATTTGCAGGGGAGACAACGGGCATTTGCAGCCAAACTACTCGAGCATAGGTGGCGACCTGGCCACGGCTTCGCTTGCGAATGCCTACTATCCGGCATCGAATCGCGGTGCGGGGATGGTGTTTGGGAATTTCCTCATCAGCACCGGCGAGCG
>CAZQDD010000088.1:0-6546 GCA_964591805.1 uncultured Acidobacteriaceae bacterium | reverse complement strand
GCTCTTGTTGTTGTTCTTGCTCTTGTTGTTGTTCTTGCTCTTGTTGTTGTTCTTGCTCTTGTTGTTGTTCTTGCTCTTGTTGTTGTTCTTGCTCTTGTTGTTGTTCTTGCTCTTGTTGTTGTTCTTGCCCGTGCGATTGTTCTTGCTCTTGCTGTTGTTTTTAAGAGTGTCATCCTGAGCGCAGCGAAGGACCCCCGCACTGCTCAAATATCCAGCGCCGTTCCGGAGGCTTTTCCGCCCGCGCCACCGCCCGCTCGTCTACTTCCTTCGGCTGTGCAGGTTCCGCTCCCAGATAATCCGCAGTCCCGTCAGCGTCAGCGCATCGTCAATCTCGCCCAGGTACCGCGAGCCGCTGGCGATCAGCTGCGCCATGCCTCCGGTGGCAATCACCCGCGCCGGTCCCAGTTCGCCCAGCAGCCGTTCCAGAATTCCATCCACCAGCCCAACGTACCCGTAGAAGAGGCCCGATTGCAACGAGTGCACCGTGTTGCTCCCAATCACGTGCGGCGGCCTCTTCATATCCACTCGGGGCAGCCGCGCCGTGCGATCAAACAGCGCCTCGGCCGAAATCGCAATCCCCGGAGCGATCACCCCGCCCAGGTATTCGCCACGCTCTGACACAGCGTCAAACGTCGTTGCCGTGCCAAAATCCACCACCACCGCGCTCTGCTTGCACTTCTCATAGGCCGCCACCGCGTTCACAATGCGGTCGGCGCCCACCTCGGCCGGGTTGTCATAGTGCACCGGCATCCCTGTCTTGATGCCTGGTTCAATGAACAGCGCCTTGATCTGGAAATAGCGCTCGCACACCTGCCGCAGCAGCCGGTCCAGTGGAGGCACCACCGAGGCCACAATGATCCCGTGTACCGCGCTCAGCTCCAGCCCCTGCATGGCAAACAATTGCCGGATCAATACTCCGTACTCATCCACCGTCTGCTTCCGCAAGGTCGAGATGCGCCAGTGCGCCCCCAACTCGGGCGCAGCCGTCTGGTCCTCCCGCAAGGGAAACAGTCCCAACTCGGTTTCCGTATTGCCAACGTCCAGCACCAGCAGCATAGCCGTCCATCATAGTACACAGCCGTCAACCCATAACACCCCGCGCTCAGCCCACTCTTATTTCACCCCCGCCGCTTCCAGCATCGAAGTGAAGCGCGCATTCGCGTTCTCCACTTCCATCATCAGCGCCGGAGCAACCATCGGCGCCAGGGCCGCGCCGTCCAGCTTCACCAGGTCTTTTTCCGTTGTCAGGAATCCGTTGGCATCATGCTGGCGCGCCAGCCGCCGCAGCAGCGCAATATCGTTCGCCCCATAGCGGTGGTGATCGCCAAACGCATAGGTTCCCGCCGGATAGATTCCAATGTCGGCCAGCGATTGCCAGAACTGTCCCGGCCGCGCCAGTCCGCAAAAGGCCAGCGGACGCGTCGGCGCCGGCTCGTGCAGCACCAGCCGCCGCCGCAGATGCCATACGTTGGGCGCCGCCAGCAGCGCGGCCAGCTCCACCGGAGCCGCCACCGCGTGGGCTCGCCCCAGCGATGCCAGAGGTTCCCGCAGCCGTCCAAAGGGCAGCAGGCTCGCCCGCAGGTCGCCCGCTTCCAGCAGCACAATGTCAAAATCCCGGTGCAGCCGCCGATGCTGGAAGCCGTCATCCAGAATATGCACCCGCGTCCCATGCCCGGTAGCCTCGCTCCACGCCTCCGCTGCCAGCCCCGCTTCGTACCGGTCCTCGCCCACAAACACGGGAACCTTCAGGGTACGCGCCAGCAGTACCGGCTCGTCTCCATAGCGCGCCGCTAAGCCCGTACCCAGCGCCTGCGGATGGAGGGTCGTCTCCTGGCCTGCATCCACCTGCAGAACTCCATGCGAGCTGCGCCCATATCCCCGCGAGAGAATGTCATACGCAATCCCCTGCGCCTCGAGCCAGCGCCCCAAGGCCTGCACAAAGGGAGTCTTTCCGCTTCCGCCCATGCTCAGGTTGCCCACGCTGATCACCGGCAGACGCAGCCGGTAAATCCGCGCCCGCGGCCCGTCATAGTGCGCATTGCGCGCCCGCACCACCTGCGCAAACAGCCATGTCAGGGGGTCGGCGATCATCCCCGTCCCCTTTGTGCCAGCTCCACAATTCGCGCCAACGAGCGCGCGGTTGCTCCGCGCTCTTCGGTCAGCACCTGCAGTGCCCGTTGGCCCAGCGCCTCGCGCTCCGAGCTTTCCCGCAGCAGCAGCAAAAACGTGATGCCAAGATTCTTCGTCGTGCAGCGCACCACCGCCCGCCGCCGCTCAAAGCACGCCAGAATGTCGCGGAAGTTTTCCGTGTGCGGCCCGGTCAGGATCGCCCTGGCAAAAAACGCCGGCTCCAGGATGTTGTGTCCGCCCCGCGCCACCAGCGATCCGCCGACAAACGCAAGGTTTGCGTAGCGGTAGATAGCCGCCAGCTCGCCCAGCGTATCCAGCAGCAGCACCGCGCCGCGCAGGTCCGTCTGTGCCGCATCGCCCGCCGAGCGCCGCACAAAGCGGAAGCGCCGCTCCGCCAGCAGCCGTGCCACTTCCTCAAAGCGTTCCCGGTGCCGCGGCGCCAGCACCAGCGAAGCCGCCGGATACTCACCCAGAACCATCCGGAATGCCTGCAGCACGTAATCCTCTTCGTCCTCCACCGTACTGCCCGCCACCAAAATTGGCGCGCCCGAGGACCGCAACTGCTCGCCCAACCCGGTCACCGCCGAGGTCTCCACCGGCGGCGCCACGTCGAACTTCAGATTGCCGCAGACTTCCACCCGCCCGGCCGCCGCGCCCACCGCCCGCAACCGGTCCGCGTCCTCTTCGCTTTGCGCCAGGAATAGGTCCACCGGCTCCAGCACCCGCCGCAACAGGACGCCCCAGCGCCGGTAGCGTGGCAACGAACGGTCGCTGATGCGCGCATTCACCACCGCCAGCCGTGCTCCGCTCGCCCGCGCCAGCCGCAAAAAGTTGGGCCAGAACTCGGTCTCCGCCAGAATCACCAGCTCCGGCCGCAGCGCCCGCAGGTATGGCTTGATGCACAGCCCGAAGTCCAGCGGAAAGTAGAATACGTTCGCCGCGCCAAATTTGTCGCGCGCCAGCCGCTGCCCGGTGTGCGTGGTCGTCGAAACCAGCACCCGGTACCCCCGCCCGCGCATCCCGGCCACCAGCGGCGCAATCGCCATCACCTCGCCCACGCTCACCGCGTGGATCCACGCCACGGGCCTGAGCGCCTGCGGCCGGAGCGGCCCGGCGTCAGCGACCGGAGGGCCATCCGTTGGCCCGTACCCGCAGCGAAGCACTTGCCGCGTACCCGGCTGCGGAGCGTCGCGCCCCGCCGACTCGTCATCCTCGTCCAGCCTTATCCGTGCCGGAACCATGCCCAGCCGCTCGCCCAGCCCGGCGCGATACTTGCCCCGCCGCAGCATCTGCAGCAGCCACCAAGGCAGCGTCAGGGTCAGCAGCAGTGCCAGCGTTGCGCTATAAAGAAAGTACACGCCAGCCATTGTAGATGGACGACCCGGAGGAGCGCGCAAGAAAAGACTTCTTCCGTATTTCGCCCCAGCCTCCTTTTTCCGCCGCTCACCCGCCCGCCTTCCCGCCTATAATTCCCGCCATGAAGCGAATTGCCCTCACCGCCGCAATCCTGACCGCCCTCGTCCTCGCCGCCTTTGCCCGCGGCTTCGTCATGCCCAGTCTCGTCCCGGCCACCACCATGGCCGCCCGCGACTCCCACCCCCAGGAAAAGCTGACCCTCGGCGCCGATTCCTATGACACGGCGGAGAAAGCCTCGCTCTTCCATCCCAAAATGCTGGCGCACTCCGTCCTGCCCATCCTCGTCGTCTTCACCAATGACGGCGATCAAAGCGTCGTCCTCGGCCACGCCCATTTCGAACTCATCACCCGCGACCGCGCCAAGGCCGAGCCCTATTCGCTCGACGATCTCGAGCGCGTCTTCACCGCCATCCGTGCTCCCGGATCGCGCGCCGGGGACAAGCTGCCCATCCCCCTGCCCGGAAAAAACAAGGTCCACGGCGGCCTCTCGCAAGGTGACCGCGACGAACTTGAACAGGCATCCTTCGCCGCCCGCGCCGTCGAGCCGCACCGCTCCCAGCAGGGTTTCCTTTTCTTCGACGTTGGCGACCTTGACAACCCCACCCAGGGCGCGCGCCTCTTCGTCACCGGGGTCAACGACGCTCGCGGCCACGAGCTCATGTATTTTGAAGTGCCGCTGGGGAAACCCTAGATACGCGCGGCAGAATAGTTTTCCCGCGCAACTTCACCCGCCCGCCGCCGGGTGCCCGGTACAATGGCTGTAGCATCGGACGTGCAATTGCAAGCGGGAGGGCTCCGTGATTTTTGCATGGCGCAGTCTGCGCGGCTTGTCTGCCATGGCGTTGCTGGCTGCCGCCCTGGGCTGGACTGGGTGTGGCGTCAAGAGCGTCGCCACCACTCCCACCGTGCCCTGCACGGTTTCCACCTCGCCCACCGTTACGCCGATTCTGCTCACCCTCACCGATGACGCAACCAGCAACGGCCTGGTCAGTTTTTTCGCCAACATCAGTCAGGTGCAGATCACGCCCCGCAACGGATGCGCTTCCACGCTCTACCAATCCGCCTCCAACTTTGAGATCACTCACCTTGCCGGCACTTCCCGGTTCCTCACCATGACCGGCCTCCCGCAGAACTCCTACATCAATATCATCGTTACCGTCACCGCCCCGCTCATCACCTACATCAACGCCGCCGGGGCCACTGTCACCGCGCAATTTCCCTCTTTCACCGGATCGGCCCAGATCAACTTTGCCTCCCTGCTGACCGTCGACACCACTCCCCTCGAAATCACGCTCGACTTCAACCTCGAGAAATCCGTCGTCCTCGATCCGGCCACCGGCGCCATGACCCTCACCCCAACCTTTACCGCGGTTGCGCTTCCCATCGCCGCCACTTCCCCCGATCTCGGCACCGGCCTGCTGGAAACCATCCTCGGAAGCGTCAAAAAGTACACTGCCAGCGCTCTCACCCTCACCACCGATGTTGGCCAGACCACGATCGGATGCAACATCACCAGCGCCACGACGGTTGTCAATTACTCGGCCTCCACCGGGTTGCCGCAGGGAGCCCTGGTGCGCGTTGATATGGCCGCCCAGCGCGACTCTTCTATTGATTGCCTCCGCATCGAAGCCATCAACTCCTCCAACATCGGCTATGCCATGGCCGGCACCGTCAACTCCTATCGCGGCGGCATTTCTCCCTATCAGTTCACCCTTGCCATGCAGGAAGGCAGCGGCGCCGGCGTCTCGCCCAACTTCATCGGCCGCGGAATCAACGTAAACTTCGATGCCACCGGCGGTCTTCCCGCCGCCGTCTTTGCCGTCGATTGGGATGGCATGGACCAGACCAACCTTGGTTTCACTCCAGTCTTCAGCGCGGCAACGTTTTTCCCCGCGCAATACGTCGAGGCTTCCTCCAGCATTCCGCTGCTTACCACCGGAAACGATGTCGGCGCCATTCCCGGCAGCCTCATCACGGTCGCCGCCATGAGCGCGCAACAGGTTACCTTGCGCAAGCAGCAGGAAGATGGCACTCCCAGCAACGTGTCCACCAACTCCAACGGCGTCACCAGCTTTGTCCTCACCCTCGATCCCAGTACGGTCTTCGCCCAGTACACCGCCCTGCCTGTCGAGCCCGCCGGATTCGTGCCCACCATTGATGTCGTCGTTCCCGCCAGTGTCACCATCAACGGCAGCCTCACCACCCCCATCTCCGGGGCGCCAGCCGGCTCGCTGCCCTATGTCGATGTGCGTGGCCTGCTCTTTCTCAACGGCACAAACTATACCCTTGTCGCCCAGCGAGTCACCGCCACCCTTCCACCGTCGTAGGCAATCCTTGCCCTTGTCTTTGTCCCCACGCGTGCTCCACTCTCCGGGGCGCCAACCGTTATAATCGATCTCCATATGGCGATCGCGACAACAAACCCGGTGCAGTCCAAGTATGAGACCGTCATCGGTCTCGAAGTGCACGTGCAGCTTCTCACCAAGACCAAGATTTTCTGCGCCTGCCCCAATCTCTTCGGCTCCGAGCCAAACACCAACGTGTGTCCGGTTTGCCTCGCCATGCCCGGCGCGCTTCCCGTGCTCAATGAACAGGCCGTTGCCTTCGCCGTCAAGGCTTCGCAGGCCTTGAATCTCCACGTCAACACAACCTCCATCTTCGCCCGCAAAAACTATTTCTACCCCGATCTTCCCAAGGGTTATCAGATCAGCCAGTTTGACAAACCTCTGGCCGAGCACGGCTACATCGAAGTCACCACCGCCGAAGGCGCTGCCAAACGCATCGGCATCACCCGCCTCCACCTCGAGGAGGATGCCGGCAAGTCCATGCATGAAGGCTTCGCCGACTCCGACGCCAAGACCTACGTCGATCTCAACCGCACCGGCACGCCCCTGGCTGAGATCGTCTCCGACCCTGACATCAGCACTCCCGAGGAAGCTCACCAATACCTCACCCGGCTCAAGGAAATCATCCTCTACACCGGCGTCAGCGACTGCAACA
>CAZQDD010000087.1:0-6674 GCA_964591805.1 uncultured Acidobacteriaceae bacterium | reverse complement strand
CGGCGCGCAGGGAGATTATGGAAGATATTCTAAAGAACGGGAGCAACGGATCGGACGCAGTGCCGGACGTGGCTCCGGAGGCAGCGCCGGACGTAGCGCCAGAAGCACCGCCGGAGGCAGCGCCAGAAGCACCGCCGGAAGCGGTGGCAGAGAGTACGCCGGAAATTGGCGCACCCGCTACCCCCGCCGCTACACCGGCCACCGCAGAGACGGCGGCGGCGAACGGAAATCCGCGGATGAAGTGGTACATCATCCACGCCTATTCGGGATTTGAGCGGAAGGTGAGGGAGTCGCTGGAATCGCGCATCCGCGCCTTTGGACTCGAGGGCCGGATGGGCCGGGTCCTGATCCCGACCGAGACCGTCACGGAAATCCGCAACAACAAGAAGTACACACGCGAGAGCATGTTCTATCCGGGCTACGTTTTGATCGAGATGGACATGGATGATGAAGTCTGGCACATGGTGAAGTCAACCCCGCGGGTGACCGGTTTTGTGGGCACCGGGCAGCAGCCGACGCCGCTCTCCGACGAAGAGGTGCAGCAGATCGTGTACCGGGTTGCCGACAGCAAGGAAAAGCCGAAGCTCAAGATCAAGTACGAAAAGAACGAATCGGTGCGCATCACCGAGGGTCCGTTTGCAACCTTTACCGGGGTGGTGGACGAGGTCAACGAGGATCGCGAAACACTCAAGGTGATGGTCACCATCTTTGGCCGCTCGACCCCGGTGGAGCTGGAATTCGGGCAGGTGGAAAAGGTTCTGAGTTAACGAAATTATTTCAGCGTGCGCCGCTGCTAACGCCGGGCCGAAAACCCTAGACCCGGGATGGCGCAGGCAATAAGGAAGGTTTACCGCAATGGCAAAGAAAGTCACAGGATCGGTGAAGCTGCAGATTGAAGCGGGCAAGGCAACGCCTGCTCCCCCGGTAGGTCCGGCGCTCGGTCAGGCGCAGGTCAACATCATGGAGTTCTGCAAGCAGTTCAACGCGCGCACGCAGAACAAGGAGTTGGTCGGGCTGATCGTTCCGGTGGTCATCACCGTTTACAGCGATCGTACCTTTACCTTTATCACCAAGACCCCGCCGGTCGCCGTCCTGCTGAAGAAGATTGCGGGCATCGCCAAGGGCTCGGGCGTTCCCAACAAGGACAAGGTTGGCAAGGTGACCGAGAAGCAGGTGCTGGAGATTGCCAAGCAGAAGATGCCGGATTTGAACGCCGCATCGCTGGAAGCCGCGGTGAAGAGCGTGAAGGGCACGGCGCGCTCGATGGGTTTGGACGTCATCGCATAAGAGTTTCCGGGCGCTTGCGTCCGGCTGTAGCAAGAGCGCCGGGCAGGCGGCAAAAGACGCCGCTCCGGTTGCTGAGGTAAGAAGGTTCTTCCGCGGATCATCAGGATCCCCGGTCGTAGATACCACGGTCCCAAGCCCCGCCCGGCGATTGCGCCGGCCCGGGGGACTCGAAGAACGCCAGGGCTTTGAACTTTGAAGCCAGGGCGGGAGAGCCGGCAAGTTGGGGACGGTGGGAGACAGGAGCAGGAATGGCACAGAAATCAGGAAAGAATATCGAGAAGGCGCGCGCGCAGGTAGAGGCGCATGCGTACTCTCTTGCGGATGCAGTCGCCCTATTGCAGAAAATCAAGTTCGCCAAGTTCGATGAAACGGTGGACGTGACCCTGCGCCTAGGCGTGGACCCCAAGCATGCCGACCAGATGGTTCGCGGCACCGTGGTTCTGCCGCACGGACTGGGCAAGAGCAAGAAAGTCCTGGTGCTCGCCTCGGGCGAAAAGCTGAGGGAAGCCGAAGCAGCCGGCGCCGACATTTTTGGCGGCGAAGAGCTGGTGGAAAAAATTCAGAAGGAAAGCTGGACCGATTACGACGCCGTCATCGCCACGCCCGACATGATGCGTTCGGTGGGACGGCTGGGTAAGGTGCTGGGCCCGCGCGGCCTGATGCCAAATCCGAAGACCGGCACGGTGACCCTGGATATTGCCAAGGCGGTGGCGGAAGTCAAGGCCGGCAAGGTCGAATTCCGCACCGATAAGACGGCCCTGGTCCACGTACCGGTGGGCAAGATTTCCTTTACCGCGGACAAACTGGTGGACAATGCGCGCACGGTGATCGGCAGCGTGGTCAAAGCCAAACCGGTTGCCGCCAAGGGCAAATACATCAAGGGTTGCTACATCAGTTCCACCATGGGCCCCGGCGTCGCCATTGACACGGTGGCCCTGGAAGCGTCACTGAAGGCTTAAGCGGGAAGCAGGTTGGAGTGGCCGCGAGGCCGCCGGCGGGAGAATCCCGCCCCAGACAAGATTCGAGAAGGATGCGGCAATGGCTGTTACGAAGGCAAAAAAGATCTCGCAGGTAAACGAGCTCGCGGTCGAGTTGAAGAACGTGAGCAACGGTTTCATCGCCGAGTACGGCAAGCTGACGGTGGCGCAGGACGACGTGCTTCGCAAGTCGATCCGCGTGGCCGGGGCCAAGTACCGGGTGGTGAAGAACACGCTTGCCCAGCGCGCCACGGTGGGCACGGCATTTGAAGAGGTGGCCAAGGCTCTGAAGGGACGCACCTCGATTGCCTATACCACGGGAGACGTTGTGGCCCTGGCCAAGGCGCTGACGAAGTACGCCAAGGATCATCCCGAGTTGAGCTTCAAGGCTGGCGTGGTCGAGGGCAAGGCTGTCGACGTCAAGCAGCTGGAAGTCCTGGCGAGCCTGCCCTCCAAGGATGAGTTGTACAGCAAGTTGCTGTACCTGCTGAGTGCTCCGGCGACGCGGCTGGTTTCGGCTCTGTCCGGAGTAGGACGCAAGGTTGCGGTGGTGATCGACCAGGGCGTCAAGGAAAACAAGTTCCAGGGTGGCGACGCGGCTTCGGCCTAGTTGCTCCCGAGTCGCGCCGGGTCCGGTTGGGCCTGCCGCGTTGGGAAGGTATTTGGGCGCTGGCGGGAATTCGTTCCGGTCAGCCCGCGCCGGGTGGCCGCCCGTTGTCGGCCCTCCGGTGAATCAACGGCTTGTGTTGTCTGTTGTGCGAAGCCGGTTCCATCCGCCGCCTTGTCTGGGGCAGCGGCAGGAGAGCTCCGGGAATCCGGGGCGCGGGTCCAAGCAACGCAGGGATTGCGTGGTGGCCACTCGATCACTCCAGAACCGGAGTTTGCCGGAGATGGCCGAAGCACAACGAAATTCGAACTCAAATGGAGATAGAATCATGGCGGATTTGGCTGCTTTGAAGGAACAGATTGTCGGATTGTCGCTGCTGGAAGCTGCGCAGCTGGTGAAGGAACTGGAAGAAACCCTGGGCGTTTCGGCTGCGGCCGCTGCCCCGGTGGCGGTTGCGGGCGCGGCTGCGGCGGCTCCGGTGGCCGAGGCTCAGACGGAATTCACGGTCATTCTGACCGCCGTTGGCCCCAACAAGATCAACGTGATCAAGGCTGTCCGCGAAGTCACCAGCCTGGGCTTGAAGGAAGCCAAGGACCTGGTGGACGGCGCTCCCAAGCCGATCAAGGAAGCGATCCCGAAGGAAGAAGCCGAGACGATCAAGAAGAAATTTGTCGACGCAGGCGCGACCGTCGAGGTCAAATAGTTTCCAGCAGCTTGAAAAGGCTGCACTTGAGAGAGGCTGGGGCGGGAATTCCGTCCCAGCGCTTATCCCTATTGCGGATTGTCATTAATCCGAATACCTCTTCTTGTCTCCCACGATGACTTTTCTGGTGTAGTATTAAAACATAGCCAATATAGTCCGGGAGAAGTTCTGTGCCCGGGGGGTTGAATTCAAAATTTGGTGCGTTGGAGCGGGCGCACTAAAAGAAAAAATGCGGCTTTGGGAAGCGGAGCGGCATCCACAACTGCAGTGGCCCGCAGAATTCCCTGGCGAACCTGGTTCGGCCTCGAGTGAGAGAGGCTGTCCGAGTGAGAGACGAACGGTGGCAGCCACCAGCATCCTCCGGCTCCGGGATGCGGTGAGCTGAAGAACAGGCTTTTAGAACTGGCGCGGAAAACTTACAAGCTGTGTACCGGCGTAATCCACAGGAGGCTCCGGGACGCGGGGCAAACGTGGCTGACGCCATCACTGGCGCCCGAGGGGATATCCGTCCTCCGGGGTTTTTCTGTCTTATCCGTGCCGGGAGTGGAATTTCGTTGCGCATTGGCCGTGGCGGCAGCAGCCGCAAAAGGCGGCGCCCATCTGCACCCTCCGCTGGTTCACGAGTCCGCAGCTTCACGAGTGCGGTCCAGTAGTGTCTGACGAAGTATTCGCTGTCCGGTTCGCGGCCGGATGGCGAAATATCTTTTGCGAGTTGCCGTGCATGATCCGGCATCTCCGAGTGCGGTAAAACAGCCGCACGCAATGCCTCCCGGTGAGCGCGGCACCAGGGCCCGTAAATAGACGGGTGTGGCAATCCTGAGGAGTTCAAATGGCAGAGAAGAAAATCGCCAACCGTAAACGGCTCGATTTTTCCAAAATTCCGGCGACCATCCAGATCCCTAACCTGATCGAAGTCCAAAAGCGCAGCTATGACCGCTTCCTGCAGATGGACAAACTGCCCAGCGAGCGCGATGACGCGGGCCTGCAGGCGGTCTTTCAGTCGGTTTTCCCGATCACTGATTTCCGTAACGTTTCCCAGCTTGAATTCGTTGATTTTGCCATTGGCAACTGGGAGTGCAAGTGCGGCCACCTGAAGGGTCTCAACCACCTGCGCACCACCTGCCGCAATTGCGGATCGACGGTTGTGACCGACCCGTTCCATCCCGGCGAAGTGCTTTGCACCAAATGCGGCACCTATAACGCCAATACCCCGGATTTCTGCTCCAAGTGCGGCGACCCGGTCGGCATGCAGTTGAAGTATGACGTGCCCGAGTGCGAAGAGCGCGGCATGACCTACAGCGCACCGCTGAAGGTTACCATGCGGCTGACCATCTTTGACAAGGATGCCGAAACCGGCAACAAGAGCATCCGCGACATCAAGGAACAGGAAGTTTTCTTCGGCGACATCCCGCTGATGACCGAGAACGGCACCTTCATCATCAACGGCACCGAGCGCGTTATCGTATCGCAGTTGCACCGCTCGCCCGGCGTCTTTTTTGAGACGGCCAACAACCGCACCTACTTCCTCGGCAAGATCATTCCTTACCGCGGCTCGTGGGTCGAGTTCGAGTACGACCAGAAGAACGTGCTCTATGTCCGCATCGACCGCAAGCGCAAGTTCCTGGGAACGATTTTTCTGCGCGCCCTCGGACTGCGCACCGATGAAGAAATTCTACGCACGTTCTACACCGTCGATCGCATTGCGCTGAAGGACAAGAAGCTGTTCTGGACGATCGACCCCAATCCCGAGCATCCCACGAACCTGCTGGGCATGAAGCTCTCGCACGGCGTCCGCAACCAGGCGGGCGAAGAGATTGGCCACTCGGGACGCAAGGTGACCGGCAGCATTCTGAAGAACCTGCACGCCAACCAGATCAGCGAAGTGGAGACCGACCTGGCCGATTTGGAAGGCGCCTACACGGCCGCCGACGTGGTGGACACCAACACGGGCGAGGTCCTGCTGGAAGCCAACAACGAACTGACGGCCGAAAAACTGGCGAAGATGATGGACGCCGGGGTGGCCGAGATTCACCTGTTCTTCCCCGAGCGCGACGACGTGGGCACGGTCATCACCGGCACCTTGCGGCGCGATTCCGTGAAGACGCCGCAGGAAGCGCTGATTGAAATCTACCGCAAACTGCGTCCTGGCGATCCGCCGACCCTGGACACGGCGACCGCCCTGTTCCACGGCATGTTCTTCGATGCCCGGAAGTACGATTTTTCAGCCGTGGGACGGCTGAAGTTCAACATCAAGCTGTTTGACAACGAAGACGCCACCGACCGCAAGCTGCGCACCCTGGATCCGGATGATTTCTACGCCACCATCCGCTACCTGCTCAAGCTGCGCAAGAACATCGGCTCGGTGGACGACATCGATCATCTTGGCAACCGCCGCGTGCGCGCGGTCGGCGAGTTGATGGAGAACCAGTTCCGCATCGGCCTGGTCCGCATGGAACGCGCCATCAAGGAAAAGATGAGCGTCTACCAGGAGATGTCCACGGCCATGCCGCACGACCTGGTCAACGCCAAGCCGGTCATGGCCGCCATCCGCGAGTTCTTCGGTTCCTCGCAGCTCTCGCAGTTCATGGATCAGACCAACCCGCTGTCGGAGATCACGCACAAGCGCCGTCTCTCGGCCCTGGGACCAGGTGGGTTGTCGCGCGAGCGCGCCGGTTTTGAAGTGCGCGACGTGCACCCCACGCACTACGGCCGCATCTGTCCGATTGAGACGCCGGAAGGCCCGAACATCGGCCTCATTTCATCGCTGAGCTGCTATGCGCGGATCAATGATTACGGCTTCATCGAGTCGCCCTACCGCCGGGTGAAGGATGGCCGCGTCATCGATCACGTGACCGTGCTCAATGCCGGCGACAGCGAATACAAAGTCGGCGCGCACCTGGAGAAGGACGAACTGCTCCGCTTGAATGCCGAGTTGAAGGCGAAGAACAAGAAGACCATCGAACACGAACCTTTCTCCTTCTACCTTTCGGCGTGGGAGGAAGACAAATGGGTCGTTGCCCAGGCCAACGCCGAGCTGGACGAACGCGGCAACATCGTCACCGAACTGGTGAACGCGCGCAAGGCGGGCAACTTTGTCCTG
>CAZQDD010000086.1:0-6857 GCA_964591805.1 uncultured Acidobacteriaceae bacterium | reverse complement strand
AGCAGCGATCGGCAGATCACTTTCGACGACCTCGACAATATTCAGCCTGCCTGGAGTCCCAGTGGCGATTACATCGCCTACAGTTGCCTCAAGCGCGGCGGCATTAACGTAATTCCCGCCTCCGGAGGCGCTGTGCGGTACCTTACGGATTTCGGGGATTCGCCACAATGGTCGCCGGACGCCCGCCGGCTGGTCTTTCGTGACCCCGGCGTCCACTTCAATCCGGCCCAGGATCCAATCGATATACCCGACGCCACGCTTTGGCTCGTTGACGCCGAGCGTGGTCAGCCGGTTCGCCTCACTAGTCGCGGGAGTCCGCCGGGTGGCCATGAGAATCCCCGCTGGCTATCAGACGGCTCGCATGTGGTTTTTGAAACCGCGGTGCTCATACCGCCGACTACGCCGCGGCCGGACTTCATCCCGGCCATCGTGGACATTCGCAGCGGAAAGTGGCAGTCGATCCCATTTGGGTCGCTGCGCGCGAGAAACCCGATCGTTTCGCCCGACCTGAAGTATCTGTATTTCGAAGTGCGTTTCGGCGAGCAGCCGGGACTTTGGCGTGCCCGCATCGATGCCGCCTATCACGCACAGTCGCCCGAAGCGGTGATGCCCGTGAATGGCCCTCTGACTCGGGATTTGGCTTTCAATAGCTCGGGAACGCGCCTTGCCTTCAGCCATTCGAATGATGAAAGTGCTCTGTGGGCGGTGCCTTTGGGCTCTACCGGGGCTGCGGCGGGCGAACCAAGGCCGCTCATTCGAGAGCGCGTACGCCTATTCCTGAACCCTGCGTTTTCACCGGATGGATTGAAGATCGCCTATACCTGGGTTCAGCGCGATTCCGAATGGGTGAAGATGACAGTGTATGTTGCTAATGCGGACGGCACAGGAGCTACTGCGCTATCGCCGGAAGATCAGCAGGCGTTTTCTCCGGAGTGGGTTGGACCGAATCTCGTCGGGTACGAGGTCACCAGGAAGAACACGGCAAGTTATTGGCTGAAACCGTTGGACAGCTCGCCGCAGCCAACAAAATTGAAACTGGATTGGGCCCGGTCCGACAACGTGCGCCTGCACGGCACGAAAGCAGCCGCCGACGTAGAGGGCGCGGACGGCCGCCATGTGGTGGTTGTCGCCGATCTCGGGGGCGGGGAACCACACGCTCTGACGCCGGCAACCAGGAACATCGAGTACCCTTGTTGGTCTCCGGATGGCCGGTGGATCGCGGCACGGGAGAACATCGGCGGAGAAGCCGCGCTGGTCGTCTTTCCGTCAACGGGAGGAGAGATTCAGACACTTGTGAAAGAACCAACCCAGTCTCTCTCCTACGATTGGTCTCCCGACAGCAAGCGAATCAGTTTCGCCGGCCTCCGCGGTGGCGTTTGGAATATCTACTGGGTGGATCGACTGACACGAAAAGTACAGCAACTTACGCACTTTGCCACTCCGTCAGCTTCGGTTGGCGACCCCGCATGGTCGCCCCGCGGAGACCAGGTCATTTTCGAGCGATACGATCAGTCGGCGAATATATACGTCGCGAACCTTCGTCCGGAATGATTTCAGGCCAATGTTCCGCCGAGTTGTCGCTCGCGCTCTCACGCTGATCCCCGGCTTGATTGATAGTCGGTAGAACTGACAACGACCAGCATGCGTAACGAGATCGATCTGCCGGGCCAGCGTTTGAAAGAACTCGGCCGGCAGTATCCGACTCTGGCCTCATTGCCCAACAAGGTCGAGGAGCACAATGTCAGAACGCTCCTGTACCCGCTCTAAAACGACCGCACGGCCGTTTGGGGAGATGTCGAAGTCGCGAATATCGAAATCGCCGGGAAGCTTGGTCAACTGCCGCTCGGCGCCGGTTTCCGTATCCATGAGCCAGAGATCTTTGTGTTCCATGCTTCCCCTCAGGAAAGCGAGTCCATTTCCTCCAACGATGAATTTAAGGTGCCGAGCGTCTCGTCAAAATAGTCAGACTCGGAAGCGGATGCGTGACACCCTCGGACGCCACGGCTTTCACTGAAAGCGTGGTGCCAACGTCGGGTCCCGAGTAGACAACGAACCGGCCGGAGGGCTGCCACACCGGATCTACCGAGTAGTCGCGGAGAAAGGCCACTGCGGGACCGCCATCGGTCGGCACTTCGGAAAAGGTGTGGCACACCGTGATCGAGTTGACCGATCAAGGCGAATATAGATTCCGGATCGGTGGGACGCGCAGCCTGTTGAGGGATAGTCCATTTCTATTATTGTGGCGAATAGCAGTTACGGATACGATACTCGTTAATTGAGAATTAGGTAAACGATTCAGTGCCGGCTATGAGTCTCGCTAGCGGCGCTGACACGTCGGAACTACGCCGGACATCCGCTGCAAGTGTGCGCGGGAGTCGTGTGTCCGCAGGGTGCCACCCCCAGTCACGGGCCTCGATTCCTTCGTCGCGCGACGTTCCGCTCGACTTGTGTGAACTTCAGTGAGGCCTTATTATGTTCAGACTTACAGCAGTTATTGTCATCGCGTGCGCGTCTCTTTGTGCGCAAAGTAACTTCGCGACGCTGAGCGGAAGGATTCAGGATCCGTCGCAGGCGCCCATTTCGGGCGCACACATCTCAGTCACGGCCAAAACGACCGGCGCGATTCGCCAAGCTGTCACAAATGGTGAGGGTCTGTTCGAGTTCCCGAACCTGCTTCCAGGCGGCTACGCGGTTCAGGTCTCCGCACCGGGATTCGCCGTCGAGACCCGCGCCGTCCTGCTCGAAGTTGGCCAGAAAATGGCGCTCGATCTGGCGCTCGCGCTCGGCGAGAAACACGAAACCGTGGAAATTGTCGAGGCCGCCGAAATGCTGCGAACGCAGGACATCAGCCTGGGCGAGGTGGTCGAGCCCAAGTCGATCGAGGAGCTGCCGCTGAACGGCCGCATGTTGATCGATCTGGCATTGACCGTTCCGGACGCGCACATCGGCCATGGCGCGCAGACCGGCGACATGAGCCCGCTCTACTGGCGTCCCGGCCAGCGCTCCGCCATCACCATCGGCGGCAACCGTCCCAACGCGAACTATTTCCTGCTGGACGGCGTAACCAACACGGATCCCACTTTCAATACCATGAATCTGAGTTTGTCGCCGGATGCGGTGGAGGAGTTTCAGGTACAGACGGGCAGTTACTCGGCGGAACTCGGCGGCGCCGGGGGCGGCCAGATCAACATCATCACTCGCCATGGCACCACTGACTTTCATGGGACGGCATATGAGTTCTTGCGCAACAACGCGCTGGATGCGCGCACCTGGAACGAGATGCCTGGCAACGACCATCTGACACAGAACAACTACGGCGGCGCTCTGGGCGGGCCGCTCTTCGGAAAGAAGACATTCTTCTTTGCCAACTATGAGGGCTACCGGCAGACACAGGCGCAGACCGCGATGGACACCGTGCCCACGGCGGCGGAAGCCACAGGCAATTTCGGCAGCGGTGGAACCGCCATCTACGATCCCGCCAGCACTTATGCGAATTCGAATTACAACCCCGCGCTTCCGGTGAGCGCGAGTAATCCCCAGTTTCTGCGCACCCAGTTTCCCAATAACATCATTCCCGCCAGCCGGATCAATCCAGCGGCCCTCATGATGCTGCAGGATTACACACCGCGCCCGAACACGACCGGAGACGCCGGCCTCGGTATGACCATGAACGGTGCACCCACGGTCTTCGGCGCCGGCCTGGATTCCAACAACCTGCTGGATGTTCGTGACGCAAAGGAACGGAATAACCAGGGCACCATCCGCGTGGACCGGATGCTGGGCAGCGATACGCTCAACGTGCGTTTTTCGTCGAGCAATGAGCAGGGATTCACACCGCAAAACCTGCCCGGTTACGGCTTTAACTTCGATAATGCCTCGCAGAACGGCGCTCTCATCTGGACCAAAGTAATCTCGCCCACCATGGTGAATACGGCTTCCATCGGCGTTTCCCGCCTGGCCATGGGGCATTGGTCGCAGGACAACGGGATTGACGACATCGTAGACGCACTGGGAATCACCGGGACCAATTTCGGCGGACCGAAAGCCTGGGGAGCGCCATACTTCAATGTGCAGGGATACTCGCCGTTCGGAGATTCCTGGCAGGCTACGCCTATGCATCAGTGGAACACCACCATCGAGGGTCGTGAAACGCTGAGCTGGCAAAGAGGGCGCCACAGCCTGAAGGTCGGCGCCAGTTACCGGAAGGTGATCTGGCCGATGTGGGCGCTGGTACAGAGCCGCGGGTACTATCAATTCACTCCCGGCTTCACCACGGAGACGGAGAACAACGACGGCACGGGTTCCGCGCTGGCCAGCTTCCTACTCGGCCTTCCCGCGTCGCGCCAGGTGCAGGCCGGCGTTCCCAGCATGAACCTTCGTAACTGGTCCGCGAATGCTTTCGTTCAGGACACCTGGCGGCTGACACGGACCACCACCCTCGACTTCGGTTTGCGCTACGAGTTCGAAACGCCGCTGTCGGACATTTGGCGGCCATGGAGCAATTTGGAGGTAGAGAACGGCAAGTTGATGGCCTTCATCGGCGGTCAGGACGGCATGCCGCGCGGCCTGATGTTCGCGAATAAGCTGCGCTTCGCACCGCGTGCCGGCGTTGCGCATCACTTCGAAAACACCGGCATGGTACTCCGCGCCGCCTACGGGATCTTCTACACTCCCGTGGATATGAACACATGGTGCAACGAGTTGCACAATGTGCCAGTCCTGTTCCCGATTACTCAGCAGAGTAACAACTTCACGCCGCAGATCACTGGGTTTAACTTCCCGCAGCCGGTGCTGGGCCAGACGACGGTGAGCTTCTCCGCCTTCGATCCGCACGCACCGTCGCAATACGTGCAGCAGTGGAGCGCGTCCCTGCAGAAAACCCTGGGGCGCAATACGACGCTGGAGGCCGGCTACCACGGCGAGCGCGGGTTCCATCTGCAACGTGCGGACCTCATCAACAACGCGCCTCCGGCACCGGGAGCCCTGCAAGCGCGCCGGCCCTATCAGAACGCCACCTTCGTAAGCGGCACAGTGCTGCCGTCCAACATAACGGTCGCCAGCATGACATTTCCGGTGAGCGCGGTGAACCTGCTGCAGAACACCGCCCGAAGCTGGTACGACGCCGGCTATGTCAATCTGCGGCGGCGGTATGCGAATAGTCTGAGTCTGCTGGTTAACTACACTTATGCCAAGAACCTATCTAACGCTCCCGACTTTCGCTCGCCCATGTTCGAATCCGCGATTCCGCAGAATGACAACGATCTGGAAGCGGAAAAAGGACCGTCGTGCGATGTCCGCAGCCGCTTCTCGTTCAGCGCCGTGTACGACATTCATCCGTTGACGTTGAACAGTTGGACACGGTCCCTCACGCGCAACTGGAAGCTTTCCTCGATTTATCAGGTGCAGTCCGGAATGCCGTTCACGATATCGGTGTTCGGCGATACCGCGAATACGGGCACGCTGGTCGGCGAGAACGCGATCCGCGCGAATTACAACGGACAGCCGGTTTTCGGTGCGGGTACAGGCACGACGGCGACGTGGTTCAACCCGGATGCGTTCGCCACTCCTGCCGCGTACACCTTCGGCAACCTGGGACGAAACACCGTCTACGGGCCCGGCATGCAGACCTTGGATGTCGCGTTGGTTCGCACCTTCGCCTTCACGGAGCGGCTGCATACGGAGCTTCGCGGTGAAGCGTTCAATGGCCTGAACCATTCGAACTGGGGCACGCCCAATCGGTTCGTGAACACGCCCCAGTTCGGCACCATCACCGAAGCCGCCACACCGGGGCGTGAATTCCAGTTGAGCGCCCGGCTGTCGTTCTAGGCGCTGCTCATAACCGCGGTGGTGGAGGCAGCAGAAAGTGCAAGTTTCTCTGAGCTTGAGGTGAACGCCCAGAAGTAGATCTGACGTGAAATAGCGGGCGTGGACAGGAATGATCAGGTGGAAAGCGAACGCAAGCAGACTGGCCGGCGTGCCCTGTTGACAGCAGCCGGACTTATCGCTGCAGGCGGTGTACCGGCGGCCGTCTCGGCGCTAGAAGGACATTCGAGTGGCGGCCGACGCAAGCGCGCCTGGTGGGTGAAGGCCGTGGAGCGGCCCACGCTGGGTGAGAAAACCGCCGAATTCAAGCGGTTCTCGGGCGACAATATTTTTGAAATCTACAAGCAGTTGAAAACCGAGCGAGACGGAGCGGGTTCATTCGAAGCGGAACAGGCCTCCAAAGCCAAACGCCTGACTGGTTGGATGCGAGACAGAAAACCCGGTTTCCGCTTGCCCGACCATCAGTTGAGCGAAGGCGCCTGGACCTTGATGAAGAGCACCGAGCCGGGCGCGGGACTGCTATCGTGGACGCGCATCGCTGTAAACACGCCTGCCGAATTGGGCGTCGCGCGTCACACCGCTCCGCCGGAAGAGATGGCGAAGACGGTGAAAGCGGCCGCGCGGCTCTACGGCGCCGGTTTGGTTGGGATCGCGCCGATGAATGAGAGCTATGTCAACCTCAGCCAAGCGAAGAAGGACATCGTCTTCGAAGACGTCGAAGTTCCGACGGTGACTGACAAGAGGTTCGTGATCCCCAGGAAGATGAAATGGGTCGTGGCCATCGCAATCCCAATGGACCTGGACCTTCTGTCTCGCGCCCCCACCTCATTGGGAGACGCCGCTACTGGGCTTGGCTACAGTCACTCCGCGTTCACGGTGGCATCGTTGGCGGAGTTCATCCGCGGCCTCGGCTATCAGGCAATTCCCAGCGTGAACGATACGGCGCTGAGTGTGCCGTTCGCGGCTGAGGCGGGCATTGGAGAACTTAGCCGCCTCAACAAGCTGGTCACACCCGAATTCGGACCCGCGGTTCG
>CAZQDD010000085.1:0-6870 GCA_964591805.1 uncultured Acidobacteriaceae bacterium | reverse complement strand
GACTCACCAACGCCAACGCCAACGCCAACGCCAACGCCAACGCCAACGCCAACGCGGTCTTCCGTCCAGTCTTTTCCGAGCCCTCAGCGGTCGCGAACGCAGTTCGGCCGTTCATGACCACGGCAGAGCTTTCGGACCTCGCCTTCCAGGCGACTGAAGCGACACGCGGTCGTATTCTCTGTTTCGGCAAGTGGATGTCCGATTTCGGCAATCCCATCGATTGGCACCTCAATCCCCTCAACCACAATCGGTGGCGATCCGACGCCCACTGGTCGCGCGTGCTTGCCGACCAAACGAGGGTGGGAGATGTCAAGCTTAATTGGGAAGTGGGGCGATTTCCTCAGGCGTATATCATGGCCCGCTGCGCCGCCTTTTTCCCCGAAGCCGCTCCCGACCTTTCCGCTGCCTTTGTCTCGCAGGTCCAGGGTTTCTTGGAATGTAACCCAGCAGGCCAAGGAATTCACTGGAACTCCGGCCAGGAAATCGCCTTGCGGCTGATGTCATGGCTGTTCGGCCTCAGTTCCTTCTTTCATGACGGCACGATTCCCGCGGACCTTCAGGCAGAGATCGGTAGACACGTCGCCGTTTGCGGAACGCATATCGCCCAACACATCGAATATGCGCGTGAGTCCGTCTACAATAACCACCTTCTCTCGGAAGCGCTGGCCCTCTACATTGCCGGTCACGTCCTGCCTGACCTTGAAAAGGCCGATGCCTGGGTCTCGGAAGGCAGGCGATTGCTGGAGCACGAGGCTAATCATCAGTTCTATCCTGACGGCGGCTACATTCAGCAGTCGCACAATTACCACCGTTTCGCGGTTCAGATCTACCTGTGGGCTCTCGGTTTCGCGCGGTCATATTCTGACCCGATTCCGCCCGACTGGGCTCGCGCGCTTGAGCGATCTCTCGACTTCCTGCTGGCTCATCAGAACCCGTCGGACGGTTGTCTTCCGAATTACGGTGCAAACGATGGGGCTCGCCCGCTCTTGCTCTCTAGCTGCGATTTCTCCGATTTTCGGCCTACCCTCCAAGCGGCCAGCATCATGACCCGCCAAGAGAGGGTGTATCATCGTGGCCCTTGGGACGAAATGGCGGTGTGGTTCGGTGGCCCCTCCGTGCTGGATCTTCCGCTTCGCAAGGTGAACCGAACCTCGGTCTCCTTCTCGCACGCCGGATATCACATCTTGCGTGGCCGCCGACCGGACAACTTCGCTTGCTTCCGCTGCGGAACCATTCTGGATCGTTTCTCACAAATCGACATGTTGCACCTGGACGTCTGGTGGCGTGGTCACAACGTTCTGGTCGACGCCGGAAGCTACCTGTACAACGGACCGGAGGAATGGCACGGCCATTTCCTTCGCACGGAAAGTCACAACACAATTCAGGTGGACGGCCGGGACCAGATGCTTCATTTCCGGAAGTTCAAGTGCCTGTACTGGACCACGGCCGAGTTGCTGCACTTCGAAGACAACGCGGACTGGGCTCTCTGCGAGGGCGAGCACTACGGCTACAGACGCCATCCGGGCCGCTGCGTTCACCGGCGCTCGGTGCTTTTCCTGAAGGACGACCTCTGGGTTGTGGTGGATCGTATCGAGGGTTCCGGAACCCACCGCGCCCGGCTCCATTGGCTCGGAGGCGATTTGCCATACCGACCGGGCCTGGACGGACAAACTTCACTTCAACTGGAAACACCGGCCGGACCTTTCCATGTCGCCGTGTTCAGTGCTGCCGGCCGCCCGCTGTCGGGTGAAATCGTCGCTGGCCAGGATAATCCTCCGCGTGGGTGGCTCTCCCGATACTACGCCGAGAAGATTCCAGTTCCCTCGCTCTCGGTAGATCTGTCCGACCGGCTTCCGCTCACCTTGGTCTCGATCCTCGGCCCGCATGTCCCATCTATCTCTGTCTCGGCTTCCTCGTGGTCGGTGATGGCCGGCGACCGCATTGTCGAGTTCGAACTCTCTGCGGCTGGGATCATCGAACCTCGCTCTCTAAGGCCTGCGCCGGTCATAGCATGAAAATCCTGGTTTTCCATCAGTACTACCTGATGCCTGGACAGGGCGGTGGATCCCGTTTCAATGAGATGACGCGGTTCTGGACCGAGGCAGGTCACGAAGTGACTGTGATCGCTGGAACGGTGGAGTACACGACTGGTGTGAAGCCTACGGCGTACCGAGGCCGCTGGCTCCTCAAAGAAGACGACAACGGCGTGATCGTATGGCGTTGCCATGTCCCCGAGGCATACGGCGCGGGCTATGCCGGCCGTATGTGGGCGTTTTTCGCCTTCATGTTCTCGGCCGCAACGGCGGTTCTCCGCGTAAAGCGGCCTAACGCGATTGTCGCAACTTCGCCGCCGCTGACAATCGCGCTGCCGGCAATTTTCGCAGCGCGCCTTCGATGGCGCCGGGTCCCGTGGGTCTTCGAGGTTCGCGATCTCTGGCCCGAGAGCGCGGTGACGACCGGCGTCCTCTCTCGGAAGTCGCCGTTAACGCGCCTCCTATACACCGTGGAACGGTGGGCGTATCGGTTCGCAGACCGCATCAACGTCCTGACTCCGGCCTTCGAGCAGGATATTATTCGGCGAGGCCTCGCGCTCGCATCTAAGATCTCGCTCATTCCAAATGGCGCCGACCTGGACAAGTTCGCTCCTGGGCCGATGCAGAACGACGTGCGAGAGGAGTTCGGCTGGGGAAAGCGCTTTGTCGTCCTGTACGCGGGCGCACACGGACGCGCGAATGCAGTCGGACAACTTGTCGCCGCCGCTGAACTTCTGCGTGATCGGCCGGACATTCTGGTTGCAACCGTAGGAGATGGCAACGAGCGCGCTGCGGCCGAAGCTGACGCGCGGGCGCGCAACCTGAACAACATCGTCTTCCTCGGTTCACAGCCGAAGGACCGCATGGCGGACTTCGTCAACGCGGCGAACGCGGGTGCAGCCGTGCTCCAGGCCAATCCGACTTTCCGGACGGTCTATCCGAACAAGGTATTCGATTACATGGCATGTGCACGCCCCACACTGCTGGCCATCGACGGAGTCGCGCGAACGCTCGTCTGCGACCAGGCGCAGGCCGGTATCTTCGTCGAACCGGAAAACGCGCCATCGATAGCCGAAGGCATTCGCACTCTGGCGGACAACCCGGCTCTGTGCGCCGAAATGGGGGCCTGCGGCAGAGCCTGGGTCGAGGCCAACGCAAGCCGGCGTGCACTGGCGAGCCGCTATCTTGATCTTTTCTCGGAATTAAGTTCAGCGCCCGGCGCGCCGTTAGCGGCTGGCTCTCATGCCTGAAATAACCGTCGTTGCCGGAGCCCGTCCGAACTTTATGAAGGTGGCGCCCCTGCTGCGGGCGCTTCGTGGCACGCCTCTTGTCGCGCGGCTTGTTCACACGGGCCAGCACTATGATGCCGCGATGTCGGATGTATTCTTCCAGCAACTCGGTATCCCCGACCCGGACGTTTATCTCGGGGTCGGATCGGGACGGCACGGCCAGCAGACGGCGCGTATTCTTGAGTCGTTCGAATCGTATCTGGTGGACGCGCCCCAGGCCCAGCGGGGAGTAGCGGTGGTCGGCGACGTGAATTCAACTGTAGCGTGCTCTCTGGCTGCGGCGAAGCTTGGTATACCGGTGGCCCATGTCGAGGCAGGCCTTCGCTCGTTTGACCGGGCCATGCCAGAAGAGATTAACCGGGTGGTCACGGACGCCATCGCCGATCTGCTTTTCGTTAGCGAACCCGCGGGCGAAGAGAACCTGCGGCGAGAGGGCGTTCCGGAGCATAAGATCAAATACGTCGGGAATGTAATGATCGACACGCTCGTGGACCAACTTCCGGCGGCGGATCGGTTGGACATCAATGCTATGTTCGGGCTCGATCCGGGCAGCTACGCGCTGGTGACGCTACACCGGCCATCGAATGTTGACGACCCGCAGCGCTTGTCTGCGTTGATTGATTTCCTTATGTGCGCGTCGCAAAGCCTCCACGTGATTTTCCCCGTGCATCCGCGCACGCGCGAGCGGCTTTGCTCGTCGGGGCTGACCGGCAAGATGGACGGTCGCGTGGTGCTTTCCGACCCGCTCGGGTACATTGAGAACCTCGCGCTTATGAAAGGTGCAAAGTTGGTCCTCACCGACTCTGGGGGGATGCAGGAGGAGACGAGTTTTCTTGGAATCCCATGCCTCACTCTGCGGAACAGCACCGAGCGCCCGGTTACCGTCTCGCATGGCACTAACACGATCATCGGCGACGACCTCAGCCGCGCTTATCGCGCGTTCAGTGAAGTGCTTGCGGGTTCGTACCGGCGGGGACAAGCCATACCAGGCTGGGACGGGCGAGCCTCCGAACGCATCGCTGCGGCCCTTTGCGACGCGTGGCTTAATTGATGGTGAAACGCGTTCTTGATTTTGTGGCCGCAGCGGGTGCGCTGCTTCTGCTTGCGCCTGGGTTGGCCGCGCTGGCCCTCGCGATTCGCATCTGGATGGGGCGTCCCGTCTTGTTTCGTCAGGTGCGCATCGGTCGCGGCGAACGGGCGTTTCGGATTGCCAAGTTTCGCACAATGACGGACGCACGCGATGATGACGGCAATCTGTTAGCCGACGAGAAGCGCTTGACCGCGCTCGGCCGATTCATGCGTTGGGGTAGCCTTGACGAACTGCCGCAGCTCTGGAACGTTCTCAGAGGCGACATGAGTCTTGTCGGTCCGCGTCCGTTGTTGCCGGAGTACCTGCCCAGATACAGCGAATTCCAGAGCCGCCGCCACGAGGTAGAGCCGGGCATCACCGGCTGGGCGCAGGTGAATGGGCGCAACAGCCTCACTTGGGAGCAGAAGTTCGAGCTGGACGTGTGGTACGTGGATCACCAAAGCCTCTGGCTGGACGTCAAGATCCTGTGGCTGACGGTGTTGCAGGTGCTCCGGCGAGATGGAATTAGCCAGGAAGGCCACGCAACGATGCCGGAATTCATGGGGAGCCCGGCCCAGTCGAGGCGAGATGTCTGAGTTGGTGCTGTGGGGCGCCAGCGGGCACGGGAAAGTGGTTCTCGATGTCGCAAGACGGTCCGACACTTGAGTTAGGAGGAAGCTTGGAAAAACGTAAGTTTCTATTGTTGCTGGATGAACTCCTCGAGATCGAACCCGGCACATTGAAAGGCCCCGAGGCCTTGGACGATGTGGAAGGGTGGAATTCGCTCGCTGTCATCAGTTTCATGGCGTTGGTGGACGAGCAGTTCGGCATTAGTCTACAGCCCCGACAGATAGCCGGATGCTCGACCATTACGGATTTGACTGGGTTGCTCGGTGATCGAATCAGCGCCGAGAATCGCACTTAGCTTGCAGCAGGTTTGGCCAATGGCTACCAGACCCGTAGTTTCCGGGTTGCGGGTTGCGAAGTCGCCAGCACAGCCATGATTAATCCAATGGATTTGACAGGCCAAACCATTTTGGTCACTGGCGCTTCGTCGGGAATTGGACGGGAAACGGCCCGTCTGATCAGCCAGTTGGGTGCTCAAGTTATTCTGGTTGGGCGGAACGAGGAGCGTCTGGCGGAGACGCTGCGATCCCTCGACGGGAATGGCCACAGGGCCGAGGCGTTCGATCTGTCTTCGACCGACGACATTCCCCGCTGGCTGAAGACCATCGCCGCGTCGTCCGGACCGTTGTACGGACTGGTCCACAGCGCAGGCATACACAAACTGCGGCCACTTCGTGTGCTAGGTTCCGAATCCGTCGACGAGGTGATGCACATCAATGTGGGGGCATCAATCGCCCTTGCCAAGGGTTTTTGCCAAAAAAGCGTTCGCGCATCGCGTGGCAGTATCGTGTTCCTTTCTTCTGTCTCGGGGTTGGCCGGTCAGGCAGGGCTCGCTGCGTACGCGGCGAGCAAGGCCGCTATCGTTGGGCTGACAAGGGCGCTAGCCGTCGAGTTAGCGGCAGAACGCATTCGGGTCAACTGCGTGGCACCCGGAGTGGTGACCACCGAGATGGGACAGAGCCTGGTGGGGATGCTGACACCGGAGCAAGGTGCAGCCCTGGAGGCAATGCACTTGCTCGGGTTTGGCTGCGCTCGCGATGTTTCCAATGCAATCGCCTTCCTGCTTGCCGAAACGTCTCGTTGGATTACAGGTACAGTCCTCGTGGTGGACGGCGGTTACACCGCGCATTAGAAAGGGTTTGTGAAGCGTCTTCTGATTGTCGGCGCCGGCGGATTTGGCAGGGAGGTCCTATGCTGGGCACGGGACGTGGAGCCCACCCAGTCGGAATGGCGAATCGGCGGATTCCTGGATGCAAACCCTGCGGCCCTTGACGGCTTCGACGTGCCCCTCAGAATCCTAGGAGATCCCGCGGAGTTCGTGCCCGCTGAAACTGACCTGTGCATCTGTGCGATCGGCGATCCGGCAACCAAACAGCGAGTCGTCACCGGCCTCGCCGCGCGCGGCGCTCAGTTCGCGACCCTGATTCATCCTACAGCCGTTATAGGGCTGAATTGCCGCATCGGCGACGGAGCTATCTTGTGTCCGGGCGTGGTAGTGACGTCGCATGTGACGCTAGGCAGATTCGTGACGCTCAATCTCGGTGCCACAGTGGGCCATGATGCGAGGCTGGGCGACTGGTGCACGCTGCACGTTCACGCTGATTTGGCCGGTAAAGTGAGTCTCGGGGAGGCGGTGCTTGCGGGGAGCCGCTCCTTTGTCCTGCCAAGCGTCACGGTGGGGGCCCGCGCAGTGGTTGGAGCGGGGGCCGTCGTAACTCGACATGTGCCCGCTCGAAGCTCTGTTTTCGGGGTCCCAGCCAAGGTGATTTCCACCAAAGCCGCACGGTAATCTCCGCCTTAGAGATGTTCATGAAAGCAACTGTTGCAGCAATCGAATATCACTTCCCGGAGC
>CAZQDD010000084.1:0-7834 GCA_964591805.1 uncultured Acidobacteriaceae bacterium | reverse complement strand
CCTGAATGAGGTCGAGGAACTGGAGGCCGCGGTTGGTGTACTTTTTGGCGATGGAAACGACCAGACGGAGGTTGGCCTCGATGAGCTCGCGCTTGGCGTGCTCGGCGTCCATATCGCCTTGAATGATTTCGCGCTGGGTGCGCTTGAGTTCGGCGAAGACGGCTCCGGCTTCCACCTCGATGCGCTCCATGTCGGTACGCACGGTGCGGATCTGCTTGCGGATTTCCTTCTTCTGCTCTTCGTTCTTGGTGAACTCGCAGCGTTTCTCCAGGTTGAGGACCTGGCGGTCGAGAGCCTTCATGTTTTCGACCGTTTTGTTGACGCGGTCGATGAGGCGCTTGCGCTCCTGGTTGGTGAAGCGCAGCTTGCGGATGGCGCGGCTGACTTCCACCTGGGCGCGGCCCAGTCCCCAGTGAATCTTGCGATAGTCCCTGAGCTTTTTCTTGTCCTTGCCGGGCGCTCCCGCTTCGGCGAGCTTGACGGCCAAGGCGAGACCGCGTTTGTAATGGCGGCCCAGATCGTCGATTTTGCCGGAAATTTCCTTGAGGCGGCCCTGCAGAACCTCGTCGGTGATCTCTTCCTCGTCGAAGACCACGACTTCCTTGACCGAGCGGACGCCGCGCTTGACGTCGTCGCCTATGGCAAGGACTTCGCGGATGACAATGGCGGAACGCGACAAGGCCTTGAGGACGCGAATCTGTCCGCGCTCGATGCGCTTGGCGATTTCGACTTCGCCCTCGCGGGTGAGCAGAGGGACGGTGCCCATTTCGCGCAGATACATGCGCACCGGGTCGTTGGTCTTTTCCAGGGCGCCGGGAGTGAGGTCGAGTTCAACGTCTTCGGATTCCTCGGCATCGGGATCGAACTTTTTTTCCGAGGGAAGCTTGGTGTCTTCCAGGACGTTGATTCCCTGGGTTCCGATCATTCCGAGCAGGTCGTCGAGATCGTCGGGAGAGTTGATGTCATTGGGCAGGAGGTCATTCACCTCGTTGTAGGTGAGAAATCCTTTTTCCTTGCCGGTATCGATCAACTTCTGAATATCTTCGTATTTATCGTCGAGAGCCAAGAGCAATATCCTTCACGGGCGCCGTAGGCAGCCGAAACATCGTCATGGGCGGCGAGGCGGCCGCCGAACAGTCATAATCCGGCTCTACGGCCGCAAGTGGGCCGAAAAATAAGCCGGAACCTCCTAAATTTTATCACGCGGTACACAAGAAGACCCGCTCCGCTACGGGCATGTCGCCAATAAGGCGAATAGGCATATAGCCATTGGATGGCGGAGAGTGGTCCCGAGCTTCGGGAACTTGATGATTGTTTCAAAAGAGCGGTTAAAAAGCAAATGGGCGGAAGCACACGGGAAGCCCAGGCTGACAACACTCCGGGAACTGGCTGCGGTTTCTTTATCCCCCGGAAAGCCTATAGAACCCATCAATTCTTCTTATTGGCCGGAAACTTCGAGCGCTGATATTGTCCAACAATGTTGGCAGAGCCATTGAAAGCCCTACCGCGCGGACTGTTCGAGCGCTACGAGGTAGGCGAGTTCTATGACGAGATGTTCGCCGCCTCCGGCGAGCCGCGGCCGCACTACGCCAAGTTGTTCCACACCCTGGCGGAAATGGCGCCGGAACAGTTTGACGAACGCCGCAAGATTGCCGACCTGTCCTTCCTGCTGCAAGGCATTACTTTTACGGTTTACAACGATGGCGCGGGAGCGGAACGGCTGTTTCCTTTCGATTTGATTCCCCGGATTGTGCCGCACTCGGAGTGGAGCCGGGTGGAACGCGGGCTGGCGCAGCGGGTGACGGCCTTGAATCTGTTTCTGCAGGACGTGTACGGGGCGCAGCGGATTCTGGCGGACAAACGGATTCCGCGCTCGCTGATTTATTCCTGCCGGCACTTCAAGCGCGAGATGGTGGGGCTGGAAGTGCCGCGCGGCATTTATGCGCACATCTCCGGCATCGATCTGATCCGGGATTCGAAGACCGGCGAGTACCTGGTGCTGGAGGACAACGTGCGCACCCCGAGCGGCGTCAGCTACGTGCTGGAGAACCGCCTGATCATGACGCGGACGCTGCCCGAGGTTTTCCCGGCCTACGGGGTGCAGCCGGTGAACCACTACCCGACCGAGCTTTGCCGGATTCTGCGCAGCTTGTCGCCGCGGGGCGCCGCCGCCGCCGAGGTGGTCCTGCTGACTCCGGGAATCTACAACAGCGCCTACTTCGAGCACAGCTTCCTGGCTCAGCAAATGGGCATTGAGCTGGTGGAAGGGCGCGACCTGATTGTGGACGACACGGTGGTGTACATGAAGACGATCCATGGACTGCGGCGGGTGGACGTGATCTACCGCAGGGTGGACGACGACTTTCTGGACGCGCTGGTGTTCCGCAGCGACTCCCTGATGGGCGTGCCGGGATTGATGGGCGCCTACCGGGCGGGGAACGTGGCCCTGGCCAACGCGGTGGGCAACGGCGTGGCCGACGACAAGGCGGTGTATGCCTACGTGCCGGAGATCATTCGCTACTACCTGGGTGAGGAGCCGATTCTGGGCTCGGTGAAAACCTACCTCTGCTCGCGCCCTGACGACCTGGCTTACGTTCTGGAGCACTTGCCGGAACTGGTGGTGAAGGCGGTGGGCGAGTCGGGCGGCTACGGGATGCTGATCGGGCCGGCCTCGGACCGGGCGACGGTGGAGGATTTCCGGCAGAAGATCCGGGCCGACCCGAGAAACTACATTGCGCAGCCGCTGGTTGGATTGTCGCGGGTTCCATCCTACGATGCGGAAAAAGCAAAAGTTGGCGGCCGCCACGTGGATCTGCGGCCCTACTGCCTGTTTGACGGCGAAAGCGTGACGGTGGTTCCGGGCGGGCTGACGCGGGTGGCGCTGCGGGAAGGCTCGGTGGTGGTGAACTCCTCGCAGGGCGGAGGAAGCAAGGACACCTGGGTTCTGAGAGAAGAGGGATGAGCGAAATGCTATCGCGCATCGCGGACTCACTGTTCTGGCTGGCCCGGTACATGGAGCGGGCCGAGGACACGGCGCGCATTCTGGACGTGAACTACCACATGCTGCTGGAGGAGTCGGACAAGTTCTACCGCCTGCGCTGGGATCCGCTGCTGGTGATGGCCGGCGAAGAACCGCGCTTCCGGAGCCTGTACGAAGACGCCAACGCGCACACGGTATTCGAGTTTCTGGCCTTCCGGCAGGACAACCCGAATTCGATTCTGCAGTGCATCGCCAAGGCGCGGGAAAATGCGCGCACCATCCGCGACCGGCTTTCGCGCGAGATGTGGGAAGACATCAACGGGCTGTATCACGCCATGAACGGCTTTGACCCGAAACAGGAGATTGCCGGCGGGCCGCACCGCTTCTGCGACGCGGTGAAGTTCGGCAGCCATCGCTTCCACGGCGTGGCCGACGCTACCGTGCCGCACGACGAAGGTTGGGAGTTCCTGCGCCTGGGTTGCTTCCTGGAGCGGGCGGAGATGACGACGCGGCTGGTGGACGTGCAGTACCAGTATCTTCTGGAAGGTCCGCAGTCGCTGGGTCCGCCGGATAACCACCAGTGGATGGCGGTGCTGAAATCGGTGGGCGCCTACGAAGCCTACCGGCGCAAGTACTACTCGCAGATCCAGCCCCAGCAGGTGGCCGAGATGCTGATTCTGCATCCGCAGCACCCGCGCTCGATTCTGTTCAGCGTCGGCGAGGTGCAGTTGGGATTGCGGGCGATAAGCGGCAGTGCTCCGGGTGCGTACTCGAACGAAGCGGAGCGGCAGACGGGCAAGGTGCTGGAGAGCCTGCGCTACGACAAGATCGAGGAAATCTTCCATCGCGGCCTGCACGCCTACCTGAGCGAGCTGCTGGGAGCCTGCCTGACGATCGGGGAAAACATCGCGCGCAGTTATTTCTATTACGGGGTGGGCGCATGAACCGGTATCACCTGGTGCACATTACGGAGTTTCACTACGACGGGCCGGTTACAGAGAGCTACAACGAGGTTCGGCTGCGTCCCATGACGGACGAGAAGCAGAGCTGCCTGTCATTCCGGCTGACGACCAAGCCGGCATCGCAGGCCAAGAGCTACCAGGACGCCTTCGGCAACTGGGTTCACCAGTTCAACGTGTTGCAGGAGCACCGGCACCTGAAGATTGAAACCGATTCGGTGGTGCTGCGGCTGGATGTGCCCGAGGCCGCCGCCGCAACTCCACTGGCGCGGGTGCGCGAGGAAGAAGATGGCTTGTACGAGGAGTTTTACGACTACCTTGTGGAGAGCAATTATGTTCCGCACCTGGAGGAGCTGGATGGACTGATTGCCGCGGCGGAGGGCAGAAGCGGCGGCACGGCATTTGGATTTGCGGAGGCGGCCGCGCTGCTGATTCACGAGCGCTTCCAGTACGTGCCGGGAGCCACCCATGTGCAGTCCTCCATTGTGGACGCACTGCGGCTGGGCCAGGGAGTGTGCCAGGATTTCGCCCATCTGCTGCTGGGTGCGTCGCGCAAGCGGGGATTGCCGGCGCGCTACGTCTCCGGTTACCTGGTGCCACAGCGGCAGGAGAACCCGAAATCCGCCCTGGAAGAAGTGATCGGCGGTCAAGCCTCGCACGCCTGGGTGGAGGTATACATTCCGGATTGCGGCTGGAGGGCGCTGGACCCGACCCTGGGCCAGGCCGTGGGAGAACGCCACGTGCGCATCGCCTACGGACGGGATTATGGCGACGTGGCTCCGGTGCGGGGGCTCTATAACGGGCACGCGGGACAACGGCTCTCGGTGGACGTGCAACTGCGCCCGGATGTGGACGTGGACGGACACGAACAACTGAGCGGAAGCGCGGCGGTCCCTCCTGAAGAGGAGATTGTGGAAGAGCGTCCCAGCCAGCCGGCGCAACAGCAGCAGTAATTCCAAGTTTCTAAATTTCAAGGTTGCAAGCAAAAGCGAAACCACGGATGCTGGTGCGCGGCTTAGAACATGCCGGAGCGATAGACGATCCACCAGGCGACCCACAAGGCGAGAAACATCTCCGCGATGGCCCAGGCCAAGGGCAGGAAATATCCGCCCAGGCTCAGGACGGTGAAGAGCACCCAGAAGATCTTGCGATTTGTGGGGTCCGCGCTCACGGATTCCGATGATACGAGAAACTGCGCGGTAAGACACGCTTGACTGCAAACCCGGAAGGAACCTAGCCTGTAGCTACCTGTTCGGGAGTTGTTTCCAGTGGTGGCCGCCCAGGCTCGCAGGCGCGTTACGGCACAAGGAGCACAAGTTTGCCCGGAGAAATCACCGCACGATCCCGATCCTCCGCCATGCAGGGTGCAGGTTGGATTACCCGCCCGCAACTGATTGCTCTGTTCTGGCTGGCAGCCGTCCTTACGGTGGTTGTGATGGCCTGCACCGGCCCGGTTGGGTGGGATTCCGGCGGTTATTGGAAGACGATTCAGTCGGTTCGCCAGGGCAGCGACCCCTATGCCGGGGTGGAAGCGGCGCATCAGGCGTTTTTGCAGCGGTTTGCATCAACCGGCACGGGGGCGCAGCCGCCCTTTGTCTACGCCTGCTCTCCCTATCCGCCAATGACGCTGCCTTTGCTGCGGTTTCTGGCAATGTTTCCGGGCTGGGTTCTTGGCGTCTTGTACGTGGCCGCGCTGGCAGCCGGCATCCTGCTCCAGCTCTGGGCCGGATTCCAGATGGCGGACAAGGACGAACGCCGCTGGCTGGTTCTGATGCTGCCGGCCATGGCCTTTTTCCCTGGGCTGGTCACCGACGACGTCATCCTGAGCGGCAACGTGGCGTACGTGCTATATGGACTGGTTCTGGCCGCTACCGTCGCCGGTTGGAAGCGCGGCAATTGGTCCTGGTATTACCTCGCCGTGTTGACGGCCGCGGCTTTCAAGGCGCCGCTTCTCTCGCTGCTGGCGTTTCCGGTGCTGATGGACCGGCGGCAATGGTTACCTACCGGCATCGCCGCCTCGTCGGGAGTGCTGATGTTTGCCGCGCAGTCATGGCTTTGGCCGGGAATGTTCCGCGAATGGTTGTCGAACACCCAGCTCATGTTTGACCGGGGACGCGATTTTGGATTCGGCCCGGTCGGCATGCTGGGCAAAGCTCTCTGGAGCCAAGGATTGCCGTACTCGTCCGCGACCAGCACTCTGGGCGTTGCCTTTGCCGTCATAGTTGGAATTTTCCTTCTGTTTCTTGCCCACCGTGTGCGGCAATGGAATCTTCCGCCGGAGACCTGGGCTCCGGTGGCGCTGGTGGGCACGCTCCTGCTGAATCCGCGCCTCATGAAATACGATCTGGCCGCCATTTCCATTCCGATGCTGCTGATGGGCGCGCGGGCGCTGCGACTGGCCCTGGGCTGTCCGGCTGGCGAGATACCGGGAGACGAGGCGGCTGGCAGCCGGCCGAAGGGTTCCGAGCGTGAGCTCGTGCTGGTGGGCGCGGCGTGTCTGCTCATCCCCAATGTCATCACGGTTGCCGGGCCGCCCTGGTTTCCGGTGGAGTGTCCCGTGTTGTTGGCGGCTTTTGCCATGGGGGTCTGGTCACTGGACCGCTTCCGGGTCGAGCTTCAACCCGAGGCATAACCCATGGCGGCTGCGTGTACGGCGAGCCGGGAAGGTCTCAGCGCCGCCGTTTTCCGGTGATGCGGTGCGGACGCAGGGCGAAAACCCGCGTCAGGTTCTGAGAGCTGGCGATGTACTCTGCTCCCTGCTGCTGAAAATCGGGCGCGTACTTTTCCACCAGCCAGCCCAGCGCGCTGATCTTTTCCTCGCCTTCGAGCTCGTGGACCTCGCCGGAGGCGATGGCGCTCTGGTAGCGGGTGCTGAACATTTCCGGTTGCAGCTCGGTTTCGCCGACAACGCAAAAGCTGGCTGGGGCTCCGGCGCCGAGATTCTCCACCTTGCGGCCTTCGGGGGCGGAGTGAAAGAAAATCTCACCATCGCGATAGACATAGCTGAGCGGCACGCCGTAGGGCTCGCCGTCTGAGCCAACGGTGCTGAGCACGCCATACTCGCCGGTGGCCAGTAGCTGGCAAGCCTCTTCTTCGCTGATCTCCCGGTCCTTGCGCCGCATTTCCCTGACTGGTTGGTCGTTCATAAAGCCCACCCCACTGGTTTGCTGATGCGGATGATGGCTGCTTTCGGGACTGATTGCAAGCAGGAATTTTTGCGAGCTTTGCCGCCGGCGACGCCGCGACCGGCGCGCGGATTCTCAAACGGTAGTGGCATGGCGCAGGGCACGGTCCACCTCCTGCTTCTCCTGCATCAGGCGGGCGACGGCAACGGGATCGTTGTTGCGCCCGGCTTCGGCGATCTGGCGGCGGAGATCGCGCTGGCGATGCTCAAGCTGGCGGCGGCGCAGGGCTTCGATGGCGCCGTGGAGAAGCTCGGCGGTGAGCGTCTCGTGCTCCTTCATGAGGACGGACATGAAGAGGGCGCGATCCTCGTCGGCGAGCGCGAGGGTCATGAGGTCGGCGCCTTCGGCGAGAGCCTTGAGAATGGCGTCGATGAGCGCCTCGGCACGCATGCCCTGGTGCAGATGCTCGGCGCTGAGAGTGTAGTAAGCCTGCTCGGCGGGGTTGTAGACCTGCTCCTGGCCATTCTCATCCTCAAAAGTGAAGGCGAGTTCGCGGCCGGAAGCGAGAGCTTGCAGGAGGATGCGCTCGGCTTCCGTGAGGGCCGCTTCGGGTGCCGGCGCGACCTTGGTTGCGGTGCGTGCTCCGGCAACGTGACGGAGTTCCTGGCGCAGGACGGCGGAGTCGATCTGCAACTTCTGCGCGATGTCGGCGGCGAGTTCGTCGCGCACGATGCGGCTGGGAATGCGCTGGATGTGCGGCAGAAGATAGT
>CAZQDD010000083.1:0-7844 GCA_964591805.1 uncultured Acidobacteriaceae bacterium | reverse complement strand
TTGCCAAAATTAAGGCATAGTTGTGCCGGCTACGGCGGGGTCGTCGGCGGGCATCGAGGTTTGGGCTTCCTTGTTGATGCGACGAATCTCTGCGCGAAAAACCGAAATGCCGCGCTCTCCAATATCGAGCTGTCTGCCACCAGCCAAGGGAAGCACACCCCGATACCCGGTCATGTTGTAGTGGAGTTCGCCAACCTGTTCATCGTTGAGGAGTACGTCGTAGCGCATCTTCGTTTCGCAGATTGCGCGCTTATGGGGTGCTTCGCGCAGGGTTACAACGTGTTTCATAATGTCTATTCCTTGGGTTGCAAGCGGAGTAGTGTCCAGGAAAACGTGGTGTGGTGGAGAAATGTGATGCAGCGGACCGACGTCTTAAGCGGCCTGCACATCGAACAGCGGAATTGACTCTTCGCTGCCGGTGAACTCAACAAAAGCCGGGTCAGTGGAGTACAAGCAATTGCCGCCGTACTGCCAGGAGCTGTTACGGGCGGCGGGAAGGAGCGGTTCAGCGTGCACTCGGCGTTTACCGTCAAGGTCAATATCGTAGACCACTCGAAACATGTTTCGCGGGCCTACAGCCGCCAAAGCGGGGGGCGTGGCAATTGATGGATTTAGGAGATGTCCGGAGCGCCGGGAAACCTGTTCAGGGTTCGTCTTCTCTTGGCTGCAAAGGACAGAGGCGGGGATGAAGAGTCGCATAGCAAGACCTCTCGATTACGCGGCCTTAGCGGCTGTAGATCGGCCCGGCTCCTGATTGGTGAAGATGCAGAACCCGGTGGCGAAAGCGATCGCGTCATCCATAAACACTATGTACCGGAGGACAGTTTGCTGGCGAACATCGATCAAATGTCCACAGTCCATTTGTTCGACGGCAAAAGTGCGTGCTTCTCCAAGCGAATGGAACTCATGGATTTGCTCAAGTGTACTAAGCAAACTTCTACCTCCTTGCAAATGACAAAAGTAAAAAGGTGCTGTCAATTAATACGGCTAGCAGCACTACGCGGTGATGCGCTCCAAAAACGGTGTACGGTGCACGGCGGGGCGCATCGCTGGTGCGGGTACAACGTGGATAGAAACCGCATTTGTCCGGATCGGTGCAACCGGTCTGGGCATGAGCATCGAGGGAACTGGCGGCTCGGGAGTCGGGGCAGGGAATTGCAGGATTTTTGCCATAGCTGGGTACCTCTGTGAACGAGTAGTGTCGTTTACTGCTTGGGTGAAGTTGGGGGCTTAAATGAGACGGCGGCCAGCAGCTAGGAGATGGCTACCGACCGCCGGTGGATGAGGTGAAGTGGTTTGGTTAATTGTTGATGGGATGACACACGGCCTGGCACGCACGGCACTCGCCGCTCGGCATCGGTTCGCCGGTGACTGCTGCGGCTTCCTTCCTCCTTGCCTCAATTCCGGCCTGAAGGTCCGCATAACAGGTTCAAGTTCCACGCCCCCGACACAGGAGATACAACCGATCTTTCGGCCCATTGACTATTCGCGTGGTTGGGTTGGACGTCGAATCGGGCGGCCGCGATACTGGCGGAGACCGATCAAGCTGCGACCTCTCCGTGCTGCCGGGCTTGTTCAGCCTGGAAGATGGTGGTGACTCTGCGACTTACAGCCTTTAGATCCGCGAGGCTCTGGAGTTCGTGCAGGCTTTTAGCTGAGTAGTCGTGGAGGATGCTAGGCAAGGTGTTGTCATTTGGAAGCATCGGCTCCATGTCCTCAATCCGGTTGATGATGTCAACGGCTCGGTTCAGGTTGCAGAAGACGTCGTCAACAAGGTTTCCCTTCATGCGGCCCACCGCGTGCAGTTCCGATACCCCGTTCACTACGGACAGGATCAAGTTCTGCGATAGCTGCTCAAGATAGCTGCTCAGCCGCTGTTTGATTTCGGGGGTCCTAAGGATCGCGAGTTGTACCTCAATTGTGTCCTTGTTGGCTTGCGCCTGCGCGTGCGGCGTGTCACCGGAAGCATGGGTTGTCTTGTCGCCTGTGCGCGCCGGCGGCGGGAATGATGCCACGTCACGGGTCGGCGGGTTTTGGTTCCGGTTCAGGTTTTGGTTCCGGTTCTGCAGCGGTTGCGTGCCGGTGTTGCGGTTCGCGGCCGAGGTAGAGGTGTGCTGTTGCGAGGTACCCCTGTTCTGTCCCGCCCGGAATCTCGTTGCCTCGTCGATGTCGCTGGGATGAATGGCCCAATCGGGAAGCGCTGAGAAATGCGGGTAGATTGGGAACCCTTTAGCGTCCAGCGGAACCATGCAAACCCATTTATCGAGGTCGCGAAGGTACCTACCCATACCAAACTCAGCGCAGGCACGGCGGAAAGCCTGAGCTTCGGCGCGGGTTGAGCCATTCTCATCATCTGCCCAGCCTTCGCCGGTGCTTGACTTGGTGCCCATGGAATTGATTGAGATTGTGCTGGTGACGAGGACCTTGCCGGTCGTGATGAGCGTGCTCTTATTACCAACGTACTTCTCGCGCTGAATGTTGCTCACCGTCGACACACCGAAAGTTTGGGACCATCCACTGGGCCCAAAAAGGATGTCAAGGCGCTTCATGTAAGCCTGCCGGCGCGCGTACGGGATAACGCGAGCTCGGCGGGAGGTTGTGTTCTTACTGAGTACACGCCAGGAGATATCTACGGATCGGAACGGAAGTTCCATATAAGCGTTGATCTCTTCGGGCTTGTAGGCGCAGCCGGGTGTGGGTTGTGCAATTGCGGGTGCAGCGGCCATATTTGTTGTCTTCCCTGGGGTCTAAATTGCGGGTTAAAACAAAGCCCCCCACACAGGAGAATGTGCAGGGGGCTTGGATAACGTTGGAATGCTTTGCTTTAAGGTATAGTTGGTACCCTATACCCATCTCAGAACGGCCACTCTTCTCCTTGGCTGGCGCTGGCGAACTCGGGCTCGTCGCTGGCAGAACCGCCAGGATCGGTTGCCCCACCTTCGCTCTTACCGTTGCCGCTGCCGAGCAGGATGAGATCGCTGACGTTGACATAGGTGATGTAACGCTTCTGTCCGGTCTGCTTGTCGTCCCAGCTATCGGTGCGCAGGCTACCCTTGACGTAGACCGGGCGACCCTTCTTGAGGTATTCTGCAGCGATCTCCGCGGTGCGACCCCAGCAAGTGATATTGTGCCACTCTACGCGGTCCTGCCAGTTATTGTCCTTGTCCTTGTAGCGGTCGTTGGTGGCCAGCGTGAACTTGGCAACGGCGGTCCCACCCTGAGTGTGCTTGAGCTCTGGATCCTTGCCCAAATTTCCAACGAGAATTACGAGATTTTCGCTCTTAGCCATGGTGAGTATTTTCCTTTTGTTTGCGTCCCGTTATGGGGCGGCCGGTTGGTGTAACGTGGTGAACTACTCGCCGCATTTTTTTTGCCGGCGAAAACAAAAGCCGCGCTTCTGAAGGCGCGGCTGTTTAAGATCAAAAACGTACGTGCGCGTGACTACTGGACCACGATGTTGTCGGATCGTTCCCACATCTCTTGAAATTTCTCTTCAAACTCTTTGATTTCTGTAGGGTCGGAAGATAGCGTGATCGAATTGTCCTGGTGCTTTGCGGACGCTGAGAGATTGCTACTGCCATCTCTCAATAATCCTTCGGTGGACCATGCTTTCAAGTGCATGAGGGACCGCGACCCCTTGACCCGAATCTGTATGTTCCGGTTCCCCGCGAACATTGTCATCATGTACGCGTTGCGCGATTTCTCATCCTCAAACTGGCTCAGATCCCTATATATGCGGACCTTTACGCCCCGGCTGGCCGCGGCAAGCAGTGCCTCGGCGGTCGGTTTATCAGTGAACGAGTAGAACGCACAGTCAATATGTTTGGACGAATGCACCTTCTCGATGAGGGGTACATCCACGCGCTCAGGATTTGTTTCAGGGGTGAAGAAAAGAGCGTGTTGTCCTGGGGCGAGATTGGCATTGGGGGATTGCGCCGACGCCTGCCGCACGGTGTCGCTCAACTGTCGCACCATGGCGATAGGCCTCATGTTTGCCGAGACCAGGCCCTGCTGATGGAAAGCCCATAGGATTCCGGCGCCAATCAGGCCGACAACAAGATAGCGAATGAGTCTCAAGAGGGGACCTCGGTTAAAACACGGTTCTGCTGTTCGAGCATTGCGGCTGATTCAGCCTTTTGGCTGTTCATGGCCACTTGCTGCTTCAGAAGCTTTTTACGCCTGTTCCGCTCACGCCTTGTCTTGTTCTTCTTCTGGGTTTTGGACAGCGTTGCAATTGGAGCGGCCGGCCTTGATGGGGTGGCTCGCGCGGGAACTAGAACTGGAGCCGGCGCGCGAAGTACCGGAATGAGCGCTTCAGGGACGCTCAACTCTGTCGGAAGCGATATGGGATTCAGCGCCAGGATGTGACTCTTGCGGCAGAACACGCAGCAAACACCGTCTGTGATTGCTCCTACGGCCTCCCGCAGGGCCTCTGGTATCAAACGCGGATCTCCGAAGCGCGAGTGAAAAGCCGGAAGGAACGCGCCCATCTGAGTGTTTTTGTCTTCGTGCCACAACGCGTTCATCAGCACGCCAAATGAGTCCGCAAACAAAACCTTTTGCCGATGCACGGGCTGCGAGGGGTTATGTTGGGCAGCGGTGAGCCAGTGCAAAGCAATCTTGACCTTGTAGCTAATGCCGCAGCGGAACATCTCAATCGAAATAAGCGACGCCGCGGTTACATCAGCGTGAACAGTATTTGGCATGGCCAGAGTGATTGGCCGCACAAAGTAGGTTGGATCGTCAGCCAAGGGAAGGAATCCCCAATAGTGGCCGATGTCTTCGGTTGCACCTCCGGACTCCTCGGCGCTCAACAAAAAGCGCCGGTGAGTCTCGGAGTAACCTACTTGCATATGAGCGCGCGCTACAATTTTGGTGCTGACAAGCATGTCCCATTCATGCGTGTCTATGTGCACTCCGGAAACCGCAAGAAACGTCGGCTTTTTGGGTGGCAATACTGAATGAGTCGCGCTGGCAGCCATGGGATATCTCCTTAACGTTTCCGAAATTGGGGATCGCGCGGCGGGTAGCCGCAGGACACGCGAATATCATCGGTCTCACAACCCGCGTGGCACTTGTACCAGCCTGCCTTCTCCTTATCGGAATCCCCCACTTCGAGATTATCTTGGTGACGGTCCGAGCCTTTGATAGCGCAAGATGGGCATTGTCTGAAATGACTGAGACGGCTGGCCCGCTTACGTCGATGCGGAGCAGTGGAGTTGTCGTAAATGTTGAACGGTGGGCGTCTCAGCTGACCATTTCCAACATAGACCTTCCTGGGCACCACAATGGGAGTCTCCCATTGTGGTGGTGGAGGCATGTTGAAGGTGAGATCGTTTAGTTGTTCTGCGGTCAACTTAGGGACTGTGCACAGCGCTTCAATCTGGGCCCCAAGAGTACATTCTGCAAAATCACCTTGAAACCAGTAGCGCTTGTTGTCCTTCCGATGAATACAGAGGGGTGCGCGAAGAGCATTACCGAGTCCGTCAGATTCGATTACGTCCTGCTTTGGGAAGATTTCAATTCCCTCATGATCGAAGCCGGACGCCTTGATTGGGACACCTAGGCTGAGCGCGTGGTTATAGATGAAGATTCTGCATTTCCTCGCCAACAATGGCTCAGCGCAGAAAATCCAGAGATGTCCGCCGCGTCGCGAGTGTTCTTGTACGGCATGGACACCTAAGTTGAGGAGTTCGCCACGTAGCTTCGACAAGTCCTCTTCCGCTTTCTTCGTCTCGTAATCGGCGTCGATCGCAATCCACTTGCAGCACTGATTCTTGGGATTGATCGCAAACAAGTTCACCGTCACCTGCCCGGCAAGGTGCTGCTCAATTACTTGCTCCGACAGCCACATATATGGACTTTCGAGATTCCGCTCCTTCACAAGATCGAAGTAAATCTCATCCGCCCGGTCTCGATGTGCCTCGCTGCCCCACTTCACGCCAAGCATCTCGCTCGCCGCTTTTCTGCCGGAAAGCGCTCTAAGCTCTGGGTGCTTAGGGCGAAAATAGCTGTGGTCTCCGTACTGAGACTGTTCGCAGTAGGCCAGCCGGTTCACAAAAAGCTGCATATACTTCTTTGCAAGGCCGGGAGCAACTGCAAGAATAGGCGTAACTTCAGTTGGAGCCCATCCAGTCGTAAGCGCTGTTCCTGTGGACATCGGCTGTCCTCCTTTCCACTCTGATTATTGCCTATTCAGCATATTCCGTCTAGGCTACCATCATTGCTGCTGTAGCAGCAGTCGTGCTGGCAGGCGTTACCGCGGACGCGCGCATGCAGCGCGCGCCGTGGTGATGTTTGTTGCGCCCGAAGCGGCGAGGATGACGAGGGTGACTGGTAGCCAGCGACGATCCAGGGGCAAGAACGCTGTCAAGCGAGAAGGCGTGAACTAAAACGTCGAACTCCTCGGCCGTGAAATCATCGTCGCGGCCTTCCCAGTCCAGCATGAAAAAGGCGTTCCGAACTGCGCTGTAGAGGTAGATCGCGCCCGAGTGGTCTTCGCCGGGGATCGAGGTGATGAAAATGAATCCATTCGGTAACTCGCGGAGACGGCTGACAAGTGCGCCCTCGGCCGAGGCCAGAAATGCAGTGAGAGCTTGCCAACGGGAAGAATTCGGGGTGATACCAGTGAGAGACGTGGAAGCGAACAGAAAATTGAATTTCGGGGCAGGAATAGTCGAAGTGGACATGGGAGAATCCTCGGCGTCAAAAGGACGCAAAAAGCCCGCTTCTGAGGCGGGCGTGGCACAGAACGACCCCCTGCACTCAGCAGGGGACGATTGGATGGATGGCGTGCGTGGTGTTTAGTCGAGACCGATCAGATGTGCCTCAGCGGCCATGTACACCTCGCCGGTGGAAACAGAGGGGACGACGCTGTGGACGAAGAAAGCCGAAAGCAGAGAACTTCCGCCGCCACTGAACACACCGAAGAAGACTACAAGGAAGACCAGAAAGCCAAGAATGAACGGGGCGGTCAGGTTGACCAGCCAACCAAGTCCGCAAAGCGCTGCAACAATCGCCCCAAGCAGAAGAAATCCACGGACATTGGTGAACGCGAGGCGGACGAGAGCAATGAGAACGGCGAGGATGAAAGGGAGGAAAAAGATGTTGATGTGATACATACCCGTGAAATCCTTTCTAAAGAGTAAGGCAATCCAAACTCAGCTACACCGGTTAATTGTGAAACTCTGTCGATGATCCAAGGTCGGGCACCCTCACAGGATCGTGCCTTCGATGTTCAAACACTATCTTCGACCAAAAGTCGCACTACATCTCTGTTGCGAGGAGATCGTACCAACAGAACTGCAACATTGCAATAGTATGGATATTACTGTTAAAACAGCGGGGGGAGTGGGAGGGCCCCGATCTGGTGACCGGCCCCCGTAAACACTCTACTGTGTTGCGGTCTTGTTGACCGGCTCGCCGTTGGCATCGTAGTGCACGGTTAGTACGCTGCTGGAGAATTCGAGCTCATTAAAACTTGGCCGGGAGAAGTTGGAGCTTGTTGAACCTTGAAGGCGCGCGCCAGTTGAGGCGGCGATGAGAGCTTCCTGGTTCGAGCGATAGTTCTTCCACTGACTTGCTGTAATAACCTTTTGCATAATGTCCTCACGATTGAGTGTTCGCGGCGGCTGGCCGCAGGCATTGATAACCCTCGCGCTGATACGCGGGGGTTTTCGTTTGTTTACGTTCGCTTACGTGGTCGGTTTAGAAATCAAGGTTTAGTGCTTCGGATACCAACAATCCGGCCAGACAGCTTGAAGGGCGTAGCTTCTCAATGGATCGCTAGCCCATCGGCTATCGAGAACATGCGCTGATTCCTCAGTCGCGAGCGGGTTATGCCG
>CAZQDD010000082.1:0-8040 GCA_964591805.1 uncultured Acidobacteriaceae bacterium | reverse complement strand
ACGATCTTGTAGAGCAGGACTCCGCAATATTTTCCGACGGCGCTGGTCCAGGTCATGCGTTTGTTTCCGCTTCATTGCCGGGAGCATCGTGCATGGTGGTCAGCTTTAAGACCTCCAGCTCGCGGGTGCCTCCGGGAGTGACGACCGTGGTCACGTCTCCGACCTTTTTGCCCATCAGGGCGCGGCCGATCGGGGAGGTGGTGGAAACCATGCCCTTGGTGACGTCGCTTTCCTCGCTGGTCACCAGCTTGTAGGCAATTTCTTCGTCCTTGGTGGAGTCGAATACCACCAGCAAGGAGCCCAGCGCGGCGCGGTCCCGGGGAATATTGGCAAGATTCATGAGCGACAACTCGGCCATGCGTTTCTTCATCATGCCGAGACGTGCGCGGACGAACTCCTGGCGCTGCTTGGCCATGTGATATTCGGCATTTTCGGACAGGTCGCCCATGGCCACGGCCTTCTTGAGCTCGGCGGGAAGCTCATGGTTCAACTCGTGTTCCAGTAAATCGATTTCTTCCTGGAGCTTCTTCTTGATGTGTTCCGGCATCTTCTAAAAACCTTTGTGCGCGGCGAGCCGCGCACGGGAGAAAACTACACGCTGCAATTATAGCGCGCCGGGGCGGATGGGGGCACGGCGGGAGAATTGCGGACAACTTTGCACGCGGCGTCTTGCGGCTGAATCTCACGATGTATAATGGAGTCGCACCGTTCCCGGCTTGCCGGGCCTTTGAATGATCACGACACAATTTATCGTCGGCGAAAAGGTAGTCTACCCGAATCATGGGGTAGGCATAATAGAACAGATTTCCAGCCGCACGATCGGCAGCTCGGTCGAGCGCTTTTACCTGCTACGCATCCGTTCCAGCAGCCTGAAGGTCATGGTTCCGTTTCAAAACGCGGAAACGGTTGGATTACGCCGGATCGTAAAGAATTCGGAAGCGCAGAAGATCCTGGAGTATCTGGCGGACGGCAAGTGCGAGAGCAGCTCGGATTGGAAGAACCGGTTCAAGGAAAATTCGGATAAGATGCGGACCGGCTCGTTGCTGGAAGTGGCCATCGTGCTGAAAGGGCTACTGGCGCTGGCCGCTCAGAAGCCGCTCAGCTTTCGCGAGAAGAAGATGCTGGAACGGGCTCGTTTTCTGCTGATCAGCGAAATGGCCATGGCCCGCGGGCGGGACGAAGAAGAAGTGGAAGAGGAACTCCGCAAGGCTTTGTGCAAGTGCAAACTGCGCTGGCCCGAGGCGGCAAGTATTGAAGTTTAAACCGTTTGTTTGATCGGGAGCGCAGCCTGCGGGCTGCGCAAATTTATTGCCGACCGGCGCGGAATGCCGAAGCCAGCGCATCTCCAGCAAGATGGAATGAAGTCTCCGGCACCCAGCCGGGAGATTGGTTCCGGGATGGTTGGATAGAGGCGATTTTCCGCCAGCTATGCGGGCGCGCATCGTGCCACGGTCACGCTCAAGTCGACAGAAGGCTGAAATGGCCGGTTGCCGGAATTTCTCTGCTCACCGGCACGTGCCGTCATCCGTATACTGCCCGCTCGCGGCCATCGCTCCCAGGAATCTTCCGCAGGCGTTCAAGCTCTGATTCAGGGTGTCGTTGGCCAGCGCATTGGCATCGATGTAAGTCGCCGCAGCCCGTTTCGCCAGGAAATTGTCGCTCAATTGTTTCATCTTCTGATACTCGTTTGTGAGCAACTGGGCCGCCTTCTGATCCGCATCCGTGGTTGCCGCCACCTGCGTGAGCCGCAGATTCTTGGTCGCCGAGGTTTCATGCGGTCCCAGAACCTCCCGTGTCACCGGAAACTGATTCTCGATGGCAGTCGACAGCGCGGTGTGCCATTCGCGAAGCGTGCTCATCTCCTCGATCGCCGCGCGCAAGAAATCTCTCGACAGTCCAACTTTTTCCTCGGCAGCGGCCGGCTCGTTTCCGCCCAGCGTCAATGTCATCTGATTCGCACCATAAGTCAGTGTCCCACTCACCAACTGCGCCAGTGCTTCGACTTCCACATAATTTTTCCCATTGATTCGGATTACCGGAACGCTGCCCGCATGCCCGCTCACCACTAGTTTCCTAATCATTCCCTGCGACATGGCAATTACTGGCACGATCACCGCCACCGCCACGATCCACCACTTAGTTCGCCTGTTTTCTCTCACTTGGCATCCTCTCTGCAGTTCACGAACGAATGAAATTGTACTGCCCGTGGCCGCGTTTGCAAGATCAAAGCCGGACCTGCGATTGACAGGACTAGAGGTGCTTTTTGCACGCCCGTCCGATGCACCGAAAGCCATTTCAACGCCAGATCGCTGTACCGTATCCGCCTTGCATCCAGTGATCCTGAAACAGGAATCCCCTGACGCAGATCCTACCCCCGCGCCTTCGGGCCGCTTACTCTCCCAGCCAATTTCCCCAGGAACGCAGGCCGTCCACATGGTCGAGGATGATCTTGATGGCGGCCGTGAGGGGAACGGCCAGAAGCAGCCCCATGGCTCCCCAGAGCCAGCCCCAGAACAGCAGGGCCAAGGTCACGGCCAGGGGATTCAACTGCAGGCGGCGTCCGATGATCTTGGGATAGAGCACGTTCAAGGCGATGACGTGGCTGATGGCGACGAAGGACACGATGGCTGCAAAGCCCGGAGCCGTCAGGGCGCCCATGCTGACCACCACCGGCGGCAGAATCGCCAGCACAATGCCGAGATAGGGCAGCAGACTGACGACGCCGCTGATAATGCCGATGACGTAGAAATAAGGCACGCCAAGAATCCAGAATGCGAGGGTGCTGCTGATGCCCAGGATCACCCCGATGATGACATTGCCGACGATGAAGCCTCGAATCATCTGTGCAATCAAGCCGAGGGTTATGTAGGCGGTGTTGCGGTTCTCCATGTCGAAGAGCATGACGGTCGCCGACCGCACATGCGCCTGCCAACTGAGCATGAAGAAGACCAGAAACGGGACAAAAGCTCCCATCAGCACGACTTGAGTGACGCCGAGCGCTCCGCTGGTCAGATCGTCGAGCCAGCTGCTGGTCTGGCGGACGGTGAGCGTTCCCTTTTCTATCTTCTCCTCGGGCAGCACGTTGCGCGTGGTCTGTTGCACCCGCTCGGCACGCTGGCGAACCTGGTTGAGCACGGCGCGGATGCGTCCCGAGTACTTGGGAAGCTCGGTCATGAACGCATCGGCCTGATTGTAGGAAATAGAGAAAAGTCCATAGAGCGCAAGACACATCAGCAGAACGGCGACCGCCGAACCCACGGGCCGGGGCAGATGGAAGCGCTGGCAAAGTTCAACGATGGGCGCCAGCATGAACGCAATCAGGACCGAAATCAGCGTAAGTATGAGGATGGTTTTGGCCATGTACATCAGGGTGAGCACCCCGCCCACGGCCAGCACCGCGAGTGAGCCGCTCTGGATACGGGCATGGCGGCGCCGTTCCGCGTCGCTCAGCAGCGCGGAGCGGGCGCTGCTCTCCGGAGATGGGAGCGCGGCCTTCGGTTGGGCGGCGGCGGGCGTCCCAGGTTGCAAGCTGCCTGTAGTCCGTTCCATCTGCGTATTCTCCCGACCAGCGCAAGACCTCTGGCTGCACGCGGTGCTGTTCGAACTATACTTGTGTTGTGGCGTGGAACGAAAAGGAAAAGCCGTCAGGACGCATCCTGGCCCTCGATGTTGGTTCCAGAACGATCGGCCTTGCGGTTACGGACCCGCTCGGCTTCACGGCCCAGGGGTTGCTGACCATTCGCCGCAAGAACAAGCGCACCGATCTGGCCGCGCTGGCCGAGGTCATCGGCAACTACGGCGTGGTGGAGCTGGTGGTGGGCCTGCCTTTGCGCATGAGCGGCGCCGAGGGCCGGCAATCGGAGAAGATGCGCGAGTTTGTTGCGGTTTTGCAACAACGCTTCGATCTTCCCATCCATCTCTGGGACGAACGGCTGACCTCGGTGGAGGCCAACCGGGTGCTGCGTGAGACCGACATGTCAATCAAGAAGCGCGCCGCCGTGGTGGATCAGTTGGCCGCCGTGCTCATCCTTCAGAATTGGATGGAGGCGCGTCTTCATCCGCTGGAGCCTTGAGAGAAACATTGCCCGGCAGGTGTCTTCCGGGTTGCGCCTGTGGTTGGGAGGGCAGGGAGTGGTGCTATGCTTGCGCTGACTCTCACCTGAAATGAGCACGCTACTGGACAAAGAGGCGGCGCCCCTGTTCCACGCGGATCGAACGCGCGTGGCTCATCGCGTGATTTTCGGCTTGGCGATTGTGGCGGCGGCGCTGTTCGGCGCGTTGTCTGGAATGCTGTTTGTGTATTCGACGGACCTGCCCGAGGTCACCGATCTGGAGCGCTACCGTCCCAGCTCCATCACCGAACTCTATGACCAGAAGGGCAACGTCATTGGCACCTTTGCCCTGCAGCGCAGGGTGATCGCCAAGTACGAGGACTATCCCAAGGTTCTGCGCGACGCGGTCATCTCCATTGAAGACAAGGACTTTGAGCGGCACCTGGGCATCGATCCGTGGCGCATCCTGGGGGCGGCGTACCGCGACCTGTCCAGTGGCTCGCGGTCCCAGGGCGCATCCACCCTGACGATGCAACTGTCGCGCAACCTGTTCCTGACTCCGGACCGCAAGTTCCGGCGCAAGGTGCAGGAGATCATGATGTCGATCCAGATCGAGCGCCGCTTCACCAAGGAACAGATTTTCACGCTGTATGCCAATCAGATCTTTCTGGGGCACGGGGTGTATGGATTCGAGGCCGGCTCGGAGTTTTACTTCGGCAAGCCCGCCAAGGAATTGACCATTGAAGAAGCCGCCCTGCTTGCCGGACTGCCCAAGGGGCCGAGCGCCTACTCTCCGATCAACAATCCCGAGAAGGCGGTGCGGCGCCGCAACCTGGTCATCAACAACATGATGGAGGACGGGCGCATCACCGCCCTGCAGGCGCAGGAGGCCAAGAGCCGGCCGCTGATTCTGCATCTGCAGTCGGACCCCAACAACCTGGCTCCCTACTTCATCGAGGAGACGCGGCGCTACCTGGAGAAGAAGTTCGGGACCGACGAAGTGCATGAAGGCGGCTTGCGGGTTTACACCTCGCTGGACATGGAACTGGAGAAAACGGCGACCCGTGCCGTGCTGGATGGACTTGCGACCTACGAGCGCCGCCACGGATGGAAGGGCCACGTGCGCAACGTAATTGCCGCGGGCGAGGATTTTTCCCTGTACGAAAACCCTGACTGGATTCACGCGCCGGAGCCCGGAAGTTATTTCCATGCGCTGGTGATGAGCGTGACGCAAGGCGAAGCCGAGATCAAAATTGGCAAGTACCGCGGCCAGATTCGCCCCGCCGACATGGCCTGGACGGGCCATCGCTCGCCGAATGAAATCCTGGCGACCGGGGACATCGTGTATGTGCGCGTGACCGCCGTCGAAGCCGAGGGCAGGTTGCAGGTGGGACTGGAGCAGGACTCGGGAGCCCAGGCCGCATTGGTCGCCATTGACAACAACACCGGTGAAATTCGCGCCATGGTGGGTGGACGCGACTTCGACGAATCGAAATTCAATCGCGTCACCCAAGCTCTGCGGCAGACAGGGTCATCGTTCAAGCCGTACGTCTATACCGCGGCGGTGGAAGCGGGCGCACTCCCGGATGACACCATCGTGGACGCTCCCATCAGCTTCCCGAGCGTGTCCGGAACCTGGTCGCCGCACAACTACGACGGCAAGTACGAGGGAACGATCTCACTGCGGCGCGCGCTGGCCGACTCGCGCAACATTCCGGCGGTCAAACTGGCGCAGCGGGTCGGCATCAAGACAGTGATCGAGTACGTTCACAAATTTGGGATCACCTCGGAGATTCAGCCGTATCTGCCGGTGGCGCTGGGCTCGGCCGAAGTCACACTGCTGGAGCATACCGCGGCTTATTCCACCTTCCCCAATGACGGCGTACGGATCAGCCCACATTCCATCCGCAAGGTTACCGATTACGACGGGCACATCATGGAACAGAACTTTCCCGAAGTGCGCGACGTGATCAGCGCGCACACGGCGCGGGTGATGGTGGAGTTGCTGCAAGGCGTGGTGTTGCATGGCACCGGCTTTGCCGCCAGCAAACTGAACCACCCGCTGGCAGGCAAGACGGGCACCACCAACGACTTCACCGATGCATGGTTCGTGGGTTTTTCACCTTCGATGACGTGCGGCGTCTGGGTTGGTTTCGACGAGAAGAAAACCCTGGGGAACAAGGAAACCGGGGCCCAGGCGGCGCTGCCGATCTGGATGGATTTCATGAAAGCGGTCATCGCGGAGAAGAAGGACGAGCAATTTCCGGGCGCGCCGCCGCAGGTTCCAGCAAAACAGAACGAGAAGACCGCCCAGGCCGAGGCGGGACACTACGACGGCGAATCGCACTGATTCCATTGTTGTTGTGCGGCTTCCAGCCTATATACTGGAACCTATACAGAATGGGAGCAGGTTTCGCCTACGATGGAACGGATCCGTCTGACAGTTGCCCTTTTGATTTTGTGCACGTTCGGCACAACCGGGTGTCTGCTGCGCTCGCACCGGGTGCAGGCAAAGCGTTCTCCCGTGCCGCTGAAGATTGCCACCCAGGAAGAACTGGTGGCGGAGATTGACAGGTTGGCGGCGAGCGTCCAAACGATGAGCGCCACGGTGGACGTTGACACCACGGTTGGCGGCGAGAAAAAAGGCGAGATCATCGAGTACCAGCAGATCCGCGGCTACATTCTGGCCGAGAAACCGCAGATGCTTCGCATGATCGGATTGCTTCCCATCGTTCGCAACCGGGCCTTCGACATGGCCAGCGACGGCGACCGGTTCACGCTGTCGATTCCACCCAAGAACCGCTTCATTACGGGCAAGAACCAGCTCACGAAGATCAGCGACAACGCGCTGGAGAATCTGCGCCCGCAGGTGATTTACGAAGCACTGCTGATGCCGGCGATCGACCCTAATAATGAAATCGCCGTACTGGAAGAGGGCAAGCAAGAGGTAGTGGACGAGAGCACGCACAAGTCCGTGACCCAGGCGAATTACCACATTGTGGTGATACGGCGGGGAGCCCAGAACGGCTGGCGTCTGCATCGCAAGATCTATTTCAGCCGCGCCGATCTCGAGCCTTACCGGCAGACCATCTACGACGAAAAGGGAGCGGTGGCAACCGACGTCAGTTACTCCGATCCGCAAGAGTTCGGCGGGGTGCGGTTTCCTTCGCTGATTGAAATCGAGAGGCCGCAGGAAGAGTACAAAATTGTGTTGAAGATGATTAAGCTCACCTTGAACGAGCCCCTGAAGCCGGAGCAGTTTCAACTGGAAATACCTCCGGGCGCAACGGTCACGGTACTGAAGTAGGAATCCGTCCGGAGGTGGCGCGCCACCATTTGGATGGTTCGGACGGGTAGTACGGGAAGCGCGCGCGGCTCCTGTACACCTTTGTGAATCGCATGGAAAACATGAGTTTGCCTTCGGTCTCCCCGGCTGCCCGCGGCCCCGCCGCGGATTCGGTCGAGGCACGGCGCTACAACCGGCTGCTGCGGCGCATCGGCATGGCCGACCTGACCCTGGGACTGGCCCTGATGGGGGTGATTCTTGCCGCCGACTGGACGAGCGATTTCCGCAACTTCGCGTTCGCGGTGCATGTGGCCCGCGACCGCTATGCCGCCGCGTTGTTTATTTACACATCGATCCTGCTGCTGCTGACCAAGTTCGTGAGCCTGGGGCTGGATTACTACGGCTTCCGCATCGAGCATCGCTACCGGTTGAGCAACCAGCGTTTGCGCCACTGGGCATGGGACCAGAGTAAGGCTTTTGCCCTGACCTTCGTTGTCAGCCAGTTGCTGGTGCAACTGGTGTACCTGCTGATCCGCCTGCAGCCACAGTGGTGGTGGGTGACCTGCTGGGCGCTGTTTATGCTGCTTAGCGTGCTGATGGCGCAGATTGCACCGGTGGTTCTGTTTCCGCTTTTCTTCCGCTTCCGAGCCCTGGACGACGAGGAACTGACGGCGCGTCTGACGCGAAGGAGTGAAAAATCCG
>CAZQDD010000081.1:0-8199 GCA_964591805.1 uncultured Acidobacteriaceae bacterium | reverse complement strand
GCGAGTGGCTCACCTACCAGGCGCTGCTGGCCGGCTTCGGCACCACGCACAGCCTTACGCGATTGATGTTTCCCATCGCCGGCTCTCTACTAGCCCTGACCGCGGCCCTGGCGGCGGCCTGTTTTGTGAAGGCTTTCGCGATTCCGTTTCTCGCTCTTCCGCGTAGCGAAGAGGCCGCCGATGCGCAAGAGGTTTCGCTTCCGATGCGCGCTGGGATGACGGTGCTTGCGGTGGGATGCGTCGGGCTGGGCCTCGGCGCTACCTGGTTCGTGCGGGTCTTCGATCCCATCACGCAGCAGGTGCTTGGTGTTCACGCAAGTTCGGCACTGGTGATGGCCCGCGGATGGGCGCTGTCGCCGGGAACGCCCCATGGCGGCACCATCTCCACGGCCGGGATAGCGCTGTTCTTTCTGCTTGCCGGGGCTGCATTCGCGCTTCCGCTAGCGCTGCGTTGGAGGCGTCGCAGCGTCAGTGGGCCAGCCTGGGATTGCGGTCTGCCCGGGTTGACCGCCGACAACGAATACACAGCCACGGCATTTTCAAAACCGCTGCGCATGATCTTCTCCGCCCTCTATCGCCCACGCCGGGAGATCCAGGCGGAGTACGAGGTGTCGCCCTACTACCCCAGCGCGATCCGCTTCGAGAGCGAGATCGAGCACCCAATTGAAAAGCACCTTTACGATCCGCTGCGGCAGTGGATTATGGCCGTTGCGAACCGCATGAAGGGCATTCAGGCAGGCAGCATAAACATCTATCTTGCGTACATCTTCCTCACCTTGATCCTGCTCTTGCTGTTCGGAGTACGCCAATGATAGAGCGGCTGATCGAGAACGCTGCGCAACTCTTCCTGCTGCTGGCGCTGGCGCCGCTGGTGACGGGCGTGATTCGCACGCTGAAGGCGCGGCTGCAAACGCGGCGCGGCCCGGGCATCCTGCAGCCGTACCGCGACTTCGGCAAGCTTTTTCGCAAAGGCATGGTAATTCCCGAGACCGCATCCTGGATATTCGCGGCAACACCCTGGGTCGTCTTCTTCAGCACAGTTCTGGCGGGCCTGATGATTCCCATGGTTGCCGCCGAGGCGCCGCTCGGCTTATTTGGCGGCGTGCTGGCTGTGATCTACCTGCTGGGGTTGGGCCGCTTCTTCCTGGCTCTGAGCGGAATGGATAGCGGCAGCTCGTTCGGCGGCCTGGGCAGCAGCCGGGAGATGACCATCTCCGCGCTAGCCGAACCGGCCATGATGCTGGCCATATTCACTGTTGCAATCGGCGCTGGCTCCACCGGCCTCACCGAGATCGCAGGGGCCGCAATCGGACAACACTGGCGTTTTCTTGCTCCCGCGCAGATGTTTGCGTTCGCCGCGCTCGCGCTGGTGCTGATTGCGGAGACGGGCCGGATCCCGGTGGACAACCCAGACACACATCTGGAACTCACCATGATCCACGAAGCCATGTTCCTGGAGTATTCCGGTCCATACCTCGCCCTCATTGAATGGGCAGCATCCATCAAGCAGCTCGTCCTGATGACGCTACTGATCAACTGCTTCTGGCCGTTTGGCCTACAGCCCACCTGGTTCGGCTTCGGTGCGCTGGAGGGAATCGGCTGGCTGCTGGCGAAACTGCTCTTGCTAAGTTGCGCAATTGTTTTGCTGGAGACCGTGAACGCCAAGATGCGGCTCTTCCGTGTACCCGAACTTCTGGCGGTGGCCTTTACCCTGGGGTCCCTCGCACTGGTTTCGACGTTCCTCTTCTGATGCTTATGACACACGTACTTGATCTTCAATTCGGCGACCGAATCGTCACTCTGATGGCGGCGCTGGTGTTGGTGCTGCAGATTGCGATGGTGACCCAGCGCTGGATCGTCATCCACATCCGCATCTTCGCGGCCCAATCGTTCTTCCTCGCCATGATTGCCGCAACCATTGCATGGTTCAACCACGCGTCGCATCTCTACGTCGCCGCCGGACTCACCCTCGTGGTCAAAGTGGTTCTGGTGCCCATCCTCTTCGAGCGCCTGGTGAAGCGCATGGAGATCCATGAAGAGATTGAGCCGATTGTGAACGGGCCGCTCTCCGTGGTTATTGCGGGCGGGCTCACATTGGTGGGCTATGTGGTTGCGGAGTCGTTTTACAAGCAGGACGAGCCCGGTCTGGGCCATAACGCGCTTGCCGTAGCTATCTCTCTCTTTTTGATTGGTTTTTTTACCATGATCAACCGCCGCAAGGCACTGACCCAGGTGCTGGCGCTGCTGTCGCTGGAAAACGGGCTGTTTCTCGCGGCCATTTCGCTGACCTATGGAATGCCGATGATCGTGGAACTGGGAATCTTCTTCGATGTGCTGGTGGCCGCGATGGTGCTGGGCATTCTGGTCTACCGCATCCGCGAGACGTTCGAGTCGGTGGATGTGAGCCGGTTGCGGAGGCTACGAGGATAAATGCTGCTAGTCGCTCTATTACTGGTCCCCGTTGCCACCGCCGTTGCGTCCTTCTTCGCGCGCCGACGCACAGCAATGGAAGTGGCCAACCTGGTTGGGTTCGGCGCGGTGTTCCTGATAGCCGTCGCACTGGCAGCGCGTGTGCTGGCCGCAGGCACGGTCTCGCTGGCAAACGGTTTCTTCTATGCCGACGCGCTCAGCGCGCTGGTGATTCTTCTGACCGCATCGGTGGCGCTGGTGTGTTCCACCTATTCGATCGGCTACCTGCGCGACGACCAGCAGAGCGGTGCGCTGGGCGACGATGCAAGCGGCAAGGAGCAGATGGCGCAGCTCCGCATGTACTACACGCTGACGCCTCTGTTCGTCTTCTCCATGCTTTTCATGGCGGTGGCCAACAATCTAGGAGTGATGTGGGCGGCGATGGAGATCACCACATTGGTTTCGGTCTTCCTTGTCACCTTCTATGGCAAGGTCACCTCGCTGGAGGCTGCCTGGAAGTACGCCATCATCGGTGGCGTGGGGCTGTCGATGGCGCTGTTCGGCACGCTGGTGGCCTACTATGCTGGGCGCGGCCTGACCGGTACCGAGGCACTGAGCGGGTTGAACTGGTCGGTGCTGGCGCTGCACGCCGACCAACTGGACAAGACGTCGATGCGGCTGGCCTTCGTGCTGGTCCTGATGGGCTATGGAACCAAGGCGGGCCTGGCGCCGATGCACACCTGGAAGCCCGACGCCTATAGCGAGGCACCGGTGCCCTCCGCCGCGATCTTGTCTTCGGCGCTGCTGAACTGCGCGCTCTACTGCCTCATCCGCTTCTACATTCTGACCAGCCGCTGCCTTGGCGCACAGTATCCTGGACGACTGCTGCTTCTCTTTGGCCTGCTCTCCATGGGCGTCTCCGTGCCTTTCATACTGATACAGAAAAACTATCGCCGTCTGCTGGCGTATCACACCATCGACCATGCCGGAATCATGGTTACTGCGCTGGGAATCGGAGGCGCGCTAGGCAGCCTGGGCCTCATGCTGCACATGGTCTTTCACACCATCGCGAAGTCGCTGCTGTTCCTGTGCGCGGGCAACGTGTCCCAGCACTTCCGCACTGACCTGTTCTCCAAAATCAAAGGCGGAGTGATGCGGGCCATGCCACTGACCGGTGTGGTGTTTCTGATGGCCATGCTGGCGATCATTGGCATGCCTCCATTCAGCCTGTTCCAGAGCGAGTTCCTGATTGTGCGCGCGGCCATCGTTGGCGGGCATGTGCTTACCGGTGTTCTCTTCGTCCTGTTCGGGACGGGCGTTTTTGCGGGCGCGATTGTGCATGTGGGCGGCATGATCCTGGGCCCGCGCGGCGATGCGCCAGTAGTGGCGCGCCGTCCATGGCGCGATGGCTCGCTGCTCGCTCTGGCCTCGGCGCTGGTCGTCATTGCATTCTGGGTGCCGGCTCCCTTGCTCGAACTGGTTCGTGAGGCAGCGCGTGTGGTGAAAGGACAATGACGACATTGCTGAACAATCTACGCGAGTGTTTCCCGGCGCAGATTCGCGCCGTGGACGAAACGGCACGTGGTCAATTTACGGTTCTGTTGCACGGTCCGGATGCCACCGCGATCGCACGGCATCTGATGTCTGGACACCAGGCTAGACTCGTGACTGTCTTCGCCGAGGACCGTGTGCATGAGGAAGGAGTCTTCTACATCTACTATGTCTTCGACCGGCCGGGCGATCCAACCTGGGTGATTCTGAAGGCTCCCATTCCAGCGGAACATCCCTCGTTCCCCTCACTGGCAGCCGAGTTTCCCGCAGTCAACTGGCAGGAGCGCGAGATCCAGGATTGGTTTGGACTGGAAGCCACCGGACATCCCAACCCGCGGCGCGTGGCGCTGCACGATAACTGGCCAGACGTGCATCCGCTGCGCAAGGATTTCTCGCTCGACACGGTGCTGCCCCCGTTTGAGGGGGAACGGCACGTCTATCGACCCGCCCATGGAGAGGGCGTCTTTCACATCCCGGTCGGCCCAGTCCATGCCGGCATCATCGAGCCCGGCCACTTCAACTTCACCGTCGCCGGCGAGCCAATCCTCTACCTACAACTCCGCATGTTCTACACGCACAAGGCGACGGAAAAACTCTTTGAAAATCTTCCCATCCACCGCGCTGTATTTCTGGCAGAGAGCATTTCGGGTGATTCGGCGTTCTCCCATGGCACTGCATTCTGTCAGGCGATTGAGCGCGCAGCGGGAATTGAGGTTCCGGTACGGGCACAGTTCCAGCGCACTATTCTGCTCGAGCTGGAACGAATTGCAAATCATATCTCCGATGCCGGAGCTATCGCCAACGACGTGGGATTCGTGATTGCCAACTCCCATGCTGGCCGCGTGCGCGAGATTCTGCTGGGCCTGTGCGAGTGCCTGACCGGCAGCCGCGTCTTGCGCGGAATGGCAGCCATCGGCGGCGTGCGCAGGGACTGGCAACGGGGCCAGGTCGAAGCCATCCTGAGCACACTCGAAGTTGTCGAGCGCGAGTTCCGCGATCTGGCGGCGATCCTTCAATCGTCCAACTCAACCCGCGAGCGTCTGGAGCACACCGGAATCCTGCGCGCTGAGAAGGCCTCCATGCTAGGAGTCGTCGGCGTGGCAGGGCGCGCCTCCGGCGTCGATCTCGATCTACGCCGCGACCATCCGTACGAGGCCTATCGTCACCTCCCGTTCCGCGTGCCGGTCTACCGGGAAGGAGATGTTCGCCACCGCCTGCTGGTTCGCATTGAGGAAGTGGGCGAGTCGATCCAACTCATTCGCGCTGCGGTTGCGCAGCTTCCAGACGGCGCGCACCGGGCCCCAGCTCAACCCATTCCACCCGGTCGCTGCGCTATCGGCGCGGTGGAAGGCTGGCGCGGCGAGATCGTTCACTGGGTCCGCACCGGCGAAGGCAATCGCCTGGAACGCTGCAAGGTGAAAGACCCATCCCTCAATAACTGGCCGGCCATCGTGGAAGCAGTGGAAGGAAATATCATTGCGGATTTCCCAGTCATCAACAAGAGCTTCAACTTGTCTTATTCGGGGACGGATCGGTAACGCATGTTCAAGATTCTACAAAAATCGTTAAGCGTTGGCTCCGCGACAGTCGATTATCCGCGCATCGCTCCCCGCCTGGCTGAGCAGTTTCGCGGATGCCCACAATTCGACTTCGCCGCCTGGAGCGACGCGCGTTCCGCTGCCGACGCATGTCCCACGGGGGCCATCGCCGTTAGCGACAGCGACGGACTGCGTCAGGTGACCGTGGACTACGGCCGCTGCATCTTCTGTGGCGAATGTGAGCGGGCCTCCGCCGATGGAGCCGTGCGCATGACGCGGCACTTCGAGCTTGCGGCCACTGATCGCCGCGACCTCATTCTTACTGCCGAATATGAGCTCCATCCCGACGGCAGCCATGCCGGGCTGCGGTCAGCCAGCAGTTGCCCTAGCGCCGATGAGCCTGGCAAGCGGATCGAAGCGGCCATCCACAACCTGCTCGGACGCTCGCTGGCAATTCGCCAGGTCGACGCAGGTTCGTGCAACGGCTGTGAGCAGGAGATTGTTGCGTTGAACAACCCAGTCCATGACATCGAACGCTTCGGCATACATTTCGTGGCCTCGCCGCGTCATGCCGACATGTTGTTGGTAACCGGTCCGGTGACGCGCAACATGGAACTGGCATTGCGCAAGACCTGGGCCGCGACGCCAGGCCCGAAAGTTGTCGTAGCCGTGGGCGCCTGCGGCATCAGTGGAGGCATCTTTGGAACAAACTACGCTTCGCTTGGCGGAGTGGATGCAGTCATCCCTGTCGACGTCTACATTCCAGGCTGTCCGCCTCGCCCCGAAGCGCTGCTCCACGGCATCCTGCTGGCATTGAGCCAGGTGCGGCAACGCATAAGCGTCCATCCGCGCGGATAAGTCCTAGGCAAAACTTCCGCCGGTGCGACCACGAGATTCGATGGCCTATGACTCAGCACAATACTTTCCTTACGGAACCTTCACCACTCATCGGATGAGGAACGAAAAACGACCGTTATATTCCCAGACGCCGGCTAGTAGACTGCAAGCAAGCGTTGCGTCGACCGGTTGAGCGGGCACAGCTTTGCGGTAAAGTTCCTCAAACGCTGCTCGCAGGTGTACATTCGTAATCGACCAGATTGAGAAGCCGGGGACGAACTAGCGGTTATCCGCTCCCTAGAATGACCTACTTCTTTGTGTGCCTGCGCTTAGTCCTTCAGCCCATCGTGATGTCTGACCTTGACGCCAACAATAGCGGCTCTTTTCAGGTCCTTTCTGATTGCCTCGGTCTGTTTTCCACGAGAGGAGCACTCACTGAATTCTGCTCGAAGGACTGATCGTGAAGAATCACATTAAGTAGCGACTTGTGTACGCGGATGCGCCCGTTGTACTCGATGAATCCGTGCTTGCGGAAGCGGTTCATGAAGAAGCTGACGCGCGAGCGCGTGGTGCCGATCATCTCAGCCAGTGTCTCCTGCGTGATCCTGGGGATGAACGGCTCGGGCTCGCCCGGCTTGCCGAACTCCGCCATCAGCAGCAGGATGCGGGCCAGGCGCTTCTCGCTGGAGTTGAACAGTTGGTCCACCAGATCGGCCTGGGTGCGCATTCCACGCGCCACCAGATACTTCAGGAAGAGGTCGGAGAAGCCATGCTCCTCATGCATCACGCGCACCATCTCGTCGCGCGTGATCCGCAGAGCGGTACAAGCGGTGGTGGCGGTGGCAGTGGCCAGCCGCAGGCCGGGGATGGCGGCAATCGAGTCCTCCCCAATGAATTCGCCGGGGGCCAGCAGGGTGATAGTGGCCTCCTTGCCGCTTTCGGAGACGACGGTGAGCTTGGCACGACCGGTCTGCAAGTAGAAGACGCAATCAGCCGGGTTACCCTGCGAGAAGAAGGCCTCTTTGGCCTTCAGACTAATAAGCTTTCGTCCTAGTCCCGCGTTGGCCAGGAAGGCTATGGGATCGAAATCTTCAGAAACGGTCATGGCGATGACCTTGGAGCGGATTCGACTGCGCGGGACGACGCTCTAAGGTTCGTCGCCGCGTGCAGTTCAGAATCAGCACTGGCTGGTGCTATCCGGAATCCCCTTTTTCTGCACCGATTCGCTTGAATTGTACCGCTCCTGATGGGTATTGCAAGACCAATGCTGCAATTGCGGTCGAAAAACAGAGCGATTCTGTGCCGCCCTGGATTCGAGCGCGTAATTCAGATCGTTCCTCGTCGATATATCCGACACCCTTTACTCTTCAACCGATGCGCATGAAAAACGTCGTTTGCGGTAAAGTCGCAAGGCGGCGGATACAACAAACAACCAGGTGCCAACCCTGAAACGGAACTGCTCCGTTTCGCCCCCAGAAGTGCGACATTTCACCCTCTGAGCCGAGGCAAGCGACCTCCAAAGTGCGACATGTCGCACTTTCTGGTTCATAATCCCAGTTTAACCCTCGGAAATGCCCTTTCCCTCTCCTTTTAGGTGAAATCTCGCGCACGAAATCGGGTACTTGGAATGCTCTAGCCAGGGCTGCGGTGGGGTGCCGAGCTCGTCCCCTTTTGTCCGGCGGGGGGCTGAAAAAGGACTGATCTTGTAACCAGGAAGGTCATAGAACAGGGCGACCGGAAAGCTCCTTTAAGAGCCTTCTTTTAACCACAGAGAGCACTACAGGAAATACCATCCCCCCCAATAAGCGTACCTAGAGCCTGTTATGAACTTGCACCAAGGTAGATTCTTTGCGTGCCGCTGATT
>CAZQDD010000080.1:0-8403 GCA_964591805.1 uncultured Acidobacteriaceae bacterium | reverse complement strand
GCATTCTGCGTCAGGGCAACGGGAACAGGGAGGTGCAGATCTTCCGCTACGTCACCGAGGGCTCGTTCGACGCCTACATGTGGCAGACGCTCGAAACCAAAGCCCGCTTCATCCAGCAGGTGATGCGGGGAGAAACCACCGTGCGCGCGGCGGAGGATCTGGAGGGCGGCGCGCTTACATATGCGGAGATCAAGGCGATTGCCTCTGGGAATCCCGCCGTCGTGGAGAAGATCAAGATCGATACGGAAGTCCGCAAGCTGGATCAACTCCGCGCCATTCACGCCAATCAGCAACGTCATATCCGCTGGGAGATTCGGGATCTGCCGCGGCAAATCACGGAAGCCAAGCAGCACTTGGCGCACATCGAAGCGGACGTTGCGAATAGAAACGCGAACGACTCCGCCGAGTTCAGCATGAAGGTAGGCAATCGGGTCTTCTCCGGCAAAGGCGCGCGGGAGGAAGCGGCAAAAGCCCTGACGTTCGCGGTCCTCTCTTGGCGCGACGACCAAACGATGCAGCCCCGGGGCGCCTTCCGTGGCTTCGGGATCCTGAGCAGGGGGAGGAGCGGCGGATTGGGACTGGCCAAAGACGACGAGCGTATCCCGGACCTGTTCGTCCGCGGACAGGCCACGTATTCCGCCAACCTGAATGCCACGAATCCGGTTGGCACCGTGCAGAGCATCGAACACACGCTGAGGAGTCTGGACAAGCTCGCGGCGGACCAGGGGAACCGCGTTGCGCGCATCGAGAAAGAACTCGCGGACTACCAGTTGCAGGCGGACCGCCCGTTCGAGCACGAGGAGCGGTTAAAGCAGTTGCTCGCCCGCCAGGCTGAAATCGATTCCCTGTTGGATCTCGACAAAGGCGACCAACAAGGAGCCGGTCCAGTCCCTGATAAGGATGAACCAGATGTCGGGTGGACGGCGCCTGCGGCATCGCGCGGCCCGGCACAGGTCGCGAAAATGGCAGCGGCCTACATGCGGGCGTCCGAAACCGCCATTCGAGAAATGCCGATCACTGAGCGCACGCCACCGCAGACGGGTCAGGTCACCGGCAGGGCGGTTGCCAAGGACGAAGCGCACATCGCGTTTGCGACTGCTGCGAACAGCTTCTTCGTCGTGGCATCAAATTCGTTAGGCCGCGACATACAGATCGGCGAGCGAGTGTCTTTGCGCTTTCATCAAGGGCGCGCATCGCTTGATGACGGTCGCGGTCGCGGCCGGTGATGCGCACATGAGCAGCACCTGCGTGCGCGGCTGCAAGTGCGTTCGTTCCTAATATGGAGAGACCCGCCACAACGGGATGCGCGCAAGTGTGGCTCCCTTGCCGCAGACCTACCCGGGCGACATGTGGGTTCCCGCAAAATTCAAACGGAGAAACCCAGCAACCGCCGGTTCGTGCTAAAAGGTACAATGAGTCGGATTCTATTATGGCCGCATCCGAAATCCGAATTACCTCTAGCCGAATGATCGAAATCCTGGGCAGCGAAAACGTTCCAACGTGTCTGCACTATGGCACTAAAGGTCCACTCATTGGTCTGGAAGCACTAGCTAAATCCTCCGTCGGCGAGGTTCTTAACGAGAATTTTAAGGTGGACCTCGGAATGCTGCCGCCCGAACGACAAACTGGCCGCGCTCGATTCCCGACTGCCGCAGGGACTTGGAAGAGCGCCGCCGAGATGACGGCGGACTTTCTACACGAGGTTCTCTCAGCAGCCGATAGCTGGCTCGCGACGAATAACGCGGAGAAGGCACCAGCCATCATGGTCGCGGAACCCGTCAGCATGGCAGGAGACCTGATCCCGCAGGACTGGTCACAGAATTACCGTGACTATCTGCGGCGCGCCCTTCGCGGCAAGGGATTCTCTGACATCGAGTTCCTGCCCGAGCCATTCGCGGTTTTCCAATACTATCGGTATGAGGCAAAATATCCAAGCCTAAACGCGGCAGCCAAACACTGCGCCCTCGTAGTAGATTTTGGTGGCGGTACGTTTGACATCTGCATCATCGAGACGACTAAAGAAGGTGATATTCGACGCGGTGGCAAGAATGCTCGTCCGCTGGCTGCCGCCTCAGCACCCATCGGCGGGTATTTTCTGAACAGTCTGATTGCTGAAACGCTTTACCGTCAGATCGTACCAAGGGCACAATCATCGAAAGTCAGCAAAGGATTGGACCTGTACCGACACTGGAGGAAGGACGGCGATGCCGTGCTCTCTACCTCGGGGCAGGAATACGCAAACTTCTGCCGACGTTTCCACCGCGCCATTCACGATGTCGAAGATGCGAAAATCCGCATATGTCGGCGGATCACTAACTGGGGACCTGATGCTTCGCTGTCCGTCACGGACCGAGTTCCCCTGCTAGCCGATCCGTTTGGAAGCTCCGATGAGCACCTAGTCTGTACGCTGACCGGGGAAGGCCTTCGGGATATTTTTGTTAATCGTCTGTGGCCGGAGCACCTAAGACCAGTAATTCAAAGGTCCCTTACGCGTGGCAAAGAAGAATTGGGGGGGCAGCCAGTGTCTGTCGTCCTTCTGTCTGGAGGATCCTGCAACATAGGATGGGTCCGGCGCCTATTAGAGGCCGACTTTAGCTACTACATTGCCGGAGCCCAGATACTGCCAATAGATGACTATCAGCAAGTTGTCGCAAAGGGCCTGGCGATCGAATGTGCCCGGAGGTTCTATACAGGAGAGGGTGACTTTTCGGCCGTGACATACAACCCTCTCTACTTGAGGCTCGACTCGGACAATAGTGGCATACAGGTCCCAGCCTTTGTGCCAAGGGGAATAGTTGTCCCGAAGAACCAAGCTCCCGGGATGTTGCTCTCGTCGGCATTTCCTACGCACGATCTTCAGAGCGCTCCGCTTAGGTGGAAGGTCAAGCTGGAGCGCCCACCTCATCGTAGTTTGGACTATTACTTTACGCGATCCATTGAAGAAAACACGGGTTCTGATGCTTTGAATCTTGATAATCACACGGTCTTCACGCCGGCGAACGCCAAGTTTGACTCCGCGATACAGGTGGAGATTGCCGTCACCGGCCAGAACGCAGTCAAGCCGAGGTTCATATACAAGACGGGTGCTGGCGGTGAGGATGCCGTGTACGCAGACGGTCAGCCGTTCTTCTTAGATATGACAGTCCGGCAGGATTCGAAATCACAGGTCTTTCTGGGGTTAGATTTTGGTACCAGCAACACGTCCATTTCTTATGTCACTAAGCAGGCCGTCGAGATTCAAAGCGAGCGCTCTAATGACGTGCCATGGATGGGCTTGGCCGACCTGAGCAATACTTTGCCGTATCCGATGGCTGAACCACTCAAGCGCTATTTGAGCCAGACCGACGCGAAGTCATTAACATCAGCTGCGATCGAATTCATTGAAGCTGCGCTCGCAACTGGAGCTTACGTTTCCTATCTTGAATACTGCTTGACCAAGGGCCGCGGCAAGTCCGCGCAGTTCAGTGGTTTCCGTCAACGCTCTGCGGGCCCGTTGTGGGGGCTGATCAAGAACCTTGCCCCCCAGATGAAGACTCGAGCAAGGATCTCGATCCCGTTTCAGGACCTTCTGCGACATGAACTTGAGGTCATGGAAGGGGCGGTTCGGCTTATTTCGGATTACAAACACCACAAGGCCGATGCGGAGTTCAATTTGCACCGAGTCGTCGTGTTGCTTGCTAATACCGGGGCACGTGCATTTTCGAAGTGGCGTTTTGGCCGCTTTGAACATGTTGAGAAGAAACCATTCTCTAGGGTGAACCAAGGCCTCTTTCGCCACGCACATGGCTGTCCGCCATTCGTGGGAATGCAGGCATATCGCGGAAAGGAGAACTTCTCACCGGAGCAGGCTTTCGTGCAAGAGGTGGAAACTGGAAACTTGCTTTCCTTGGAGCCCCTGATTTTTGTCGATCGCTGTTCTATACACACGCTTACTGAGGGAGCAGAGCCACACTGGTACATTTTCGACAAGTATGATGAGAAGAACAATGTATTCTCATTCAAGGCTGTCGGTTATGCGTGTAGTCTTGAGATAGGCGAATCGGACGTTCGGTCAGCCGTGTTCGAAGCTCTGCGCGAACTCTATACGGGAGACCAGGACGTGGCGCTCATAGAGGCGAATGAGTTCGCCGATGTGGAGCAAGGCTATTTCGGGTCTGCGAAACCGGCTTGAGATCGTAGGCGGGTGAAGGCCCACAGCACAGCCCGGCAGAATCAGAAGGTGGCAGTCGAATCGGCGGCCATCCCGGCCCGACCCGCGAAGTATTGTCGCCGATCCGCCGATCCTCGCGGGTTCTCGACAGTCGAATGAAGTCGCAGAGCGGCGCACGCTTGCGAGATACTCCCCAAGTGGCAGCGCAGCCAGCACGAAGTCGACCCGCGCCCAGAAATCCGTTGGGGACCTATCCGGGTCTCCGTCGGGCCAATAGGTATACGACCAGCAGGATGCTAAATCCTCCGATTAGGGCCACCCATCCTAGCGCCGCACCACTTATCCCCTGGTTTTTTAGAAACGTGACGGTCCCAAACATGATTGAAAGGCAACCGACAATTGCCCCCGCGATCCCCAGAAACTTCCGATCAAACAGCCCCTCCACCTTCTCGATCGTGATCTTCTGGGATTCGTCGACTTTCCTGGAAAGCTTTTCCGTCTCGCCCGAGATGGTGTCTTTCAGGAGGAGGACATCCTTCGATACTACCTCGAACTTGCCATGAAGGTCGGTTAACTCTGTACTGATGTGATCGAATGGGTAACCGGCTTCTCGCAGCTGCCTGGACGGATCGAGGCGCTCGACAGAGGAACCCACGAGATTTTTCTTCGGAATGCTCGCTGGTACCTTCCGGATAGAACGGACTATTCCTTGAGCGTTCTGATAGCGGTCATGGGCTCGTTGCCCGTACGGAATCTCTGGGATTTCGCCGCCTTCCAACAAGAAGATAGTCAGCTTGAAGATGGGTTCGCCGAATCCTAGGATGAAATCCCTGATGGAGCTGTTGCGCAAGCCCCAATTGAGAGTCCCGCTCCAGCCGGAGTCTACCTTTGTTGCTGATTGCATAATCCCTTCCCGCATCATCGTTGTGGTAGGGGTTATCAGAGCCATCAGATCACATCCGGGGAAGATCCTGTCAATCGCCTCGTGGGTGAAAACAAAATCCTCGTAGCTACTGATTGTAACGGTCTCGCCCGGGAGAACCTTCAAATACATCCCTGGGGCCAGCTCCTTTTCCTCATCCGTGGAGTGGAAGAGCACCTGTTTACCGAGGCGGATTTCTATTCCGTTTGGATTGACTCTGTCCTTATCTGCATTGAGGATCACGGTCCCCAAGAGTTTCAGAATGTCTTTATCCGCTAGGATCTTCGCCATAGACAGGTGCTATGCGGTTCCATCCAGCACTTTTTCCGTTTTCTGCGTCGCCCACTCATTTGGCTGGTCGAAACGGCCATCCCTTGGGTTGCTGCCAAGGGGCTAACGGCCGAGAGCTCAGCCGAATAGCCGCTTGCCCCATACTACACCACCAGGCGCAAAGCGTCTATACTCAACACGCCACTGAACTTATGCCAGTGGAGTGATCGTTGCTCAAGGACGCCGTCCGCAAGCAACCCCGATCCTCCTTCGTTGTCTCATTTGCCGCCATTCACGCCCTACTACTTGAATCTCTGTGAGCGCCACGCTCGGTGCCGTTGGGCCTCGCGAGGCACGCTCACGGAAAGTGAGGGCATGTGCAACACTCCAAGACGAAATCCACCAAACTTGATGTCGGTCCATTTGGAGCAGTGCCCTTGGTCGGCTCAGGCTTCGAGACGGAGGCGACCGAACCTGACTTCGATACGGACCTGCCGGCGGAGCCTCAGCCAGATGCGGAGGATTACCAGTGACCCCTCTCCGGCTCAATCGAAGCTCCACGAGAAACGCGATTTCAGCCAGGAAGTCACGGACTCCATCGTTCGGATGCTGGAGGACGACGTCGCTCCATGGCAGAAACCGTGGGAGGCGACCGGGGTTCCTCTGAATCCCACGGCCGGCAAGGTCTATCGCGGCGGCAACGCCATCCACCTGATGGCCACCGGCATCCGGCGTTCCTTCGAAGATCCCCGCTGGATGACGTGCCCGCAGGCTGCGGAGCAGGGCTCGCAGGTCCGCTTAGTCGGGAATCCCGAGCACTTCACCCAGTCGTGCGAGCAGTGCTGCGCGCTTCGCAGCATCCAAGCGCGCGAGGTTCTCAAGGCGCCAGCGGACTGCGGGTAGCGCTTCCGCGCCGGGCAGGTTCAGCAAAGCCCAATCGGGCTCGCCGCGCTTGATGGAAATTAGGAAGCGGCGGTGATCCGCTGGCATGTTGCCGATAATGTTAGCGATCAAGTCTTCGCGCGCTTGCAGCAACTCGTCGAGCATCACCGGCGTCTCCGTCATGCCGGCGAAGCCTCTGGCGAACTCCGCCGAAATGTCGAGGCGCATCGGGGCAAGGACTTCCGCCATCGGCCGATTGTGGCTCAGAAGATAAACAATGAAGGCCTTCCGCAGTTCATCGTTGATACCCTCGTTCGCCAGCAAATCCCGGACGTCGAACAGGTCGCGCGGGTGCTGGCGGTCCAAGGCTGCCACAATCTTGCCTGCATAAAGATCCGGGAAACTGACGACCTGGATCTCCGCGAAGCCGAACTGATCCTCCACCCGCGTGGAAACCGACCGCGTGGACGGCTCATACACGCATCCCCGTAGAACGGGCGTGACCTCGACTTTTATCTGCACGCCGTCTGCTTGCAAGAGGAGCTTGGTGACGCAGTTTTCGCCCTTCAGCCTGCTCGGACTCACGCGCGCGCCGGGGATGCCATGGCCGATTGTCCGGGCGATCCGCCGCATGGCGGCGTCAATCTCCTTCAGCGACGCCGCTCGATCTGCTACAGGCAGGTACGTCAGATCGAGATCCACAGAAAGACGGGGCATGTCCCGCACGAAGAGATTGATCGCGCTTCCGCCCTTCAGGGCAAAACACGTTTCGGCCGCGACGAGCGGGACGGCCTTGATGAGCAGCGCAGCCTGCCGGCGATAGAGTTCAGCCGCCGGCATCAAGGTTCTCCGGCACGGTGATGTTGAACTTGGTATCGAGCTTACCGCCCGACGCGAGCATGCGTTTGCCGTGGCCCAGGTCGATTTCTTTGCGGTCGAGGCCTTTCAGCCAAGCGTGGTTGTGGCGTTCGGCGAACCACAGGAACAGGCGCTTCACCTTCACGCTGTGGCATTCAACGAGCAACGTGTGAAGGCGCCGCGGCCTGAGATTGCGCAACCCCTCTATCAGGACATCGGCCTGGTGAAATGTCTCGCGCTGTGGAACCTCATCCAGCAGTTCGAGGATGGCGCGCTCCGGCGAAGACATTATCAGTGGCCATTCCCAATGGCCCCAGGGCTGTCGTACGAAGCCATCGGGGAGAGAATCAGTGGTGTCACTCCGGCTGGCTCGCGTCTTGCCGCTTTGCGACGCCAGGTCGCGAGGGACGGCTCCATCCTTGAAGAGCTTCCCGGCTTTGTGAAAGACGAGCCGGCTGTCCAGTTTCAACTTGGAGACCCAGCCGGGCGGCGTCTTGTCGCCATAGAGGTGGATTTCGCGAGGGCCGGCAGCGGTAAGATAGTGAGCAAATCCCTGGAGTTCGAGTGCTGTTCGACCGCCTACAGCGACCGGGCAATCCAGCAGAGTCTGAAGAGATATGACCACATGTTGCCAGCGCAGTCCTTCATCTTCGTTGGGCGCGGGCAGCGGGGCGGCCGGTCGACGATACACGCTGCGGGCTACCTGATCGAGCCAGCCATGCGCTACGTACTTGCTCCGAAGGCCGCTGGAATAGCCCTGGCGCTGAAGCCATCCGGCGTCGACGAGCAGCCCCTCCGGAAGGTGGAGTTGCAGCCAGTTTAACTTTCCCTGTTTTTGCTGCCCCATGGTAAGCAAAATAGCCCATTATCAAACCAACGTCAAGTTTGACGATGGTCCAGAATGCTAACCCATGGTAAGCAAATCCGTACTTCAATAAACCATTTTCCGCGCGTTCGAGCAAGATGACCCAACCTTACCCCGCCCAATCCGCGCACAGCATTTCGGCCTGCTCCAGGACGGTTTGCGTGGCCTTCTCCTGCTTGTCGGGCGGGTAACCGTACTTGCGCAAGATCCGCTTCACCAGGACCCGGATCTTCGCTCGCACCGATTCCTTGAACGTCCAATCGATGGAGGTGTTCGCGTGGAGGGCGGACACCAGTTCCCGGGCGATCATGCGCAGGTTCTCGTCGCCGAGCACGGCCACGGCGCTGTCATTCACTTCCAGCGCGTCGTAAAAAGCGATCTCGTCATCCGTGAGATTCAGGTCCTCGCCGCGCTTGTTGGCCGCGCGCATGTCTTTCGCCAGGGCGATCAGTTCTT
>CAZQDD010000079.1:0-8755 GCA_964591805.1 uncultured Acidobacteriaceae bacterium | reverse complement strand
AAGGGCGATCAGTTCGAACAGCAGGACAGGCGCTGGGTGGCGGGGTTTGACGCACGCCACACGATTTTCAGCCAATGGTTTGGCCGCAAGGTGGAAAATACGTTCGGCCTGCAGCTCCGCAACGATTGGGTCCACAACGGCCTTTTCCGGACGGAAGATCGTGTGCGCACGGACAAGAATGATATCAACGCCTGCAATGACGAACCCATCCCCGAGTGCGTTACCAATCCGAATCTGACAGCAATTTTGCCCGCGGGCACGGACTTGAACAAATTTACGGACACGCTGGGAAGTGTCTATGTGGAAAATAAAATCCAGTGGGCGAACAAATTCCGCTCGGTCGTGGCCCTGCGCGGCGACGACGCAAAATATGCCGTCACCAGCTTGACTCCCACGTATGTCTCGCCCATCTTCGGCACGGTTAACTTTGCGCAGCTCAATACCGGCTCGGCCACCAAGTTCCTGCCCAGCCCCAAAGCAAGTTTGATTTTCGGCCCGTGGGCCAAGACTGAGTTCTATGCCCAGGGTGGATTCAGTTTCCACAGCAACGACGCGCGTGGCGCAACGCAAAAGGAGGAACCGATTTCGCCGGACAATCCTTTCCCCACGTCCAGCACCCCAATTACCCCCCTGGTCCAAACCAAGGGCGGGGAAATCGGCATGCGCACTTCGGCCGTCCCACATCTGCAAAGCACCCTTGCGCTCTGGTATCTGCACAGTAACTCCGAACTGATGCAGGATGGCGACACCGGAGGCACGTCTGCTTCAGAACAGTCGAGCAACCGCTATGGCGTCGAATGGGCGAACTTCTACAAGCCCATGGAGCACTTGGCTTTTGATTTTGACGTTTCGGATTCCCGCGCCCAATTTACCCAAATAGACCCAGAGGATGCGGCGTACACCAGCGTGGGTGGCCGGCTTGTGCAAGGTCCGGGTGGCAAGCTTGTGCCCGAAGCAGTGAAGGTCGTGATTTCATCGGGCGTTACACTGCACGATCTCAACCGCCTTTCGGGGAGTTTACGCCTGCGCTACTTTGGCCCGCGCGAGCTGACGTCCGACGGAATCAATCGCTCCAAGGCAACAGCGTTGCTCAACGGCGAGCTCGGCTATCAATTCAATAAGACATGGGGAGTTTCGGCCGAATTCCTGAATATGCTGAACCGCTACGATGACGACATTACCTACGCCTATGTCTCCCGGATCACGCCAACAGCCGCGCCGGCATTCACGGACGTTTACCACCCTACCGAACCGTTTCAGGTGCGATTCGCGTTGCACTACCGGTTCGGCGAATAGTAAAGAAGTTTCGACGAAGTGCGCCCTAAGGGCTGGGGGCGCGAGGGCTGCGCGGCGGGTGTGCTCTTCGGGGCGCACACTCACCGCGCAGCACAACCGGACCGCCTGAGTTGCTGCGCCGCGTGGGTTACTTCACGGTTCTTCCTGCCGAAGTCATGACCAACTTGCCGTGCTTGACGCCGCGCAGGCTGAGCATGTGATCGGCCAGGTGCTTGACCTCGCTGGCCGGGCCCTTCATGATGACGACCTCGAAACAGTTTTCCTCGTCAAGGTGGACGTGGGTCGCCGCCAGGACCGTTCCATGATGGTGGTGCTGCGCCTGGGTCAACTTCTGCGAGAGGTCCGGCCGGTGATGGTCGTAAACCATGGAGAGGGTCGCAACCACCGGCTCGTTGCCGCTTACCTGCTCCGCGACCAGGGCGTCGCGGATGAGATCGCGCAAGGCTTCGGAGCGATTATTGTAACCACGCTTGGCGATCAGTTTGTCGAAGTCGTCCAGCAATTCCTGTTCGATGGAAACACCGGTTCGGGCCAGCCCCGCCATTTTCTTAGCTCTCCCTGCCACTACGTTACTGTAGAAGCAAACGGTAGGGCAATGGCAATCAGCCAGAGGCAGACGGGGCGGGAATGAAGGGTCATCGCCGGACAACATTCTGTGGCGGACGGGAGCGAGTGGGCATCCAATGGCTAAGACCAAGTCTGAGGTGACTAATGAAAGGCGAACACGAACACGATCATTCGCACGAGCATGACCATGCCCACACCCACACGCATGAGCACACCCATGACGGGGTGACCCATAGCCATGAACACTCGCACGAGCACAGCCACGTACACGACCATCAGCACGCCCACGAGCACACCCACGGCGCCGATGAACATTCCCCTGACCACGAGCATGGCGGCGAGCATGGCGCTCACGGGCACTCCCACGCCGAGAAGGAACTGGAACCCCACACTCATAAGCACTGACTGATCCGCTGTCCGGGAGAGGTAAGGCAGCCGGGACTTAGGCGGGTTGGAGATTTCTCTTTCCCGCCGCGGGCGCGCTGACGTAGAGTATTGGCGCGCGGGTGATTTTCCGCGTGATAGAAAGGGAAGAATCATGCGTAAGATCGGAGTTTGGCTGACGTTGGTTTATTGCCTGTTCGCCATGACGGCGGCTGCCTTGGCACAAGCCAGAAAGCCCGGCCTCTGGGAGACGACCAGCACCATGACGTGGCAACAGTCGCCGTTCCCGGCCGGCATGCAAGGCGCTCCCGGGGGCGCGCGTTCGCCTTTTGGCGGCGGCCCACAAACCGTTAGAGTTTGTATTACCCAGGCCCAGATTGATAAGTACGGAGCCCCGGTTCCGCAGACCCGCGGTGACTGCCAGGTAACCAACTATGCCAGGACCGCCAACGGCGTGACCGGCGACATGGTTTGCAGCGGGAGGATGAACGGCAAGGGGAGCTTTGAGTCGCACTGGACCGGCGAAGGTAGCTCCTCGGCTAAATTTCACTTTGTCGGCTCCATGGAGGCCGGGCCCAACCGCATGCCGATCGAATGGACGAGCGAATCCACCTCCACCTACAAGGGACCAAACTGCGGCGACGTAAAGCCCATACCCATGCCGGACAAGTAAGTCTGTAGCAACCGCCCGGCTGGAATGCGGCGCCTTCAAGGCAGGAAGCGGGGCAGGTATAAGGTGTGATGCATTCCGCATGGGTTGGTTCCCGGAGCGAGCTTTAGTTGGCGGGTTGAAGGATTGCGATTCGCGTTTCCTGGCCGGTGCTGCCGAGGGCAATGACCTTGGTGGCTCCGGGGCGGTTGACGGCGATGACCTTCTGGCCGTTTACTTCCATGACCTCGGCGTCGGGGTAGCGTCCGGTGTAGTAGGCGATGACCGTGGAGAGGGAATCGGAAGTGGTGTAGACCTGGCTGGTAATTGGGACACCGATGTCTGGGAGTTCCACATCCTTCACCTCGAGCGGTTGCGAACCGGGATAACGGTCGGAGCCGGTGTCGGAGGCCGCGGACGGTGCTGGATTCTGCGGGGATGGCGTACTCTGCCTGCTCTTCTGAGCCAGCATGGTAAGCGCGTTCTCGACCTCGTTCGGGTCGATGCCGCGGGTGGACACCGGGCTGGCTGGAAGAGCTTGGTCCGGGATGGAAGTCTGCGGCGGCGGTGGTGGCTGCGGATTGAATCTGTCACCGGGGACGGCCTGAGTGGGTGGAGTTTGAACGGCGGCAGGTTGGGTGGGAAACGGTTGCGGGAGCGGCAACAGGGAAGTGGAAGCCGCAGGGCGCGAAGGCGAGCCACTCCCCGCCGGTTCGCGGTGCATCATCCGGCTGACGATGAGTCCCATGGTAACGACGAGGAGCAGGCCGAGGGCGGCCAGTAGGAAGCGCAGTTGGTTGCGCTGGCGATGGCGCCTGGCGCCGGTGGCCGCGATGGCATCGGGCGCGATGGGTCCACCACAGGCGGCGCAGAAACGCCCGCTGTCTACCGGATTTCCGCAGTGGCGACAAAATCTCATTTCTGTTATTAAGGATACGCTGTAAGTAAGGCGGCGGCGCGGACGTGAGTGCCGGGTTGGTTCGCAGAGCGCATTAAAAGCTTCGCGGGGTAATTCGTTTTTCGCGGGCGCGCCTACTTGAGATTGTGAGTCATAATTTTCCTTATCAGCGGCAATCTGAAATACTCGATGACTACGGAGGCGACCGCATGACCGAACCAAGTTATGAAGAACTCAAGGCGAAGCTGGCGGAGTTGGAAGCCAAGCAACAGCGCGGTAGCAGCATCGCGTTCAAGGTGAGCGACAAGGGTGGCGCGAGCGTTTACGGACTGGGCCGCTTCCCGGTTACCCTTTATTACGAGCAGTGGGTTCGTCTCCTGGACAAAGCGCAGGAGTTGCGTGAATTCCTCGAGCAGAACAAGAGCAAACTGAAGTTGAAGGAATAGCGGCACACGAGCGCCAGCACAGCGATCCTTATGGGTCTAATCCTTCTGCGCTGGTGACGGAGAGAAATGGACACAGCGAAAATTCTCGCCGACCTTCGCGCCGAGCGCGATCAGATCAACCAGGCAATCGCAGCCTTGGAGTCGCTTGGCGGAACCGGGGCGGCTGCAAAGTCTACGGCAAAGGTTGCGAAGGCGGCTTCGGTCAAGGCCAAGCCAAAGGCCAAAAGGCGGGTGATCAGCGCCGCCGGCCGCAGTCGCATCGCAGCGGCGGCGCGGAAGCGCTGGGCGGCGGCGAGGAGCGCAAAGGCGGCTCCCGTTGCTCCTCAGGCGGCCAAGCGGGCGCCGCAACCCGTGAGCGCGGCCTCCAAGCAGAAGCCGGCGGCGGCGGCGAAAGAACGCCCGGCTGTGAGCAAGGCCAAAGCCGTGAAACCGGAGACCAGCGCCCAGCAGGCCGCGACGGCTGCGGTGACATCCAAGCGCGCCAAGGGCACTCGCCGCGTCCTGACCGCGGAAGCACGGAAAGCAATGTCGGAAGCAGCCAAGGCACGCTGGGCGAACAAGGTTGCCGCCGCGAAGACCGAGTAAGCCGGGCCTGGCGCGCATTGCATATGTTGGGGCAGCCGTGAGCTGCCCCAGTTACGCCTGACGCAGAAGGCCGGGAACATGGAGCGCGAACGTTTCGCCAAGGTAATGGCAGAGGTGCTCGACAGCCTTCCAACGGAATTCCGTAGCCGCATCCGCAACGTTGCCGTGCTGGTAGAGGATGTTCCGCCGGGCCAGTTGTCTGCTCCCCATGGACGGCCGGGACGGCTTCTTCTGGGCCTGTTCCACGGCGTCCCCATGACAAAGAAAAGTGTATTCGGCCTGTCCACGGGGCCGGATTACGTTGTGCTCTACCAGAAGAACATCGAGGCCGTGTGTTCGAGCGAAACTGAAATCCGCGAGCAAATCCGGCGCACGGTGATTCATGAATTCGGACACTATTTTGGCATGGACGAAGAGCAACTGAAAGACGTGTAGCGCGGCGCCGGTTGCATGGGTGCGGCGACCTTCAAAAACGCTGGACAGCAGCGCCTGATTCTTACCTGGAGTAGGATGGACTCCAGAGCAAAGCCTTGGCGTCAACGGCGAGGCGGGGCGTGGGAGAGAAGCAGGGCTGGATTCCGGCGCCGCGAGGGAAGACGAGATGACACACATGAAGCTGCAAGCCGCCCTCGACGAACTCGAACGGCTGTGCGACACCGTAAAGGGATACAAGGAACGCAATGGCAAGCTGCCGGCAAATCCGGACAGCGACGCTGGGCGCGCGCTCGCCTCGCTGGAGGCTTTTACCAGTGAGCTGCACAAATTAAACATTCCCAGGGTACTCGAACACAGGCCGTAGCCGTGGCTGCGCATCGTGTTCAGGGGAACGCAGTTCGCGCAATGCGAATTGGGAGACGCCGGGCCACCTCTACGGCCGCACACACCCGGGGCGCTGGATTTTGTTGCGCGGGAGAATCAGGGCACTTCTCTACGGAAGGGATTGACTGGCGGGACCGGGCTTTACTGCGGTAAACATCGAGCGCCTCAAGGTGTTCCATCTCATCAGTCATGCAGATGCCGCGCGGGGTTGAGAAGATGCACGAATCGATGCTCAAGCTACCCTGAGCCAGACAAAGCATCTGCGCCGGCGATATCCCGAATCATCCCTCGAACCCTTGAAATTCCAAGAGCACTTGTGATGTCCAGCTACGCCGCGTCCGTGGACCTGTCTGTTCGGACTGGAGGAGCGGGACTTTAGGCGCTGGACTTCCGATTGCCGCCGCGATCCGGAACGAAATCGAAAAGTGAGCAATCGGGAACAGTCTGGGATGGGGAATAGCACGGACAATACCTGCTCATTCGCGGTGCATTGATTCGCAGGGCGTTTATTCGCGAGGCGGGGCGCGCAGCGGGGCGCAGTCAAGTGACAACAGAAATAATGCTGGACGAAAAGACGGAACGACCGAGGATCCTGGTAGTAGAAGAAAACGAACAGGTGCGTAGATCACTCGATAAAGTATTGGAAGTCAATCAGCTACAGATTACAACCGCAGGCAATGTGAGCGATGCGTTGCACTTAATCGACACAGAATTCTTTGATGTGTTGCTCAGTGATTTGCATATGACCGCAACGGATGACGGGCTCGCCATGATCAGTGCGATGCACAACACCAATCAGGACGCGCTCACGCTGGTTTACACAGGGTATGCCGAACTGGAAAATGCGCTGGACGCGGTCCTGCTGCAAGCAGACGAAACCTTGCTGAAACCGGTGGCCATCCTGACGTTTATCACAGCCTGTGACGAGGAATTACAGGAGCGCGGAATGCGAAAAATGACCAACATAGAACGGGTAGCCGCGATTTTGGAACGCGATGCCGTAGCGACGATCAAAGATTGGCTGGTTCGGGTGGAACAGGAGCCTGAACTGACCCGTGTGCCACTGAGCTGCGAGCAGCGTACGGGACACCTTCCGCAACTGATGAACGAACTTGTCCATCGCTTGCGTGTAGCGAGAATACTTGGGTCAAAAGCGGTGTCGAATGCAGCGGTCCAGCACGGCAAGGACCGCTACGCGCAGGGTTATTCGATTCCGATGATCATCGAGGAATCCCGCATTCTGCAGGTCAGCATATTCCATACCCTGCAGAACAACCTGGGCACCGTGGCTTTCAGCCTGCTGCTTGCGGACGTGATGACCGTCGCCGATGAGGTTGATTCGCAGCTGAAACAAACGATTGTCAGCTACATGGGACAGGCGGCTGAGATCGCTGCTTATCCTCCTCATCCAAGTCACCCGGAGCAGCATTGTGGCAATCGTATTCGGGCGGCAGGTTAGCAGATACGCGATGTTCCGTGTTTTTGAGGGTCTTGAAAGCGCGACATGAGCCAGTCTGACTCCTGCTCAGGGAGGGCAATGGCCGCGCAGAAAATTGCCGGGGGTTAACCAAGGAGAACGATATGCCGAAGACTTGTGAACTGGCTTACCATTGCGCCGCTCGTCATCACGAATGCGCAGCCTACCAATACCTGGAGGCGGCGAAATGCGAGAAGGCCGGGGAGTACGAGAAGGCCGCGCATCACGCCTACCTCGCTCACGGACACAATCAACACGCGATTCATTGGGGTGCGGAAGCGGCGAAGCTGCACGCCGACCGCTTCAGTCATATCGATCACGGCGAGCGCTCTGCGACCGCCGCTCCCGAACAAGCGGCGATGAAGGAGAGTGCTGCTTGAGAGTGGGTCCTGTTTGCGCCCCACCGCGAAATGCGAGCCGCCCTGCGCCGGCGTGGGACGAAGGATCGAAAAGGTGACCCGGCGGACCAGCTCTGGAGGCGAACGGCTGCCCGGTAGCTTTGCAGGAGGATTGACGGTCGCGACGCGTGGTTCGAAGCCCGGCGGCGGCCGATGCCGTGCAGGATTCGGTGGCGATAGGATGCCGGGATGGAGGCGAAGGGGTGGCTGACAAAGTGGACAAGGATGCAGCGAAGTTCGACTGGGTGACCAGGCGTTCCACGTGCACTCTCGCCAAGGTATTCACGGCGCTGCGGTTACAAGTGGAACAGGACGTCAAGACTCGCAATGACCTTCGCCCCGACAATTCCCCTTACAAGTTTTCCGTGGCGGAAAATGTTGGCAGCTTTAGCGTGTTTCTGGAAGGTAAGGATCTCCGCATGGCCGTCGTCTTCAACCTTACCGAGCACGCAATCCTGGTGCGCGACGAGAACGGCGATTTGATGTTCGAGGTGACCCTGACCTTTACTGACGCGGGCGAGTGCAGGCTGAAGGTGAATGGGGAGGATCGTGAATCCTGGCAGGTGCGACGAATGGCTCTTGAAGAGCTGTTGTTCGCGGGATTTTAGCCTGCGATGGCCACGCACATGGCAGGGAGTACTTTGGATTGGTTGGGGTCGAACCCTGGTGGTTTTCGCTAGTGGGATGGGTAAATTGCTGAAACGGGAAGCCATAGGGCTCACGTTCCGAACTTTCTTTTCGGCCGCCTGTGCAAAACGTTTGTTCCAGTGATGCAAAGCGCAACACTGTTACAAATTGCCTCGTATGCTGAAATATTCTTCCTAAGTCATTGATTCCGCGAGACGATGGAACCGGAATGGGACAGGCGCGGCCCCTCCGCGTGTGACGATCTGCATCGACTGCGACAGGCGCGCAGTTTCCAAGAGGATGCAGGTCAAGGCTAACACTTGTTGTTTCTGTGCTATAGTTTCGTTTCCGCACATTGGTCACTGAAGTGCCCTCGAAGAGGGCGTCCGCGGAACAGTAGAGGAAAAGTGGAGAGCCGCGACGACTCGAACTAAAGCCCAAAGAAAGCGGGCGGAGGTTAAGGCAATGACATTCATTCTGGTTCTGGCAATGTTTGTTACCTTCCTGGTGTTTGATCACTTCAGATACAAAAGAGCTCAGAAGCCCGTTCTGCAGACTGCGCCTTACGCTGCTGCTGGGGTGCACAAGGCCCAGGACATTGTGGCCGGC
>CAZQDD010000078.1:0-8911 GCA_964591805.1 uncultured Acidobacteriaceae bacterium | reverse complement strand
AGAAAGACGTACCGTCGCCCGGTCCCGATGGCCGCGTGATGTACTCCTTTGGCGCTGGACTCCCCACGGTGGTCTGCGCGCCCCTGCGCGTGTGCATGATCGAGCTCGAAGCCGGCGAAAAGATCGTCGGTGAGCCTCACATCGGCGACTCGGTGCGATGGAACATCTCGCCCGCGATGTATGGCACCGGAGATCAGGCCACGGCGGTAATCATCCTCAAACCGCAGATGCCCGGTCTCGATACGAACCTGCTCATCACCACGGACCGCCGCGCCTACTATCTCCGATTGATTTCCAAGCCGGAAGACTACGTGGCGCGCGTCGCCTTCGCGTACCCCGAGGACGAAACGCGCAAATGGCAACAACAAGTGACAGCCGAGCAAGCTCTCGCGAAGCAGGAGAAGCATTCTGCCGAGACTCCGCCCGCCATGATCGCAATCGAGAAGGTGAACTTCGATTACACGATCCGCGGCGGCGACGAGCACATCCGCCCGGTGCGGGTGTTCGACGACGGCGCAAAGACCTATATTCAGATGCCGCCGGAGATTCAACACCGTGAGGCGCCGGTGCTGCTTGTCGTGGGCAATGACGGGAAGGGCGAAATGACAAACTACCGCGTGAAAGATCAGACCTACATCGTGGACCGCCTCTTCGATCACGCGAACCTCGTACTCGGATCGGGCAAGAAGGCCCAGAAAGTGGAGATCAGCCGTGGACACAACCAATAGCTCCGATCACCAGCCAATTGAAGCGCCCAGCGGACTGGATCTTCATCCCCAGCCGGAGAAAGCGAAGCGCATCAGCCGCCGCGCCGGCATAGCCATCGCTTCCGCAGGTCTGCTTCTACTGTTGGCATTTGCCTACGGCGGACTCCGCCGAACACTCAATAATCAAACCGCTGCGCGTGACGCCGGCCTTCCCAAGAGCGTCACTCCGGCGACCCAGGCGGGGAAGGAGTTCATGCAGGCAACTCCGTCTGGCACGGTACCGATGGCCCTGCGTCCTCCCGGTGCCCCGCCGTCTCCTCAGACGACCATGACGTTTTGTGGCGCCGATCCGAAGACGGGCCAACCATACCGCTTCAATCCACTAACCGGTCAGCCCTGCGACGGTCTTCCCCAGGAGCGAGTCGTCGTCCGGCAGCCGAGCGCGATGCGAACCCAGTCCTTCACGCCGACGCAAATCCACGAGGAAACGCCGGAAGAGCGCCGGCGCGCTGCGGCGTACCAGCAGGAACAGGAAGCAATCCAGGCGCCCACCAGCATCCGCAACTCCGCCACTTCGGCGTTGTCGGGAACTCCGGCACAGCCCACGTCGAATGACCTTTCTCAGGTCGAAGCCCTGAGCCGTGCTCTGGGCGCGCGGCAGGGCGGTGACTCCGCCGCATCAGCGAACGGTCAGCCGCTCGAAAACGACTACGACAGCCAGAACATGCAGTCCCGCAAGGAAGGATTCCTCGCCGCAGCGCGCAACCACCAAGGCGACGATTACCTTCGCTCGACGCGTGAAGCGCCGCTGACACGATACGAGATCAAAGCCGGTTGGGAGATTCCCGCGGTTCTCGAACAGTCTCTCAACTCAGATCTCCCCGGCGAGTTGAAGGCGCTGGTGACTTCGAACGTCTATGACACGGCCACAGGCCTCTACCTCCTGATCCCTCAGGGCTCCCGCCTGATCGGAAGATATGATTCGCGAGTCTCCTACGGGCAGGACGGCGTACAAGTCGCGTGGAGCCGCATCATCTACCCGGACGCGTCCTCGATTGATCTGGACGGCATGATGGGCCTCGATTCCCACGGCAACGCCGGGCTGCGTGATACAGTAGATCGCCACTATCTCCGAATAGTCGGATTCACGGTTCTCACTAGCATATTCACCGCCGCCTTCGAGATCTCGCAGCGCAGCACCCAAACTGCCCTCACGTACCCGTCGCCAGCCCAAACCGCCGGAAGCGCGGTAGGCCAGGAATTGAGCCAAACCGGCGCTCAGATCACGCGCCGCAACCTCAACGTACAGCCGACAATCAAAGTCCCCGCCGGCTACCGGTTCACCGTCCGCGTCAACCGCGACATTCTGTTCGAGGCTCCGTATGAGCCGGTGCAGCCGCAGATCGAGTATATGCCCGCGATTGGCGCGCAGCCTCGCGGGAAGAACTGAGAGCGCACAACTTTCGTCCGTCCCGGAGGCCAATCAAATGAATGCACTGCTCGATCTTGGCCTGTTGACCCTCTCCGATGTTGCCGAACTTCTGCACTGTTCTAAGGCGCACGTCTGCAAAACGGTTTCCGGGCGCGTCCGAGGCTGTCCGCCGGTCCCCGCGGTCTCGCTCGGACGCCGAAAACTCATGCGCCGGAAACGGATTCCCCTCTCTGCCGGCCGGAGGTGCCTTCGGTTGAGTGATGCGAACTGCAGGTCTGATCCCGCAAACGGGTAAAGTCCCCAGCGTTAACTGAGCGGGTGGAATTGGGCCGTACGGGCATCACGAGAGCCGTGCCGAAAGTGGAGACCCTGCAACTCTAGTATGCATTTCGATACCAGTTACGCCGAGAAACACTACCGCGTTGGCGAGTTGGCGGAGCTTTGGAAACTCGGCAGGGAAACGGTGCGTTTGCTGGTGAAGGACGACCCCGGCGTTATCAAGATCAGGATGGGTCGGAAGAAAGCCCATACATTCTATTCTGTGCCTGAGAGTGCCGCGCAGAAGATACATACGAGGTTACTCAATGGAACAATGTAAGCATGATGAGCTAAAGGATTTGGCATGGTCTTATGCGGCCATAATCGGAGTCATCGAGCCGCTAGATGTCGATATGACGGACAAAGACTTCGAGGCTGCTCGGAAGCGATGGGGCACCTGATTAAGAGCAAGGAGGGACTGCCCGTGTTCGATGACGCTGAGGCTACCGCATACGTGGTCGAGGTGTCGGGTGCGAGCCCTGACGAATGCCTTGAGTTGCTCTTGGAGGTATGGGAGCGTTAAGGTTTTGTTATTGCACATTCGGCCCAGACTGTACTCTCCTTTCAGAAATGTGTTACTCATCGACTTGCAGATTGAGCCTCTGGGCCTTTGCCCTGTAAAATGGTGGGGATTTGCGGACAGGACGGCCATATCCGAACAAACACTATGCGGTGGGCTGCCGCAAGCATGGCCGCAAGGCACTGGACGGCATCCTCATTGAGGCGGGGCAGTTCGTCAGTGAGTTGAGCTGTACGGCGCGCTGGGTGATTGAAGCCGAGTTGTGCGTGACTCACTACGTCGATTACAAGGTGCCGGATCGTGAGTTTGACTCGGCAAGGGACGATATGCTGCTTTGGCACGCTTGGTCCGGCGAGATGGGCGGCTGGTCCAACCGCTTCCCGCCAGGGGCAGAGCGGAGAGGTCCCATTTACACCGAGCCGACGACGGAAGTTGTACCCCGTGATGTCCCCGGCCAGAGGGCGAATGACGATACGTTCGACCACGGATAGATTATTTGCGGCGTGAACGCTTCGCCATGCCAGCAATCGAGCGAGCGCGGATTCTCCGGCCAATTTACAATGACCGGACGCCATCTCTCGACGCGGCATTTCGGCCAGACTCAATAGGGTTCCCTTAGGCCTGGGCCCCCCGGATTGCTCTCCGGGTTCTGCCCAAGTCGGTGGTGGCTTTTCTTGACGGGTCCATGTCGCGCAGAACGATCTATCTCCGAGTGGCCGACGATCCGCCCAAAGCAGGAGCCAACTGCGACTCCGGCAGAGCCGTGTCTCACGAGCGAGTCGCTCCACACTATTCGCCTCAAGCTCAGGAGGTTAGAATCTGGTGCATAGTCGGTACCGCGTCGCCGCCAATGGGCTCGTGGGCTGACTACATCACCGGGAAACTGGGTCGTTCTATTCCGGGACGACAGCGCTCCGTGACTCTGCCTCTTCCGAGGCTTCTTTTCGCGCTCTTCCTTGAGAAATCGTAGGGCTGTGGACAGCCTGCATCGACCACTCTGCGTTCGTCTGGTCCTGACGGTTTATCAGAGATCAACGGGGGTTGGTAGCACCATTTTGCTGCCTCAGATGTTCGTCAAGACGTCAGCGAATCGAGGTATGACGGGTCGGGCCCGATTACATGGGTTGCGCTATTGTTGTATTGTTCCTGGTTGATGGCAGCAATCTCTGTGGGAGTTGCCGATCGCCGCGAGAACCCTTGCCCACCGGAGGCAAGAGATCCAAATTGCGCCGTTGCGCTCTTCGTTAGGGGTATGGAGAAGCCCTCAGCCAACTCATAGTCAGGGACTGGTGAGTCACCCATGATGAAAAAAGGCGATCCGGACGACTCCAGGATCGTTATATCCATCAGGTTGAAAACCCGGGTGAACGTCGCGACGCCGGCAAGAGCATCTTGCATCGGAAAATTTGGGTCCTGAGGCGAAAGGTCTCCAAAGCCTAGTGCGGTCCGAATCAAATCGTCTTCCGGCCTGGCCCTAAGAAGCTCATATTCTTCATTTGTTAGGGTGACACCAAAACCCCTCATTTTGGCGTCAAACGCAGGCCGGTCCAGTTGGGTTATTTCGGCGAAGGCGAAGACCATATCCTGCCGTCGTCGTTGAAACCTACTCATCACATGGGGGAGGCGGCACGCTGCTACCGCAATGCTGCGACAAAAAACCATCCGCAACTCTGGCCTGATCGACGTCGTGGCATTCAAGACCTCGTCATGCGACTGCTTCATCTGCCCTTCTTCAGCGGATAGCAAGTTCTCCAAAACGTCGTGAGGCTGGAAAAGGTCGTTCGACACAGTGTAAGTATAGTCATCCGTGAAGATGTTCTTTGTGGTTTCATCAAAAGCCTTTCCCCGATCCGGGTCGCGTTCGTTCCGCGGATCGGCGCTGAGCGAATACCTCACGTGCAGATTGCCGTTTGCATCCTTGAACTCTCTCTGCCAAAACTGCGGCACATAGTGCTGATTGCGTTTCTTGAAGTCCCTCTCTTTGCGCCAAACCGAGGCATCATCGTTCATTTGGTCGTTTCCTTCCCGATCTTCACATCCCGCAGTTGCAACCGGCCGATACGCGCAGATCCAACAACAACCCAATCGTGATCCCGCTCCCTACGTCACATCCGAGCCGCCAAATCTCTTCCGAGCCTCGAAGACATACGCGCATTCCTTGCCGGGCGCTTTCATCTCGGCTTCGAGCAACTCCGCGCTTCGCTTCTTTACGGCCATGACGCCTTTGGCAATCTTGCTCCACTTGAACTTTACGAGGTCCTCAACGAACTCCAGTCCTGGTATGACGTAAGCTTCGAAGAACGCTGGTGATGCCTTGAGATTGTGAATCTTCATGGCCTTCGAATACTCGTTTACCAGCCACTCGACCTCGTCCGTCACCTCCGACTCCGACCGGTGCCTGCTCGCTAGGCTCGATAAGAAACGCCGAAACGCCCATTGCTTGTCATGCAGCTCGGCTTTGAAGTTGAGGATGTCATCCCAGGCGCAGCTTGCATCAGGTGCAGGTAACGCCTTGAGGGCAACCTCCAGAACCATTTCGATAGATCTCTTATTCAGAGTGCCTGTGGCTCCAAATCCAGGACGGGCTCGTCGCAAGCTGGCCAGCATTTCGGGCGCTGGGTCGGGCCCAGATGGTATCGGAAATTCACAAATCGGCACCACGTCCCGATCTGGATCTGTGCACCTCGACGCGGCATAGCGAACGTATGAATCCAGCACACTTCCATCTGAACGGCATCCCGAAAAAGCAAACAATTCAGCCATCGTTATTTCATCGTCGAAATGCTCGGGCACTCTCTCTGCGATACCGCGAGATTCGAGGAACTCCCACTCCGCCTCTCTTTGTAAATCTTTAGGCGGCGGACCGAACCAATCCCCCATATGGACGATGTGAAAGCGATCGAACACTATTGCTTGCCGCTTTAACTGTTCCGAGGAACATCCGAACCGGACAACCCCATTCAGCTCACGCATGCTCAGATCATACCGCTATTCGATTTCCCTATAGCTCCGCCCTTTTCACATTCATCGCTCATTGAGCAAACGCTTCTGCCGCGCAAGGTGCATGATCAACCCGTGGCTGTGGAGGCAACGGGTGATGAAGCAAAAGCAGAAGCACAATGCCAAGGGACGGGCAGCGAAATCGGTGCTGCGGCTGCCAGACCTCGAAGTCGCCAAATCTGCTGTCCTCAATAGCCTTTCCTGTCCCGATGCTCAGCGCGGGTACCGGCACGCGATTGACGAATTCGTGGACTGGTATCGCTCCGAGCCGCGGCTGTCGTTCAGCAAAACCGTGGTCCTTCGGTACCGAATGCACCTGGAATCCCGCAATCTCGCCTCGGATACGGTCAACCTTTGTCTCCGAGCCGTGCGCCGTCTTGCGTACGAGGCAGCAGACTGTGGGCTGCTCAGCGCAGACTTGGCTGCTGGGATAAGGCGAGTCAAGGACGTAAAGAAACTGGGAGTACGGCTTGGCAACTGGTTGACCGCCGAGCAGGGGCAAGCTCTGTGGCAGGCGCCCGACTGCGGGCAGATGAAGGGTAAACGTGATCGGGCACTTCTTGCACTTCTGCTCGCCTGCGGACTTCGACGGGACGAGGTGGCGGTGCTGACTGTTGGCCATCTTCAGCAGCGCGAAGGCCATTGCGCCATTGTGGACCTCCGCGGGAAGGCTGGGCACGTTCGAACCATTCCCGTCCCGGATTGCTGTTGAATGACTGGATGACGGCGGCTGGAATTAAGGCAGTCTCCTTCGGCGTGTAAGCAGCGCCGGCAAGGTTTGGGGCGAAGCTGTGACGGAAAAGCTGGTCTGGCACGTCGTCAAGGAGTTCGCCGCCAAGATTGGCGTTAGCAAACTCGCGCCGCACGATCTCCGTCGAAGTTGCGCTCGGCTCTGTCGCGCCGCCTGCGGCGAACTTGAGCAGATTCAATTTCTTCTCGGGCACGTTTCCGTGCAGACCACCGAGCGTTACCTCGGATGCACCCAGCGGATCGCATCGGCCGTGAATGACCGTATCGGAATCGAGCCTAAAGTCTGAAGCATCGGCTCCGGAAAAGTGGGGGACAATTTTCCCAGAGCGGTGCTAATGCTTCCCAGAATGCCGTTTCGGGCTCTAGGGGCTACAATTGCCTGGTGACTGAGATACGTTACAACACTCGCAATGAAGCGATTGAATTCGCCCGCCGCACGAAGATCAATCTGGAGTTCATCGAGCAGGCAAAGAACCGAGGTGAACGTGTGCATGAGGTTACTCAGCTCACGCTCTCGCTGCTCGGGCTTATCGTCTTCCCAAAGGAGCAGTTGCTTCTTGATGGGATTGACCGCATCTGGCTAGACGATCTGACAAGCCAGGGTTGGCCCAAGTGGAAGATAACACTCGATTCTGGCAAAGAGCCGACGAAAACCCTGGGTCGATTGGTGTGGCATCTGCGAAATTCGATCTCACACCGGGGCCTTAGGTTCACTTCGGACGATGAATATCTCGAGACTGTCGCGATACAGGTTGAAGACAAGCCGCATAAGGCCGCTCAACCAAATTGGCGAGCTGAAATCAGCGGGACTGACCTTCGCGACTTTTGCATGCGATTCGCTGATCTAGTAGATCAGATCGTCGGCTGACGCGACTCGCGCTCGACTGTCCGAGTCGCCATCGGCCGGGAGTGTCAGCCGTATCAAAAGCTGCAAGATGAACCCCCAATGAGCCGCCGTTGTTCAGGCGGGCGCCGTGGGATCATCCACGACCTGGGCTACAGCACCGCCAATTTCGCGATGATTTCCCCATCCATTGTTCTCTATATTCAAAACCTAGATGATTTTCGTCAAACAGGTTTTGATGGGCTCAAGACCGTGGGCGATTCCAGGACATCACGAGGGATACCATGGTATAGTACACGACCATGTTCGGCGGAATCCACGGAACTTCTATCGTGATGTTAGGTGTTGATCAAGGCGTGCTCGTCGGAGCCGATAAACGAGCTGGTGACACCGTTTCAAGCGTATTCACCGATGACGCTCCCAAGATTCTCGCCATTCATCCATCTGGGCTGGCAACTGGCTGGGAAATGGCATCCTTGAAAGATCTGAAAACGGGGCAACCCTGCGCCGATATTTTCAAAATGATGCGGCGCATCTGCCGCTATCCTCAGTTCCAATTCCGGCCCGATGATTTCGGACGCGTCGGAGTGACTTGGCAGCAAATGATGCGAGACCTGCTGTCCGGCTGCCCTCCCCGGGACTGGCCACCACGCCCTGATGCTGCTTACTGGTTCAGGGCGATGTTCGTATTCCACAAGGCCAGACGAGTCGAAGCGTGGATTCTTGAGCTGAATTATGCGCCCTCCTATCCAGAACCTATGCTGACAGGTGGCTTCGACTCGGTGAAAGATGAGTACGTCAATGGCGGTCACCTGTTGATTGAAGGGGATCAACGAGGAGGTGAGTTGCTCACCGAGGAATCTCCGGCCCGCCCATTCCTGCGGGAAACTCACGAGGCGTGGACTACCGGCCTAAACCCCGCGGAGATCACCTTAGAAAAGGGGGCTAGAATTGTCAAGGACGCGCTCTACGCGTGCCATCTTAACTCTACGAAAGCTGACGGTCACCAAGGCGTAGGCCCTACGTGCGACATCGCGTTTATCGACCGACAGGTAGGCTTCAGGTGGTACGAGCAAAACATGAGCACGCTACCACCGATCCTCTCAGAGGAAGTTCAGGTCAAGCGGAATTGAGTGGAGTTATCTGTTATCTGTGGTGAATTCTCGGGCATCGGAGCAGCTTTGGTCGGATCACGCGCAATCCGGACAATGCTAGGGCCGCGTCCGAGGGTCCGACGATCCACCCAGTGGCGACGGTTAGCGCAACGCCGTAAAGCCGGATCCATTTGTTTGTGCGGGCGAGTGCATCCTGGCTGAATGGCCGCGCATCCACTACCGAGG
>CAZQDD010000077.1:0-9851 GCA_964591805.1 uncultured Acidobacteriaceae bacterium | reverse complement strand
CAGTTCGGCATTATCGGCGGGACTCGACGTCCGCATCTGGTACGTGGGGCTGAGCAGCATTGAGCTTCATATCGCGCGAGTGGGCGCAAGAGTCGAGAAAGGAGGGCACGCGATCCCCGAGCAGAAGATTCGCGACAGGTACGATCGCAGCCGCCTCAACCTGATCCGGCTCATGCCGCGGCTAACCGAGCTTCTCGTCTACGACAACAGCGAAGAAGCGGATCCAGACGCGGGTGGCCGTCCGGAACCGAAGATCCTCCTGCATATGGCTTCGGGCAAGATTGTCAATTCGTGCGATCTCCAGTTGATTCCGGAATGGGCGAAGCCAATTGTCGCGGCTGCGCTGAGAACCGCCGGTCGGCATGCGCGCAAACGGTAGCGCAACGCGCCCTCTCGCCAGTCAACCAGTTCCAGGTGCCCCCTCCTATCGCCCGGCATTCGCCTTTTAGTTTCAATAACTTGCAATTCTGCGAGAAGGTCGTCTTCCAGGTTTCCTGGGGAACCAAGCCCCGCCGTGCGCTTCCCGATCTCAGGAAGCAATTCCGAAACTCCCTCTCTGGTTAACACATGGGAGAAAGTGTTCTCCCCGGTTTTCTCCATTCGCAGTTCCGTTTCTTCGCATCCCTTGGGGAATCATTTCGATCCAGCCCTATTGAGCGCTATTCAGCGCTATTTGCCGCCGGTCATGGGCTCGGAAGTGGTTGAAAATAAGGATCAGCGCCTGAAAGGCTGCTAACCGACGGGTACAACTGGCAGCAGCAAGACGCCGGCATTCAAGTCTGCGCGCCGAGGAACTCAGCGACATCCGCTTAATGCACTGATACCACATCACTTACAGATTTCTTGGCATCATTGTTGGATTGCACCCACCCCTATCGTTTCCAGCAAAGAACGCCAGCCACGCTACCGTGACCTACCCTCCGGTTAACAGCGCGCCAGCTTTCCTGAACGGGCTAACGGCTATGGAGGCTCCGCAATCGCGCCCAAGGGCGTCAGCATGGGGTACGATGCTGTTTCGGTCAAGCCAATGCTGGAGCCACTCTCCTCGGAAGACGGCAAGCTGCTGATCGGCCTGTGCCGGGCGGGGAAGCTATACGAGATCGAAAAATGGCTTGCCGCCGGAAAGTCGCTGCACACGCCGCCGCACATCAAGAAGACTCCGCTGCAGGTCGCGATTGAGCTTGGGTTTCACAGCCTGATCGAGTTGTTGGTTCGGCACGAAGACAGTCAGGCGGCCAAAGATCTCGCACTCTCGAAAGCCGTATTTGGCCGCAAGCTTGAGCTCGTTGAATTGCTGGCTTCACACGGCGCCGACCTTCGTTCCGTTCCGCTTGTAGACGTGCTCCTCACATGGGAGCCAGCAATGATCCGGTATTTTCTGGACCACGGTGCAGACGTCGTCACCGGCGCGCCTTTTGCAATCGCCTTCCAAGAGAAGGTTCGGACAGCGCTTCGGCCGTTCGTCGAGTACAAGAAGGCGCACCCGGAGGTGGCGCCGGCCCTCCAGGAGCAGGCGGACCGCGCGCTCCGCCACTTCTGCTATGAAGGCGACCTCAAGTGGGTCAGCCTTTTGCTGTGGGCAGGCGCGAATCCGAAAACGCGCGGCCCGGATATGGACGAACGGTGGGCCGACGATCCGGACTGCCATACCACGGCCTTGCTGCAGGCCTGCTACAACGGGAGCCTGGATATCCTGTTGAAGCTCAAGCCCGACCCCCAGACGGATGATCTTTCTCAACTCGTTTCAGCAGCAGCAATGCCTAAATCCAAAGCGATTCTGCAGTATCTGCTGACGCTGGGAGCCAAGCCGAATGACAAGACGAACGGTGGCTCGTCAGCGTTGGAGCACTGCTTCGGACGGCTAGGCCGGGGATCGCACGATCAGCTCCAGCAGAAGCGCCTTTCCACGAAGTACGACGTCGCCGAGATCTTGAATTGCATTCGCGACCTCGTGGAGCATGGCGCCGTCTGGAAGCCAGATGACCGTTACGAGATGAACTGGGCTCGACAAGCGCTGTATGAATGCGAGCCGGCCGTGACGGTCGACGTTGTGAAACTCCTGGCTGCGAACAAGGCATGCGCGGAAGAGACGCTTGAAGAGCTGTTGGGCGCACCCCGGATGCGGCAGCACCTCTCGACGCTTGGTATCAACGTCGCTCGCGGTCGCCAAGAGACGTAGTCTGGCAGTCGCCGAGCACCGGAGGCTTTCGATCGGGAGTCAACATGGCGAACTATGAGACGTGGAACAGAGACGAACTCTATGGCGAGGTCTGGTCGACGCCAATGAAAACGTTGGCCGCCAAGTACGGCATTTCCGATGTCGGTCTCGCGAAGGTCTGCCGCAAACTTATGATCCCCTTGCCCGGGCGAGGCCATTGGGCGAAGAAGGAAGCTGGGCAGAATGTGAAACAACTGCCGCTACCACCACTCAAGGAAAAGGTTGTTCTGTATAAGCCAACTCCCCGGCCGCCGGCGCCGAAGCTAGGCGATCTTGCGACGCCGCCAGAGTTGGCCATCGTCGAGCGTTTGGAGCGGGCAAGCGGCGAGTTCGAACTGATGCGCGGCAGCCTGTCTCATCCGTTAATAATGCAAGCACGCGCGGCTTTCAAGAATGCCGAAACCAGCGATCACGGAATTCTCTGGACGCGCGAGACGTGCCTCGATATTCGCGTATCCAAGAACAGCCTCGAACGTGCGATCCGAATTATGGCTGGTCTCATTAGCACCATTGAGGAGGCCGGCTTTTTCGTGTCGGTCGAAACTCGTGAGCGCAAAACTCAGACGGTCGCGAAGATTCACGGAGAAGAAATCAGGTTCGGGCTGGTGGAGAAGATCAGCCGAATTGACCTTGCCGCGGCGCCGCAGGGAGGAATGCTGGAACGGGTATTGAAATACGGCGGGAAACCGGTGACCGAGGAGCCGTCTGGGAAGCTCTCGACCACGGTCTGGACCTCCTATGGATCAGACAGGAGGCGATGGTCAGACGGCAAGTCGCCACTGGAAGAACAAGTGCCAAATGTTGTTGGGGGCCTCATCCGGTTCGCTTTGATCGATCGGGCCAAAGAACGAGAGCGGGCTGCGGAAGAGCGCGAACGGCAGAGGAGGGCCGAAGAGTGGGCCAAATTGGAAGCGGCGGTTAAGGCAGAAAAATCGAAGGTACGCGCTTTGGAGGAAGCAGCGGCAAAGTGGAGCCGGGCCGAACAAATCCGGTCCTTCGTCTCAGCAGCGCGAACTTCTGCCGTGCAGAATGGCCAGGCCGTAGAACCCGGAACTCAGTTCGGCGACTGGATCATCTGGGCTGAACGGCAGGCGGACCGACTCGATCCCCTTAAGGAGAGTCCACCTTCAATCATCGATCGCATCTCCGATTCGGAATCTGAGTCGACGGGCTACTCTGGATACGGTTATCAAAAACCAGAGCACCCGTTCCGTTTCCCAAAGCCCATCTGGCGGGCGACGTGATCCTCTTCGGAGCGGCGGTGCCTTCGGCTATTCGCGGAGGCGGCGCAGCAGGTCAAGTCCTCCCAACTGCGGAAATCCGTCCGGAGCTTGTTCCACGAAGAAAGGCCGTTCTACCCCTCCCCGCAAGCCTGGATGGCGCGTGCGTGATCAGGCAGATCGACGTTGGATGCGGTGATAGGGTTGACCAGGCGCCGAAGGAACTGGCGTTTCCGACGCTTCCGCCTCTTGAAGCCCCGGTTGTCCGCACTTATCCGCCGGAAGCCGTGATCGCGGAGAAGTTCAGAATCAGGTTGTCGGGTCGTCAGAGAGCCCCATGGTGATCAAGGGGCATCTGGATACTCTGCCCCTAGCCAAAATGCCCCACGACGCCTCCCTGGGCGCAGAAACCGGCGCGGCGGCAGACGGTGGGAGTTGACCCGTCATCAGGCAGTTAGAGGCTACCTGAACCTGGACCCCCGGTCGCCGCGGCCACCCTCCTGAAGCGCCGACATGCAACCACCCACGATGCTTGGCGCCACCGTGGGCATCAAAGGGAAGGATCTGCCCGACTGCCGGACCAAGGGCCGGAAATCGGTCTGGAAGGCGCACATGGCGCATAACTCCGTTGGTTGACGGCATAATCTTGACCAGGTGTCTACGTCCAGTGTGCGTTTCCCGGATTTCACGCCCGACCCGCGGCGTCGCTTGGCCGAATTCGGGGATGCTGGCTGCGGGCGACCTGCGGCTTGGTCGCTGGCCCGCGATTGCGGTTGCGGCCGCGTCTCAGATCTGCGCTGAGCGTAACTGCGCGGGCATCGATGCTCACCTCGACAAAGCCGAGACCCAGCCCCCGGGCTGGCAGGCGGAACGTTGCCCCGGCAGTGCGGTGCCGCGAAATCCGGTACCGGGCCTTGGTAGTGCGCACAGGCGATTCCGTTCCATCCTGCGTTTCTTGTCGGCCGGGCGCTGGCATGCGGCGATCTCGTCGATGGTGCTACTTGGCTTCAACCGCACGATTGTAGCCAAGCTACGCCTTACCACCAGCCATAGTGCTATACAAAAGCGCACCGACTTCAGCAGGCCAATCGTGTCCATGTCGTCAATCTCGACACCCCACCTGTGTACGAAAGAGGATATCGGTGAACATGGTTACCAGGTGAACGTCTCTCCGGTGCCATGAAAAATTCCGAATGGCCGGGAAACGACCCAAATTCCCCGTCAATGGTCAGGGCCAAGAGAGGGCCACATTCACCACAGAGAAGTGGCTTCGGCGAATCCAGCGTCCCAAAGACAAAAGACGTCTCTTTGCGAGGACCTTTCTAAATTGGCGGGGGTAGCCGAATATCGGCAGACGCCCGGCGGTTCAGCCGCCGGCAAATGCATACGGCGCCCGGCTATTGGCTGCCTCCTGGCCTCGGATAGCAAGACTCCCCAGACGCCCGCCCATCACGCCGCGGCGCTCAGAACGGGCTCTTCCTCCGCAGAGCTGTCGACGCCCATTCCTACTTCTGGATCCCACTGCCACTCACGGATACGCTCCAGCACCAGGTTGGGCCAGATTGACCGCCTGACGGCGTCGGCAAGAACCTCCCACGGGATTGCCTCCAGATTGCCTCCGGTCTCCAGGTACACCAGGCGCAGCGTCTCCACGCTGAGCTGAACCGCCCTGCGCGTGGAGAAGTGACATCCCCAGTGGCGGAGGGTGATTGCGCGGTAGACCTCGGAGAGATCTTGAATTAGGGGCATGCTCTGGGCCTTGATGCACGCGAAGGTATTCTTAACGGCGTTCAGTACGGCCTCCTTGCCATTGGAACGGCAGGCCTCGGCAGCGGCGGCGATGATGTCGAGGTCCGGAGCGATCTTCAGAGCTGCGCAGTACTCGCGAATCCCTTCCGCGACGAATGCGGCCGAGGAGGATTTCATGCGGTGTCCGCGCCGCCGGCGCGCCTGGGTTACGGCAAGACCGATTTCATCCAGCACTGGCTCAGGCGGCGTGGCGGCTTCAGACTCCGCATCAAGCGCCTCTGGCTGGACGTCGGGCGGCGCCACAATGGGAAGCGCCTCCACAGCCGCCAGGAAGTCCTTGCGTTTCTGATACTTGCGCGCCCGCAGAATCAGCCTTCCAACGCAATCTTCGGTCGAACCGAGATCTTCCGCAATCTGGCGGACGGTGAGACCCTGCTGAGACAGTTTCCATGCCTGGAGCGTGCGTGGCCCGTAGCCGCGCCGGCCCATTTCGGGACTCTGTTCTCGCTGGAGCGATCTCGCATAAGCAACCTTGATCGCAGCGCGTGTTTGCGTACCGGTCTTTTTGACCTGGACGCCGACCATTTCCCAGAAATTCCAGAACTCCGCCTGAAGGGACGGCACCTCGACATGATTGGTGTCGAGAAATCGCATGACCAATGTGAGAGCCTTTCCCGGCCCGAGACCTAATGCCCCGGCCTGATACATCAAGGCAAGGACATGGGATCGGTCGGTCTGGCCCTGCCTGCTTTGCTGGAGGAAGAGCTGGCGGGTTCTAGTCATGTTTGCCCGGAACTTCCAGAAAGACTGAAACTTGAGGTCTTCCTCGATAGTCAGCGGCTCGGGTTTGGGTAGCGCCGGCGGCGCCGGACACTTCTCATTGAGGAGTAGCTCACAGTGTTTGGGGGTGGAACCTATTGGGGAGGTGATTGTCCACGGATTGGATCGCAGCGCGTTGGCAATGGTGATCTGGCCGTAGGTCCGCCCGCTGTTCTTGTGAATCCGGTCCCATTTTTCTGGGCGGTATAGCCTGGACTGGCGAAAAACGGCGTCGATCAGAGCCGGATCGCGCTTGCATACCGGGATCAGCTCATGACAGAGGCTGATGTCGCGCTGTGATGCGCTTCCCTTGCCCCGCCCGTGGAAGAGCCGTCTGGCGATCTTGCTCTTTCCGCAGATGTCGTCGATGGCGGCCTGGACCCGGTCGGGGCTTGGCGCCACTATCCAGATCCCCGGCTCAATGGTTTCCACTCCGTTCGCTACATGGCGGCCGGGAACAGTTGCGCAAAGCGGATGCGCTGCCTGATCCAACGAAAGCAGCCAATCCAGATACTCCTGATTCTTCAACAGCTCCAGCGGGCTGGAGGCGACGTGGTCGCCGGTCATGGTGACGTAGCAGTTGCGGATAAACAACTGAAGTTCGAACTTGGGAGCATCCGGCCATTCGCCCTTCTGCACGACTTTGCGGCTTGACGCTTCATCGAGCCATGCCGGCAGCTTGGCGCGCACGAAGATATGGAGCCCGCGGCCTGAGGGGCTGAGTTCGGCGTATGAACCGGCCCGCTTGATGTGTTCCAGCCCGATCGCGGTCAGTTGCCCGTCTTCGACGACATTGTCAACATCAATCTGGATGATCCCGTCGTTTCGGTAGTTGGACAGGCGGCCAATGCCGTTGAGCGGGTGAGTTGCGTGAGGAGAGCCTGGGATACTGGGTTCCAGGGCGCTATCGGATAGCGCTCCGACGGCGGTCTGGAATTCGCACCAATCGCCTGGACGATCCGCATGCGCGTTCCGACCGGTCTGGACATTGATCGGGATCTTGCTCTGGCGCTTCCCGTCATAACGGGTGCGCCACCCGGCGAAGAGATTCCCCGCGCGCAAAGCTGGTGGAATGTTGTTGAGCTTCTCGAAATGCTCGTTCATGCGCCGCCCCTCTACGCGCCGGCCCGAAAGCGTTGAGAATGGGGAACCCGATGGCCGTCGGGTTCCCCGCGCCGGGGGCGGCAGAATTGGAGAAGCTTGAGTGCTTGCCTCTCCAAGAGCTGATTAGTATAGGCGGCGGCGACGAGAAACCGAGAAAGTTCGCATCGAGGACGTCAGTGCGGCCAAGCGGGCCGCTCGTACGTCGAATACGTCGAATACGTAGGCGTCACGGAGACCAACACAGCCGCAGTCCGTGCGGAAGGCGGGTGTTGGGGATCAATGGCACGGAAAACCGGCTTAAGAAGCAAGGGCGTCCGTAACTGATTGAAATTGCGGCTTCCGTTGGTGAACGCTCTGCGCGAAAGTTGCTGGAAACCCGAAAGTTGCTCCCCGGGCATTTCGGTCATTCCGCCAAGGGGCTTCCGCACCAACTTGCAAGACATTCTGTAAAGTTACGGCAATTGACCCACTACCCGGTTGTCCGTTCGATTCATCCCCAATACCCGCGGCGTGCAGCGGGTACGTAATTGACGCATTCGACGTGAGACCAGCGTTTTCGGCAGGCGCCCACGATCAGTCGGTCATCGGCCCCAGCCAGTGGCCACCAGGCAGACCTGGGCGAAAAGGCGAATCGTGATATGATGAGGGTGCTTTTCAGAGGAGGCACGCCATGCACACCCCAGCAAACACCAACCAATCCTCCTTTCGAGCGCAGCAGTAAGCGCCGCAGAGGATTCCCATCAGAAACGCACGTTAAGGCCGGTCTCCGGACCGTCCACGGCGATAAGGATCTCTTAGAGAAACTTGGTCGGAAAGATCCTTGCCCATGCGGTTCAGGCCGCCGTTTTCAAGAATTGCTGCTTGGGGACCGGCTGCTATGATGGCGAACGAAGAAACCACTTCTTTCAGAATCTAAGTCTTCCTTGCTTCGCCTGATGCAAAGAGGGCGGCGCACACGCCGCCCTTGGGCTTTCGGTTTGCGCCTAGCGTGACGGGCGCGTTACGGGAGTACTGGCCTATGTGCGGCGCAGCGCGATCCGGAACAGGGCCTTTGGATTCGGCCGGTCTCGTCCTCCAGAAAGCCCGTTCCCTTCCCAATCTCGGCAAAACGCGCGCGCAGGACGGGAGTCGGCGGCCGGCGGCGGCCATCTCCGATAAGGGACTCCTGGGAGTTTGTCGGTGCGAAGGGGACTTCGCGACAGGAATCCGTGGCCGCTAGGATAGCAGTTCCCAGAACGAGCGGGGACGAAAGCGACACGAAAGCGAACCCGGGCCATCCGCCCCGGCGACTATCGGCGGCGCCTGTTGCTCCTGGACTGCTAGAATCGGCGTATCTCCGCGAGTGATGAGCTACGTGCTGCCGTTGCCGATTGAGGAATGCTTCTGCGCCGTCAGCGATCGCAAGCCGTTTGTGACTCACCGGAAGCGATACGGCATCGCACGAACGATTTCTACCGTTTCGTAAACGGGCAACAGCATTCGATGAAAAGAAGGTCCATGACGCGAACAGCAAAATGGGCGGTGTTCTGCGTGTTGCTTCTGCTGCTCTGGCGGCTGGCAAACCATGTGCCACACCAGTTCTTCCGACGATAGTCTGCGTGGGGCGCTAACCGCTGCCCACTCCGGTCGTCAAAGAAGGAGGAACCCCTGCCCGCTCATCCGTCGAAGGCCGGCGCTGTAACCGAAACGGAACGCACGCGAATGAACCAAACGGCCCTGTGCAGCGTCTAATAGTTTTGAGTTAAATGGCGCAGCCACGTTGACCTGCCCACACGACTTTCAGCGATCAGCCGTCGAACGGTTTCACGTTTGTCAAGGAGATTCCATCGAGCCAATGTCCCATCACTCAAAACTCGCAGAGCTACGGGCCAGGACGGATCGGGAGCTGCTGGTCTTGATTGAGCGGGAATTGGATCGGGCGTTGGTGCTGGCAGATGTGGCGGCGAACAGGGAATCTGCGTTCTATGGCGAAGCGGAGAATGGCTATCGGAGTGTGATTACGCTGTTGCCGAAAGCTCCTAACATTTGGGGGAGCGTGCGTGCCCGGATTGAGGCATCGGTGAAGGAGCTTCGTTTCACGCTGGATCAGGTTCCAGCAGCGGCCAGGGCGCAACGACGTTCGGCGTCGTTCGCATCGGGAGCATGACTGCGTTGCTGGTGTTGTTGGGGCGCCTGTGGCAAACCTATCCGCTGTAGCCGGATCGTGATGTGAAATGGCCCCAATGAGTCATTAGAATTGGGAAACGAGTCTTCCCGCTTCTTGGTCTAAAGTCTTAAATGCGTTCTCCTATCATCGTTCCAGATGACGACTTGAAACGCCTCGAAAGGCGGTTCGGTCCCGGCGTCCGACAGATGGGTTCGTGGAACTCAGATGGCATCTTCAGCTACTCCAGCATCCCGATTGTCGCCGTGGAGGAAGCGGCTGAATCCATGAACGACCCGATTATGGCGGAGGCCGTCATCCGGCTGAAACAGGCTCCGGAGCGGACGAAGCCCTTTATTGAACTCTTGCAGTCGTCCGGTCCCGCCTTCATCGAAAAGATAGCGGCCGCCTGCCGGGAACGCTCCGTTGAAGTGCCGTCTCGTGGCGAGGCTGAACGGTAGGGCTGTTGGACAAAGGCTAATGCAAACGCGGCAAGCACGAGCGGACCTGATGGCGTACACGATGGAATTGAAGAAGCGGACAATCCCGGCGAACGCCATCCTTCATGATTTCCGGTTGGGGCCGGGGCACGAAGGAC
>CAZQDD010000076.1:0-10216 GCA_964591805.1 uncultured Acidobacteriaceae bacterium | reverse complement strand
GTTCGGGCAACCTGACCGGCAGCCCAGCCCTGGCGCAGGACGGCGGCAAGGCGCATGGGGAGATCAGCAAACAGCTTCCGGCGGACAAGTACGTCGAGATTACCAGGGAGTTCTTCCTGTCCTGAAGCGCGCCCGGCACGGAGCGCGGGCGAGGAGCGGAGTCCGGAGCATCTTACCCGGGGAGCGGCAAGCTTCCCGGGATTTTTTGCGCCCTGCGTCGGCTTCGTCAAGAGAGCCGGCAACGACGGGATGGGGATTTGTAAGTGAAAGATCATGAATAAGTTATGTGGGTGATTCGAGTCACAAGTGGGGGTGACTGGAATCACGGCTGGGGCCCCTGGAAACGACCAGACTATACGGTTCCGCGGAGTGTGCGAGACTGTTCTGAGGGGGCAAGTTTCTTCAACGGGATGCAAGGGACAGGTGGAGGCAGCAATGACCATACTAGCTCATAGATTGATGAAATTGATTGAGACCCACGCGGAAGCACTGACAGAATCGCTGGAAGCGAGAATCTCTGGTTCGGAGCGCTGCGCGGATTACCGCCGCGTCTCCTCCGACGAGTTGAAGACGCTGGTGGGAGGGATTTACGGGCAATTGGGGCAATGGCTGGTCACCAGGACGGAGGAAGAACTCGATCGCCGGTACACGATGATCGGCACACGGCGCGCCGAGCAGTGCGTTCCGGTGAGCCAGTTGCTGTGGTGCATTGTGCTGGTCAAGGAAAATCTTTGGGATTACTTGAAGAACAACGAGACGCTGGAAAATACGCAGCAGATTTTCGGTGAATTGGAATTGATGCAGATGGTGGACCAGTTCTTTGATCGCGCCATGTACTACGCGGTTCGCGGCCACGAGAAGGTGCGGGAAGCGCGCTGGACGGAGATGAAGCGAAGAGGTGAAGGCAGGGCCGGGAACGTCCGTGATTGAAGCGGGAAGTCTAACTTGCGCGAGGTTGTATCCAGTGATGGCGTGGCAAACCGAATATCGCAAGAAGTTAATGACCGTCGACGCGGCCATGTGCGCGGTGCAAAGCGACATGCGCGTCTATGTCCACGCTAACTCGGCGTATCCGCAGGTGTTGCTGGAGGCGCTGGCGCGCCGCGCTGGGCACCTCCGCAACGTTGAGGTGATGCATCTGCTAGGGTTTGGAGAAGCCTGCTTCAGCGGCCCGGAGTTTGCCGAGAGCTTCCGGCACAATGCGCTCTTCGTAGGCGCCAACACGCGCCGGGCGGTGCGGGAGGGACGGGCGGATTACATGCCGGTACACCTGAGCGAGGTTGAGGATCTGTTCCTCAGCAAGGCGGTGGAACTGGATGTTGCGCTGCTGCAGGTTTCAACGCCGGACCGCCATGGATACTGCAGCCTGGGAGTGGCGGTGGAGTCGACGCTGACGGCGGCGCGGTGCGCCCGCACGCGGATTGTGCAGGTCAACGACCAGATGCCGCGCACCTTTGGCAACACCTTCATGCACGTCAGCGAATTTGACGCGATCGTGGAATGCTCGCATGCGCTGCCGGAGATGGTGCCAGAGCAGGCTACCGAAGAGCAGCGGGCGATTGCGCGCCATGTGGCGACATTGATCGACGACGGCGCCTGCCTGCAGGTCGGCATCGGCGGGATTCCCAACGCGATCCTGCCGTTTCTGAGCGACCGCAAAGACCTGGGCGTCCACACCGAGACGCTGACGGATAGCGCAATTCCGCTGCTTGACAAGGGCGTGATCACGGGCGCCAAAAAGCAGATCAATCCAAACAAGATTGTGCTGAGCTTCGTGCTGGGGACGCGCAAATGGTACGACTACGTGGACGATAACCCGATGTTTGATTTCCAACCCAGCAGCTATACCAACGATCCCTTTGTGATTGCGCAGAACGACAGGGTAGTTGCGATTAATTCGGCCATCGAGATCGACCTGACGGGACAGGTTGTTTCTGACTCGGTGGGCGACAGGATCGTGAGCGGATTTGGCGGGCAACTGGACTTTACCCGTGGCGCCGTGCGCAGCCGCGGAGGCAAGCCGGTGATTGCAATCTCCTCCACGGCCAAGAACGGAACGGTATCGCGGATTGTGCCACGAATCAAGGACGGCGCCGGCGTGGTGACAACGCGCGCCGACGTCCACTATGTGGTAACCGAATATGGCGTGGCTTATCTGCACGGCAAGAACGTGCGCCAGCGCGCCGAAGCACTTTTAGAGATTACCCATCCCAGTTTCCGCGCGGGGTTGGACGAGCAGATGCGCGAAATGGGCTGGGGCGGAAGGGTGTTTGCCGATATGGCGAGGTGAGAGATGGCCGAGCAGGCAAGAGGCAAGATTGAATTAGACCAGGACGAGTGCAAGGGCTGCGGTCTTTGTGTGGAATCCTGTCCCGTGCACGGGTTGACGCTGAGCCCGGAGTTGAACCACTTCGGGGTGCACCCGGCGCACTATCTGGCCGAGGTTTGTACGGGCTGTGGAATTTGCTACTTTGTTTGCCCGGAGCCGGGGGCAATCACCGTGTACCGGCTGCCGGCGCCAAACAGCGAGGTGCGCAATGCGGCAACTCTGTAAGGGAAACGTGGCCGTGGTGAAGGCGGCGATCATGGCAGGCTGCCGCTCGTTTTACGGCTACCCGATTACCCCGGCGAGTGAAATCGCCGAGTACGCGGCGCTGCTGATCCCGCAGGTGGGCGGGACGTTTGTGCAGGCCGAAAGCGAAGTTGCAGCGATCAACATGGTATACGGGGCGGCGGCGGCCGGGATGCGGGTGATGACGGCTTCCAGCGGTCCGGGCATCAGCCTGATGCAGGAGGGGATCAGCTACCTGGCGGGCGCCGAGTTGCCCTGCGTGATTGCCGACGTGATGCGCGCCGGGCCGGGACTGGGCAATATTGCACCGGAGCAGAGCGACTACTTTGCCATGACCAAGGGCGGCGGACACGGCTGCTATCGCAACATCGTGCTGGCTCCCGCCAGCGTGCAGGAGATGGCGCAACTGACGATGCTGGCGTTTGAACTGGCAGATAAATACCGCAACCCGGCGGTGCTGCTGGCGGATGGATTCGTAGGACAGATGATGGAAGCGCTGGATCTGGAGTTGGTCGAAGTCCCGCTACCCGAGAAGCCGTGGGCGGTGAAAGGCACGGCCGAGACCCGCGGCAATCTTATTTCCTCCATTCACCTGACGCCGGATCTGATGGAGGCACACACTCGCCACCTGGAAGACAAGTACAAGCAGTGCGAGCGCGATGAATGCCGATGGGAGAACTATTGCACCGAGGATGCCGAAGTGCTGGTGGTGGGATACGGCATCGTGTCAAGGGTGCTGCGCACCACGGTGGACCTGGCGCGGCAGCAAGGGGTGAAGGCAGGACTGTTCCGCCCGATTACGCTGTGGCCGTTCCCCTCGCAGGCACTGGTGGAGACCGCCAAGGGCGTTGCCAAGGTGATGGTGGTCGAGCTTTCCACGGGACAGATGGTGGAGGACGTGAGACTGGCCATGAACGGGACCAAGCCATTGGAGTTTTACGGGCGTGTGGGCGGCAACGCGCCGTCGGCCGAAGAGTGCCTGGCGGAGTTGTTTGCGCGCATGGAAGTTTTGGTATAGGGAGCGGCGATGAGTGAATACAAAAAAGTGCAAGGCCGGGCGCCAGTCTTCTTCGACCGCTTTGAGCGCAAAGACGAAAACCAGCACCAGACGCACTACTGCCCTGGCTGCGGGCACGGCGTGGCGCAGAAATTGATTGCCGAGGCGCTGGGGGAACTGGGAGTGCAGGACCGCACCATCCTGGTGAGTCCGGTGGGTTGCTCGGTGTTTGTGTACTACTACTTTGATACGGGCAACGTGCAGGCGGCGCACGGGCGCGCGCCGGCGGTGGCCACGGGGCTCAAGCGGTCCAACCCCGGCTCCATTGTGATTGCCTACCAGGGCGACGGCGACCTGGCCGCGATTGGCACGGCGGAAATCATCCATGCAGCCAATCGCGGCGAGAAGATCACCGTGTTCTTCCTCAACAATTCGACGTACGGCATGACCGGAGGCCAGATGGCTCCGACGACGCTGGTGGGCCAGGTGAGCACGACAACGCCCTGGGGGCGGCGGCCGAACAACGATGGCTTCCCGATCAAGATGGCCGAGCTGATCTCAACCCTCGAGGCTCCGGTCTACGTGGAGCGTGTGGCCCTGTCGGACAACAAGCACATTATGCAGGCGCGCAGAGCGGTGAAGAAGGCGCTGGAGTTGCAGAAACAGGGCGCTGGATTCACCATGGTCGAGATTCTTTCGCCGTGTCCGACGATCCTGAAGATGGAGCCGACGGTGGCCCGGCACTGGGTTGGCGAGACCCTGACCAAACAATTCCCGCTGGGAGTTTTTCGCGACCGTGCGCCGGAGATGGTGGACGTGGACGTGCCGCAGAAAGGCGTGGCGGAATTGCTGGGCATCACTGGCACTCCGGCGACGGAAGAAGAGCGCCACGCGCGGCGGCAGCGCGCCCGTTCCAAGACGATTAAAGTTGCCGGTTTTGGCGGGCAGGGCGTTCTGCTGCTGGGCCAGTTGATCGCCGAGATGGGCATGCGCGAGCACATGGAGGTGAGCTGGCTTCCGAGCTACGGGCCGGAGATGCGCTCGGGTAGCGCGCACTGCCATGTGACGCTCTCGCACCAACGCATCGGCTCACCGGTGATCACGCAGCCGGAAGTGCTGGTGGCGATGAACGAGCCTTCGCTGCGCAAGTTCGGGCCCCAGGTGAAGGTGGGCGGAGTGATTCTCTACAACGGGTACAATTTGCCGGAGGACTTGAACTTCGAAGGCGTGACCGTCGATTGCATTCCGGCCAACGAGATCGCCGATGGGATTGGCTCAGCCAAAGTCGCCAACGTGGTGATGATGGGAGCCTTTCTGGAGGCGTCCGACTGCCTGCCGTTCACCACCGCGCAGGACGTGCTGCGCGGACTGGTGAAAAATCCGAAGCTGGCGGAGATGAATGAACGGGCCCTGGAGGCGGGACGGAATTACCTGGACACCGAGATCCTGGTGGGCGCGGTAGCCGGACCGGACGGTTGCGGAGAATAGCTGATTCAATTAAGACTGGATTTGATGCCGGATGGAACATAACGACGGCGGGCGCAGCCAAAGGCCCGCCGCTTCGTTTTCCCGGCGAGTGCGGCGCATTCGAATCCGCAGGCCGGCAGGAGACGGCGCTCGTGGGAGAAAAGTTTTCGAGAAAGAAGTACCGTTGTCTTTACGGAATCCGTGCCGCGGTTGACCGGGGATAGCGATGGCGCAGAAGAAAGAAACGTTTAGCAAGGTGAAGGCCGTGAAAAACGCGGCGCGGGTGAACATCGGCACGCCCAAATCGACCCAGACAATTCCGGATGCGAAAACCAAGGCGGAGATTCGCGGCGGAAAGCACAAGAAGGCACTGGAGGAATTGCTGGAGGAAGAGTAGGCGCAAGCCTTCCGCTACTTCTCGAGGGCCGCGATCCGGGCTGCCAGGTCGGCAGGCTTCCACTGATTGTCGCTGTAAAATTCGGCAATTCTGCCATCGGCATCCAGCAGCGCGGTGCGCAGGTTGTGGATGATCTGACCGTTCTGTGTCTCATAGGCGAGGCCGAAGAATTCGGCGGCCTGGCGAATGCCGGCGGGCTTGCCGGTGGCTAGGCTCCAGTGTTTGAGGCCGGGGTCAACGGCTCCGGCGTAGGCCTTGCCATAGGCGCGCAGGATTTTGGGATCGTCAAACTCCGGATCGATGGTAATGGAAAGCATCTGCAGCCGGGCAAAGGCGGCGGGGTTGGTCTTCTGGAGGATCGCGGCAACCTCGGCAAAGTTGTTACTGGTGCGGATACAGTACTCCGGCAGGGGACAGCGGGAATAGATGAAGCTGATGAGCAACGGCTGTCCGCGGAACTGCGCCAGGTGAATCGGCCGACCTTCCTGATTGACGAAGTGGAAATCCGGAACCAGTTCGCCCTTTTCAGGCAGGTGGATGGGCGAGGTGGTGGAGAGATCGGCGGCGGCGCGCGCCTGGGTGACGGAGATGTCTTCCAGATAGTCGTCATCGGCGACGACCAGGGTTGCCTGCACGGTGTCGCCGGGATGCACGACGTTGAAGACCCAGGCATCGCGCACGAGGAAGGGCATGGTCATGGCCTTCATGTATCCGGCGACCTCGTGATGGTCGAGCGTGATGCTGTGGGCGGCGGGATCGACGGCGACGACGCGGCCTTCGATGGGAAAACGGCGCTCGCTGGTAGCGGGCTTTTGAGACTTGCAGCCGGGAACGCAAAGCAACAAAAGAACAAAAAGAACAATGCGTACGCGCAAGGCGCACCTCCGCGACCAGTGTAATGCACCGGGCAAGTGGGGAGAAAATTTCAGCGCCGGGAGACGCAGGCGGGCGGGTGGGTGAGTCCGGGCTGCCGCGCAAGGTAATGGATGGCGGCAAAGTCGTAACCGAGCTGGTCGGGCCAGACAGCGATTCCCTGCGCCGGATAAAGAGTAAGTTCGACGGCTCCGCGGGGATCGCGATAAAGAGCGTTGGCGGCGCATTTCGCCCAGGAAAAGTGAGCCGTCAGCGGGTTGTCGCCAAGTTCTTTGTAGACTTGCGTTCGCGGAATCGCGATGGGGAACAACTCCTGGATTTCCGTGATGAGGCCGGATCGATTGAGGCGCACGGTGAGGTCTCCGCGATGGCTGCCGCGCGCCTTGTAAAGCAGGTCTTCACCGGCCGCGGTTGGGGTAGCGAGGTCGGGACTGCCAAGTACGCGGAACGCGTCGGCACGGTGGGCGCGCCCGACGGTGAGGCCACGAAAGCTGCCTGCGGTCCAGGGCGGCGGCGCCCCGAAAAGGCTGGCGGCAAGCAGGAGGATGGCGGCGACGGATCGCATGGCTTCCAAGCTAACGGGGCTGGGCGTGTCACGCAAGCCGGCCACTACTGTGCGGGAGCGCAAAGACCGCTGGCGCCGGAGCGGCCGCCGCGCCAGGCCCAAGCCATGCGAGGCGTGTTGTGCGCCATGCCCACGCGTCCCTGGCAGTCGAGCAGAATGATTCCGCCCTGACCGTTGAGGCGGCGCTGCAGATACTGGATGGCGGCGGGCGCCACCTGGGCGGGCGCCACATCGGCGGTTACGCGCTCGGTGGCCCACTTGGCGAAGACCAGCTTCATCATCGGCTCACCCCATCCGGTGGTGGAAGCGGCGGCCGATTCATTGTCCGCATAGCAGCCGCAACCGATGAGGGAAGAGTCGCCGACGCGCCCTGGAGCTTTGTTAAGGGTGCCACCGGTGGAGGTGGCGGCGGCGATGTTGCCGTGGCAGTCGAGGGCGACGGCGCCCACCGTGTCATGGGAATCGAGGTTGCCGCCGAACTCGGCGGGAACCCGCAGATAGCGCTGCTCGGCGGCGCTCTTCCAGCGCTCGATCTCACGCGGCAGAATGAGCTCGCTGTTGTCGACGAGGGCGATGCCGTGCTCGCTGGCGAAGCGCTCGGCGCCCTCGGCGACAAAATAAATGTGTGGACTCTTCTCCAGTATCACGCGGGCGGCGCGCACGGGATTCAGGAGGCGCTCGACGCAGCCGACGCCGCCGGCTTTCAGGGTTGCGCCGTCCATGATGAGGGCATCGAGCTGCACCCGGCCATCGCGATTGAGGAACGATCCGCGGCCGGCGTCAAAGGTTTCATCGTCCTCCAGCACGGCGACCGCTTCTTCGACCGCATCCAGTGAGGATGCGCCGCGTTCCAGCAGGTCCCAGCCGGCGGCAGCGGCCCGTTCAACACCTTGCTGATGGGCCTGGCAGGCCGCATCCGGGATGGCCCACGCGCCACCGTGCACAACAATGATGGGAGACGGCAAACGTCACCTCAAAGCCAAAGATCGAACGCTACAGGATAACACCGGGGCGAGGGTTGATTGAGGGAGCGTGCGGGGCTGTTTCCGGTTGCCGATAATACACTCCGAAAAGGGCAACGATCCCAGGCTAATAGTCTGTCTCGTTGTCCGTAGATGCGTTCGCTTCCCGAACGTGCTGTCTCTGTCGTCTTGCGTCGAATCGGCGGCCTGCAGCGGCGCTTTTCCCGGCTCGAATCGAGCTTTGGCGATTTCAAACAGAGTCTGTAACTTTTCTTCGCCCGCCAAGTCAGATTGACACGGCACCAACCGTGACTCCCACCGCGTCGGGACAACTGAACAAAACCAGAGTTGGCAAAGGAGAATACCTTGAAAATCAATTTAGTTCGCGCCAGCGGAATGCTGGCGTTGCTTTTTCTTTCAGCCGCATCGGCGGCTGCGATGAACCACGAACGCAGTACGTTCGTACTAACCAGCACAAACAATGCAAGCGGTAATGCAGTTGTAGTGTTCGAACTGGATGATACAGGACCGCCTTCCCTGTCACTTGTGAAGACGTTGCCAACGGGTGGCATGGGTGGCGCGGCCGGAAACGCTGGCGCCGTACAGTTTGGAGACGATTTTGGCGCCGTGGTAAATTACGGCTCCAATAACGTGACTCAATTGCGGCGCGATGGCAACTTTATTGGAGTCGTGGGAACGTTTGGGCTGGCTCCAAATTGTGTAAATCCAGTTTCTGTCGCCCTCAGCGATTGGCACGCCTTTGTCGTGGGCGCCAATTGCGCCGAAAGCCACGCGTGGCCCTCAGGACGCCTTGACGGGACGGTAGTTGCCATCCCCGATACCTCGGCTGGACAAATTGTTACCGGCCGGAGTTGGGCCGCTGTCACCCTGAAGTCGGGATCTGTCCTTCAATTGCCGCTAAGCGAGAGAGGGGAGCTCAGCGGAACCAGCTTGACAGTGACACTGCCAGCCGAGGCAAACAACACCCCTCTGGGAGCTGCGTTCTGGGGAGACCTTCTGGGATTTAATCCAGCCCACAGTTCCTACAGCTTCGCTCTCGTTGACAAAAATATGGATGTGTTCCCGGTGCTCGGACCGCAACCGGCATATCCCACCAACGCCCCATGCTGGTTGGCCAAGGGAGCAGGGAACGTCTGGTATGCGGGCAATAGCCCAGGCCAGGCCATCTCGATATTTTTCAGCGACGGGCAGGGCGGAACATTTTACAAATCGCTGGCTTTGCCGGGCACGCCAACCGATGTGACAGTCTCTCCTGATGGCAAATGGCTTGCCGTCATCTATACCGCAGCGGACGGCAGCGGTGGCCGCATCGCCGTTTTTGCAATCGACACTTACGGCGACCTGTCGCTCGCAGCAACTTCAAGCTCGATCGGTGTTGCCGCATTCAATGGGGTGGCGATCAGCCAGTAGTGTTTCACGTTGGTTTCCCTTTAACGGCGGGCTTTGGCTCGCCGTTTTGTTTTCGCCGCTGTCGTCTGGACAGGATTGATCGTTTATCAAGTGCTGCTCCGTTACACCAAAGATGCGCCTGCGACGCACTGGAAACGGCAAATATCTGCAAGCGGCGAGAAGCCTACGCTAGCTGCGCTGGATCACATTTTAGGGTTCCCGACGGATGAGGGCCATCCGGAGACCGGCATGGTTCTGCCCGGCGAACGAGTGCGGTCCCGGGCATCCGTGGGCGGCGCTCACGCGAGGACTCATGCGGGGCAGGCCGGTTCTTAGGAGACGGAGGCGGCCTCGCGGGTGGCGGCTTCGCGCGCGGTGGTTTGGAGATAAGTGAAGCGGATGCGGTGGATGACGGTCACGGTGGAAAGCACGGCCAGAATCCACAAGACGGGAGCCATGCGGTTGGAGAGCGCGCCGATGATGACCAGCACGATGCGCTCGGGGCGCTCCATGAAGCCGACCTTGCATTTGGGGATGAGCGACTCGGCGCGGGCGCGGGTGTAGCTGACCATGACCGAGGTGGTCATGACGAAGGCCACCAGCACAACATAGAAGAAGCGGTTGGCGCGGGCGTAGTAGACCAGCAGGCCAAAGAAGATAGCCACGTCCGAGTAGCGATCGATGACCGAATCGAAGAAAGCTCCGAAGACGGTGACCTGGTTGGTGGCGCGCGCCACCCGGCCATCGACCATGTCAAAGATGCCGGCGCCGATGATGACCAGCCCGGCGTAGATGAAACGGCGCGGCTGATTGTTGTCTGCGCTGGCAAAGCCGAAGAACAGCGCCGCCGAGACGTTGATGATGAGGCCGACAAAGGTCAGCACATTGGGCGAGATGCGGGTGAGGGCAAGGCCGTCAACGATCTTGTAGAGCAGGACTCCGCAATATTTTCCGACGGCGCTGGTCCAGGTCA
>CAZQDD010000075.1:0-10281 GCA_964591805.1 uncultured Acidobacteriaceae bacterium | reverse complement strand
TGAAGGTCACGCGCCCACCCAACACGTACCTGCTGCTCATCAGCTACCGGTCGCCCGACCCGGAACTGGCCTCGAATGTCGCCAACGGAATCGCCGACAGCTACATCCAGCACACCTACGACATCCGTTTTCGCGCCACCGCCGGCCTCTCCGCCTACATGGAAAAGCAGATCGAAGAGTTGCGGGCCAAGATGGAGCGCTCCTCCGCCGCCCTGGCGCAGTTCGAAAAAGATCTCAGCGTCATCAACCCCGAGGAGAAGACCAGCATCCTTTCCGCCCGCCTGCTCCAGCTCAACACCGAGTACACCACCGCCCAGGGCGATCGCGTCCGCCAGCAGGCCGCCTTCAATTCCGTCAAGAGCGGTTCCATGGAGGCCGCGCAAGCCTCCACCCAGGGTGAGCAACTACGCCGGCTTGCCGACCACCTCGACGAAGCCCGCGAGAAGTTCGCCACCGTGGCGGCCCAGTATGGAGCCGGCCATCCCGAGTACAAGAAGGCGCACTCTCAAGTCGCCGAGCTGGAACGCCAGCTTGAAGACCTGAAGGCGAACATCGTGAACCGCGTCAGCCTGGAATACAAGGAAGCCGCTAACCGCGAGTCCATGCTGGCGAGCGCGGTGGCCGAGACCAAGGCCGAGTTCGACCGCCTCAACGCGCATTCCTTCGAGTACAAAGCCCTGAAACAGGAAGCCGACGGCGACAAAGGTCTCTACGAAGAGCTGATCCGCAAGATCAAGGAAGCCGGCATCAACTCCAGCTTCCAGAACAGTTCCATCCGCCTGGCCGATTCCGCCCGGCCGGGCCTCAGCCCGGTTTTCCCGAACATGCGGCTGAACGCTATCCTGGCATTTTTCTTTTCCACCATGCTCGGCGTCGGCCTGGCCGTCCTGGCGGATACCGTCGACAACACCGTGCGCGATCCCGAGGACATACAGCGCACACTGCGGACCGAGGTTCTCGGCTCGCTCCCAACCGTAAAGCATTGGCGCAGCCGGCTTCTTCGTATTCGTATGGCAAACAACGGGACAAAGGTCATCGTCAAATACAGCGGGCGCAACGCGCAGGAGGCGGCGTTTGAAGAAGCCATCCGGACGCTGCGCGATTCCATCCTGCTCTCCGATCTCGGCCGCCGCCCACACTCCCTGCTCTTCACTTCCGCCACACCGCGCGAGGGAAAGACCACCGCCTCCGTGCGCCTGGCCATCGTACACAGCCTGCAAAACCGGAAGACGCTCTTAATTGACGCCGACCTGCGCCGCCCCGGAATTCACGACCGGCTCGGCGTAGCGAACGATCGGGGACTCTCCACGGTAATCAAGGGCGAAGCCGGCTGGCGCGAGGTCCTGCAGAAATGCGAGGAGTATCCGGACCTGGATATCCTCCCCGCCGGCCCAGCCTCCCGCAGCGCCGCCGACCGCCTCGGCGCCACCCTGGAGAGAATGTTCGCCGAAGCCAATCCGGAGTACGATCTCATCATCGTCGATTCCCCCCCGCTGCTGGGCTTCGCCGAGCCCCTCCAGATGGCCGCGGTAGTGGATGGAGTGGTGGTCATGACTCTAGCGGGCCAGACCAACCGGAACGCGGTCAGTAGCGTGCTCAGCAGTTTGAAGAGAGTGAAGGCAAATGTGATTGGCGTGGCGCTGAATGAGGTTCGGAAAGACATGAGCGACCGCTACTATTACTACGGATATTACGGGAAGTACTACTCGAAGTATTACAAGCCGACGAAGGGGTAGATGCGGCAAACGGACCGGGAGAGCAGTGTTGCAAGGACTGTCAATGATACCCAGCCCCGGCGGATTCGCGCCCGCATGAGACTGCCCCTCTTGGATCTGCTCTGGAACGCACCGGGGGCATCCCTGAAGCAGCGCATGGCGCACGGAGCGTTCTGGTCGATTGTAGGCGCGGGCGTTTCGCAGTCCGCCACTTTGGTTGCGACAGTCCTCTGTGCTCGGAAACTTGGCGTTGATGGCTACGGTCGATTGGGAATTATTCTCTCGACGATTAATCTGTTCGCGAGCGTCGGACAGCTCGGGCTTGGGCTCACGGCGACGAAGCACGTGGCCGAATTTCGGTCGACTCACCCTGACAAAGCGGGACGCGTTATCGCTCTTTCGCAATTGACATCTATTGCCTCCGGCCTCCTAGTCGCCGTCGTCCTCTGCGCCGCAGCGCGATTTATCTGCGGCCGTTACCTACGGGCGCCCTCGCTCACTGGCGCTTTGCGTCTTGGGGCGGCAGCAATGTTCTTCGTCGCGGTAAACGGATCACAGACGGGAATTCTGAGTGGGTTCGAAGCCTTTCGACAGATCGCGACGGCCAATTTCGTAAGGAGCATTGTCACAATTCCGGCAGTGCTGGCCGGCGTGGTCTGGGCGGGCATCGACGGCGCCGTTGGTGGCTACGCACTCGTCGGTCTTGTCAGCTATCTCACATTCGGCGTGCTCATCCGGCGCGAGTGTCGAAAGTGGAGAATCCCGGCCAAGTGTAGCCTGGGCATGGACGAGGTCCGACTTCTGTATCACTTTAGCCTCCCTGTGCTGATAGCCGGATTCTCTTTCACTCCGGCCGTCTGGTGGGCGAATACCCTGTTGGCAAAGCGCGCCGGATTTGTTGAGAATGGCCTATCTACGGCCGCGTTTCAGTGGCAGTTCGTCATCCTGTTTTTTTCGAGCGCGATCGGCAGTCTCGGACTTCCGATGCTTTCCAATCTAGCTGGCAAGCGCGACGCTCGTGGGTACAGGCGCCTCCTATACTGGGGTGCGTTTCTCACGACGGCCAGCGCCATCGCCCTCGCCATGCCAATCGCGCTCGCCTCGCCCCACATCATGCGTGCCTACGGCGCGGCCTTCGGCAAAGCGGCGGTTACGCTCGTGCTCGTTTGCGTGGCAACCGTGCTTTCTGCCGCCAACATTTGTGTAGGCCAGGCAATCTGGTCGCTGGGCGCAGCCTCGTGGGGCATGGCACTAGCGTTCTTACGCGGTGGGGTGCTAGTCGCCGCTACGTACGCGCTTGTTGCGCACGGTGCAGCAGGGCTCGCGTCGGCGTACGTCGTCACAGGCGTCGTTCAGACCGCTGTGCAGGTGTTCTTCATAGGCTGGCTTCTCCGACAGAAGTCTCGTGAGTGGGATCAACCGCCTCCAACTGAGCTGCCATGTGACAGCCTCGCCACTGTCTAGGCTTTCGTTAAGTTCGAGCTTCGTGCAACCGCACCATCCCGACCATCAACGGCAGACAATTCGCCCAGCCGCCCAAGAGAAACGGCCGCCCTCACGGCGTCAACGATGAGAGTCCTTTGGTTCACCAACATACTGATGCCGGACGCGTGCAGGCGTATCGGGCGACCCGCACCCCACGGGAGCGGCTGGTGGATGTCCGTGCTGTTGAATCGTTTGAAGAATCGGACCGGCCTAGAACTCGGTATCTGCACGCTCCACGGAACTACTGACACGCAGTTTAGAGCGGACAATGTAGACTATTTCATAGTAAAACGTTCGCTCCTTCGGACCGTGCAGAGTCGCCTTAGAAGCTCAAGAGCCGCACTGCCAGCCAAGAGCCAGATCCTCAGTTACGCATCAATAGTAGGGCAGTGGGATCCGGACGTAATCCATGTGCACGGGACGGAGCAAGACTATGGGCTGATCAAGGCGTGGGGCCTGACTGACAAACCGCTGGCGGTTTCGATTCAAGGTCTCATGGCACCGCTGTCGCGAAAAGCCAACGGCGAATTGTCCGCATCTGAGACGTCTGGCCCAATCCGTCGCTTACTGCTCCGATCGGGATCGGATCTTCCCGGGTGTCGAGTGTTCCGCGCACGCATACCGACCGAGGAAGCCGTTCTGCGTAGCGCCGATATGGTCCTAGGCCGGACGGAGTGGGACCATTCGTGGGCATGGGCGCTCCGTCCATCTGTGCGCTATCGACATGTGGATGAAATGATGCGACCCGAGTTTCGCGCTGCTGAACCGTGGACCATAGCGACCTGTCGACGACACCAGGTCTTTTGTACGAGCGGCCCAACGGCATCAAAGGGCCTACATGTCCTCCTAGATGCGATCAGAAGGTTGCGCCAAGTTTATCCGAGCATCAAGTTGCACGTTGCAAGTGTCGGATTTGAGAGTCGGCCGTACTGGCCACAAAATGACTACGTCCGCTTTGTTTTTGATCTGGTCGGCAAGTGGGATCTCTCCCACGCTGTTAGGTTCTTAGGGTGGCAACCGGCGGACGCCATGGTGGAACAACTGAGGGCGGCTCACTGCTTCGTCACTCCGTCATTCCTTGAGAACGGATGTAACGCGTTGCAGGAAGCGATGCTGGCTGGCAACCCCTGTGTGGCGACATTCTCAGGCGGCCTACTCACTACGGTTGCGCCCGAAACAACTGGCCTGCTGTTTCCCGTGGGTGATTCTGCGCTTCTCGCCAGGCAGATCGACCGTTTGTTTCAAGACGACACTCTCGCCATCAGTCTCGGGGCAAAAGCAAGACTCGTGGCGCGGGAAAGGCATGACCCCGATCGGGTCGAAGGGCAATTGATGCGGGCCTATGAAGAATTGGTTCACCCGTAGGCTGGTCTCCCGTTCGGTGGCACCACTGGTGTAAGTTGGATCAACAGTATGTCCTTTAATAGATCCGTCACATTAGCGCGAGTTGTCGCGTATCTGAATGGGATGCGGGCCTCTCAAGCTATCACCGTCGTCGTTAGCAGGGCCATCGTAACCCTTTGCATTGAGCCCTTCTCGACGCTCTACGCTCGGATTATGCTAAATCTCTGGGGTGCGGCTGTGGGATCCCAATTGCGCGTCGCGGGGCGTCTGCGGCTTCATGTGGAAGGGAGCTTGTCAATAGGTGTGAATGTGACAATCAACTCAGGTTCCGCAAATAACTACGTCGGGGGTGACCGGCGAATGTCGATGTGGGTGGGCAGGCGCGGTGCCCTCAAAATCGAGGACGGCTGCAAACTATCGAACTCTACGATAGTGTGTTTGAGGCGTGTTACGGTCCTGCGAGACACCTACGTAGGTGGCGGCTGCAACATTTTTGACACGGACTTCCACGCTGTAGATGCGGAATCCCGAGCACGCGGGGCTGCTTCTGTTCCCTGCGGCGACGTCACGATTGGCCCGGCCGCTTTCGTTGGTGCTGGGTGCACGATTCTGAAGCATGTTTGCATCGGCGAAGGCGCAGTCGTAGGGGCCGGGAGCTTGGTCACGGGCCGAATTCCTCCTTTTGAGGTGTGGGCGGGAGTGCCGGCCAAGCGCATCAAGTCACTCGCACATGGCGACCGTTCGAAGACTCCAGGCGGAGAACACGAAGTCTGACAGGCTTATGAGGATAGGAATTCTGTTTCCCGAGGTATTCAGGCCCTCGCGGGACGTCGATTCAAAGCACGTATGGAATATCGCTTGTGGACTTAAGCGCGCCGGTGCTGACGTCGTCTTGCTGACGACATGCGACCCCGAGGTAGTCAGTGAAACCGACGATTCTGTGCGACCGGCTAGGATTGCATGTGCGGCATGCGCTCCAATACCAGCTAGTAACGTTCCCTATTTTGGGGCGTTCCTCGACGCATGGCGGGGTCGCGCGCTTGAAGCCCTCCTGCAGCGCTTGCACAGGGAAGAGGCCTTAGACGCCCTGCTAGTTTACCATCAACGTTACGCCACATACTACCGCGCCCTCAGGTATTGCGCGCGTCATCAAATATCCGTCTACTGTAACCTTGTTGAGTGGTATCCATTCCGGCTCCGTCGGCTGCTGCGGCACCAATGGCTTGACCAGCTACTATTTCGGCTTTTGGTTGTCACTGCATCATCCGGCGCAATCCCAATAGCGACCGCATGGAAATCATTCCTGGACTCCCACAGCGTTCCTTACATCCTAATTCCGGCGCTATCTGACGATGTGCTCCGACCGACTATGAAGCGACACGATAGAAGCTGCCTTATTTTGACATATATCGGCTCTCTGGCCCAGAAAGATCTACCCGAAGTGATGGTCGAGGGCGTTCGGCGCGCAAGGAGTTCTGGAGTGCCTGTACGGCTCAGGATTGTCGGACGGCATGATAGGTTCGCAACAGGCAAAAGGCTGATGCGGCGCGTTAAATTACATCAGGAGCTTGGGGAGTGTGTTGAGTTCACGGGTTGGGTCGAACAGGATGAGCTGTTGCGTCGTCTCGACGACAGCGATGCCTTCGTTCTTCTGAGGGCAGCCGATTGGGGAGCCGTTGCCTGCTTCCCTACAAGGGTACCGGAGCTGCTTTTAACATCGAAGCCTTTGATCCTAAGTGGCAGTGGGGATTTCCCCTTGTACTTTGCGGACCGTATTAATGCAGTGCTTCTTGGCTCCGGTGACCAATCGGATCAACTCGCAAGTGCGATCTCCTTCCTGCACCGTGATCCGATCAGTGCGGACCGTATTGGCCAGGCAGGCGCCAAGACTGCGCTTGCGGATTTCTCATACCGTGAGAATGGCGTTAAGTTACTCGCCTTTATGAGCGCTCACCTGAGGCTTCTCGCAACTGTCCACGCTTACACCAAGTTGTAACCTATCGTGATGAGGCACCTAGACGCGACGCTCGGACATTCGCCGCAAGCGAATGGAATCCCGCGACCGCATCGCGTACAAGTTGCCGGCGGTTCCATCAAGCGAACGCTTGGCATAGTGTGTTTCCTCAACTTCCTCGCGATCTGTTGGCCTGTCTGGTACCAACTGGGATTCTCGCCGAGCGGACTTCCAGCTTGGCTGGGTCGGTCTGGGCTGTATTTGTTCACTCAGGCACTTGCGCTGATACCTGCGGCCTGGCTCGCTCTTACCCTAAGACGGCGATCCTGTAATCGGCAGTCTCTGGCAAGTGCCTATCGCCTTGGAAGCGTGTTCATTGTGGCCACTTTGTCGTTATGTACATACGGGGTGCTGCATGGCAACAACAATGTGTACGTGTTCATGTATACGACTGTCTTTGCCTACTTTGGTCTGTTCGTTTGTCTAGGAGCGCATGAGGAGGTTTGGAGGGCGCTCCAATCGATCTTGCTGCCGCTATTCTGGCTCGGAGTCCCGCTTATTGTGGCTGCTACGGTAATTCCTGGAATTAACGCGGTGTTTTCTAGTCCCTCGGCTGTCGCGATCAGCGAAGACCGCTTCACGTGGGCGGCTGGATACGACATTCGGCTCGTCATGAACATGTGGCCGTTACTCTTTCTCGGTTCTTTGTACTATCGAAGGTCACGCGCTGTGATTATTGCGTCGCGAGGTACAATCCTAGGTCCTCCTGTGCTGACGTTGCTGTACTTCAAGAACAGGAGCGATCTGCTCGGCCCGCTGGTTATGATTCTTCTTGTGTTGTTAGTTTTCGCGCGTTCGCACTCCAAGATGTTCGTAAATGCGATTCGCGTCATCTTGCCCGCCGCATTACTGGCGGCGCTCCTGTATAGCGTTCCGGCGGCCTGGGTAGATGACGTGTCGGAGAGACTGATACCTACCACCGGGGCTATTTCAAGCAGCGATCTAGTGCGCTTGTACGAGGCCGAGTCTCTACTTGAGGACCTCAGTCCCGTCGAGTGGATCGTTGGAAAGGGACTTGGTGGCGGCTTTGAAACCAACGCGGAGGTGGGAGCGAACGCATACGTGCTTAGGGGAACCCGGACTGAAGTCCACTTCGGTGCGTTGTTCCCGCTGCTGGAAGGCGGTCTTACCCTGAGCCTAGTGTTGTTTGGCAGTATTGCAGTTACTCTGGCCAAGTCCTTCCGGCTTTTGTCGAGACGTAGAGAGGTCGGCATGAGCTGGGTTCTTTTGGCGTACTTTGCAATTGTTGTCATGGTCTCGCCATTTCCGACGCTTGCCGACGTGTACACCGCCATGCTGGGTGGATTGGCGCTGGGACGACTTCGCGGTGAGTTGCGCGCGCGCGACGCACGCCCGTTTGTGGCGGCCAGGCAGAGACAGACACAGATGGCGGCAGCTCGCTAGGAACAAACGCAATTGGAACCACGACTGAGGCTCGAATATTCTTGCAGGGATCGAGCCGGCCGCGGTTTTGAGGGCCGTTCGTCTTGCGACGGGCTGTGAGCGTTCGTGGTCGCCGCTGCCCGAATATCTTCTTTCGAACGTAGCTGCGACCGTGTGCCGGATCCTGCTGAGTCATAGGAAACCGGTGCACTCGAGTTGGATTGGCGACAAGGCTCCTCCTTGGCTTTGTCGTTGTGACTCTAGCACCCAAACAGCTGCGGCGTAAAGAGGTCAAATGAACCCGGGATATTTTCAGGATCGCCATAAGAGACTAGCTGATGCATGCGTGACCGTAGAGAGGACCTTTCCCTTTAGCGATTACCTCGACGAAACATGGAAGAAGGAAATCGCGCCCATAGCGACTGCCGTGTTAAGAAATGTCCAGAGGGGCCGGGAAAGACCGATGCTCATAGACATTGGGTGCGGCCCGATGGACAAGACGGCGGTCTTCCAGGCGTTAGGATTCGATTGCTGGGCAGTGGACGATCTATCAGATCCGTGGGTCCAGCGGCTAGACGCGGTCGAAAAGATCCGGGGGTTCGCCGTCCAGTTGGGGATCCGGTTCCATCTGGGAAGATTCGAGGATGCGCCGCAGATTCTCATGGGCTCTTTTGACGTGGTTACGATGTTTGCTGTCATCGAGCATCTGCATGAGTCGCCGCGAGCGCTCCTCAATCTGGCTGGTGAACTGCTTCGCCCGAGCGGCATTCTTTGTATCACGATGCCGAATGCAGTGAACCTCCGCAAGAGGCTCTCGGTCTTGACTGGCCGATCGAACTACCCTAGCATCGAGCAGTTCTTCTATTCAGCTGGGTCGTGGCGGGGCCATGTGAGAGAGTACACGCTGGACGAGACGCGATGGATCTGCGAGGCAGCTGGATTTAAGGTTGTTGAAGCATCGACGTTTGAGGCGCTCGCGCATGCACGATTGCCCCGCTGGCTTGTGCCGGCATTTCTGCTCGTTTGCGAGTTCCTCCCTAGGCTGCGCTCAGGCCTTTGCGTCGTCGCGCAAAAACCCGAGGGCTGGTCGAGCAGGCCGGAAGCGCCGGAGAAGTATCGCGAGGCGGTCAGAAGGGCTGTTCCAGAAGGTGTTCGATAGCTTCGGCGTGTTCCGATGAGCACGACTGGTGCGCCAGTAGAGATTCGGAGGCGACGAGCTCGGAGGCCGCTGTGTTTGGCGGCCTCGGCGCATAGGGCATCCCGACCAGTCCTCTGGGTTCTGTGTGCGTCTGGTGCGCTCTTGGTGCCAGTTAGTGCCGAAAATAGCGCGGCCGTATGATGCCGGTATGTAGAGGCGAGCCGGAATTCACTGCACCGTGGAGAAGAGGACTCCACGAGCAGCCCGTAAGATCGCAAGGCAGATTGTGGGCGGCAGATAACGCTCCCTGGGGGCCCCCTTGCATCTTGTCATAGAGGCCGTGGGTGTGAAACACTCTGGCGGAGCTGTAGTGTTAGGAGACCTGCTGCGCGCCGCCGTCAGGTGTTCCCAGATTAACCAGATCACGGTCTTTAGCTCTCCCCGGGAAGTGCGGCGGTTCGATATGCTGAGGTCGGACAAGATCATCGAGGTGCCGCTCTCCTATGCTGAGGCGTCAGTGTTTGGCAGGCTCCACTGGCTGACTCGTGGAGTGCAGGCGGAGGTCAGGGCGCTGAAGCCCGACATGTTGGTATGTATGAGCGGAATTGGAAAGACCTGCGAGTCGGTGCCGATGATCGTTTTCATCCAACAGTCACTGCCCTTCTGTGACGAGGCGCTGGGGCGCTGCAGATTCTGGACCCAGCTCCGCATGAAAGCGATCGGTAGGCTAGTGAAGCGCAGTGCAGGTAACGCGACCCTGGTTCTGGCGCAGACGCCCTCTATGTCGGAGTGGATTCGAAAGGCCAGCGGATTGACATCCACACGAATCGTTGTGGTCAAGCCGTGGGGTGACGAAGTTGGGATGGACTCGGAACAAGGTGGGAGCGTCGACGCCATGTTGCGCGTCCCGGCTCATTTGCGCATTCTGTATGTCGGGAATTCCAGCCCGTATAAGAATTTAGGATGCCTCCTGGCTGCCTTCACAGAAGTTCGGCAACGCTTACCAGGCGCGACATTGTTCCTGACCTGCCCTTCAGACCATTCTTTCTGCAAGAATACTGGTGTTGTCGGGTTGGGCTACCTCGGCGGAAGCGCGCTCAGGTCCGCATACCAACTTGCCACCGTGTTTGTTACGCCGTCACTGGTCGAGTCCGGTAATCTCACTCTCGTAGAGGCCATGACGATGGGAACGCCGATTGCCG
>CAZQDD010000074.1:0-10543 GCA_964591805.1 uncultured Acidobacteriaceae bacterium | reverse complement strand
GTTGGGATCAGAACTTTGATCGGCATGTCATTCCTTTTCTAACGGCTCTGTTGTTTTTTTGATCGCATCTTTCACTTCGATCGTTTCATCCTCAAAGCGCTTGGTATGCCGGGTGTGTTCTTCTCCCAGCAACAAGAAGGAGTTCGTCCGAGCGGCCTTCCCATGCTCGACGCTGGTGATCACATACGAACATCCAGTCCCAAGAACGCTCCCCTGGTCTACTCGAACTGCTCCGCCGTCAATGCTCCCAAACGAAAAACCCACCTGCCTCGAATCCTGGCGGGTGGGTTGGTGAATCTGGATCCTGGTTTATATAAGTGCTATACCATGATCTCCCGTACGCCAGATGGTCTCATGCCGCAACAACAAGCGCAGCACATCACGCGACCGGTCTGGCAACACATCGTTATGGTTTTTTGTTTATACCGCGGAGGGCCGTCACAGGTCAATGTGACCAGCGAAACTGAGCACGGGAGAACGGTGCATATGCATCGCCCACGCTTCTCGTGATCCGCATCCCCTGAACCGGAATCAGCACTCTGGCGGCTGAGGTGGACTCGGGGCCTGTTTTGCGATTTGGCCTGCCTTCGCTTCCGGGAGCCTGTGCGCGCCCGGGTTTATTTTCCATACCCGGTGATCTCGACCGCAGCCTGCCCGGTCTGGGTGCGCGCCCAGAGCAGTTCCGCGGCTTTGCGGGCAATGTGCTCGGCGGAGACCTCGAACTCCTTTACCAGTTCCCATGGCGCGCCGGAATCGCCAAAGCGATCCTGCACTCCGATGTAGCCGGCCAGGATGGGATGCTGGAGAATGGCCGGATCCTCCAGGATGAGTGCGGCGACACGCCAGCCGAGGGCGCCGGCCTGGTGTTCTTCGGCGGTCACCAGCACGCCGGTTTCCCGGGCCGCGCGCAACACCGCCATGCGGTCAATCGGCTTCAAGGTGTGCATGTTCAGGATGCGCGTCTGGTAGCCGTAGTCGCGGTTCAGAATCCACGCCGCGCGCATCGCCTCCGGAACCATGGGGCCGCAGGCAACGATGCTCAAGTCCTCATGCTCGTTCGCATAATCTTCCGCCAGGCAGGTTTCAAAGGCATCCACAAAGTTTTCGCGTTCCCCGCGCAAGCGGATGACGTTGGCTTTGCCGAACACGAACGGCGCCACCGCCGTGGAGATGACGGGCGTGGCTTCGCGGGCGAAGCGCACGTACTTTGGCCCCTTGTGCTCGAGCAGCATGAACTCGGTGGCTTTCTTCGTCTCAATGGAATCGGCCGGGACGACCACGCTCATGTTGGGCAGCCCGCACATGGCAAACAGGTCTTCCAGCGCCTGGTGGGTTGCTCCGTCGGGCCCCACGCTGATTCCGCCATGAGCGCCCGCGATGAATACGTTGAGATTGGGATAGCAGACCGAAACCCGCACCTGGTCCAGGTTGCGGGCCGCCGCAAAGGTGGCGTAGGTGCCGAAGACGGGAAGCTTGCCTTCCTTGGCAAGTCCGGCGGCCACCGCCGTGGCTGACTGCTCGGCAATGCCCATGCTGAGCCATCGCTGCTTGCGCTCGGGATGCGCGGCATAGAATTCGCTGATCGTAATAGAGCCGGAGATATCCAGTCCCAGGCAGACGACGCGCGGGTCGCTGCCTTTCTCGGCCAGCGCCTGACCGAAGCCCTTGCGGGTTGGCTCCATCTTCACCTTCATTTTGTCCTGCCGGTTCCACCAGAAGTCTGCGCTGAACTTTGGCAGCTTGGCCGCCAGTTTCTGCTCGACCTCGCGCTGATACTCGTCGGCGTGTGCGGCCAGCGCCGCAACGTCGATGCTCTGGCTGACGCCCAGTTCTTCCAAGGCCTTCGCCAGCTCATCGCGGTTCGGAGCCTTGCCATGCCAGCCGGCTACGTTTTCCATAAAGCTGACACCTTTGCCCTTGATGGTGGTGGCGATGATAACCTTGGGCCGTCCTTTGCGGCTTTGTCGAGCCTTGGTCAGCGCGTTTACGACCTCCTCCATGTCGTGGCCGTCGATGCGCAGGACATCCCAGCCAAAGGCCGCGTACTTTTCCCCGAGCGGGTCGATGCTCATGACGTCGGCGACTTTGCCATCGATCTGCAAACCGTTCTTGTCCACGATGGCGACCAGGTTGTCGAGCTTGTAGTGGCCTGCTTCCATGGCCGCTTCCCAGATCTGGCCCTCCTGCTGCTCGCCGTCTCCCATGATGCAGAAGACGGTGTAGGGAGCGGCGTCAAGCCGGGCCGCCAGGGCATTGCCCACGGCAACGCTGAGTCCCTGGCCGAGCGATCCGCTGGAGATTTCGACTCCAGGCAACTTGAGCCAGTGCGGATGTCCCTGGAACGGCGACCCGAGTTTGCGCAGCAAGGCCAGGTCGCGTTTTTCGCAGAATCCGGCAAAGGCAAGGCCGGTATAGAGAGCCGGAGCCTTGTGTCCGGCGGACCAGATGATGCGGTCGCGCACGGACCAGCCTGGGTTGGCGGGGTCCAGCTCGGCAACCTGCAGGTAGAGTGCGGCGGCGATGTCCATGATGGACAGCGTGCCGCCGGCATGGCCGGAACCGGCGCAGCAGAGTGCCGCCAGATTGTAGCCGCGCATCAGCGCCGCCTGCGTCTTCAGTTCCGCAATGGAAACCGGGCGGGCTGGTGGGCGCGCCGGGGAGTCAGGAATCGGCATGGGGGCCTCACTCTGAGGTGCGAGGCCGGGATCAAGCGATGCCTGCGGCCGCACTCCAGAACGCGCCACTGTATGCGACCCGCGCAATCGCCGCAGTGAGCCCTGTCACCCGCTGATTGTGATATCCGGCGGGCGCGGCGGGGGTCGCCGGGCGGTTCGCAGGAGGGCGATCCGCCCAGAACCTATCGCGACGGGATACCACTGAGCAACGAGCCTGCGTGGCCACTTTGATGAAACGGTGGCTGGCGTAAAGGGACTCATCAACTAGAACGATTTCGAGCCGGTACCTAGGTACGCGGCAAGTCTACGCCTCCGGACTCATTTCACGACAAGCTCGCCATCGTACTGCCGGATCACTGCGTAGCACTCGCAGGCGGAGTCTTCAAGCTTCTTGCGGTTCACGATTCTCACTGCACCACGGGTGTACTCGATGACCTCCCTCCTCTGCAGCTCAGCAGCGGCCAGGCTCACGGTAGGCCGATCCGTCCCTAGCATCGTTGCCAGGAAATCATGAGTTATGGGCAGCGAGCCTGTATGGGTTCGGTCCTGGGTCATGAGCAACCACCGCGCCAGACGCTTTTCAATATCGTGCAACCGGTTACACGCGGCTGTTTGTGCAACCTGCATGCCCCGGATTACGGCATAGCGGCTCAACCTTAATTGCAAGCACGGCGCCGATTCCAAAGTGTATTGCAGAGCTCCGGCCTCTACTCGAAACCCATTCCCCGTGATCTGTACCACCGCCCGCAGCGGGCTCCTACTCAGGCCAACGGCCACCGGTGTTCCGGAAAAGCCTTCATTGCCAACGATACCGGCTTCGGCGGTTTTTCCATCCTTCATTACGACTACAAGAGAAATCAGACCCCGGTTTGGGAAGTATGCGTACTCCAGCTTTCCACCCGCCTCGTGCAAAACGAGATGGCTGGGCAGGTTGACGTACTCGAGATGAGGACGAAGTAAGTTGTAGTCGTCATCGGAGATCGATAAAAGCAATAGATTGCTAACGGGCTTTCCAGCGGCATTCGTGCGCTCGCCGGAATGCATCACTTGGGTATCTTTGCTATTCACTCACGAGCCTTAAGACACTGGAATTGCAGCCCAAATCCTCCCCCGGATACGGGAAACAGAACCCTGATTGTTGTGAGCTGCTCGCAGGATTATATAGTGTTCTTCTCGCACAAAACGCTTCTGTAGGGTAGCCTACAGTGACTTTACCGCCGGTACGCACAAGCATCGCGACTCACCCAGCCTGACCCACGTTGAAGCGGCTGCGCTGCTTCAAGCCAACCCTCAAAAGGCGTTCGAACGAACAAAAAATCTCCTTCAACGTGGGATATCCAACTGACCGTAAACATTGATATGTGGTAGTCGAAGAATAGGGATGCTAAGAGTTTTCCCGTGCGGGAGATTCCAATGGCCGTTAAACATGGCGTCGGCATGAAGAAGAAAGGGCGCAAGACTCCGGCTCGCCAGCGCGTCCCCGCGCGCACAGTTCCAGTTCCTGAAGCAATGGTCAGCCCGGCAGAGATTGGCGCGTCACCCGAACGGACGGACGCATTCGACGCACGTTTTTTCCTTTCCAGGCTTGCGGCTGGAAAATCCAGCCGGGAGTACGAGGCCGATGAGGCCGTCTTTTTGCAGGGAGATGCGGCGAATGCGGTGTTCTATATCCAGAGCGGCAAGGTGAAGCTCTCGGCTGTATCCGAGCGCGGCAAAGAAGCCGTGGTTGCCATCCTGGCGGAAGACAGTTTCTTTGGCGAGGGTTGTCTGGCGGGCCAGCAGTTTCGCATGGCGACCGCTAGGGCGGTGCAACGCGCCACCGTCGTTCGGGTGGGCAAGCCGGTCATGGTAGGCTGGCTCCACAAGGAACCGGAATTTGCCGAGCGCTTCGTTGCCTACCTGCTTTCCCGCAACGTCCGCATGGAAGCGGACCTGGTGGATCACCTCTTCAACTCCAGTGAAAAGCGCTTGGCCCGGCTTCTCCTGCTGCTGGCCAACTTCGGCCAGGAAACCAAACCGATACCGCTCATCGCGAAAATCAGCCAGGAAACCCTCGCCGAAATGATCGGCACAACCCGTTCGCGGGTGAGTTTCTTTATGAATCGGTTCAGGGAGATGGGCTTCCTTGAATACAGCGGAAGCGGCATGCACGTCCACAGCTCACTGGTTAGCGTCGTGCTCCACGACTAAACTCCGCAACTCGAATCCCACTCTCCAGGTTTCCTCTCGATTTTCGATCGCAGGCGTGATCGCCACTGTCTCTTGGATCCATCCTGCTGAGCCCAGAACGGGCCGCTGTATGCGACCCGCGCCATTGCCGCAGGGAGCCCTGTCACCCGCTGATTGTGATATTCGGCGGGCGCGGGGCATGGTATGGCGGTTTGCGGGCGGCAATCCGCCCGGAATCGGGGTTTGCCCTGCAGCTTATCGCTTCATACCGTGCCGAATCTTTCTGCTTGCAATCAGTACCGTACGGTACATATAATTGTCGCAATTTTAAATGTACTGCCGGGTACTGTGGAAGTATGAACAGGAAGCAGAGACACGATGCAGACGGGCCAGCCAGGGTGAAGGTGCCACGCGGGCGTCCGCTGCGGGGCGAGGCCGAGCACTACCGCGAACGCATTCTGGACGCCACGACTGCCGTGTTTCTGGAAAAGGGATTCGAGGGCGCCAGTACGAACGAGATTGCGCGCCGCGCCCAAACTTCCAAGCAAACCCTCTACACGCTTTTTCCCACCAAGGCGGACCTTTTCGTTGGCGTGATAAGTGCGCATATGGAACTGGTTTTTTCCAGGCACATGGATTACGTCGAGTCAGGGAAAGCTCCCCGCCGGGTGTTGATTGAGATCGGGTGCAAGGTGCTAGAGATGTTCAGTGCCCCGGATTTCCTCGCGCTGCACCGCATTGTGGTGGCGGAAGTTTATAGGTTTCCCGACCTCGCGCGCGCCGTGTGGCGCGAGTGTGTGGAACGCGGCCAAGTCTTGCTCGCGGAGTATTTGCAGACGCACCGCATCGGAGGTCCCAATTACATCAAGTCCGCAGCGCAGTTCAATTCGTTTGTGCTCGGGGACTTCTTTATCAACGTGATGCTCAACCCAGACCTTGAATTGAGCGAACGCGCGGTCCGAAGCCGTGTCCGGGAAGCGGTCGAAGACTTTCTACGCCTCCATCCGATACGCGCTCGAAAACAGGAAAGGCCTCATGGCAACCGTCGCTAGTCTTTCTGCCGGCGCCGATCTCTCTGCCTATGCGGAGCATGAACGCTGGCAACCCTCGGTCAACCCCTGGCTCATTGCCATCTCCGTAATCGTGCCGACCTTCATGGAGGTACTGGATACCTCGATTGCCAATGTGGCGCTGAACCACATCGCCGGCAGCATGTCGGCGACGTACTCGGAAGCGACCTGGGTGCTCACCTCCTACTTGATTTCGAATGCCGTAATCTTGCCATTGTCCGCCTGGCTGGGCAATCGCTTTCAACGCAAACGATTTTTGCTCGCCTGCATCTTCATCTTTACGCTGGCATCGTTGTTCTGCGGTCTTTCCGTCAATCTCCCCATGCTGCTCTTCATGCGCGTGATCCAGGGCATCGGTGGCGGAGCGCTGGCCCCCATATCGCAGGCTATTCTGATGGAGAGCTTTCCTGCCAGCAAGCAAGGCGCGGCGCAGGCATTGTTCGGTCTTGGGGTGGTGGTCGCACCGGTAATTGGCCCAGTACTGGGTGGGTGGCTGACTGACAGCTACTCCTGGCGATGGATTTTCTACATCAACATTCCCTTCGGGATGTTTGCCATATGGGCCATTCAGAAGACTGTTGAGGACCCGCCCTGGGTCATCAACTCCGATCCCGGGCCGCTCGACGCAATGGGCTTTGCGGCGCTATCGCTGTGGCTGGGCTGCCAGGAAGTTTTCCTGGACAAAGGGCAGGAAGAAGACTGGCTTTCGTCGCGGTTCATTCAGGTGATGGCGGTGCTTGCCGTGACTGGTTTCATCATCTTTCTTTACCGTGAGTTGAAGACTGAAAAGCCGATGGTGGACCTGCGTATCTTCCGCGTGCGTAACTTCGCGGTAGGAACGATCTTGATCTTTTTCGCTGCCTTGCTGATGTATGCCATCGCCCTGCTCACACCGCAATTCCTGCAACTGTTGATGGGCTACACCTCTTTAGCGGCCGGCATCGCCGTTGTGCCCCTTGGGTTGGGAGCCCTCATCTCCATGGTCCTGGTGGGTCAACTCGTCTCCAGGATCGAACCCCGCAACATTATCGCCTTCGGTTTTCTGGTTTTTGGAATTGCGTCGCTTTGCCTGTCATGGATCTCGCTGGACATGTCCCCCTGGACCATCTTCTGGCCACAGGTGCTGGCTGGGTCCGCCATGGGATTTCTGTTCGTCCCCATCAACGTAGCCGGTGCCGCGCCACTGCGCCGCGATCAAATTGGCACAGCCACCGGCACTCTGAACCTGATGCGCAACGTAGGCGGCAGTACGGGCATCGCGCTGGTCAGCACCTTTCTCGCACGGCGTAGTCAGGCCCACCAGAGCATGATGGTGCAGCACCTTGCCGTGGGGAATCACCTCATGATGGGGCACCTCTATGGCATTCGGGCATTCATGTTTCTTCGCGTGCCCTCTTCCGGCGATGGCATGGCGCCCGCCCTGGCAACTCTGTATCGCATCCTGCAGCAGCAAACCGCCCTGCTCGCGTTCATGGACATATTCGGAGGGCTAGCGGTGATCGCTGCCGGCGCGGCTCTGCTCGCGTATCTCCTGCGCAGGGTCAAGATTGGCGCTGGAGACCATTGACAGCCCGTGTCCAGGGCACAGGCTGTCATGGATGACATCTCTTGATTCGGCCGGGGTGCTCCGCCGAAGTGTTTATTTTGGGTTTTGCTTCGCCCGCAGCATCAGAATGGGGACGCTCACACAATGGCGGACATGGCTGGCGGTGGCGCCCAGAAATAAATCGCTGAAGAGGCGATGCCCATGGGTGCTCATCGCCAGCAGATCGCAGCCTTTATTGTGAACCCACTTGACGATTTCCTCGGCCGGGTTGCCGTAAGCCAGCTCCGCCGTGGCTGGAATGCCCGCAGCTTCAAACTCCGCTGAAATGTTTTTCAGGTATTCGGTGTCTTCGGTGATCTCCGGGGCGACCGCGTCCGGGCCATAGGTTCTGGCGGCCCATCCGTCGGCGACGTGAAGCAATATTATGCGGCTATGCGCCAGTTTCGCCAGGAGCATCACATGCTCGATAATGGCGCGGTCCGTCGGGGTGCCGTCCAACGTGACCAGAATGGTGTCGTACATGGTGTTCCGTTTCTGCCGTCAGGCGTCAGCGTCCGGCGATGACCAGCCAGGCCTCTTTCAACGAGTCCGGCAAGCCGTAGATATCGAGTGCGGTAATGAGAATAGCACTGCCCCAGCCGGCGATCAGCAGGAAGCGGCTATTCTTCCATCTCCCCATGCGTTTGCTGGAACTGGTGAACTGTAGCAGGGGAAACATGGCGAAGGGAAGTTGCAGCGCCAGCACCACCTGGCTCAGGGTCAGCAGATCGGTCACGCTGCTGTCACCGCGCAGACCAATGATGAAGACCGCGGGCAGAATTGCCAGGGTGCGGGTGATGACGCGGCGCAGCCACGGCTGGATGCGCCAGTGCATAAAGCCTTCCATCACCACCTGTCCAGCGAGGGTGCCGGTGATCGTGCTGCTCTGGCCGCTGGCCAGCAGCGCCACCGCAAACAGCGAGCTTGCCCACACCGTTCCCAGCAATGGCGCAAGGGTCAGGTAGGCGACCCGGATCCAATCGCTGTCGGCATTGAAATGGACCAGTTGTCCCCCCGGCACAACCACGCTCTGCTTGCCATAGAAGACGGTTGCCGCCAGCACCAGGATGGCGGCGTTGACAAAGAAAGCGATGGTCAGGGCCACACTGGAGTCGATCGTGTTGAAGCGAATCGCGCGCCGGATCGAAGGCTCGTCCTTCTGCAACTGCCGGCTCTGTACCAGGGCGGAATGCAGATAAAGGTTGTGGGGCATCACCGTGGCGCCGATAATGCCGACCGCGACATAGATCATTCCCACCTGGCGAAACTGCGGTGTCACCAGCGCCCGCGCCATCTCCAGAAAGCTGGGCTGGGTCTGGGGCAGAACAAATAGCTCGATGAAATAGCAGACCGAGATGGTGGCCACCAGGAGCACGACCACGGCTTCAATGGTGCGCATCCCAAAGCGTTGCAGCGCCAGCAGCAGCAGCACGTCCAGACCGGTGATGATCACCGCCCAGAGCAGCGGGATGTGGAAGAGCAGGTTCAGGGCGACGGCGCTGCCCAGCACCTCCGCCAGATCGCAGGCGCCAATGGCTGATTCGCTCAGCAGCCAGTTGGGCCAGCGCGTCCAGCGCGGATACCAGTCGCGGCAGCATTGCGCCAGGTCTTTGCCGGTCACCACGCCCAACCGGGCGGAGATTACTTGCATGAAAATGGCCATCAGGCTGGCCACGCCGACCACCCACAACAACCCGTACTTGAATTGCGCGCCGCCTTGCAGGTCGGTTCCCCAGTTGCCGGGGTCCATGTAACCCACGCTGATCAGAATTGCGGGGCCGACAAATGCCCGGTACTGCTGCCAGAAGCCGGCCTGGTGCGATGGCAACTCGACCGTGCCGTGTACTCCCTCAAGTGACACCTGGTAGTCATGCGGAGCATCGGGGGGCGCGGCTGCTCCGCCCCCTGGGGCTTTGGCAGGCGGACTACCACCGTTCTCCTGATCGCTTTTGCTCATCTCCCTTTTCCGGTTCCCCGAGCCAAGCCGCGCGTGCAGCCATGGCGGAGCTCAACCGGGGTACCCGGTTGCAGTTTAACATTCGGCAGCCTTGGCGCCCCCGTGCCGCATCGGGTTCCGTGGCGGAATCTAGCCGCGCCAGAGGTGGTAGAGCAGATAGTAGATCACCACCCCGGTGACCGACACGTAGAGCCAGAGCCAGTAGGTCAGCGGCGCAATCTTTACGTGCCTGGCGTCCTGGCGCTTGAGGCCGCGGCTCAGGCTGATCAGGATGAGCGGGACGATGATGACGGCCAGCAGGGTATGGCTGGTGAGCAGGGTAAAGTACACCGGGCGCCGCCATCCCTGTCCGGCAAAGTGCAGCACCCCGGCGTGGGCGTGGTAGTAGAGATAGCAGGCCAGAAAGACCACCGAGGTTGAAAATGCGGCGATCATGGTGCGCTTGTGCGCCTCGATCTCTCGCCGGTCGATGAAACGCTTGGCGGTTACCAGCAAAACGGCGGCCGTCCCGTTCAGGGTGGCGTTGATGGCCGGAAAATAGGAGAGCGTGGACGCTTGCATGGGTCGCTCCTCAGGCTGCCGGTTTGGTGCTGCGGCGGTTGGCCACCACAAAGGCCAGGCTGAACAGAATGACGGTGAATACCACCAGCACCGCTAGGCAGGTCGGAAGCGGGAACTCAGGCGCAGCCGCAGCCGGGAACAGCAGCCCGCGCAGCGCCTCGGTGCCGTAGGTCAGGGGATTGATCCGCATCAGGAAGGCCATCCACACGGATGCCGAGCTCACCGGAAACAGCGAGCCGGAGAGCAGCCAGAGCGGAATCAGAAACAGGTTGATGATGGCATGGAAGCCGGAAGTCGAGTCCATGGGCCAGGCGATGATGAAGCCCAGGGCGGTGAGCGAGAATGAGACCAGAAAGATGTCCAGGATCACCAGCAGCAGTTGCACCAGGCCGAAGTGAATGCCGAGTAGTGGCGCGATCACCAGGAACAGCACCCCCTGCAAGGTTGCCAGCGTGGTGCCGCCCAGCACCTTGCCCAGCACGATCACCGAACGATGCACCGGGGCCACCAGCACGGAGAGCAGAAA